>NZ_JBIUXU010000001.1:588730-651058 GCF_044744165.1 Streptomyces sp. NPDC087420
GTCCTTTTTTCTGCCGGGCCGCCGCGGGGGGGGCCCCCGCGTGGTTGTATGGCCCGGGGGCCCCCCCCCGCCGGGAGCTGTGGTGGTCAGATGCGGCGGTGCTTTCCGTAGTGCCCGCCCACCTGCTCGTGGTAATCGGCATCGCCGAGGTGCTTGTCCTTGTCGAACTCGGGGGCGTCCTTGATCTCGGCCTTCGTCCGGTCGACGTAGACGGTCTCTTCCGCGGTGTCGATCCGCGTGACGGTGCTGGCCGGCAGCAGAACGTGCTTGCCGAAGATCCAGACACCGGTGTCGACCACCAGGTACGACGAGCCGACCTCGTCGGAATGCTTGTCGACCTTACCGATGCTTCCGTCGTTCGCCTCGACCTTGTAACCCGTCAGGGTGTTCCCCGCGGTGTGACCGACCGTCGGCTGGTATCCCCACATGTTGTCACTCATAAAAGGCTCCTTAATCGACGGTACATTCCCTGCAGGAGCGTCGCCGTGTTCGGTGACCGCCCCTCAGGAAGGCGAGTGCCCGGGCCTGTCGCTCCCACACCTGGGAACACCTCGGAAAAGAGGATGTTTTTATGGGAGAAAGGCGGGCACAATGCGGCCGGTGCCGGGGGCTCGCGTCGGGGGATCAGCTGTTCCCGCCATCGGCGAGGCGCGGGAAGAGACGGGCGGCGTTCCCGCTGAGAACGCGTTGTCTCTGTTGTGCGGTGAGGACATCGGTGGCGGCCAGCCGCACTCCCAGCGCCTTCACCGCCGCTTCCGCGGTGAACGGGTAGTCGCTCCCGTAGAGCAGCCGTTCGGTGTCCACCAGATGGAGCAGCGCGGGCAGCGCTCGGGGCAGCGCGAAACCGGCGACGTCGTAGTGGAGGCGCTTGAGCGCACCGATGACGTCGACCGGCGGGGTGGACTCCGTCAGGGCGAACGCCGCGATCCGGTCCGCCAGAACCGGCAGGGCCGCACCGGCGTGCGGGACGATGAAACGAATGTCAGGGTAGTTCTCCACCACACGGTCGAGGATCAGCTGGGTGACCGTACGTGTGGTGTCGAAGAGGAACTCGATCATGGGTCGCGCACGGCCCAGCGCCGTGGCCTCCCAGCAGGCGGGTGACGTCGGGTGCAGATGGACCACCGCCTGTCGCTCGTTCAGCTCGGCGAGGACCGGGCGGAAGGAGGGGTCTCCCAGGTACGTGCCTTCGTAGTTGGTCTCCAGGGAGATCCCGTCGGCCTTGAGGACGTCGAATACGTGAGCCACCTCCTCGACGGCGGCGTCGGCGTCCGGCAGAGGCAGCGACGCCAGCAGGCCGAAGCGGGTCGGGTTGGCCTTCACCAGTGCCGCGCCCTCCTCGTTGACCTGCCGGACGAGTGCACGCGCCGTGTGGTGGTCGCCGACCGCGAAGCCGGGCGAGGAGACGGAGAGCAGGGCCGCGGCGATGCCGGTGCTGTCCATGAGTTCCAGCGCGCCGTCGACGCTCCACGCGGGGATGGCGGACATGCCGTCCGGCTGGTCCAGGCCCGCGTCGATCAGGGCCTGACGGTACGTGGGGGTGATGTAGTGCGCGTGCACGTCGATCGCCCGGGCCAGGGGAAAGTCCGCGGTGGCGGTACGGGACTCGTCGTTCGCGGGCCCCGATTCCGCACCCTCCGTGGCTCGCGCCTGAGGTGCTTGGCCCAAGCTCAACGCGTTCGCGGCCAGCGCGCCCATGCCGATGAGTGTCCGACGACGCGTCGTCATGCTGCCTCCAGGAAGCGGGAAGGGCGGATCACCGGCGTACGGTGCCGGACCGGCCCTTGGTGATGAGCCAATCTTAAGTGATGAGATCATCATCAAGCGTCATGGGCGCGCAAGGAGGACGCCAGGCGGGGGAAGAGCGCGGCCGCCGTCTGACGCTGCATCAGCGCCTGTTGTTCCGCCGTGAGGACGCCGCTGCCGGCGAGTGTGGCGGCCAGGCCCTGCGCGACCCAGTCGGGAGTGAAGGGGTAGTCACTGCCGTAGAGGAGACGGTCGGCGTCCGTCAGGGTGAGCAGCGAGGGGAGCAACCGGGGGAGAGCGAAGCCCGCGACGTCGTAGTAGAACCCTCGCAGGGCTCCGAAGACGTCGGTCGACTCGGCTCCGACGCCCAGGGCGAAGACGGAGAGGCGGTCCGCGACCGAGGGCAGTACGGCGCCGGCGTGCGGAACGATGAACCGGATGGCCGGGAATCGGTCCCGTACACCGCGCAGGATCAGGTTGGCCACCGCGCGCGTGGTCTCGAAGGGGAACTCCAGCATGGGCCGGGGCCACCCCAGGCCGGTCGCCCCGGCGTGCGGCGGTGACGTCGGGTGCAGGAGGACCACGGCCGCCCGCCGGTCGAGTTCGGCCATCAGCGGCTCGTACAGGGGATCGCCGAGATGGTGTCCCTCGTAGTGGGTTTGCAGGATGACACCATCGGCGTTCAGGGTGTCGAAGGCGTGATGTGTCTCCCGTAGCGCGTCGGAGATGTCCGGCAGGGGCAGGGAGGCCATCAGTCCGAATCTGCCCGGGTGGGCGTCCACGAGGGCCCTGCCTTCCTCGTTGACGGTTCTCGCCAGCTCGCGGGTCCGGGTGGGGTCTCCGAAGCTGACTCCCGGTGAGGAGACCGACAGGAGGGCCGCCGCGATGCCGGTGCTGTCCATCATGGCGAGCGCCGACCCGGGGCTCCAGTCCGGGACGGCGGGCATGCCGTCGGGCTGTCCGTGACCGGCGGCCTCCATCGCCGCCCTCAGCCGCGGGGTGATGAAGTGTGCGTGCACATCGACAGCACCGTTCAGTGGCGGAGGGGCGGGCGCGGCGTCAGGTGTCGGTGTCACCGGCCGTCACCTGCTCCGGTGGTCCGGGCATGCGCGCGGTCGGCCCCCAACTGCGCGTAGAAGGCGATGAGTTCGGGGTTGTCCACGGCCGCCGGGCTGACCACGTCCTCGGCGGACGCGCCCTGGAGCAGGCGTTTCACCGGCACTTCGAGCTTCTTGCCGGTGCGGGTGTGCGGGATCCCGGGGACTTCGAGGATCTCGTCGGGGACGTGACGGGGCGACGCGCTGTTACGGATGGCGTCCCGGACGCGGTCGCGCAGGGCGTCGTCGAGGACGGCGGCCCCGGCGAGGACCACGAACAGCGGCATCCAGTACCCGCCGTCCGGCTCCTCCGCGCCGATGACCAGCGACTCGGCGATCTCGGGCAGTCGTTCGACCGCGTCGTGGATGTCGGCGCTGCCGAGCCGGACGCCGTTGCGGTTGAGGGTGGAATCGGAGCGGCCGTGGACGACGACCGAGCCGCGGGAGGTGAGGGTGATCCAGTCGCCGTGCCGCCAGACGCCGGGATACGTGGAGAAGTACGCGTCCTGGTAGCGGGCGCCGTCGGGGTCGTTCCAGAAGTACAGCGGCATGGACGGCATCGGGCGGGTCACCACCAGTTCACCCACCTCGTCCACGACCGGGCTCCCGTCGGGGGAGTAGGCCGCCAGAGCCACTCCGAGGTGGGGGGCGGACAGTTCGCCGGCCCAGACCGGGGTGGTGGCGGCGCTGCCCGCGAAGCCCGAGACCACGTCGGTGCCGCCGCTGGTGGAGGCGAGTTGGACGCTCTTGCCGACATGCTCTCCCACCCACGGGTAGGCGGAGGCCGGCAGCGTGGAGCCGGTGCAGCCGACGGCGCGGATCGCGGACAGGTCGTGCACCGACGGGTCGATGCCGAACTTGGCCATGCCGAGCAGGTATTGGGGACTGGTGCCGAAGACGGTGACGCGGTGGCGGGCGGCGAGGTCCCACAGGACGTCCGGACGGGCGAAGGGGGCGGGGCTGCCGTCGTACGTACAAGTGGTCGCGCCGGTCAGCAGTGTCGAGACGACGAGGTTCCACATCATCCAGTGGGTGGTCGTGTACCACAGGAGACGGTCGGCCGGTCCCAGGTCGGAGTGCAGGCCCAGGGTCTTGAGGTGTTCGAGCAGGACGCCGCCGTGGCCGTGGACGATGCCCTTGGGGAGCCCCGTCGTTCCCGAGGAGAACACCACCCACAAGGGGTGATCGAAGGGAACGGGTGCGCAGACCAATTCCTCGGTGCGGGAGACCACGTCGTCCCACCGCACCGTGAGGAAGGAACGCGGGCCCTCGGACCACGCCGGACCGACGTGGTCGACGAGCACCACGGCGTTGAGCGTGGGCAGGTGGCCGGCGAGCTCCAGGGCAGCGTCGCGGCGGTCATGGACCGTACCGTTGAAGAGATAGCCGTCCGCGGCGAACAGCACGGTGGGCCGGAGCTGGGCGAAACGATCGGCGGCGGCTTCGGGGGCGTAGTCCTGGCCGCACACCGACCACACGGCGCCGAGACTGGCGGCCGCGAGGAACGCGACGACGGCGTGGGGGGTGTTGGGCAGATAGCCCGCCACCGTGTCCCCGGGGCCGACGCCAAGATCCCGCAGGGTGGCGGCGATCGCGGCGACCTGGGCGCGGAGCGCGCTGCCCGGGACTTCGTACGCCGACCCGGTCTCGTCCAGCGCGAGGATCGCGGGCTCGTCGTCCCTCAGGTTACGCAGGGCGTGGTGCGCGTAGTTCAGGGTCGCGCCCGGGAACCAGCGCGCGCCGGGCATCAACTCCTCGGCCAGTACGGTCTCGTAGGGGGTGGCGGAGTCGATGTCGAAGTACTCCCACACCGCGCTCCAGAACTCCTCGATTTCGGTGACGGACCAGCGGTACAGCACGTCGTAGTCGGCGGGGTCGCCCGCCTGATCGAGGCCCGGGTACCGGGCGGCGGCCCAGCGGCCGAAGTCGACGATGCGGGTGCCCGCGGTGTCCGCCGGGTCCGGAGTCCAGAACGGCTCCGGCGGTGCGGGAGTGTCAGGGGTCGTCATGCTGTCGTCTTCCTCATCGGCGGGACGGAGTCAACGGGATCAGTGGGGCGGACGCGGAGTCGTGAGCGCCGGAGAGCCGCGCCGATGGTTCGGGGCGGCGGGTGGTGCACAACAGGGGTGCCCAGCTGTGGGAGTGGGTGAAACCGCCGCCGCCGGCCGGAACGGTGTCCAGGACCACCCGGTCGGGGCGGACCAGGGCCGCGTCCGCCCGGCCGCCGCGCAGCCAGGCGGCGAGGGCCCCGGCCTCGTCACCGGTGTCATCGACGTGGACGACCCGGGCGCCCACCCCTTGCGCGACGGCCTGTACGGCGGGGGACAGTGGCGAGGCGGTCAGGACGACACAGGAGGTTCCGAGGATCTCGTCCAGGCGGGTGCGCCGGCCTTCGTACCGGATCCACGGCTGGGGGCAGTGGGTGCCCGCGAGATCGCGCCGCCGTCCGGGCACCCGCGTACGCCGGTGGATCAGCGGCCCCGAGGTGAGGGCCGGGCTGAGGTCGCGGCCCGCGGCCTTGGTCAGGCCGGGGATACGGCAGGCGGCGCCGACCAGGGCGCGGCGTGCGGCGGCAGCCGCGTCCTGCCCTCCCGTCATGGCCCAGCCCGTCGCGACGGCGAGGCGGATCACGTGTTTCGCGTGGGGTTTGCGTTCGAGCTGGTAGGTGTCCAGCAGTGTGTCGTCCGCGCCGTCGTTGAGCACCCGCGCGAGCTTCCAGGCGAGGTTCTGGGCGTCACGCAGACCGGCGCAGAGGCCCTGGCCGACAAAGGGAGGCGTCAGGTGTGCGGCGTCGCCGAGGAGGAAGAGACGGCCCCGGCGCCAGCGGTCCGCGATACGGGCCCGGAACGTGTAGCGCGCCTGCCTGTGGATCTCGAAGTTGTCGGTCGTGGTCAGGTCGATCCAGGGGGCGACCAGGCGGCGGAGCCGTTCCCTGCCGTCCTCGCCGTCCAGGCTCTCGTCCTCGCCCAGACGGAACTCCCACCGGTAGCGGTCCTCGCCGATCCGCATGAAGGTGGCGGGCCGGTGCGGATCGCAGACCTGGTCCACGCCGCCCCAGGTGCGTACGGGCGCGCTGGTACGCACATCGATCGCCGTCCACTCCTCCTCGAAGCGCAGGTCCTCCCAGCGCGCACCCATGGCCCGACGGGTGAGACTGTTCGCGCCGTCACAACCGAGGACGGCGCCCGCCCGCAGGGAGTGGACCTCCGCACCGCCCCCGGCCCGGTAGGACACGTGGGCGACACCGTCGCTCTCCTGCGTCACGTCGAGCACCTCCACCCCCTCGCGCAGCTCGCATTCGGCGCGGCGGGCGAGCGCGTCACGCAACAGGCTCTCCAGCTCCGGCTGGTCGAACATGCTGGTCTCCGGGAATCCGTGCGGCCCCTCCGCGGTACGGGGGAACTCCGCGATCACCCGGTGGCGGGCGTCCAGGAGCCTGAGCCCGTTGGCCGGGCGGGCGATCGAGGCGAACTCGGCCTCCACACCGGCGGCCTGGAGGATACGGCGGACCTCGTCGTCCGTGGCGACGGCGCGCGGCAGGGGGTAGACGGCGGTGTGACGCTCCAGGAGAACGCTGCGGACCCCGTGCCGGGCGAGCAGCAGGGCGGCCGTGACGCCGACGGGTCCGGCGCCGACGATCACCACGGGGACCTCGTTCGCTGCCACGGGGACCTCGCCCGGCACGCCGTCCGTCACCTCGGCCGCCGTGCGCGGCTCGTTGAGGGTCATCGCGCGTCGACCACCGAGGTGCGCTGCTCCCCGAGGTCGAGCCGGCCGTTCGCCGTCGCGATGGTCGCCGTGATCAGGTCTCCCTCGTTCAGATAGCGCGGATTGCGGGCCTGGCTCTTGAAGAAGGCCTTCCACTTCATGGCCGGCGGCAGCAGCGCGCCGATCTTCTCGACCGCCTTCGGCGGGGCCTTGAGGGCCGTGCCACCGGGCGTGCCGGTCAGCAGCAGGTCTCCAGGATCCAGGGTCTGGAAGCGCGCCAGCAGGGTCAGCGCCTCGGCGGGGCGGACGATCATGTCGGCCAGGGTGCGGTCCTGGCGCAGATCGCCGTTGACCGACAACCGCAGCCGCAGGTCCAGGAGATGGGCGAAGTCGTCCGGGTCGAGCAGGGTCAGGTACGGGCCGGTCGGGGTGAACGTCGGATACGACTTGCTCTCGTAGAACTGCGTTTTGCTCAGCTGCACATCACGCGCGCTGACGTCGTTGGTGAGCACGATTCCCGCGACGTACGAGGGCAGATCCCTCTCGTCCACGACGGCGCCGATCGGCAGCCGCGCCCCCATGACCAGGCCGAGCTCGATCTCGTAGTCCAGCAGCCTCACGTGCGGGGGCCGTACGACGCTGTCGTGAGGGCCGCTGACGGAGCCCGACGCCTTGCGGAAGAAGGCGGGCGGGATGTCCCCGGTGAAGCCCGAATCACGCGCGTGGCTGCGGTAGTTGACCATCTGGGCGACCACCCGGCAGGGCACGGTGACCGGCGGCAGCACCACCAGACCGCTGAGGGGCGTGCCCGCTTCGGGAGAGGCGGCGGCCTCGCGGACGGCGTCGCGGTCCGCGATCAGCTCGGCCGTGGTGACGGCCCGGGTGGCGACGGGCACGGCGTGGTCGCCTCGTACCATCCACCAACCCTCGGCGGTGCGCAGGACGTTGGTGCTCATGAGTTCATCGCTTTCAGCAGACCCGTCAGACGGGCAGGATCGATTTCGGTGTCGCCGCGCAGAGCGGCGAAGATGTCTCGGAGCCGGGCCGGGGACGGACTGGTGCCGAGAAAGTCCCGGGTGGCGGGCGGCCCCCACTGGGCCAGCCCGCTCGCCGACATCGGCGCCCAGCCCGGCTCGACGTCGCAGGAGAACAGATCGCCGTCGGCGAAGTGTTCGAGCATGAAGTGGTCGGGGTCGCGCCAGTAGTCGAAGATCTGGCTGCCCTGGACGTGCCGCCCGATTCCCCAGCTGCGCCGGTACCCGCGCTCGGCCAGGTACTCGCCCCCGGCCGCGATCGTGTCCAGGTCGGTGACCTGGTAGGCGGAGTGCACGTAACCCGTACCGGGTCCGAGGTGCATGGCCAGCGTGTGGTGATCGGCCGGTTCGCTCCCCCGGTCGCAGCGGATGAACGCCATCGTCGGACCCCGCTCGCGCTGTCCGTCGAGGAACAGGAAGTCGCTGACGATCATGCCGAGGGTTTCGAGATACCAGTTCAGGGCCCGGGCGAACACCCGCGTCTCCAGGACCACGTGCCCCAGGCGCTGGATGCGCGAGGGCTCCCGCGGCGGGCGCTGGGTGGCGTTGACGCGGCGGTGATCCGTACCGAAGTTGAGAGTGAGCGCCTGCTGACCTGGCAGGTCCGCCAGGGTTTCGGCGGAGTGCGCCACCCGGACCGAGAACCCGGAGGGATCGAGCAGGTCGACACACTGCCCGCCGGTCGGCGCGTCGGAATCACGTACGGCGGAGCCTGTGACGCGGGCGAGCCGGTCCAGGTCCGCGCGTTCCGCGGCGCGGAACACCGGGCCGATGAAGCGCGACTCGCGCCCGCGCCGGATCACCATGCAGGGGGAGCCGGCGAAGGTGCCGCGCAGCCACAACGCCTGTTCCGTACGGGCCGCGATCGTGAACCCGAAATCCCGGGCGAAGACCTCGGCCCGGTCCAGGCCGGGCTTCTGGAACTCCAGCCAGGCCAGGTCGGCGACCTTGATCACGGGGTTGCGGGCCCGCCCCCGGTGCTCGCCGCGCAGGGCCCCCTCCTCGCTGTGGAGGTCTTGGTGGGCGGTTCTGCGACCGTGGGTGAGAGTTTCGAACATCGCGACCTCCGAGCAACATTGCCGTAATGATGAAACTATCAACTTTGAAGGTTTCCGCGTCAAGGGGTGCGGTCGGCGAATGTGATCGATCGATCAGAAGTGGGGCCCGGGGAATTCAGGAGTGGGGGCCGGGAAAGGCCGAACGGCCGGCGGTGCGGACCGGCCACTCGCCGGCGCTCACCTCAGGCGCGCGCGTTCACGCCGTACGGGCGGTCGCGGTGTCGATCAGTGTGAGGGCGGCCGCGCGGGCGTCGGCGAGCGGCCGCGGATTGTCGACGGAGGTGGTCAGTGCCCTCGACCCCTCGAACAGGACCGCCAGCTGTCGTCCCAGGGCCTCGGGACCCGTGACGCCGGCCTCCCGTGCGGTGTCGGTCAGGCGCTCCATGCCGGTGGCGTTGATGCCCTCCTCGTAGAAGAGCTCGGCCGCCGCCCACAGGATGCGCTCACGGGCACCGCGGCCGCCGCTGGGCTGCTACACGACCTTCGGCCACAACACCGGTCTGCGGGTGTCCGAGGTGGCACTCGGAGCCGGCACCTTCGGTACCCGCGCCCTCGCCGGTACCGAACAGGACGAGGCCCGCCGAATCCTCGACCGTTCCGAGGACGCCGGCGGCACCTTCATCGACACGTCGGAGTCGTACCAGGCCGGTGAGTCCGAGGAGATCCTCGGAGAGCTGCTGACCGGCAGGCGCGACCGCGGCGGACTGTCCAACTTCCCCGCCTGGCGCTCCTCCCACGCCGTCGCCCTGAGTGAGCTGCGCGGACTGGCTCCTGTCATCGGCGTCCAGTTCGAATACAGCCTGGTGGAGCGGACGGCGGAGCGCGAGATCCTGCCCATGGCCGAGGCCCACGGGCTGGGCGGAGCGCTGTGGTCGCCGCTGGGCGGCGGGCTGCTCACCGGCAAGTACCGCACCAGCGCCGAGGGGCGGCCGACCGACTGGGGGCGCATCGTCCACACCGAGGACAGCCGGCAGAAGACCGCGGTGGTGGACGCCGTGCTGACCGTGGCCAAGGAGGCCGGGGTACGTCCCGCACAGGTCGCCGTCGCCTGGGTACGGGAGCGCGCCGAGCGCTCCGTGACCCCGCTCGTGCCGGTGATCGGCCCCCGTAGCCTGGCGCGGCTGGAGGACTACCTCGGCGCCCTGGACGTCCGCGCGGGCCCGGACTGCGGCGGCATATTATGAGTCGTTTTGCGACGAGATGGTACGGTCGGCTCGTGGTTCATGACGTTGTATCGCAAGACGCCGCGGACGCCGCGGCCCGGGCCTGGATGACAGCGCTCGCCATGTTCGCCTCGGCTCAGCCGAACGGCTCCAGCCGAGTCGGCGCCCACGGCACCGCGCAGCTGGTCACCGGCGCGCCCATGCCCCTCCTGAACGGCGTCATCGGCATCGGGCGCGACGCCGACCCCGAGGAGATCGCGGCTTTCGCCGCTTCGCCGGCGCTGGAGTCCGTGGCGTGGAGTGTGCAGGTACGGGGCGAGCCGGTCGACGACCGGATCGTGGCAGTGGCGGCGGACCACGGGCTGGACCGGCGGTCGATGCTGCCGTTCATGCTGAAATCACTCGGCGAAGATGATCTGCCGGAGGGCAAGCAGGAGTCCGGGCAGAGGTCCGAGCGGAAGTCCGAGCGGAAGTCCGAGCGGGCGTCCGTGCGGGATTCCGAGGCCGCCGGGCTGACGGTGCGCAGGGTGTGGGGTGATGAAGCCGGCCTGTACCGGGCGGCGTTGGCCGCCGGGTACGGCGGCCCGGAAGAGATCTTCTCCGTGTTCGTGGCCCGCCCCGTGATGGATCACGTCGCGATGCGCGGTTATGTGGCCGAGCTGGAAGGCGTCGTGGTGGCGACTTCGTTCGGTGTTCTGGTGGACGATTTTGTCGGTGTGTTCAACATCGCGGTTCCGCCGGAGTTCCGCCGGCGCGGCTACGGCAGAGCGGCGACGGAGGTTGTCCTGTGTGACGCGTACGAGGAGGGGGCACGTACGGCCTTCCTGCACGCCAGTCCGCTGGGCGTTCCCCTGTACCAGGCGATGGGGTTCCAACTGGCGGAGAACTGGAGCCTCTTCACGGCATGACGTCCGTGGCCGGTCACGCGGATATCGCGTTGTGGGTCCGGGGGCGCGGCCATAGGGTCACCGGCATGTCTCTACGTCTACGTATGCGTCAAGCACTGCCGGAAGCGATGCGCGCCCGTGACAAGGCCGCGGTGAGTGCCCTGCGGGCCACACTCGGGGCGCTGGACAACGCCGAGGCGGTGCCGGTGGACGAAGCCCGACTCCGGGGCGTCGCCCTTGAGGAGTCCCCGTCCGGTGTCGGTGTCACCGAGGCGGTGCGGCAAGAGTTGAGCGAGCGCGACGTGGTGGAGATCGTACGTGCGGAGGTGGCCGAACGGCTGGAGGCTGCAACGCAGTTGACCGCACCCGCGCACGCCGACCGGGCGGCGCGGCTCCGGGCGGAGGCCGCGGTGCTGCTCCGTTTCCTCGACGGTCCCGACGCCGCGTAGGAGACGGTGCCGCCTCGCGGGCCGGCCCGTCACCCCGCCCCGCTCCAGCCCGCGGGGCGGGCCCTCCACAGGTCGCGGAGCAACGCGATCTCGGCCATGTGGTGGATGAATTCGAGGGTGGCCCCCGCCACCACGGTGATGAACGGGTCGTCGGGGTCGGAGCCGTACGGGTACTGCGAGAAGCCGACCGTGTCGAGCTGCTCGTCGGTGACGGCGCCGACACTCTCGCGCCAGCGGTCGATCAGCGCCCAGAACCGCTCGAGTGCCAGGGCGGCGGAGGGGGTGAAGTCGACCAGGAGCCTCGGCTCCTGCCGCCGTTCACCGAAGGTCCACTCCCATTGGCCCGCGAAGTTGACCTGCAGATGCGCCAGCCGCCACGCGATGGTGGTGACCGGCACGTTGTCGGGCTCCGGCTCACCGGTGTGGGCGAGGATCTCCTCGACCCGCTCCACACTCACGCTCCAGTCCTCGGCGATCTTGGCGACCGGCATACCGCCGGCGGCCTGCCGGGCCACCTCCGCGTACTCGTTCGCCGGGATCTCCGGGTCGCCCTTGTCGAGCACCCACGCACCCGGCCCGAACGCCCGGGGCGTCACCGCCTCGCCCCGGCGCCGGACCGACCAGCAGCCGTCCACCGGCTCCCACAGGTGCTCCTCGTCGCCGAGCCCCGTCAGCCGTACCTGGGCCATCTCCCTGGCCTGGTCGAACTGACCGAGCAACAGACCCAAACGATCGGTCCGTACGCCCCCGACCTCCACGCCCGACTCCCTTCGCGGCCGCGTCTCGTACCCCGCTGCGGCCAGGCGGAAGCTAGCGGCCCACCTCGCGGGACCGCAACCGATTTCCACGCTCCGTAGCGGATCCCGCGCGGATCATCGACATCAGCAGTCCGTGGGTCTCGTCGTCGGCGGCGGCCACCAGCCCGCGGCCCTCGCCCACCGGGGCCCCGTCGACGCCGCTGACAACGCAGCCTGCCGCCCGGCACAGCGCGATGCCTGCGGCGAAGTGCACGTTCCCGGAGAGGTCGCCTCCATCGGTGACATACGCGGCGCGCTTGCCGGCGGCGACCCAGGCCAGCGCGAGGGTCGTGGATACGACGCGCGGCCGGAAACGTTCGGCGAACTCCGGGTGGGCCAGCAGATCCACGGCCCGGAATCCCGGCGCACTCGGGAACGGCGGATCCAGGTTGACGTCCACCAGGCGCGTGGCGGGCGTCGGCGTCAGCCGTGCGTCGTCGGCCCCGTCGTTCCGTACCCACGCGGTCTCCCCGTCGGTGGAGAAAACCTCACCGCCGAACGGGTCGGCCACCGCCGCCGCCCCATCGCGAAGCGCCACGTTGACGGCCACCAGCAGGGTGCCGACGGCGTAGTTGAGCGTGCCGCACAGGGGGTCCACCAGCCACTGGCGCTCGCCGTCGGCGGCGCCCTGTTGTCCGCCCTCCTCGCCGAGCACCGCGTCATCGGGCCGTGCGGCACGGATGACGTCGAGGATCGCCTCCTCGGCCTTCACATCGGCGGTGGTGGCGAAGTCGCCGCCACCTTTGTCGATGCGGGCGAGCCGCCGGCCGTACATGTCACGGACCACGTCCGCGCCGGCCCGTGCCCCGGCTGTCGCCACATCGACATCGCGGGAACCCGCGTACGAGCTGAACGAGCTGATCATGCCGTGCAGCCTATCGAGGCAAAGCCACCCACCCGCACGGCGAACCCTTCCGGTCGGAGCACCGGTGAGCTGTCCGTACGCGGCGCGTCAGTGGACACGTTCGCCGCACTCGCGGCCGCTTCATAGACTGATCGGTGAGGGCGGCGTGCCGCGGCCCGGACGCTTGACGAGGAGACTTTCTGTTGGCCACGCGCGAGGAGAGAAACAGGCGGGACCCGGACCTCGGGGTGCTTGCCGGGCGGCTGCTGTTCGCGGTCCAGCGTGAGCTTTTCGCGACCCTCGCCGCGCAGGGGTTCGCCGATCTGCACCCCCGGCACGGTGCCGTGCTTGCCTATCTGGATGCCGGCGGGGTGCGTGCCACTGAGTTGTCTCGTCTGTCGGGTCAGCACAAGCAGGTGATCGGCACGATGATCGACGAGCTCGAAGGGCTGGGTTACGTCGAACGGCGTCCCGATCCGGCCGACCGGCGCGCCAAGCTCATCAGTCCCACCGAGCGCGGACTGAGCCAGATGCGGGCGGCCGACCGGATCATGGCCGACATCCAGGAACGCCACGCCCGCCGCGTCGGCCGCGAGGCCTTCGCCGGGTTCAAGGCGATCCTGGTCGATGTGACCGAGCATCAGAGACGCCCGCGGTCCGACGCCACGTAAACCGGCGGGGCGCGTTCCGCGTGTCCGGGCGTGGGTCGTACTAGTCGTTCTTGCGGTACGCGGCTGAGATCTGGCCGACGAGCACGGCGAAGGGCATGTCGAGTGCGGCGTAGACGTCTCCGGCCGCGGGGGAGGCGTTGTCGGCGAGGATCTCGACCATCAGGGTGGCGTAGTCGCTGACGATCACGCCGGCCTGCTGGAGGCGTGCGATCCCGCCCTCCCGTTTGGTCTGCGAGAACGTGCCGGACGCGTCGACGGCCACGTACGTGTCATAGCCGTCGGCGGTCGCGGCGAGGGCGGGCAGGGCGGCGCAGACCTCCAGCGAGATGCCCGTGAAGATCAGCTTCCGGCGGCCGGTCGCCTCGATCCGCTCACGGACCCTGCGGTCGTGCCAGGCGTTGACCGTGCTGCGGTCGATGACGTCCGTCCCCTGGGGGAGGGCGTCGGAGAGTTCGGGGATCAGGGGTCCCCACATGCTGTCGGCCGCGGTGGTGGTGACCACGGTCGGGACTCCGAGCGCCTGTGCGGCACGGGCCAGCGCGCTCACGTTGTGCTTCAGCTCCAGGAGCCCGGTGTCCCGCACGCCGCTGTACAGGCCGACCTGGTGGTCGACCAGGACGACGGCCGCGTTGTCGGCCGTGAGGAACTCCAGGAACTTCGATCGGTCGGACATGACTGCTTCTCCTTGAGAGGCGTGCACCGCTTCCGGTGGTCACTGCAATGGATAGTCAATTTCAGTGACTATTTCAGGCTAGCCCTCACCCCTGCCCCGTGCAAGCGAACCTCTGCCCCCGGGCGGCGCATATTCCACTGTTGACATGTCGCGCGCTGTGGTTCTAGTTTTGACATGTCAAGACTGGAATATGGCTCGACGTGTGAACTGCGAGCCACTGGGTGAGGGAGTGCCACGATGAGTTCGACGCCGACACGGGGAGTGCGACCACGCACCGGCAACACGGTTCTTGTCGGCCTGGTGCTCGCCGTATCCATGACGACCATCGACCAGACGATCGTCGCCCTGTCCGGCCCGTCCATCCAGCAGCACCTGTCGATCAGCCACGGCAGTCTCCAGTGGGCGGTCAACGTGTACCTGCTGACAACCGCGGCGTTTTTCCTCCTGGGCGGGCGGCTCGCCGACGTCCTGGGCCACAGGCGCATGCTCGTCGTGGGCGTGGCCGCCTTCGGTATCACCTCTCTGCTGTGCGGGCTCACGCCCCAAGGCGCCGCGGCCGCCCCCTGGTTGATCGCGGCCCGTGCGCTCCAGGGAGTGAGCGGCGCGGTCATGTTCCCCGCCGCCCTCGGCATCGTGGTGCGGGCCTTCCCCCAGGAACGGCGTGGCAGGGCGATGGCCGGCTTCTTCACGGTGACCGGGGCGATGACGGCCGTCGGGCCGATCGCGGGCGGGTTCCTGACCGAGTGGACCTGGCGGTCGATCTTCTGGATCAACGTACCCATCGCCCTGGTCGCGCTGATCCTGATACTCCGGACCGCGCCCGCCGCCCCGCGCCGCCCGGACTCCGTCGACTGGGTGGGCGCCGGCGTCTCGGCGGCCGGGATGGGGCTTGTCGTGGCGGCGCTCCAGCAGGCCGGGACGTGGGGATGGTCGAGCCCGGCGGTGGTGGCGTTCCTCGCCGTGGGTGTGCTGCTCCTTGTCCTCTTCGTACGCCGTCAACTGCGCGCGGACACGCCCCTGGTGAACCTGCGTGTCTTCCGTGACGCGGGATTCACCGTCTCGACCCTGGCGATGTTCTTCGCGTCGGTCGCGTTCATCTCCGTGTTCTTCTTCCTCAGTGTGTACGGGCAGGTCTCCCTGGGGTTGTCGGCGACCGACACGGGGCTGCTGTTCCTGAAGTTCTTCATCGGGTTCGCGGTGGCCGCGCGTCTGGGTGCCGTACGGTTCGACCGCGTCGGGGCACGCTCCGTCATCCTGCTCGGTGGTGTGACCGGCGCGGCCGGCTTTGTGTGGCTGGCCCGGACGGCGACGGATCTGAGTTTCGACGCGGGCGCGTTCCTCAACCAGCAGACGTGGCCCATCATGGTCGCCGGTGCGGGCATCGGCTTCATGTTCAGCCCGGTGTCCACCGACGCGGTCAACCGCGCCATCGGGACCTCGTACGGGGAAGTCTCGGCCCTCACCCAGACGATGAAGAACTTCGGCGGGGCGCTGGGGCTCGCCGTGTTCACCACGGTGGTGACACAGCGTCTGACCAGCGAGGTGGCGGTGTCCATCCGGCGTGTCGGTGGTACGAGCCAGGACACCCGGCAGGTTGTCGACGCCATCACGTCGGCGGACGGCGGGGCGAAGACGGGCGGAGTGCCGTCCGCCGCGCGCGAAGCCGTACTCCAGGCGCTCCGGAGCGACTACGCGCACGCCGCGCAAGTGGCCTTCTACGGAATGGCGTTGGCCATGGCGGTGGTGGCCGCCCTCGCTCTGAGCCACCCGCGCCCGAGCGGGGCCACGGTCACCGCGTCCGTTCCCCGGCCACGGTGAGCCCGTACGCGCGTGGGCCGCGAGCACCCTCTCGCGTGGACCGTCGAACAGGGACGAGGAGGGACGAGGAGGGACCTGGGCGGTGGTTACATGTCAGAAGCCGGGTTCAGGACGCGGGTCAGCCAGTCGGTGCGGGTCTCGCGGGCCGTGACGGAGACGTGGGCCTGGGGGTACAGGGCATCGAATCCATGGAAGCCGCCCGCCCAGACGTGGAGTTCCGCCTGGCCGCCCGCCGCCCAGATCCGCGTGGCGTAGTCGACGTCCTCGTCGCGGAAGACCTCGGCCGAGCCGGCGTCGATGTACGTGGTCGGCAGCCGCGAGAGGTCGTCGGCGCGTGCGGGGGAGACGTAACCCGGCACGTCCTCGTCGGCGAGGCCGGCGAGAACGGACCGCCACCCGAATTCGTTCATCTCGCGGGTCCAGACGCCGGGCCCGCCCGCGTACTGCCGGCTGGACGTGGTGACGTTCCGGTGGTCGAGCATCGGGTAGATCAGCATCTGGGCGGCGATCGCCGGGGCGCCCCGGTCCCGCGCCATCAGGGTGAGCCCGGCGGCGAGGCCCCCGCCGGCGCTGGCACCCGCGACGACGATCCGGGCGGGATCCACACCCAGCTCGCCGGCGTGCTCGGCGATCCAGAGCAGGCCCCGGTAGCAATCGTCGACCAGGGTCGTGCCGGTGGCCTCCGGTGCCAGCCGGTAGTCCACGGAGACGACAACCGCGCCGAACAGGTCGAGCCACTCCAGCGGTATGTCGAGCTGGGAGAAGCGGTCTCCCATGACCATCCCGCCGCCGTGCACCCAGTAGACACACGGCGCCCCGGTGGAGGGACCGGCCGCCGTCGAGTCGTCCGTCACCGCCGGGCTGAAAACCGACAAGGGGATTCGTGCGCCGTCCCCACCGGACACGGTGACCTCGCGTCGCCCGGCCTTCCGCCCTTCGAGAAGAGTGTCGACCGGGGTCGGCGGAAACTGCCGCAGCCGCGCCAGCAGTTCCGGGGTGAGCTCGGACATGAGAGGCATGTCCGCCATCAGCGTGCGCAGTTCGGGATCGATGCCGGGACGGGCGAGTGTCATGGGGTTCCTTGCCTGGGAGGTGGGTGAGGTGGACGGCGGACTCAGAAAGCGGCTTTGCCGCGTACCGGTACGTAGTCCGTGTACGCGGACTCCTTGGCCAGCATTCCCGTGATCCGCGCCACGATGGCCCGCGCGGCCCCGCCGGCGAAGATCCGGTGGTGGTCCTCCTCGCTGGTCCATCCCTCGGTGACGTGTACGACGTCGGGGTCGGCCGCCGAACGGCAGACGAGGTAGACGACACAATGCTCGCTCGCGCCGGGGTTGCCCTCGTCCAGGCCGGTCAGCAGTACGTCGACCAGCTCGTCGCCCATTCCGGGCCTGGCGGTCAGGGTGGCGTTGAATCCGTAGGCGGCGATCATGCGGGCCTTCTTTCAGAGAGAGGAGAAGTGGGGAGGTCGTGTCTCCATTGAATCGCTGTGACCTGCGCAAACGATAGAGTGATCCTCCCGGGCCCTTGCACGATCCTCTCCTCCCCTGGAGCCGGTGACCGATGGTGTGCTGCAATCGGGGCATGTACCTCGACCAGCTCCGTACCCTGCTGCTCCGGCACGCGCGGCCCGACTGGACCACGCCCATCGACGGCGTGCTCATCTCGAAGGTCGAGCGGTCGGACCCGCCGTCGCTGTCGATGTCCGGCACCGTCCTGGCGGTCATCGCCCAGGGCGAGAAACGCCTCGCGCTGGGTGAGCGGGTCTACGACTACCGCGCCGGGCAGTACCTCGTCACCTCCGTCGACCTGCCGGTCACCGGTCACTTCGCCGGCGCGAGCCCGGAGCACCCGGCCGTGGGCTTCGGGCTCACGCTGGAGCCCGAAGCCGTCGCCGAGCTGCTGTTGCGGGCCGGCCCCGGTGACGTCCCCCGCGGCGGCGGGAGCGCGCTGCCCAGCATCGCCGTCAGCGACGCTCCGGATCAGCTGCTCGACGCCGTCATCCGGCTGTTGCGCCTGATCGACGAGCCCCGCGACCGGGCGGTGCTCGCGCCGCTCGTCAAACGCGAGATCCTGTGGCGGCTGATCACCGGCGAGCAGGGCGGCATCGTCCGGCAATTCGGCCTGGCCGACAGCAGCCTCAGCCATGTCGCGCGGGCGGTGCGGTGGATCCGGGAGCACTACGCGCAGCCGTTCCGCGTCGAGGACGTGGCGCGGCTGGCCGGTATGAGCGTCTCCGCCTTCTACCGCCACTTCCAGGTGGTGACCGCGATGAGCCCCATCCAGTTCCAGAAGCAGATCCGGCTCCAGGAGGCCCGGCTCCTGCTCGCCACCCACCCCGGCGATGTCACCGGGGTCGGTCAGCGCGTCGGTTACGACAACTCCTCGCAGTTCAGCCGGGAATACCGGCGCCAGTTCGGCGCGCCGCCCAGCCAGGACGCGGCCCGGCTGCGCCGAACGGCGCGTACCGTCACGGCCGTACTGCCCTGACCGCCCGTCATCGGATCCGCCAGGTCCGGCGCCGCGTCAGACGGTGACCTCGACCAGTTCGAGTCCCGTCAGCCCGGCCAGGCACCGCAGGTCAGGGAGCAGTTCGCCGGTCGCCAGCGCCCAGTGGTGACCGACACCGCTCGCGCTCCACGCGTCGGTCCACTCGCCCGGGTCGCAGCCGAAGTCGACCCGTGAGGTGGTGTTGCCGATCTCCAGCAGCGGTCCCGGCACCACCTCGCCCCCGGCCGCGACCAGCCGGTAGCGGCCGTCCCGTGTCTGCCCCAGCCCGACCAGGGTGACCGGCCCGTGCCGTACGTCGAACTCGACCGAGACGCCCCAGCCGCGCTTCCCGTGGTACACCCCCAGACCGCGCAGCAGCGGCTTGTGCTCGCTGATCGCCAGGTGCCCCGGGCCGTCGTGGCCCATCTCGACCACCCCCGCGGTGAAGTCGAGCGCCTGGAGTTCGGTGAACGAGCCGCCCGCGCCGAGGCGGTCGGCGATCAACATGGCCAGTGAGGTGCGGAGTTCGTACTCGCCGCACGCCGGGACACCGCGCGCCGTCAGCAGCGACGAACCGAGGATCATCCCCGCGCCGAGCCGTTCGTGGACCTCGGCGTCCAGGCCTCGGTGGTAGTACGCGAGCGAGTCGAGGTCGAAGTCCGCGACCAGCCGGTCCAGGCCGACGGCCACCTTCGCGGCCCAGCGCAGGTCCTCCTCGACCACCGAGTCGGCCAGCTCGAAGACCGCGCGGGTCTCGTCCAGCTTCGCCGCCAGCTCGCGGTCGCCGGCCTTCTCCACCCGTACCCGCAGGTCGTCGAACTCCAGGACCTCCATGTGGCCCCCGAGGTTGCCGGTCACCATCGTGAGGTCGGTGGAGACGTCGTACATCCCCGGATACAGATGGCCCATCAGACCGTGCCGCCCGTTGCGCAGGACGGACCGTACCCCCGCCGCCCGGATCCACCGGCCGATGCGCTGCCACGCCCGCTCGTCCTCCAGATGTCCGGAGACCGAGCGGAACGGCACACCGACGCGCTCGAAGGCGTTGGCCATCTCGGGGAGCGGGCAGGCGCCGCAGTACGCCAGCCACTGACCGGTGTCGAAGGAGGCGTGGTCCATGGACGGTGTGGGCTGGAGGTTGATGAGCAGCACGGGCGCGTCGGTGCGCCGGGCGACGGGTACGAGCATGCTCGCCGTCATATAGGTCGTGAGGAAGCCGACGATCAGGTCGCAGTCGGCCGCGCGCAGCCTCTCCGCGGCCTCGGCGCCCTCCTGGGCGTCGGAGATGAAGCCGACGTCGACGACCTCGGCGTCGAACTCCCGCATGCGTTCGGTGACCCGGGCGGCGGAGCGGCGGAGCTGGGGGAGGAGGTCGGGGAACTGCGGCCAGTACGCGCCGAGCCCTCCCGCGACGAGCCCGATCCGGGGGGTGCGGGCGACGGCGGGGGTGCGGACGGTCATGACGGCTCCTTCGGCGTGATGGACCGGAACGTCGACGATGGCAGGGACCACGCGCCGCACCGCCGGTACGACACGCCTCCGGGCCCCGGGGTCTGAGAAGTCGCTCCGAGGAGGTGTGCTCGGAAGCCGCTCTCAGAAGCCGCTCTCAGAAGTCGAACTTGTCGATGTTGTTCTTGTCGAAGACCGTCGGCTCGCCGAGGATGACCTCGCCGTCCTTGCCGACGCTGTACTCGCCGAGCCTGCCCGCCGTGAACCTCTCGCCCTCCGCGCCGGTGATCTGCCCGGAGGCCAGCGCGGCGGCCGCGTACGAGCCGAGGTAGCCCAGCTCCTCCGGGTTCCACAGCGAGAACTGCGCGACCGTGCCGTCCTTGACGTACGTGCGCATCTGGTTCGGGGTGCCCAGGCCGTTGAGGACCACCTTGCCCTTGTACGAGGAGTCGCTCAGGTAGCGCGCGGCCGCCGCGATGCCCACGGTGGTCGGCGAGATGACGCCCTTGAGATCCGGGTAGGCCTGGAGCAGGCCCTGCGTCTGCTGGAAGGACTTCTGGTCGTCGTCGTCCCCGTAGGCGACCTTGACGAGCTTCATGTCCCGGTACTCCGGCAGCTTCAGCTCCTCCTTCATGAAACCGATCCAGGTGTTCTGGTTCGTGGCGTTCTGGGTCGCGGAGAGGATGGCGATCTTCCCCCGGTGGTCCAGCTGCTTGCCCAGGTTCCGCACCAGACCGCGACCGATCTCCTCGGAACTGGCCTGGTTGATGAAGAGCTGCCGGCAGTCCTTCGCGGTGTCGGAGTCGTACGCGACGACCTTGATGCCCTTGGCCATGGCCTGCCGGAGCGGGCCGCACACGGCGTTGGGGTCGTTGGCCGCGATCAGGATCGCGTCCTGGCGCTGCTGGACGAGGGTGTTGATGTACGACACCTGGGAGGAGGCGCTCGCGTCCGAGGGGCCGACCTCCTTGCCGGTCCCGCCGTACTCCTCGGCCGCCGCGATCCCGGCCTCGTCGACGATCTTCTCGTACGGGTTGTTGACCTGCTTGGGCAGGAAGGCCAGCTTGAGGCCCTTCTTGAGGGGCGCGTCCGGGTCGGCCTTCGCGGTGGCGGCGCCTCCCGCGTTGCTGTTGTCCTTCGCCGCGCTGTCCTTGGTGGTGCCGGAACAGGCGGTGAGGGTCACGGCGAGTGCGCAGGCAGCCGCGGTGGTGGCGGCCGTCCGGCGTCGGGCGGCGGTACGGAGCATCATGGCGGGAGGGGACCTTTCGGAGGGTTCGGCGAAACCGGGTGGGGTCAGGACGCGGAAGAGGGGGAGGACGCCGCGGACTCCGGTGGACCGGCCCTCGCGGCGGCCGTACGCCGGTGCCGGCGCTCGACCGCGGCGGCCACCACCCGCGGGGTGAGGACGGACCCGACGAGCAGCAGGCCGGTCACGATGACCTGGACCTCGTTCGCCACGTCGTTGAGCGTGAGCAGGTTCTTGAGGACGCCGATGAGCAACACCCCGGCGACCGCGCCGAAGAGCGTGCCCCTGCCGCCGTCGAAGTCGATCCCGCCGAGCAGGACCGAGGCGATCACGAGCATCTCGAACCCCATCCCGTTGTCGGCGCGCGCACTGCCGTACCGCAGGGTGAAGACGATGCCGGCGAAGGCCGAGAACAGCCCGGTGACGACGAAGAGGATCAGCTTGAGGCGCTTCACGCGGATCCCCGCGTAGTACGCCGCCTCCTCCTGCGCGCCGATCGCGAACAGGGAGCGCCCGAAGGCGGTGGAGTGCAGCACCACGCCCGTGACGACGGCCAGCACGAGGAACAGCGCGATCGGGTACGTGACGAAGGTGCCCGGGATCGTCGTGGTGTCCACGGCCCAACCGGCGTACGTGTGGGGGAAGCCGGTCACGGCGTCGCTGCCGAGCACGACGGAGGCGAGGCCCCGGTAGAGGGCGAGTGTCCCGATCGTGACGGCGAGCGAGGGGAGTCCGACGCGGGTGACGAGCCAGCCGTTGAGGAGACCGCCGGCGACCCCCGCCAGCAGCACCACGGGCACGATGGTCTCGAAGGCCCACCCGGCGTTCCACAGCGCCCCGGTCAGCGCGCTGCCCAGACCGAGCAGGGAGGCCACGGACAGGTCGATCTGGCCCGCCACCACGAGCAGGGTCATCGGCAGGGCGATCAGGGCGACTTCGGCGATGTCGTTGAACGCGAAGGCGAGGTTGCCGCCGGACGCGAACCCGTCGGTGCCGGCCAGGCCGACGGTGAACACCGCCACCAGCAGCACACCGACCGCCGTGTCCCACCGCAGGCCGGCGGACCTGACCCACGCCCCGGCGGGTCCAGGTGAGGAGGAGCCGGGGGCGGTGTCGGTCTCAGGCGCCATGGCCATGGCGGGCGCTCCTCTTCCTCAGTGCGGCGGTCATCCGCAGGTTCACGATCCGGTCCACACTGATCGCCGCGAGCAGCAGCGCGCCGGTGATGGCCCCCTGCCAGAACGCGTCGACCTTCAGCACGACCAGGGCGCTCCCGATGGTGGTGAGGAGCAGCGCGCCGAGCGCGGCGCCCCACACCGTGCCCACCCCGCCGGTGATGGCGACCCCGCCGACGACCACCGCGCTGACCACGGTCAGCTCCCAGCCGTGCGCGTCGTCCGCGACGACCGTGCCGAAGCGGGCGAGCCAGAGGGCGCCGGCGAAGCCCGCGACCGCTCCGGAGAAGGCGTACGCGGCGAGGATCCGGCGCCGGATCGGCACCCCCGCGAGGCGGGCGGCCTCGGGGCTGGAGCCGATGGCGTACAGCTCCCGGCCCGGGCGGTAGCTCCGCAGGAAGTACGCCGTGCCCGCGAGCAGCACCACGGTGATCAGCGGCAGGTACGGGATGCCGAGGACGCTGCCGCTGCCCAGGTCGAGGATCGGCCGCGGCACGTCGGTGGCGCTGATCTGGTCGCCCTGCGCCCACCAGTAGTCGAGCCCCTGGATGATGTAGAGCATCCCGAGCGTGACCACGAGCGCGGGGACCCGGCCGAAGCTGACGAGCGCGCCGCTGACCAGTCCGCAGACCACACCGATGGCGGTCCCCAGCAGCATGACCACCAGCACGCCGTGGCCGGTGCCGGACACGAACGTGCCGCACGCGAAGGCGGAGAGCCCCACGACCGAACCGACCGACAGGTCGATGTTGCGGGTGAGGACCACCACCGACTGGCCGACGGCGAGCAGGACCAGGATGGAGGCGTTGAGGAGGAGGTCCTTGACACCCTGGCTGTCGAGGAAGCGCGGGTTGGCGAGCCACGTGCCGAGGATCAGCAGCGCCAGGGCGCCGGCGATGCTGATCTCCCTGGCCCGGAAAACCGCGTCGACGAGGGAGCGGGCGGAGCTGTCCGCCGGGCGGGTCGTGGTGGGTTCACCGGTCAGGGTGGTCATGCCGCCGCCTTCCGGCCGCGCCCGGTCGCCGCCGCCATCACCCGTTCCTCGGTGGCCTCCGCGCGGGGGATCTCGGCGGCGAGCCGCCCCTCGTGCATGACAAGCACCCGGTCGGCCATGCCCAGCACCTCGGGGAGGTCGGACGAGATCATCAGGACCGCGAGGCCTTCGCCCGCGAGGGAGGAGAGCAGCCGGTGCACCTCGGCCTTGGTGCCGACGTCGATGCCCCGGGTGGGCTCGTCCACGATCAGTACGGAAGGGAGCGTCGCGAGCCATTTGGCGAGCACGACCTTCTGCTGGTTGCCGCCGGACAGCACAGCGGCGGAGTCCGTGAGGCGGTGGTACCTGAGCTGGAGGCGTACGGCCCAGTCGGTGGCCCGGCCGCGTTCGAGGGCCCGGCGCACCATGCCCCCCTTGCCGAGGTCGCCGAGTCCGGTGAGGCCGATGTTGCGTTCGACGGACATCTCCATGACCAGTCCCCGCTGACGCCGGTCCTCGGGGACGAGGGCCAGTCCGGCGTCCATGGCGGCGGCCGGCGATCCGGCCTTCAGCGTGACGCCGTTGACCTCGACCCGGCCCGCGTCCGCCCGGTCCACCCCGAACACCGCCTGCGCCACCTCGCTGCGCCCCGCGCCGACCAGGCCGGCCAGCGCCACGATCTCGCCGCGCCGGACGTCGAACGAGACGTCCCGGAACACCCCCTCCCGTGTCAGCCGGCGCACCGACAGGGCGACCTCGCCGACCTCCGCCGCCTGCTTCGGGTAGAGGTCGCCCAGGTCCCGGCCGACCATGCTCCTGACCAGGTCGTCCTCGGTGAGGCCGGCCAGCGGCGCCGAGGAGATCCGGCGGCCGTCGCGCAGGGTGGTGACCCGCCCGCACAGCTCGAAGATCTCCGCCGGCCGGTGCGAGACGAACAGCACCGCGGCCCCTTCGCCCAGCAGGGTCCGTACGACCGCGAACAGCCGCGCGGTCTCGCTGCCGGTGAGCGCCGCCGTGGGCTCGTCCATGACGAGGACCCGCGCGTCGAACGAGAGCGCCTTGGCGATCTCCACGATCTGCTGGTCGGCGATGGACAGCCCGCGGGCCGGCCGGCGGGGGTCGAGGTCCACGCCGAGGCGCCGCATCAGGGCGGCCGTCGACTCCCGTACGGCCCTGTGGTCGATACGGGACAGGGACCGCTTCGGCTGACGGCCCATGAAGATGTTCTCGGCGATCGACAGGTCCGGGAACAGCGTGGGTTCCTGGTAGATGACGGCGATCCCGGCGTCCCGGGCGTCGGCGGGACCGTGGAAGGTCACCGGCTCGCCGTCGAGGAGCACCGTGCCGCTGTGGGGCCGGTGCACCCCGGCGAGCGTCTTGATCAGGGTGGACTTGCCCGCGCCGTTCTCACCGGCGAGCGCGTGCGCCTCACCGGCGTACAGCCGTAGGGACACGTCCTGCAAGGCCCGTACGGCACCGAAGGACTTGCTGACGTCCCTGAGCGCCAGTACGGGGACGGGGCCCTGGGCGGGCTCGTTCATGACGGCTCCTCGGCGGTGGGGGGACTGGTCGCGCCACCCCTCCGTGAAAGGTTTCAATGAGGTTGCTGGGAAGCTAGACGGCGCGGGGGAGCGGCGTCAATGGGCGTGCGTCCGGCAATTTCCACGCCGCCTGACGGGTCGTCGCCCCACGTGCGCAACCCGCCGCGAGGAGGGTTGACACACCGTCACCGCTCCCATAGCTTCGCCGCGATGAAACGATTCACGTCCGCACCACGGGAGCGCTGAGAGATGACGGCTCGATCCGCCGTGTCCGCCGCGAAGGCGGCGTTGAAGTCCCAGGCCGTCGAGACGCCGTCCTGGGCGTTCGGGAACTCCGGCACGCGGTTCAAGGTGTTCGCGCAGAAGGGGGTGCCGCGTACGCCGCAGGAGAAGCTCGCCGACGCCGCCCGGGTGCACGCGCACACGGGCGTGGCCCCGACGGTGGCGCTGCACATCCCGTGGGACCGCGTGGACGACTACGCCGCGCTCGGCGCGCACGCGCGGGACCTGGGCGTCCGGATCGGTGTGATCAACTCGAACGTCTTCCAGGACGACGACTACAAGCTGGGGTCCGTGACCCACCCGGATCCGGCGGTGCGCCGCAAGGCGCTGGCGCACCTGCTGGAGTGCGTGGACGTCATGGACGCGACCGGCTCGCGCGACCTCAAGCTCTGGTTCTCCGACGGCACCAACTACCCGGGCCAGGACGACATCTCGGCACGCCAGGGGCGCCTCGCCGAGGCCCTGTCGGCGGTGTACGGGCGGCTCGGCGACCACCAGCGGATGCTGCTGGAGTACAAGCTGTTCGAGCCGTCCTTCTACACGATGGACGTCCCCGACTGGGGCACCGCGTACGCCCACTGCCTGCGGCTGGGCCCCCGGGCGCAGGTCGTGGTCGACACCGGCCACCACGCGCCGGGCACCAACATCGAGTTCATCGTCGCCGTCCTCCTCCGCGAGAAGAAGCTCGGCGGCTTCGACTTCAACTCCCGCTTCTACGCGGACGACGACCTGATGGCCGGGGCGGCCGACCCCTTCCAGCTGTTCCGGATCATGTACGAGGTCATCCGGGGCGGCGGATTCACCCCGGACACCGCGTTCATGCTCGACCAGTGCCACAACATTGAGGAGAAGATCCCCGCGGTCATCCGCTCGGTGATGAACGTCCAGGAGGCCACCGCCAAGGCGCTGTTGGTGGACGCGGAGGCCCTGTCGGCGGCCCAGCGCGCCGGTGACGTCCTGGCGGCCCACGCCGTGATCATGGACGCCTTCAACACCGACGTACGGCCGCTGGTGGCCGAGGTGCGCACGGAACTGGGCGCGGACGCCGACCCGGTGGCCGCCTACCACGCCTCCGGGTACGGAGAGAAGATCGTCGCCGAGCGGGTCGGCGGCACGGCGGCCGGCTGGGGTGCCTGAGGATTCCGGCCGCACTCGACCCCCGTACACCGCAGTGGCACACCCACAGAGGGACATGATGACCGACCAGCCCCAACTCCACCCCGTGGCAGCCGAGTTGATTGCCCGCTCGCACCGCCTCGGTGCGGACCCCAGGAACACCAACTACGCGGGCGGCAACACCTCGGCCAAGGGCTCCGCCCCCGACCCCGTGACGGGCGACGCCGTCGAGCTGATGTGGGTCAAGGGCTCCGGCGGCGACCTGGGCACCCTCACCGCCGGGGGACTCGCCGCGCTGCGGGTGGACCGCCTGCGCCAACTGGCCGGCGCCTACCCGGGGGTGGAGCGCGAGGACGAGATGGTCGCCGCCCTCGACCACTGCCTGTACGGCAAGGGCGGGGCCGCCCCGTCCATCGACACCGCGATGCACGGACTGGTCGGCGCCGCACACGTGGACCACCTGCACCCGGACTCCGGGATCGCCCTCGCCTGCGCGGCCGACGGCGAGAAGCTGACCGCCGCCTGTTTCGGCGACACCGTCGTATGGGTCCCCTGGCGGCGCCCCGGCTTCCAGCTCGGCCTCGACATCGCGGCGGTCAAGGAGGCCAACCCGCGGGCGATCGGGTGCATCCTCGGCGGCCACGGGATCACGGCCTGGGGCGACACCTCGGAGGAGTGCGAGAACAACTCCCTCCACCTCATCCGTACCGCCGAGGCCTTCCTCGCCGCACAGGGCACGCCCGAGCCCTTCGGACCCGTACGGGAGGGGTACGGGCCGCTGCCCGATGAGGCGCGGCGCGCGCGGGCGGCGGAACTCGCCCCGTACCTGCGCGGACTGGCCTCCACCGACCGGCCGCAGGTCGCCCACTACACGGCGACGGACACCGTCCTCGAATTCCTGGCCCGCGCCGAGCACCCGAGGCTGGCGGCGCTGGGCACCTCCTGCCCCGACCACTTCCTGCGGACCAAGATCCGCCCGCTCGTCCTCGACCTCCCCGCCGCGACACCGCTCGAACAGGTCAAGGAGCGGCTGACCGCCCTGCACACCGCCTACCGCGAGGAGTACCGGGCGTACTACGAACGGCACGCCACCCCGGACTCGCCGCCCCTGCGCGGCGCCGACCCGGCGATCGTCCTGGTGCCCGGCGTGGGCATGTTCTCCTTCGGGAAGGACAAGCAGACCGCCCGGGTCGCCGGGGAGTTCTACGTCAACGCCATCAACGTGATGCGCGGCGCCGAGTCCGTGTCCTCGTACGCGCCCATCGAGGAGTCCGAGAAGTTCCGTATCGAGTACTGGGAGTTGGAGGAGGCCAAGCTGCGCCGGATGCCCGCGCCGAAGCCGCTGGCCACCCGGGTCGCCCTGGTCACCGGCGCGGGGTCGGGGATCGGCCGGGCCATCGCCCGCCGGCTGGTGGCGGAAGGGGCCTGCGTGGTGGTCGCCGACCTCAACGCGGAGGGCGCCGTCACGGTCGCCGAGGAACTGGGCGGCGCCGACCGGGCCGTCGCCGTCACGGTCGACGTCACCGACGAGGAGCAGATCAAGGCGGCGTTCGCCGCCGCCGCGCTCGCCTTCGGCGGCGTGGACCTCGTCGTCAACAACGCCGGCATCTCCATCTCCAAGCCGCTTCTGGAGACGACCGCCGGGGACTGGGACATCCAGCACACCATCATGGCGCGCGGCTCCTTCCTCGTCTCCCGCGAGGCGGCCCGGATGATGACGGAGCAGGGCCTCGGCGGTGACATCGTCTACATCACCTCCAAGAACGCGGTGTTCGCCGGACCCAACAACATCGCCTACTCCGCGACCAAGGCCGACCAGGCCCACCAGGTCCGGCTGCTCGCCGCCGAACTGGGCGGGCTGGGCGTCCGCGTCAACGGCGTCAACCCCGACGGGGTCGTGCGCGGTTCGGGCATCTTCGCGAACGGCTGGGGCGCCCAGCGCGCGGCGGTCTACGGCGTCGAGGAGGACAGGCTCGGCGAGTTCTACGCGCAGCGCACCCTGCTCAAGCGCGAAGTCCTGCCCGAGCACGTGGCCAACGCGGTCTTCGCCCTCACCGGCGGCGACCTGAGCCACACCACGGGGCTGCACATCCCGGTCGACGCCGGGGTGGCGGCGGCCTTCCTGCGCTGACGTACCAGGAGAGGCCGGCCCGTGCCCGCACCCGAACCGCCCACCTTCGCGGCCGTCGACCTCGGCGCCTCCAGCGGCCGGGTCATGGCCGCCCAGGCCTCGGACCGGGGCGCGGGCACCCTGCGCCTCCACGAGGTCCACCGCTTCCCCAACCGCCCGGTGCGGACGGGGGACACACTGCACTGGGACATCCTGTCCCTGTACGGCGGTGTGCTGGACGGGCTCCGGTCGGTCGGCGCGCGGACACCGGGGCCCCTCGCGAGTGTCGGCATCGACTCCTGGGCCGTCGACTACGGCCTGCTCGACCCGTCGGGCGCGCTGCTCGGCAATCCCGTCCACTACCGCGACCCACGTACGGAAGGCGAGGCGGACAGGCTCGCGGCCGTCCTCCCTCCCCGCGACCTGTACGCGGCGACCGGCCTCCAGCACCTGCCCTTCAACACCGTTTACCAACTCACCGCCGCCCGGGGCAGTTTCGCACTCGGAGCCGCGCACCGGCTGCTGCTCGTCCCCGACCTCATCGCCTACTGGCTCACCGGCCTGGCCGGCACCGAACTCACCAACGCCTCCACCACCCAGCTCATCGACCCCCGCACCCGGGACTGGTCCCGGCAGGTCGCCGACGCGGCCGGGATCGACCTGACGCTCTTCGCCCCCCTGCGCGAACCCGGAGACCCGGCCGGGGAGTTGCTGCCGCACGTCCTGGCCGAGACCGGCCTGCCGGGGCCCGTACCGGTGACCGCCGTCGGCTCGCACGACACCGCCTCCGCCGTCGTCGCCGTCCCGGCGTCCGGCGAACGGTTCGCCTACCTCGCCACCGGCACCTGGTCGCTGGCGGGCCTGGAGCTGCGTGCCCCGGTGCTCACCGAGGAGAGCCGGCAGGCCAACTTCACCAACGAGTTGGGCGTCGACGGCACGGTGCGCTACCTCCGCAACATCATGGGACTGTGGCTGCTCCAGGAATGTCTCCGCGCGTGGGAGGCGCAGGGAACACCACAGCGGCTGGACCGCCTCCTGCGCGAGGCGGCCGACGTCCCCGGTCTGCGCACGCTGGTGGACGCCGGCGACCCGGCGTTCCTCGCCCCCGGTGACATGCCCCGCCGTATCGCCGACGCCTGCCGCCGTACGGGCGCGCCGGTGCCCCTGACCCCGGCCGAGACCACCCGCTGCGTGCTGGACTCCCTGGCCTACGCCCACCGGCGCGCCCTCGACGACGCCCAGCGGCTCTCGGGCCGTACGGTGGACACGGCGCACCTCGTCGGGGGCGGCGCCCACAACACACTGCTGTGCCAACTCACCGCGGACGCCTGCGGACTGCCGGTCGTCGCGGGCCCCGCGGAGGCCGCCGCCCTCGGCAACGTACTCGTGCAGGCCCGTGCCGCCGGTGCCGTGCGCGGCGGCCTCACCGACCTGCGCGCCCTGCTGCGCGGCGCCCTGGATCTGCGCCGGTACGAGCCGTCCGGCGACCGGGCGGCCTGGGAGGACGCCGCACGGCGCTTCCTCGCCACGGCGCCGCCCATTCCCTCGACATAGGATGCGAGGCCCCGCCGAGGTTCCGCCGAGGTTCCGCCGAGACACCCAGGACAGGACACGTGGCCCAGACCGTAGGTATCAAGGACGTGGCCCGGCGGGCCGGAGTCTCGGTCGGTACGGTGTCGAACGTCCTCAACCGCCCCGAGAAGGTGTCGGAGCCGACGCGGGTGCGGGTACGGGCCGTCATCAGCGAACTCGGCTTCGTCCGCAGCGAGTCCGCCCGGCAGCTCAGGGTCGGCACCAGCCGGATACTGGCGATTCTCGTACTCGACATGACCAACCCCTTCTTTGTCGCCATGGCCAGGGGCGCGGAGCGCGCCGCGCGCGAGGCGGGGCTCGGCGTGATGCTCTGCAACAGCGCGGGCAGCGCCTCCGAGGAGGCGGAGTACCTGTCGCTCTTCGCCGAGCAGCGGGTGCGCGGGGTGCTGCTGACCCCGGCCGACGCCACCGGGCGCAACGTGCGTGAGTTCGCCCGCCAGAACATCCCCTTCGTGCACGTCGACCGTGCCGTACCCACGGCGGAGGGCTGTTCCGTCTCCGTGGACGACGTGACCGGCGGGGCGCTCGCGGTCCGCCATCTGCTGGCGGCGGGACACCGCTCGGTGACGTACGTCAGCGGACCCATGGACCTCCCGCAGTGCCGGGACCGCCGCACCGGCGCGCTGGCGGCCCTGCGCGAGGCGGGCCTCCCCGGGGACGCCCTGGGCCATTTGGAGACGGCCCGGCTCGACGTGGCGTCGGGGATCGACGCGGGGGCCAGGCTGCTGGGGCTCGCGGTGCGGCCGACCGCCGTGTTCTGCGCCAACGACCTGTTGGCGCTGGGGGTGCTCCAGGCGATGTACGGGGCCGGTGTGAACGTCCCGGGCGACATCTCGATCGTGGGGTACGACGACATCGAGTTCGCGGCGGCGGCGGTGGTCCCGCTCACCTCCGTACGGCAGCCGGCGGAGCGGATGGGCCGTACGGCGGCGGAGATGCTGCTGGACGAGACCGAGCCGGACCGGGAGCACCACACACACCGGTCCGTGGTGCTCCAGCCGGAACTGGTGGTACGCGGCTCGACGCGGCCGCTCGGCCGCTGACGGTCCCGAGGGCGGTGGGGTGAGGCCGTCAGTTGATGGCTCGGTGAGCCGGTGTCAGTCGGGCGGCAGGGTCTGCTCCGCCCAGATCGTCTTGCCGCCGCCGGTCTGCCGGCTGCCCCAGCGCCGCGTCAGCTGCGCGACGAGCAGCAGCCCGCGGCCCCCCTCGTCGTAGGCGTGGGCGCGTCGCAGGTGGGGCGAGGTGGAACTGGCGTCGGACACCTCGCAGATGAGGGCGTGGTCGCGGATGAGGCGGAGCCGGATGGGGGGTTCGCCGTAGCGGATGGCGTTGGTGACCAGTTCGCTGACGACCAGTTCGGTGATGAAGGAGATCGCGGTCAGGCCCCAGGCGGCCAGCTGGTCGGTCGCGGCCTGCCGCGCGGTGGCCACGCTGGCGGGGTCGGCGGGGATCTCCCAGGTGGCGACCCGGTCGGTGCCGAGCACCTGGGTCCTGGCGAGCAGCAGGACCACGTCGTCGCCGGGCTGCTCGGGAAGCACCTCGCGCAGGACGGTGTCGCAGAGAGTGTCGAGGTCGCCGGCGGGGGCCGACAGCGTCGCGCTCAGCTGGGCGGTCGCCTCGTCGAGGTCACGGTCGGGGCCCTCGATGAGCCCGTTCGTGTACAGGGCGAGGACCGAGTTCTCGGGGAGGAGGACTTCGGTCGACTCGAAGGGCAGGCCGCCGATGCCGAGGGGCGGGCCCGTCGTGACCTGGACGAGGCGGGCGGCGCGGCCGGGCCGTACGAGGACGGGCGGTGGATGCCCGGCCGAGGCCAGGGTCAGACGGCGGGCGACGGGGTCGTAGACGGCGTACAGGCAGGTCGCTCCCAGTTCGGCGATCTCGGCGCTGTGTTCGTCGGCGGCCAGGTGGGTGACGAGGTCGTCGAGGTGGGTGAGCAGTTCGTCCGGTGGCAGATCGACGTCCGCGAGGGTCCGTACGGCGGTGCGCAGGCGTCCCATGGTGGCGGAGGACTGGATGCCGTGGCCGACGACGTCGCCGACGACCAGGGCGACCCGGCTGCCGGAGAGCGGGATGACGTCGAACCAGTCGCCGCCGATGCCGGCCGCCGACCGGGAGGGCAGATAGCGGTGCGCCACCGTGACCGCCGCCTGACCGCCCGAGGCCTTGGGGAGCAGGCTCTGCTGGAGGGTCAGCGCGGTCGAGCGCTCACGGGTGTAGCGGCGGGCGTTGTCCACGCACACCGCCGCCCGGCTGGTCAGCTCCTCCGCCAGTTCCATGTCGTCTTCGGTGTACGCGTCGGGGTGGGTGAGGCGGGAGAAGATCGCGACGCCCAGCGTGGTGCCGCGGGCCCGCAGGGGCACGACCAGGAGTGAGCTGATCCTGTTGCGGAAGGTGCGCCCGGCCGGATGACGCCTGTCGTTGTACTCGATCCACCGTACGAAGTCCGGATCCCCCGCGTTCGCCCGCGTCACCCGTCCCTCCGCGAGCGCCCTGGCCGTCGGGGAGAAGGGCGGATGCACGCTCGTCGCACCCAGCTTGAGGCCCGGCGGGGGCGCGTCCTTGACGCCGGAGGTGTACGCGGCGCGGCGCAGGGTGACACCTTCGGCCGTCGGGGCCGACGGCTCGCCCGGTCCCAGCACCCAGTCGAGCAGGTCGACGCTGGCGAAGTCCGCGAACCGGGGCACCACCAGTGCGGTCAGCTCCTCGGCGGTGCGGACCACGTCCAGGGTGGTGCCGATCCGGGTCGCCGCCTCGTTCAGCAGGGCCAGCCGGCGGCGGAGTCCGCGCTGCTCGGTGCGGTCGAACGCGACCATGGCCACCGCGGACACCTCACCGGCCGGGTCCAGGACCGGCCACATGTCGACGCTCCAGGCCCGTTCCCGGCCGTCGGACGGCGCGGGGGCGTCGACGTCGTAACGGAGGGAGACTCCGGTACGGGTGACCTTGACGAGGTTGTCCCGCAGGTTCTTGCCGCCCTCGTCGTCCGGTACGGCGTCCGCGGAGAGGTGCCCCACCACCTCGTCCTCGGCGACGCCCAGTACCTCGCAGGCCGCGCGGTTCGCCAGGAGGAACCGCTGGTCGGTGTCGAACACACACATCGCGACCGACGCCTGCCGGAAGGCGGACGCGGCCAGCGGGGGCTCCGGGGTGTCCGCCGGCATACCTCCGACCAGGTATCCCAGCGGCTCCCCGGCGGCGCCCGTCACCCGGGACGCGGTGAGGGTCAGCCGCAGCGCGTGGCCGGCGCGGTGGCGGAGCACGACCTGGCCGGTCAGCGCGGCCACCGCGGCGGCCGGGGCGTCCTCGGCGAGCAGCTCCCGGCCGGGCCGCCCCACCGCCTCCTCGGCGGTGTAGCCCGTCAGCAGCCGCGCCCCCTCGCTCCACCCGGTCAAGGTGCCCTGGGGATCGATGATCGCAGCGGCGCCGGCATGCTCCATACGCCCAGGGTGCTGCCTCGGCGTCCCGCCCTCAACTCCGGAACCGCCGGTGGCGGGCCTTCTCGCCGTCTCGTGTCCGCCGTTTCGTATTCACCGGCCCGGGTGACCGGGGCATGGCGCGCTCGATTCGTACGCTAGTATTGATCATGTGTTCGCGACCGGAACTCCGGTTGCCGGGCCCGGCGTTGGTGGTCCAAGGAAAGACGCCCCGCTTCCTGCGGGGAAATGCAGGTGCAAGGCCTGCCCAGCGCTCCGCGGGGAAGCCCCGGACTCGTTCACCGAGTCCGGGGCTTTTCGCCGCCCGGAATGCCGGACGCCGGCTCCGGCCTACCAGCCTTCCCAGTGCAGGACCTCCTCGCGAGGGATCCGGTGGGCGGGCCCGAAGTCCGTGCCGAGGGTGAAGGCGAGCGGCAGGAACGCGGCGAGCATCACCTCCTCGTACGGGACACCCAGCACGTCGGCTAGCTCGCGTTCGAGGGGGCCGTGGGCCGTGGTCCACACCGTTCCCAGGCCGCGGGCGCGGGCGGCGAGCATGAAACTCCACACCGCCGGCAGGATCGACCCCCAGGTCATGGACTGATCGAGCGCGGAGGCCCCGTCCGTGCGCCCCTCCACGGCGGGGATGACAAAGGCGGGGACGCGGTCGATGTTCTCGTACAGGTGCCGGAAGCCGTCGGAGATCCGTTCCATGGAGCCCGGGTGGGTGTACATGCGCCGCATGTCCCGCTCGGTGGGCGCCCGCCCGCCCCCGGTGGTCACCGCCCGGCGGTAGACGTCGGCCACCGTCCGCCTCGGCGCCGGCTCGGTGACGACGAGGAAGTGCCAGCGCTGCCGGTTGCGCCCGGTCGGCGCCTGCGTGGCCAGGTCCACGCACTCCTCGATCAGGGTGCGGGGGACGGGGCGGGTCAGGTCGAGGCGTTTGCGTACCGCCCGGGTGGTGGACAGCAGCTCGTCCGGGGTCAGGGACAGGGTCACAGGGTGGTCCTCGGGGTCACGGGGCACTCCTCGCGGGCGGGTGTCCACAGATAATCTGCGGACAGATTGTCGGCGAGCGTACGATGAGCTTCTGTTTGCGGTCAAACAATCTGGGCCAAGACGATTCTGGTACGGTCGCGGCGAGACGAAGGAGGCCCCATGGCGGCCAGGACCACCACGAGCCGCCAGGGCGCGGCCTACTTCCCGCAGCTCGCGGCGGAGCGACTCGACATCGCGCTGTGCCGGGCGTCGGCCGCCGTCGCGCGGGCCGCGGACACTCGCGCGGCCGAGCTGGGGATCGGTGTCGGCCAGCACCTGGTGCTGAAGATGCTGGCGGCCGTCGGCCCCAGCTCACAGCGGCTCCTCGGCGAGGAGCTGCGCATCGACCGCTCCGTGATGGTCGGCGTCTGCGACAGCCTGGAGCGCGCCGGGCACGTACGCCGTGAACCCGCCCCCGGCGACCGGCGCGCCTACGCCGTCACCCTCACCGAGTCGGGCCGGGCGCTCCTCGCCCGGGCCGAGGAGGCGACCCCCGCGTTCCTGGACGAGACGTTCGACGGCCTCACCGCCGGGGAGCGCGAGCAACTCTCCTCCCTCCTCGGGAAGTTGCTGGACGCCGGCGCGCGCCGGCCGGGCGGGAACGTACAGCCGTAAATCCGTACAGGTGGTCCGGGAGGAACCACCAAAGTACGAAGTCGCCGCTCCGGACCGCTCTCCGATTGAACCCGCCGCCGCCGAAATCCGTATGGCCGGGCACATGGGCGAATCGAGGAGCATTCCCTTGGCGATGATGCACAACGGCCGGGCCGCGCGACGGCAGACCATGCGCGCGATACGCCCTCAACGGTCGGGCGCGCGAACCCTGTTGGCGGCGTGCTGGGCCGGCGCCGTGGCCGTCATGGCGCTGTGGTGGCAGAACACCCCGGTCGTCCATGTGGACATGGCCGAGTGGCTGATCGGAGGGGGCCGCCTCACCGGACTCCTCGGCGGCTACACGATCGCGATCGTCATCCTGCTGATGGCCCGGGTCCCCGCGCTGGAACGGCGGGTGGGCTCCGACCGGGTGACCCGCTGGCACGCGATGAGCGGCCGGTACGCGGTCAGTCTGGTGCTCGCCCACCTCCTGCTGACCATCGGCGGCTACTCCGTCCAGGCCAACACGGGCTTCGTGGAGCAGACCGTCGTCCTCGTCCTCGACTTCCCGCGCATGATCGAGGCGACCATCGGCACCGCGATCCTCCTGCTGATCGGCTTTGTCTCGGCGCGGGCGGTACGGCGCAGGATGCGCTACGAGACCTGGTACTACCTGCACCTCCTCACCTATGTCGCGGTCTACCTGACCTTCTGGCACCAACTGGCCGCCGGGGCCGAGTTCGTGGCGAACCCGATGGCCCGCACCGCCTGGTACGCGCTGTACGGCGCGGCCGGCCTCCTGCTGCTCTGGTACCGCGTCCTCGCGCCGATCCGGCTCAACCGGCGGCACCGCATGCGGGTCGAGAAGACCGTGTACGAGTCACCCGGCGTGGTCTCCGTACTGATCACCGGGCGGCGGCTGCACCGGCTCGGCGCGCAGCCCGGACAGTTCTTCCGCTGGCGGTTCCTCACGGACGGACTGCGCTGGAGCTCCAACCCGTACTCCCTGTCCGCGCCACCGCGTCCCGACCTGCTGCGCATCACCGTCAAGGCGAACGGCGAGCACAGCGAGGCCGTGGCCGGGCTGCGGCCCGGGACCCGGGTCTGGGCGGAGGGTCCGTACGGAGCGATGACGGCGGCCCGGCGCAGTCAGGAGAAGGTGCTGATGATCGCGGGCGGCGCCGGGATCACCCCGATGCGGGCGCTGTTCGAGACGCTGCCCGGCGAACCGGGCGACCTGACCCTGCTCTACCGGGCCAGCAAGACCGAAGACCTGGCGCTCTGGGGTGAGTTGCGGCGGATCGCGTCCGCACGCGGCGCGCGACTCCTGTACGCGGTCAACGGGCCTGACGGCGTCAGGCCCGAGATCACACCGCAGCGGTTGCGCGAACTGCTCCCGGACATCGACGACCACGACGTGTACGTCTGCGGTCCCACCGGACTGGCCCGCCAGTCCTACGAGGCCCTGCGCGCGGCGGGCGTGCCCGCCCGCCGCATCCACCACGAATCCTTCGAGATGTGAGGCACACCCGTGAAGAGGAGACATCCGCTGCGGCGGATCATGATCGGTGTCGCCGCGACCGCGTCGGGCCTTGTCCTGCTGCTCGCGCTGAAGCAGCCCGGCGGGTCGTCGGTGGCGGTGGCCACCGTGCCGCCGGGCGGCGTGGCCGCCCCGCCGGCCGGGGCCCCGCAGGCGGCGGGCGACGCCCCGTCGGCGGGCGCCCCGGCCGCCGACGCCCCGGCCGCCGGTGCTCCGTCGGCGGGCGCCCAGGACGCCGGTGCCGAGGACGCGGGGGCCCCGGCTCCGAAGGCCCCCGTCGCGAGCCGGCCGGCCCGGCCCGCGCCGCCGCGCGTGCGGACGGTGCTGGGCGACGCGGTCGACACCCAGTACGGCCCCGTTCAGGTGCAGTTGACTCTCAGCGGCACAAAGATCGTCAAGGCGGCGGCAGTTCAGGCGCCCGGTTCCGACGCGCAGAGCAAGTCGGTCACCGCCAACGCCGTCCCCAAGCTCAACCAGGCCGCCCTTACGGCGCAGAGCGCGGGGATCGACGCCGTCTCGGGCGCCAGTTACACCAGCAAGGGCTACCAGGACTCGCTCCAGAGCGCCCTCGACAAGGCCGGGGTCTGATGGCCGCCGAAGGCGAACGCCTGCGTCACGTCGAGGAGTCGATGGGTACGGTCTTCTCGTTCGACCTCCGGGGCGTGCACGACGAGACCCGGGTCCGCGCCGGGCTGCGCGCCGCCGTCGCCTCGCTCCACCGCGCCGACGCGGTCTTCTCGACGTACCGCCAGGACAGCGAGATCATGCGCTTCGCCCGGGGCGAACTGGCGGAGGCCGACTGCGACGCCGACGTTCCCGAGGTGCTGGCCCTGTGCGCGGCGGCCGAGCGGGAGAGCGGGGGATGGTTCACGACCGGCTACGCGGGCGGGCTCGATCCGACCGGGCTGGTGAAGGGATGGGCGGTGGAGCGGGCCGCCAGGACGGTCGCCGAGGCCGGCGCGGGCGCGGTCTGTCTCAACGGCGGGGGCGACGTCCAACTGCTGGGCGGACCCTGGCGGGTGGGCATCGCCGACCCGCTGCGGCCGGGCGTGCTCGCCACGGTGGTCGAGGCCGGGGACGACCTGGGGGTGGCCACCTCGGGGCCCGCCGAGCGCGGCTGCCACATCATCGACCCCCGTACGGGCGAGGCGCCGGCCGGGGGACTCGCGTCGATCACGGTGGTCTGCCCGGCCGGGCTGACCACCGCGGACGTACGGGCGACCGCCGCGTACGCCATGGGCGACCGGGCCCGTGACTGGCTGGAGGCCCTGCCGGACACGGAGGGTTTCGCGGTCACCGCCGACGGCTCCACCTGGACGACCAGCGGCTTCCACCGCCACGTCGTGACGCTGCCGCCGGAGGTCGTGTCCGTCGGATCATGACCGTACGGGGCTGCGGAAGGAGGTGCGGTAGGCCTGCGGTGTGGTGCCGGCGACGCGTTTGAAGCGCTCACGGAAGGCGGTGGGCGAGCCGAAACCGGCCTGGTCCGCGACACGTTCGACGGAATGGTCGGTGGTCTCCAGCAGGTACTGCGCCCGGCGGACGCGGGCGCGCAGCAGCCATTGCAGGGGCGTGGTGCCGGTCTGCTCGCGGAAACGCCGGCTGAACGTCCGTTCGCTCATCCCGCACCGGGCGGCCATCGTGTCCAGCGTGAGGTCGTGGCCGAGGTTGTCCTCGATCCAGGACAGGACCGGTTCGAGCACCGACCCCCGTGGTACCGGCGGCTGCTCGTGGACGATGAACTGCGCCTGGCCGCCCTCGCGTTCCAGCGGCATCACCGACAGCCGCGCGGCGTCGGCCGCCACGGCGGAGCCGAGGTCGCGGCGGATCAGATGGAGGCACAGGTCGAGCCCGGCCGCCGCTCCGGCCGAGGTCAGCAGCTGCCCGTTGTCGACGTAGAGCACGTCGGGGCGCACGTCCACCTCCGGATACAGGCGCGCCAACGCCTCGGTGGCGACCCAGTGGGTGGTGGCGCCCAGGCCGTCCAGGAGTCCGGCCGCGGCGAGGATGAACGTACCGGTGCAGATCGAGGCGATACGGGTGCCCCGGGCGGCCGCGCTCCGCAGTGCCTCCAAGGCCTCCTCGGGGGGCGATCCCGCGTGCTCGGAGCAGCCCGGGACGATGATCGTGTCGGCGTCGGCCAGCGCCTCCAGGCCCCACGGCACGCTGAGGGAGAACGCGTCGCCCGCCACCTCCGGGGTCACCCCGCACACCCGCACCCGGTACGGGCGGCGGGTGTCGGGCAGGCGGACCCGCCCGAAGACGTCGATCGGGACGGCCATGTCGAAGGCCACCACATGGTCCAGCGCCAGCACCGCCACCGTATGCACGAAACAGACGATAGACGGGTTCCCGCCGTGCGGGACACCAGGGGTGTCCTGCCCGAAGCTCTCGTCGCCCCAGCTCAGGCGTGTGGCGAGAATCCGTTGACATCTGTCGTTCCAGCCCATGGGAGAGGCGATCGCACGACCCTAGCGTGAGCGCGGTGGCCCGGACGATCACGGACCACACCACAGAAAGAGACTCTCTCCCGATGACCAAGTTCCTGCTCATCGTCCATGTGCTGGCCGCCATCGTCGCCATCGGTCCGGTGACCGTCGCGGCCAGCATGTTCCCCGCCGCCGCCCGTCGCGCGGCCGCCACCCCGGACGCGGTGGATGACCTGGCGACGGTACGGGTGCTGCACCGCGTGTGCCGCGTCTACGCGGGACTGGGCCTCGCCGTACCGGTGTTCGGGTTCGCGACGGCCCGTTCCATGCATGTCCTGGGCAGTCCCTGGCTGATCACGTCGATCGTGCTGACCGCGCTGGCCGCGGGGGTGCTGGGGCTGCTGATCCTGCCCCGCCAGGAGGCTGTCCTCGACACTCTCGCGGGAGCGGACACGGGCGCGGACACGGGCCGGTTGACGGTCGGGCGCGCCACGACCGCCCGCTTGGCGATGCTGACCGGCATCTTCAATCTGCTCTGGGCGACGGTCACGATCCTGATGATCGTCCGCCCGGGCTCGACCACCGGAGCCTGACTCCCACGACGTGCTTCCTCAACGGCGCGGGGCTGAGGGGCCGGTGCGCGCACCGGCCCCTCAGGGATTCCAGGAGAACAATTGCCGCCTTTGGTGTCAGGCGTTGGGATTGAAGGGAATTCCGGCCGGCATGGAATGCTCAAGGGCGTAGTTGAAGTCGCCGTCCTTGATTTTGATCGTGGCGGAGCCGAAATTCGCACTCAGGAGCTTGTCGCGGAATCCCGCCGGGTAGCCGTCCCAGCCGACGAGGCGCGGGAAGAACCAGCCGCCGGTGGCGTTCTCCGCCGGCTCGTCGTTGGTGCCGGCGAAGCGGAAGGCGTGGGTGGAGGCGCCGTCCTTGTGGTAGACGATCTTGGGGTGGGTCCCGTCGAAGCGTATGGACGACCTGGCGGCCACCTGGTAGCTGGAGTGCTGCGACACCGAGACGTACTCGGCCTGGTTGTCCTTGACCCACACCACGACGTGCTCCCAGTCGTGGCGGTGCCCGATGGCCGCGGGGCCCAGGGTGGCCTGGTCCTTCTCGAAGTAGCTGGCGTACATGACGGCGCACCAGCCGTTGTCGCACTTCGTACGGGAATACGTGTTGGCGTTGTTCAGCTGCGCGGGGTCGTGGCAGCGGCCGTTCACGTCCCCGCCGAGGGCGAGGCCGGGGTTGAGGGTGCCGTCGCTCCCGATGGCCGCGGTGGCGTAGCAGCCGTCCTTGTCGTAGTCGTACGCGGGGGAGAACGTCTGCTCCAACCCGTTGGCGTTCTGCGGGAGAAGCGTGAGGACGTCGGCGCTCGCGCTGCCCGGCAGCGCCACGACGAGCGCCACGGCGCTGAGGCCGCTCACGAGCGCGGAGCGGCGGCGGAGCCTCCTCGAACGTTTCGGGTGGGGCGCCGTTTTCTCGGAGTTCTTCGCAAAAAACAGCATGCTGCGCATACCAGCCTTAACGATCGAATGTGGGGGTGGGGAGAGGCGTCTCCCATGTGACGCGGCGTAAAATTAGCCCGGGCCGGGGCAAGTTGCAAGTAAAGAAAATGTCTCCACGGAAACCATGTGCCGAATAAGCGGCATCCCGGCCGTCCGCGCTTGACTGCGCGACCGCGGTATCGACTGGATGCCTTTCGACGAGCGCGGGGTCCAGGTGGACCTCGCCCGCGGCCCCGGCCCGGACCGGGGGTGGTGAGGGGGCGTCAGGAAAGGGCCGCTGTCACCAACGCGGCCGTCCTGGCGATCAGTTGGTCGTCGGCGGGTGCGTCGGGGTCCCGCTTGGTGGACAGGACGGCCAGGACGACGGGACCCCGGCCGGGTGGCCACGCGACTCCCACGTCGTTCGTGGTGCCGTAGTCGCCGGTCCCGGTCTTCTCGGCGACGGTCCAGTCGTTGGGGAGCCCCGCGCGCAGCCGCGCGCCGCCCGTCGTGTTGGCCAGCAGCCAGCCGGTCAGCCGTTCGCGGTCCCCGGAGTCGAGGGCGTGACCAAGGATCAGCCGGGCGTAGGTCCGGCCGACGGCGTGCGGGCCGGTGGTGTCGGTCGCCCGGTCCGGTTCCGCCGAGTTCAGCTCCGGCTCCCACCGGTCGAGCCGGGTCACGGTGTCCCCCAGGGAGCGGCAGAAGCGGGTGACCGACGTCGGTCCGCCGAGCCTTCCGAGCAGGAGGTTCGCCGCGGTGTTGTCGCTGTGGGTGATGCTCGCGGCGCACAGGCCCTCGACCGTCATGCCCTCGGCGAGGTTGGCCGGCAGGCCGGTGATCGGGGCGTATCCGGACCGTACGACATCCTGCTCGGTGTACCGCACGCGCCTGGACAGGTATTCACCTTCCCTGTCCAGGTCCCGCAGCACGGCCGCGACGGCGAGCGTCTTGAACACCGAGCAGACCGGGAAGCGTTCGTCCGCCCGGTGGAGGACGGTCCGGCCCGTCGCCACGTCCTGGGCGAACACCCCGAGCCGCGTGGACCGTTCCTTTTCGAGGCCGCGCAGTTGCCGGGTGAGTGTGTGGTCGCGCGGACCGGAGGCGTACGCCGCCGTCCCCAGGGGCACGATGCCCGCCAGCGCGGTCCCGGCGCCCGCCGCCAGCATCAGGCGGCGGGACACGGCTGTTGTCTCTTTCGACCCCAAGATCCTGCTTCCCCTCTGGTCCCTTGGCCCTCTAGTCCTTGTCCGGTGCCCGCCAGCCCAGCGCCGGGCCGAGCTTCGTGGCGATGTCGGTGAGGATCTGTACGTAGTCCTCGTGGCCGAAGGTGAAGGGGAGCGCGAACGCGACCTCGTCGATTTCCCGGAACGCGACGTCGGAGTACAGCTGTTCGGCGATCTCCGCCGAGGTGCCGACCAGATCGCGCGCGAACAGCAGGCGCGCGGGGCCCTGCGGTGAGGCCGTGCGCGGCGTCCGCTTCGCGACGAACTCCTCGTACTTCGCCCGCTGTCCGGGCGACGCGCTGTCGGTGGGGATCACGACGAGCCCCTGCGAGACACGGGCGCGGTCGCCGTCGGGGTGGTGGGCGCGGAAGGCCCGGACGTGCGACAGCTGGATCTCGGCGAAGTCCTCGGACTCCTCCGCCTTCACGACGCTGCTGGTCAGGTAGTTCATCCCGTGCTCGCCGGCCCACCGGGCGGACCGCAGGCTCCCCCCGCCGTACCACATACGGCTGCCCAGACCGGCGGCGTGCGGCTGGACGCGGTCGGAGAACACCTCGAAGCCCTCGGTGCCGCTGAAACGGGTGGCCGGTTCGCCCCGTACGAAGCCCAGGAGCCGTTCCACCCGCGCGTAGCTGAAGTCCTCGACGTCCGCGGTGTCCGGGTAGAGCGCCTCTTTCACCTGGTCGTAGTGCATCGGCGGACCGACGCTGATACCCGGGTTGAGCCGGCCCCCTGACAGGATGTCGACCGTCGCCAGGTCCTCGGCCAGACGCAGCGGATTCTCCCAGCCCAGGGGGATGACGGCGGTGCCCAGCTCGATACGGCTGGTGCGCTGCGAGGCGGCCGCCAGGACCGCGACGGGGGAGGAGATGCCGTACTGGAGGTGGCGGTGCCGCATCCACGCGCTGTCGAAACCGAGCCGCTCACCCAGTTCGATGATCTCCAGGGTCGACTCGTGGCCCCGGCGGGGATCGGCGTCGTCGAAGAGCCCGATGGTCAGGAAACCCAGCTTCCGCAGCGGCTCCGAAGTCAGCGGCACAGGATCCTCCGTGGTCCGCGGCATGCTCTGTCACACACCAGCGCTGCGCCAATTGTGGCAGGTGGTCCCTGTGCGTACCGGTGGGGGAGGAGCGTTTGCCTACGTCCAGGGCAGCGCCGAGCGCCGGTTCCAGTACGTCCCCGGATCGACCGCGAGCGCCGTGAAGCGGTCGGGGTCGGGGGCCGGGGCGGTGGTCGCCGTCAGGTTCGAGCGCAGCTGACCGACCGTCGTGGCGCCGGAGAGGACGACGTCGGCCCAGGGCTGGGCCAGGGCGGCGGCCAGCGCGGTGACGTCCGGGTGGTCCCCGAGCGCTTGGGTCGCCGGCCCCTCCACCGCGAGCAGGCCGTTGGCCAGCGGCTCCTTGACGATCACGGTCCACCCCGCGGCCTTGGCCTCACCGAGCGCGGTGCCGGCGGAGGGCTCCAGCAGGTTCCAGGTGGCCTGTACGGCGGAGAACAGCGGCGCCCCGTCGACCTGGACCGCCAGGGCACGGCGCAGGGTGTCGGTCTGGCCCGGACCGCTGAGGCTGAGGCCGACGGGGACGCCGAGCGCGGCGAGGTCCCGCAGCGCGGCGTCGTCGTCGAGAATCCCCGTGTCCAGCGTCGCCGAGTGGACCTGGTAGAGCCGCAGCCAGGGCCCGAGCAGCGCCTCCGTCTGCGGCCACTGGCGGGCCAGGGCGGCGGCGGAGTGGTCCTTGACCTCCTGGACCTCGGCGTGCGCCTGCCAGTTGGCGGTGTAGGTGTAGCCCCACTTGGACGACACGGTGACGTCGTCGGGGGCCACGTCACGCCCGGTCAGCCACCCGGACAGGAACTGCTCGGCCAGGCCGTACGAGCGGGCGGCGTCGAACCACCGGATCCCGCCCGCCCACGCCGCGTCGCAGACCTGCTCGCAGCGCGCGCGGAGCGCGTCGACCGAGCGGTCGGCGCCGAGGGAGGCACCATGACCGAGCGTCAGGTACTCCGGGCGCCCCAGCGCCGCCAAACCCAGTCCGAGGACAGCCATGGCCGCATCGTAACCATGTCTCCCGCCTGTGCCCGGCGGCCCGCCGATACCGCCGCGTTCAGCTCTTGCGCAGGGGCGCGAGCGCCTCGCTCCAGGCGACGACCTGGTCGAGCGTGGTGGTGAGAACGCCGCGCTGGGGGTCGGTGGGCTTGAACACGCTGAAGTTCTCGAAGTCGGTGAACAGGGACAACGCCACCTGACTCCGTACGTCGGCCATCTGGAGTTCGCCGGCTATCAGACGCAGGTGCTCCACGGCGCGGGTGCCGCCGGCGGAGCCGTAGCTGACGAAGCCGACCGCCTTGTTGTTCCACTCCCGGTAGAGGAAGTCGATGGCGTTCTTCAGGGCGCCGGACGTGGAGTGGTTGTACTCCGGTGTCACCATCACGTAGCCGTCGAACGAAGCGATCTTGTCCGCCCAGGCCAGGGTGTGCGGCTGGGAGTACTGGCCCATCGCCGGCGGATACGCCTCGTCCAGGTGGGGGAGCCGGAAGTCGAGCAGGTCCACCAGCTCGAACTCCGCGTCGGAGCGCTGTGCGGCCACTTCGTGCACCCAGCGGGCCACGGCCTCCCCGTTACGTCCGGGGCGGGTGCTGCCGAGGATGATCCCGATCCTGGTCATTGCTGTTCCTCTGCCTTCTTCGTTCGGTGGGTGGCAACGCGCCACTCGGTCTCCGGCGTGCGGGACCGATCCTTGCTTCGTCAAGCAAACACCTCGATACTTGCTTCGTCAAGCAACTATGATGGGGACATGACCGCCCAGACGAGACCCTCGCCCCGGCCCCTGAGTGCCGATGAAGAAGCCCTGATCAGAGAGCTGGGCCGGGTGATGTCGGTCCTGCCCCGCGCCGTCGACGCCGACATGGTGCGTGAGCGTCAGCTGCCTGTGAGCGAGTACACGGCTCTGATGCATCTGTCCGAGGCGCCGAACCGGCTGCTGCGGATGAGCGAGCTGGCGGCGGCCTGCACCCTCTCGGTCAGCGGGATGACCCGGGTGGTCGGGCGCCTCGAAGGGCGTGACCTGGTCAGGCGGGTCAGGTGCGACGGAGACGCCCGCGGATGGAACGCCGTCCTCACGGACGCCGGTTTCGCCCGGCTGGAGGAGGCGTGGCCGGCCCACCTGGCCAGCGTGCGGCGCCACGTCCTGGACCACCTGGAGAGTGCCGACATCACCCGGCTGACCGCCGCGCTGCGGGCCATCGCCCCCTCGGCCTGACACCGGTCCTTCTGGTGGCCCGGGGGCGCGGCGAGCGTCCCGAAGCGCAAGGAAACGAGGAGCACGATCATGGCGAACACCTCAGCGGACACCTCAGCGAACCCCACCGGCGGACACCCGGTCACACTCGGTCTCGACACGTTCGGCGATGTGACGAACGACGACGCGGGGAAACCGCTGTCGCACGCGCGTACGATCCGCGGACTGGTCGAGGAGGGGGTCCTCGCGGACCGGACGGGCGTCGACCACTTCGCGATCGGGGAGCATCACACCGACTGGATGCCGTTGTCCGCGGCCGACGTGGTGCTGGCCGCGATCGCGGCGCGTACGTCCCGTATCCGCCTGGGATCAGGCGTGACGGTCATCAGCTCCGACGATCCCGTCCGGGTCTTCCAGCGGTTCGCGACCCTGGACGGCCTCTCCGGCGGCCGTGCCGAGATCATCCTGGGACGCGGTTCGAGCGTGGAGTCCTTCCCGCTCTTCGGCTACGACCTCGCCGACTACGAGCGGTTGTTCGAGGAGAAGGTCGAACTGTTCGCCGAGCTGCTCAAGGAGGAGCCGGTCACCTGGTCCGGCACGGTGCGCCCGGCGCTCAAGGAGATGCCGGTCCATCCGCACAGCGAGTCGGGCGCGATCCCCACCTGGATCGGGGTGGGTGGCAGCCCCGAGTCGGTGGTACGGACCGCACGCCACGGGTTCTCCCTGATGCTCGCGATCATCGGCGGGGAGACGGCGCGGTTCGCCCCGTTCTCGCGGCTCTTCCGTCACGAACTCGCCGCGTTCGGCCACCCCGACCGCCCGGTGGGCGTGCACTCGCCCGGGCATGTGGCCGTGACGGACGAGCAGGCCGTGGAGGAGTTCTGGCCCTACTACCGGGCGACCATGGCGATGGTCGCCGAGCAGCGCGGCTTCCGCGCCCCGACGTTCGAGCACTTCACACGGGATGTCGGCCCCGGCGGGGCGCTCTATGTCGGATCACCCGAGACGGTGGCGCGCAAGATCACCGCCACGCTGAAGGTGCTCGACGCCTCGCGCTTCGACCTCAAGTACGGGATGAACGGCCTGCCCCACGGTCGGCTGATGAACGCCATCGAACTCTTCGGTACGCGCGTGGCGCCGCTGGTGCGGGACATGATGAGCGGCTGACCCGTGGCCGCCGCGTCCCCCGGCTCCGTACGGACCCGGTGCTGAAAAGGTAAACAGGTGGTGCGGGATCGTGGGCCGGGGCACACTCAGGGTTATGTCCCCACCGCCTCAGGCCGGTCCCCTGTGCACGCGCGGCTCGCTCACCGCCGCACTGCGTGACCTGGGTCTTCGCCCCGGCGAGACCGTTCTCGTCCACTCCTCCCTCAGCTCGCTGGGCTGGGTCTGCGGCGGCGCGGAGACGGTCGTGCGGGCGCTGCTGGACACCCTGGGCGACGGCGGGACCCTGGTGGTGCCGGCGCACTCCGGCGGCAACTCGGAACCCGCCGACTGGCACAACCCCCCGGTGCCCGAGGCCTGGTGGGCGGCGATCCGCGCGTGCATGCCCCCGTACGACCCCCGCGTCACGCCCACGCGGGGCGTCGGGGTGATCCCGGAGACCGTACGGAACTGGCCCGGCGCCCTCCGCAGCGCCCACCCGCAGACCTCGTTCGCGGCCCTGGGCCCGCGCGCCCCCGAGATCGTGGACGGCCACGCCCTGGACTGCCAACTGGGCGAGCACAGCCCGCTCGCGCGGCTGGAGGACGCCGGGGCGCGGATCCTTCTGCTGGGCTCGGGCTTCGACACCTGTACGGCGTTCCACCTCGCCGAATACCGCGTTCCGGCCGCGCGGGTCGACAACTCCTTCGCGGTCATGACCCCCGGTGGCCGCCGCTGGAGCACCGTGCGCGACGTCGCGATCACCAGTGACGGCTTCGCGGAGCTGGGCGCGGCCTTCGAGGAGGAGCGCGCGGTGGTACGGGGCCGGGTGGGCGCGGCGGAGGTGCGGCTGTTCCCGCTGGCGGACGCGGTGGCCTACGCCGAGAGCTGGCTGCGCGAGCACCGCCCGCTGTCCGTCCCGGGGTGACGGTGCCGGGGCGGCACGTGGGCGCCCCCGCCGTCTGCGCGTCCCCCGGTCTCCCCGCCTCCCCGTCCCCGTAATTCCGGTTGTTCCGGCCCGGACTTCGTTGACAGGATCCCCGCCATGCCTACCTTCTCCGCGCCCGACGGAACTCAGCTCGCCTACCGCACGATCGGAGAAGGCGACCCGGTCGTCTGCGTCCCGGGAGGCCCCGCGGACTCCGCCTACCTCGGCGACCTCGGCGGTCTGGCCGCCCACCGCCGGCTGATCGTCCTTGACCTCCGGGGCACCGGCGGGTCCGCGGTCCCCGAGGACACCTCCTCGTACCGCTGCGACCGCCTCGTGGACGACGTCGAAGCCCTGCGCGACCACCTCGGACTTGCCAGGCCCGACCTGCTGGGCCACTCCGCGGGCGCCAACATCGCGGTGCAGTACGCGGCCCGCCACCCGGAGAACACCGGCAGGCTGGCCCTGATCACCCCCGGCCCCGCCGCTGTCGGCATCACCGTCACGGGTGAGACGCGGCGCGCGCTCGCGCTGCTCCGCAAGGACGAACCGTGGTTCCCCCCGGCGTTCGCCGCCCTGGAGGCGATCACCGGAGGCACCGGCGGCGACTGGGACGCCATCGCTCCCTTCTTCACCGGCCGGTGGGACGCCGAGGCGCGGCGCCACCAGGCCGAGAGCAGGCCGGCCAACCAGGAGGCGGTCGCCCTCTTCGGGGCGGAGGGCGCGTTCACCCCGGAGGCCACGCGTACGGCGATCGCCGCCCATGAGGGCCCCGTCCTGCTGCTGGCCGGGGAGTTCGACCTGAACACGCCCCCTTCGGCGGTGGCGGAGTACGCCGGACTGTTCCCCGACGCGACCTACGTCGCGCAGCCGGGGGCGGGCCACTATCCGTGGCTCGACGACGCCGAAGGGTTTGTCGCGACCACGGCGGCGTTCCTGCGCTGAGCGCGCGCCGACCGCCCCCGGGGCGCGGATCGCGCGCCGGCGTGCCCGATGTCGTTCATTGAGATTGCTTCAAGCCCCCGCCCGGTGGATCGTGCGCGCAACATTCGCGTGTTACGAAGGAGGGGGGACCCACGGCCCGTACGTGCCTGGTCCGCCGCGCGTCGGGGCAACACGCCCCGGCGGGCCGAGCCATGGGATGGGGAGAGGTGGGTACGCGCGGATGATGAGAGTCCTTCGCCCCCGGCCGGGACTGTGGTGGCGCTGGAGACGCAATCCGCTCCGGCGGCGCAGTGACGCCGTGGAGGCGTGGATGCTGCCGACGGTGTGGGCGCTGGCCCTGACCGTGGCCGTGGTGGCCGGGCTGCTGGCGGGCCAGGGGGTACGGTCGGCGGCCGACGGGCACCGGGCGCTGCGGCACAGTACCCCGGCCGTGCTCCTCGCCGACACCCCTGTCGCGCCCGCGTCGGCGGGCCGGCCGAACGGCGCGGTCCTGGCTCCCGTCCGGTGGAAGGCTCCTGACGGCGCCGCGCGTACGGGCCGGATCTCCGTGCCCGGCGGGCGGCCGGCCGGAAGTACGGTACGGATCTGGGTCGACGCCGGGGGCAGGCCCGCGCCGCCGCCCGCCACGCGGGACGAGGCGGCCTTCCACGCGGTGATCCTCGGCGGGCTGGCGGGCCTCGCGAGCGGCGGTACGGTCCTGGGCTTCGGCGCCCTGGCCCGGCACCGGCTGTACCGGCGGCGGATGCTGCGATGGTCGCGGGAGTGGGACCGTATCGCTCCCGAGTGGAGCCGCGGGACGCTCTGAGGGTTGGCGGGACGCTCTGTTGCGGGACTCTCCGACGGTTGTCCGTCCGCCCGTTGGGTAATAAGCGTGGACCGGCACGCCCCGCCACCCGGCGGTGCGGACGCCATCAGGCTTTCCCGGACGAGGAGACGACCGATGACGCGGATCAGAATCACCCCCCGTGCCCCGCGCCCTCAGCAGCCCCCGCCCCTCGACCTGCGGACCCCCTCGGGCCGCCCGCTGCCCTACTGAACGGGTCCCGCGCCTGACCGCGTGGCCAGGAGGAGGGCGACGTCGTCCTCCTGGCCCTGGCGGTCCTCGATGCTCGCGACGATGTGCTCCGCCATGGCGTCCAGGTCGAGGGGCCCGGTGTCCAGAAGTGCCTGGATCTGGCGCTCCCCTGACTCCATGTCGGTGTCGTGGAACTCCAGCAGCCCGTCGGTGCAGAGCAGGAGCGTCTCCTCGGGACCGAGCCGGAAGCGGCTGGTGGGGTACGGCCCGTCGCTCAGGTCCGACAGCCCCAGGGGCAGTCCGCCCGGCACGTCGAGGCGCGTGCTCTCCCGGGCGGTCCTGAGGTGGGGGGACGGGTGGCCGGCGCGGACGACCTCCGCCTCCCCGGTCGCGGGGTCGAGGCTGACATACAGACACGTGGCGAGGCGCTCGGTGTCGAGGCCGTGCAGGAACGTCGACGTCCGGGACATCAGCGCCGCCGGCGCGTGCCCCTCGGCGGCGTAGGCGCGGAACACCGTCCGCAGCTGCCCCATGACGGCGGCGGCCTGGATGTCGTGCCCCTGCACGTCACCCACCACGAGCCCGACCTTTCCGCCGGGGAGCGGCAGGACGTCGTACCAGTCGCCCCCCACCTGGTGACCGGCGCGCGCCGGGCGGTAGCGCGCGGCGACCCGCAGCCCCGCCACGTCCTCGATCCTGGCGGGAAGCATCGCCTCCTGGAGGCCGACCGCCATCGCGTGCTCCTCGTCGTAGAGGAGGGCCCGCTGGAGCGACTGGGCGACGGTGGCCGACAGGGCCAGCAGCAGATACTGCTCCTCGGGGGAGAAGCTTTCCTTTCCCTCGTACAGGATCGCCAGTACGCCGGTGAGCCTGGCCTGCGCCATGAGAGGCAGAACCGCGGACGCGGTGAAATCCGTGGTCTTGATGTACGGCCACAGCATCGGGTACGAGGACTCGATCTCCGCCCGCGTGATGAACAGCGGATTCTGGTGCTGGAACACCGCGGCGATGGGCCGCTCGTCGTCGAGGCGGCCGAATTCCAGATCGCGGATGTAATCGGGGGGCATCCCGGCGGCGGCGAGCCGGCGCAGCCTGTTCTGTTCCATGACCGTGAGTGATATTCCCACGGCACCCACCGGACCGAGGATTTCGTTGCTCGTCAGGGCCCCCAGCACGTCCTGCACGCTGAGCGCCTGGGACAGCGCGGCTGTCGTCGCCTGGACCACACCGGCCTGGTGCCGCCGGTCGGACTCCAGAATCGCCTTACGCTCCGCGTATTGCAGCTCGGTGCGGATCACACCGACCGCGCGGATCGCCTTCCCGGCGTGATCGCGCCGGATGGCGGCCTGCGTGTGGACCCATCGGACGGTGCCGTCCGGGTGGCGGACGCGGAAGTAGCTGCCGTAGCTCATGGAATGCCGCGAGTCCGCGAAGACCTCGGCCGCCCGCTCCCTTATCTCGTCCAGTTCTTCCGGCATGATCCGTTCGTAGAGGGTGGTCATGAGTCCGTCGAACTCATTCGCCTTCAGGCCGAATATGGAAAGCGCACTGGAATCGAGAAGGATCCGGCCGGAATCGAGGTCCCAAGCGAATCCGCCGATGCCGTTCAATTCCAGCGCGATCGACAATTCCGCCCGCAGGTCGGCTTCGAGTTCGTCGGACGACGCATGGCCCGGCGTCGGGTTGCTGTCGTGTTCCATGTGACCTCCGGTTTGTCCAGTGTAGTCCGGAGGCCGGAACGGGCCTGGGGTATCGGCGTACGCCGCTGACCAGCGAAAAGGCGGACGGCAGGGCCGCCCGGCGGTGAGGCGGGGGCGGGGGCGCCACCGTTCGGGGGAGATCGCCGCGACCCGCGTGTGGACGCCCGGGGGCCTGTCGAGGGTAGGGCCATGACCCTGCCCCGATTTGCCCCCATGCTCGCGACGCCGGGCGGCCTGCCCCCGGCGGCCGAGGAACGGTTGTGGTCCGCGGAGACCAAGCACGACGGCCAGCGCGCGCTGGTCTACCTGCCGGGCGACGGTTCCGTGGTGCTGCGTTCCAGGTCGGGCGCCGACATCACGCCCGCCTACCCCGAGCTGCGGGTGCTGGGCACCGCTCTCCCCACCGGGGTGGCGGCGGTGCTGGACGGGGAGATCGTCGCGCTGGACGACGCAGGGCGCCCGGACTTCGAACGCCTCCAGGCCCGGATGGGACTGGCCGGATCACCCGCGAGGGCCGTGAGCCTGGCCCGTACCGTCCCCGCCCACCTCATGCTCTTCGACGCGCTCCACCTGGGCGGGCGTCCGCTCACCCACGTCCCGTACGCCGACCGCCGCCAGGAGTTGGAAGGGCTGCGGCTCCTCGGTCCCTCCTGGTCGACGCCGGCCGCGATCGTCGGACACAGCGCCCAGGCGCTGGAAACGACGCGCGAGCACGGCCTGGAGGGCATCATCCGCAAGCGCCTCACCTCCGTGTACGAGCCCGGCGTGCGCTCCCGCGCGTGGATCAAGATCCGTAACGTGCGGACCGTGGACGCGATCGTCGGCGGCTGGGTCCCGGGCCGCGGCCAGCTCGGCGGGCTCCCGGGGGCCGTGCTCGTGGGACGCCGGGAGGAAGGCGCCCTGCGGTACATGGGGAGTGTCGGGACCGGGTGGAGCGACCGCGAACGGACCACCCTCGCCCAGCTGTTGCACACCGCGCAGATCGATTACTGCCCCTTCGACCGGGAGCCCCGCGTCGCCGGCGCGCGCTGGGTCCTGCCGCGCCTCGTCGGCGAGGTCACGTACAGCGTCCGCACCCGGGCCGGCCTCCTGCGCCAACCGTCGTGGCACCGGCTGCGCCCCGATCTCGCGCCGGAGGACACCACAGACTGACGCGCCCCCACGCCGCCCGCACCCTCCCGTCGGCACGTGGACGGCCGGAGGCCGCCTCGGTGTCGCTGTTGAGACATGTCGCAACAGCGACACCGGGAAGCAGTGACAGCCCTTTCCGCTCTACCGGAGTCTGTCGTTCAGCGCGTGACAGCGGAGTCGGGCGAGCTGGAACGACTGGAACGAAAGGGCCCTGATGATGAGATGGATCCGCCTGTCGGCGGCTGTGTCGACTGCTTTGCTGGTGACCGGGGGGATCGTGACGCCGGTCTCGGCGCGGTCAGGACCGGCGGAAGCGGCGGCGCCGGCCGCCACCGACCACCCCGCGGCACCCGCCGCCACCGTCCGCCTGGTCACCGGCGACCGGGTCACGGTCGGCACGGGAACGGACGGCAAGCGTGTCGCGTCGGTGACACCCGGCCCCGGCCGCGAGGGCATCCTCTTCCGTACGGCGGAGCAGGACGGCGCCCTGAGTGTGGTCCCCTCCGACGCGGAGGCGGCGCTCGCCGCGGGCCGGCTCGACCGCCGGCTGTTCGACGTGACGGCCCTGCTCGCGCAGGGATACGACGACGCGCGCACCGACGCGCTCCCGCTGATCGTCGCCGGTGCGCCCGGCGCGCGGGTCTCCTCCCTCGACGCGCTCACCGCCTTCAACGACACCACCGCGCCCTCGCACCAGCTGGGCAGCATCAACGCCAGGTCGCTGCGCGTCACCGACGCCGACCTCGGCCGCTTCTGGAAGCAGCTCACCCCCGCCGGGGACAGCTTCACCACCTCAGCCGCCGCCCCCACCGTGTGGCTCGACGGGCGGGTCAGCCCCACCCTCGACCGCAGTACGGCCCAGATCAACGCCCCGGCGGCGTGGCAGGCCGGCTACCAGGGCCAGGGCGTCAAGGTCGCCGTCCTGGACACCGGCGCCGACCTCACCCACCCCGACCTGGCAGGCCGGGCCACCGAGACCAAGGACTTCTCCGGCAGCGGCGGGACGAACGACGTCTTCGGCCACGGCACCCACGTCGCCTCCACCGTCGGAGGTACGGGAGCGGCCTCCGCCGGACTCCGCAAGGGCGTCGCACCCCGGTCGGACCTGCTGATCGGCAAGGTGCTCGGCGACGACGGCTACGGCAGCGAGTCGGCCGTCATCGAGGGCATGGAGTGGGCCGCCGCCGAGGGCGCCCGCGTCGTCAGCATGAGCCTCGGGTCGGACGCGCCCAGCGACGGGACCGACCCGATGAGCCTCGCGGTCAACAGCCTCACGAAGGACAGCGGCGCGCTGTTCGTGGTCGCCGCGGGCAACGCGGGCGAGCAGGGCGCCCAGACCGTCGGTTCCCCCGGCTCCGCCGACGCCGCCCTGACCGTGGGCGCAGTGGACCGCGACGACTCCCTCGCCTCCTTCTCCAGCCGGGGCCCCCGCCTCGGTGACAAGACGGTCAAGCCCGACGTCACCGCGCCCGGCGTCGGCATCGTCGCCGCCCGCGCGGCCGGGACGACCATGGGCGACATCGTCGACCAGTACTACGTCGCCGCGTCCGGCACCTCGATGGCCACCCCGCATGTCGCGGGCGCCGCCGCGCTCCTCGCCCAGGAGCACCCCGACTGGGACGCGGGCCGCCTCAAGGACGCCCTGATCAGCACCGCCCGTACCGTCCCCGGCCAGAAGGTCACCGAGCAGGGCGGCGGCCGCATCGACGTCGCCGCCGCCGCGCTCGGCACTCTCACGGCGACCGGCACCCTCGCGCTGGGCCCCTTCCGGACGGGCGACACCCCGGGCCCCTCCCAGGACGCCACGATCCGCTACACCAACACCGCCAAGACGGACGTCACCCTCACTCTCGCGGCGCGTCTGGCCACCTCCGGCGGCCGTGAACTGCCCGCCGGTGCGCTGCGGTTGGGCTCGGGATCCGTGCGGGTCCCCGCAGGGGCCACCGTCGGCGTCCCGCTGCGCGCGGAGCCGTCCGCCGCGGAGCGCGGCGACTACTACGGCTACGTCACCGCCACCACCGCCGAGGGCAAAGCGGTCGCGCACACCACGGTGAGCATGGGCGTCCACGGCCCGGTCCACCGCCTCACCGTCGTCAGTATCGACCGCGACGGAAAGCGCGTCCCCGGCGCGCCGACCATCTGGGGCGCCGACGGATTTGTCGGCTACGACAGCTACGAACCCGCCGTCGCCCAGGTCGAGGAGGGCACGTACCAGATCAGCTCGGCCTCGGTGAACGGCGCCGCCGACGGTGAGGAGCTGCGCCAACTCGTCCTGCCCGAGGTGAAGGTCACCAAGGACATGACCGTCACCCTGGACGCCCGCAAGGCCACCCAGGTGGAGATCCGGACCCCGCGCCCGGCCGAACAGCGCGGCGTCATCAGCTTCCAGACGTACCGTCAGATCGAGGGCAACGGGCTGATCCAGGGAGTGATGTACTTCGACATCGCCAAGCGGCTCTATGTCAGCCCCACCGCGCGGGTCACCGACGGGGCGTTCGAGTTCGCCTCACGCTGGCAGCTCGTGGCGCCGCTCCTCAGGGCGAAGGTCCCGGGCACCCCACTCGGCCTCGACCCCTACTACACGCACGTGTCGGCGCTGTTCGACCCCAGGGGCGCCAAGCTCACGGCGGTGGACGCGGGCAGCACCGCGGCGCCCGACTTCCGCAAGGCACGCGGCAAACTCGCGGTCGTACGGGACAACGCGTCGGGTGAACTGGACCTTCCGGCCGAGGCCGCGAAGGCCGGAGCCGCCGGACTCCTGCTCGTCTTCCCCTCCGACATGTACGCCTGGACCCGCTGGACGCCCAACGGCGACCGGACGGCCGTACCCACACTGCGCGTCAACGCGGCCCAGGGCGCGGCCCTGTTGGAGCGGCTCAAGCGGCACACCACCACGGTCGAATTCTCCGGCACGGCGAAGAGCCCGTACCTCTACGACGTGATGCAGGTGTCGGAACAGCAGGTCCCGGCCCAGGTGGTCCACACCGTCTCGGACCGCAACAGCGCGCGGATACACACCACGTACGCCGACAACGGCGGCCAGGCGTGGGCCGGCGAACAGCGCTTCGGCTGGCGCCCGTACCAGGACACCTCCTGGAACCAGTACACCCGCGACGTGCCCACCGGCACCGAGCGCACCGAGTACGTCAGTTCGGGGACGACGTCGTGGCAGCACGTCGTGAACCACACACCCGTCGTCGACATCGACACCCCCCTCAACGCCGGCATGCGGGACACGGTCCGTACGTACGCCGCCGGCCATCGCTCCGACGAGTCGTGGTTCGGTCCCGTCGTACGGCCCTCGATCCCGCGCGGCACGGACACGCCGTCCGTCCGCACCGGTGACGTACTCGCCCTGCGCGTGCCGGAGTTCACCGACTCCGCGGGCCACTGGTCACGGCTGTCCGCGGGCGGCGAGGACGGCGGTATCGGTACGAGGACACCGGCCCCGCAGGGGGACTCGGCCGCCGCCACCCTCTACCGCGACGGCAAGAAGGTCGCCGAACGCGCCGACGCCTGGGGCGACATCCAGGTGGCGCCGGGGAAGGCCGGCTACCGGCTCGACCTGACGACCTCCCGGGTCTCCGGCGAGTGGGCCTTCGGCACGAGCACCCGTACGTCCTGGGAGTTCCGCTCGGACACCACCACTGCCGCAACCGCCCTCCCGCTCCTCCAGCTCGACTACGACGTTCCCGTCGACGCGCGCGGCACGGTCGGCACCGGGCGTACGCACGACATCGGGCTGACGGTCCGCGCCCAGGACGGCCTGCCGGCGCCGCGCGGGGTGTCGGTGAAGGCCGACGTCTCCTACGACGACGGCCGGACCTGGACGAAGGCCTCCCGGGTCAAGGACCGGGGCGGCAACCGCTTCACGGCCACCGTCGAACGGCCGGACCGGATGCGGGCGGACGCGTTCGTGACCCTGCGGGTGACGGCCGCCGACCGCGCGGGCGACACGGTCACCCAGACCGTGCACCGGGCGTACCTGCTGGAGAAGTAGCGGCGGGCATGATTCACGGCGGGTACGGAGGTGGTCGACGCCTCCGTACCCGCCGCTCTTTTCCCGCCGGGGAACCGGCCGTGACCTGGGCGTAGAGTGCGCTTGCCCAGAGTCGGCCCCGTTCTTCGGGAGGAACATGATGCTGGAGGCAGCGGGTCTCACCACCGGTGAGGAAACCGTCTACCGGCTGCTCGTCACGATGTCCGCCGCGTCGGCGGACGAGCTCGCCGGGCCCGCCGGACTGACCCCGGGAGAGGCGGAGCGGGTGCTCACGGCACTCGCCGCCAAGGGGCTGGCCAGCGGAACGGACCGGGCGCCGCAGGACCGGGAGCCGCGGAGCTTCGCCGCCACTCCTCCCGACGTGGCCCTGCTGCCGCACCTCCAGCGGCAGTCGGACTCCCTGGAGCAGGCCCGCGCGGCCGTCACCGACCTCCTGGAGACGTACCGGAGCACCCGGCGCCGCCGCGACCCCGACCAGCTCATCGAAGTGATCACCGGCGCGGAGGCGCTGCGCCAGCACCTGCGGCAGATCCAGGACAGTACGCGGCACGAGATGCTGTGGTTCTGCAAGGCGGGGCACGTGGCCATGCCGTCGGGGAGCAACAGCGCCGAGTTCGACGCGCTCGCGCGCGGGGTGCGCTACCGCGTCCTGTACGAGCAGGCCTTCTTCGACGACTCGGGCGCCGTCGACAACGTCGTCGAGGGCGTACGCGCGGGGGAGATGGCCCGGGCCGTGCCGCACCTCCCGCTGCGCCTTGCGGTCGCCGACCGGGCCATCGCGATCTTCCCTCTCGTCCCCGGCGGCCCGAGCGGGAGTTCCGAGGAACCGACCACGGCGCTGGTACGGGGCAGCAGCCTCCTCGACGCGCTGGTCGCCCTGTTCGAGCGCTACTGGGAGGACGCCGTACCGCTGCACGTCAGCGAGTCGGGCACGGTCAGTGGTACGGACGCGTCGGCCGGCGGAGGCGTACTGCCCCCGACGGACCGCCAGTTGCTGTCCCTGCTCGTCGCGGGGGTCGCCGACAAGGCGATAGCCAGCCAGCTGGGCCTGAGCAGGCGTACCGTACAGCGCCGGATCCAGTCGATGATGGCCCTCGCGGGGGCGACGACCCGGATGCAGCTGGCCTGGCAGGCGGCGCGCCGGGGCTGGATGTAGCGGGCCCTCACCCCGCGAGGCTCACCCCGCGAGCGGGACCATCGCGGGATCGTCGCTCTCGGAGCGGGAGAAGAAGGGCTGCTCGGTCCAGATCGTCTTCCCGCTCCTGCCGTACCGGCTGCCCCAGCGTGTCGTGCAGTTGGCGACGATGAAGAGACCCCGGCCCCCTTCGTCCAGGTCGGTGGCCCGCAGGAGCCTCGGCTGGGTGTTGCTGGGGTCGGTCACCTCGCAGATCAGGACGTTCTCCCGGATGAGCCGCAGACCCACCGGGCCGCCCGCGTGGCGGACCGCGTTGGTCACCAGCTCGCTGACGACCAGTTCGGTCGTGAGCGAGAGATCGTCCAGTCCCCACGCGGCCAGCTGCCGCATCGCCGCCGCCCGCGCGACGGCGACGGACGCGGGTCCCGCCGGGAACTCCCAGCTGGCGACGGAGCGGGAGGACAGCGTCCTGGTCCGGGCGAGAAGCACGGCCAGATCGTCCTGGGGAGGCTCGTCGCCGAAGTCGGCCAGCAGGGACCGGCCGACCTCTTCGAGCGCGGACTCCGGCCGGCACGTGGTGTCCAGGCGGCGTTTGATCCGCGTCAGCGCGCGTTCGACGTCGAAGTGCTCCAGGCCGAACAGGCCGTCGGTGTAGAGCGCCAGGACGGTGCCCGGCTCCAGTCGCACGGTGACGGACTCGAACGGCACTCCGCCCACACCCAGCGGGGGACCGGGCGCGACGTCCAGGAACTCCGCTCCGCCGCCCGGCCGGACCAGGACGGGCGGGGGCTGGCCGGCGCTGGCGAAGGTGCACAGGCCCGACACCGGGTCGTAGAGGGCGTACAGGCAGGTGGCACCGACCACGTCGCGCCGCCCCGGGGGCGCCTCGGCGGCCAGTCGCTGGACGAGGTCGTCCACCTGGGTGAGGACCTCCTCAGGAGGCAGCTCCATCCCGCCGAACGCCTGGATCGCCGTACGGAGGCGGCCCATGGTCGCCGTCGCGGGGAGGCCGTGGCCGATGACGTCACCGATGACCAGCGCCACCCGCGACGAAGGCAGCGGGATGACGTCGAACCAGTCGCCGCTGATGCTCATCTCGCCCTCCGCCGGGCGGTAGGTGCCCGCCGTCTCCACGGCCGGCAGATCGGTCACGGGCTGCGGGAGCAGCTGCTCCTGGAGCGCGACCGCCGCGCGGTGCTCATGGGTGTACCGGCGGGCGTTGTCGACGCCCAGGGCGGCCCGCGAGGCGATCTCCGCCAGGAGGAGGCGGTCGGAGTCCTCGAACGGCTCGGGCCGCCGCTCCGTACGCCACACCGAGACGCTCCCGAGGCTGCGCCCGCGCGCCCGCAGTACCGCCACCAGGACGGAGTGCGCCCGGTCGGGGACGAGCAGCCGGGCCAGGCGGTGGTCACCGCCCAGCGCGCCGATCACCGCGTCGCGGGACGCCAGCAAGGTGCCCCCCTCCTGGATGCCGCGGAGTTCGTGGCTGTCCGGCAGCGGCGGGTACGACTCTCCCGGCCCGAGCAGACCGGCCTGCCACCCGCCGCCGGCCGTCGCGACCGCCACCCGCGCCAGGTGCTGGCGCCCGCCGCCGAGGACGAGCGGCGGCTCCTCCCCGGAGAGCACGGACTCGGAGAGGTCCACCGAGACCAGGTCGCCGAGTTCCGGAACGACCACGTCCGCCAGCTCCTGGGCGGTCTCGGCGACGTCGAGCGAGGAACCGATCCGGGCGGCGGACGTGTGGAGCAGGTCGATCTGTTGGCGGAGCTTCTCCTCAGCGGTGGTGTCGTTCACCGCCACGGCGACTCCGCCGGGACGCCCGGACCGGTCCAGGAGCCGGAACGCGGTGAGGGACATGACCCACCGCCGGCCCGAGGGGTGCGGGGCCCGGATCAGGTGCGTGCTGCGCACGGCCGGCACGCCTGTCTCCAGCACCTCGCGCAGCACGCTCTCCACGGCCTCCGCATCCTCGGCGTCCACCACGTCCCCCAGCCGGCTGCCAACCGGCAGGGGCCGGCCGCCGAACATCTCGGGGGTGATGTTCGTCCGTACGACGTTCAGGTCCGTGTCGTGGAGGCCGACCCCGAGGCGGGTCTGGGAGAACAGGGAGCGCATGAGGGCGAGTGCCTGCTCGCGCTCCACCGCGTCGGCCGTGGGAACGGCCGTGAGCAGGTACTCGTCGGCGCCCTTCAGCGGAACGACGCGGTAGGCGACCTCGACGGTCCTCCCCGAGGAATGGCGCAGCCCGGCCACACCACTGCCGGGGTCGTCCCGGCCCGCCCCACCGCCGCCGGGGCCGTACGCCGGGGGGAGCGGCCGGACGAGCAGTCTCCGGAGGGACCGGCCGCAGACGTCCTCCGGACCGCGTCCGAGCAGCGACTCCGCGGCGGACGACCAGCGGACCACGATCCCCTTCCGGTCCACGACCGCGGCCGCCACGGCGTCGAGGGAGATCCTGGACACCGCGGGGGATTCCTCATCTGGGCGCATGCCGTCTCCTCGACCGGGCACCGGCGGCGTCACGCGCCCTCCGTACACCGTGTGACCTGGTCATACGGCCCGATGGCGCCTTTCCGCCGACACCTACAGTCTGCTCGCGGACGGTGGTTCCCACTCACCGGCGGCGCGAATAATCCCCGTCAGCGGGCGTAGGCGACGGCGAGCAGGAACCACCCCGTGTGCGGGATCCACTGTTCGGCCCACCGCCAGGACTCGTCCCCGGGCGCGTCAGGAGGCCGGAACGCGAGGTCGTTCTCGTCGCTCCAGCCCGAGGTGACGCCGTTGACGATGCCGCCGGGCAGGTTGGGGAAGTCCGACGCGTAGTCGACGTTGTTGCGGCCGCGGCCCTGGAGCATGGACGTGTCGAACGGATTGCGGCCGGTGATCCAGGCCGGCTGGTCGTCGGCGAACCCGGTGAGCCGGCGGCGCTGCTCCTCCGTGACGCCGTCGGTCTCGGCGCAGGCCGAGGCCGCCGCCGACAGCGAGGCGATGGTGGCGTTCTCGCCCTGCCACCAGTAGCCGGTCTCGTTGGCGTGCGGGAAGAAGAACGCGTCCCGGTCGGTGCCGCCGAGGGGCCGCACCCGCTGTCGCGGGTAGCCGAACGGGTTCGGCACGGCGTACGTGCGGTCGAGGGTGTCGAGCATCGCCTCGACCGCCAGCGCCCGGGCCGGGGCCGCCTCGGGAGCGTGGGGCAGGGTCTCGGCGAAGCGCAGGAGGGCCAGGACGGGCAGCCCGGCTTCCACGGCGTGGAAGTAGGGCCGCCCTTCGGCGTCCGCGACGAACCAGCCGGGGCCGTCGCCCGGCCGCGCGTACCGGTCGAGGAGCGACCGGGCCCGGCGCCGCGCGGCTTCGTGCGCCCCGTGTCCGGGGTCGGCGCCCGCCGCGACCAGCTCGGCGGCGGCGAGCAGGGCGGTGTAGTCGTCCAGCACGTTCTCCGTGCCGTCGTCCAGATACGCCAGGTTGTGCTTCTCCAGGTGGAGGAAGCCGTCGAGCGCTGCCCCGAAGTACGTCTCCCGGGAGAACTCGCCCTCGTCGCCGGCGTGCGAGGCGCGGGCCAGCGCGGCGACGGCGAGGCCGCCGCCCTGCCGGTAGGCGGCCTGATAGCGGTCGGTACGGACACATTCGGCGAGCGGGGCCGTCACCACCCGCTCCTCCAGCCGCTTGGTCAGGGCGTCGAAGACGCCGGTGTAGAAGTAGCCCTCGGGCGCCCGGAAGCGCACCAGGAAGTCGGCTCCCCACAGGGCCTCGTCGCGCAGGCGGGTGCTCAACGACCTGACCAGCGCGGGGTGGCGGGCGGTGATCACGTCCCGGGCGGCGAGCATGGCCCAGGCGCAGAGCGGGATCTGCTGCGGGCTCATGGTGCGGGTGTACGTGAGGTGGCTCAGGAACTTGCTGGTGTCGCCGCTGGCGTCGAGCCAGCCACCGCGGGCGTCGACACGCCGCCCGGTGGTGTCGCCCCACAGGGCGGCCCGCCGGTCCTTGCGGTCGATCTCGCCGCTCGACCGCATGCCCTTGAAGTAGCTGAGCACGTCGGACATCGTCGCGCGCTGGAGGCGGTCCGCGGCGCGTTCGAACGGCTCCGACACCGTGACGCGGCCGTCGCTCTCCACGACCCGTACCGCGTACCGGCCGGGCGGGAGGTCCGGTGGCAGTTCCACCCGGGCGAAGGGCCCGGCGGTCCATCCGGGGACTGCCACGACCGGCCCGGGGGCGAGCGGGCGGGGCGGCGCCGAGCCGTCCTCCGCCAGCAGTTCCACCGTGGGCGGGGCGGCCCCGCCAGGGAGGGCGAGTACGACGGCGGGGGCGCCGCCGAGGCCGTACCCGAGGTGATTGACCAGGACCTCCGGTCCGGTGCGCGAGTCATTCCTGGAGAGCACCTGCGAGCACCGCGCCTTCCCTCGGTGGATTTCCGCACGAGTTTCCCGCCGCGAGTTTCCTGCCACGAGTTTCCTGTCGCCCGGCGGCTGTCCGCCGCCCGGCTGTCCCCGCACAAGGTATGTAGTGGAAGGCAAGTGGTCAATAGTGGTATCTTCCTGGTTAATGCTGGAGGTTCACCGATGGGCGTCGACGCCTTCTCGATTCGCGCACCACGGCGCGAACGCAGCTCCGACCCGCTGTGGTCACAGGCTTCCGACGCGATTCTCGAACAGATCGAGAGCCAGGAGCTGACGGCCGGCGCGAAGCTGCCACCCGAGCGGGAGCTCTGCGCTCAGCTGGACATCTCGCGGGTGACCCTGCGCAAGGCGCTGTCGCACCTGGTGGACCAGGGGATCCTGACCGCGTCGCACGGCCGTGGCTGGTTCGTCGCGCAGCCGGTGGCCGCCCGGGAGTGGCCCAACGACCTGGAGTCGTTCACCACCACCGCGCACCGCAAGCACATGCGGCCCAGCTCGCTCGTCCTGCGGCAGACGGTGGAAGCGGCCTCGCTCGACGAGGCGGACCGCCTCGGTGTCCCCGCCGGGACGCCCCTGCTGCACCTGGAGCGGGTGCGGCTCCTCAACGACGTACGGATCGCGGTGGACCGCACCATCATCGCCGCCGCCCTCGTCCCGGCCCTCGCCACCGCCGACTTCGGCTCCGCGTCCCTCTTCGAGGCGCTGCGCGCCCAGGGCATCGAGCTGAGCAGGTCGATGGCCACGATCGAGGCACGCAGCGCCGACAAGGAACTGGCGGACCGGCTGGAGATCGAGCCGGGGGCGCCCGTACTGGTCCTGGACCAGACGATCCACGCTCCGGACCAACGGCCGCTGCTGGCCTCGACGGTCGAGTACAGCGGCGAGCGGTACCGGCTGCGTACCACGCTCGCCTCGTCGAACGACGCCCCGCGAAGGTGAATCACGGGAGCGGCGGGGGGCGGGGGGGGGGCCCGGCCCCCCCCCCCCCCGGCGGGGGGGGGGGCCGGGCGCAGGGGGTGGCCGGGGCGCGGGCCCCGGCGTGGTGGGGGGCGCGGCGCCG
>NZ_JBIUXU010000001.1:651068-802088 GCF_044744165.1 Streptomyces sp. NPDC087420
CTCACCCCGGGGGGCGCGGCCCCCGCCCCCCCCCCCCGGCCCCGCCCCCCCCCCCCCCGCGGGGGGGCCGCCCGGGGGGGGGGGGGGGCGGGGGCGCCCCCCCCCCCCCCCCCGCTCCCGTCGTGCGGAGTGACCGGCGAAATGCCTAGCCGGTGTACGCGGCCAGCGCCTTGGTGAAGTCCAGCGCGCTCTGGCTCACACCGCTGCAGTCCGACCCGGCGTCCGTGGTGGAGCCACCGCAGGCGCGGTCCCGGTTGACCGCCCAGAAGCTCACCCGGGACAGGTGCTTGCTGGTCGCGTAGCTGACCATCGACTTGAAGTTGGCGACGGACACGGTCTCGCCCGGCACGTCCGACTTGCCGTTCATCGAGGAGAAGCCGACCTTGCGGTACGCGGCGTCGGAGGAGAGGCCGTACGCGGAGGCCACGGCGTTCTTCAGGCCGTCGACCGCGCCCTTGGTGGCGGCCACCATGTCGATGGTGCCCTCGTCGAAGTCGAACGGCATGACCGCCCAGCCCTCGATGTCCAGCTTGTTGTTCGCCCCCCGCTTGATCAGGTCGAGCCCGGTCGCGTCCGGACCCGTCCGGGTGGTGCCGAAGGTGACGTACACGGTCACCCCGGGGTTGTTGGTCTTGATGATCTTCAGGGCGTCCACCACCCGCTCACGGACCGTGGCGTTGGTGAACTCGGTGTCCTCGATGTCGATGTCGATGGACTTGAGCTTCAGGGCGTCGATGGTCTTCTGGTACGCCCCGGCGAGGGCGGTGGCGGACGAACACTTCTCGCCGAGCTTGTTGCCGGACCAGCCGCCGATGGAGACCGTCACATCGCCCCCGGCGGCCCGTATGGCGTTGATCGTGGACTGGTCGTTGCCGCCCGTCAGCGCCCGGCTCCCGTCCCACTTGGGATTGCATCCGCCGTCGGAGAGGATGAACGCCATCGTGAACTGCTTGACGCCGGTCGCGCCCATGACCGACGTGGCGCTCTGGGGGCTGCCCCAACCGAGGTACAGGTACGGGGCGTTGAGCCCGACCGGCACGGCCGCCGCGGCCTTGGCGGCGGGCGTACCCGAACCGCCGTCGGCGGACGCGGTGGCGGTCGTGGCCGCGGAGAGCGCGGCGGTGGCGGCCAGGGACAGGGCCGCGGCCGCCGCCAGAAGGCGGGGCCGACGCCGGAGCGGGGTGTGGTGCGGGGATGTCATGTCGCTGGTTCTCCTCAGGTGGGGGGGTGCGCGCCGGACGGGACCTGACGGCTGGTCAGGGAGTCCAGTAGTTGTGGGTGACGACGAGCATCGACTGCAACTGCACACTGGTGGAGTAGTAGTCGGTGCTGCTGGGCGTGGTGGCGAGCATCTTCTTCCACAGCGCGTCCAGCCACGCCTGGCCGGCGGGGTCGGTCATGGCCGCGACCGCGAAGGGGGCGAAGAAGGCGGGCTCGTTGCCGGTGCCGAAGCTGGTGCCGTCGAGCTTGTAGCCGTCCCGGATCTTGGCCGGGTCGTTGGCGGCCTTGGTCTTGATCCAGGAGTTCATCTTGCGGACGGCGGTACGCGACGCGCTGTCGTTGTTGACGACCGCGTCGGTGCCCAGACGCCAGGGGTCCCGGCAGGCGTTCCAGTTGTAGTCGCCGTCGTGCGCGTCCTCCAGGACCTCGCCCGGCGCCGGCTTCGGCGTGCTCGTGGTGTTGACGACGAAGTCCGGCAGCAGCCCGGTGGTGGACGCGTACCCGGACTGGAGGCTGCCGATCACCGACTGGGTCTTGGTCAGGACCGCGTCCCAGGTGGTGTCGCCGGTGGCCTTGCGGAACGCCTTGAAGTGGCCGGGGATCCAGTCCGAGGTGCGCGAGATCTGGTCGTAGCTGCCGGAGGACCAGTCGCCGAGCTTCATCAGCTTGGAGCCGCTGTGCAGCTCGCTCGCCTTGACGGCGTTGATCCGGCGGGTCGCCAGGCTCTGGTAGTTGTACGTGCCCGTGCTGCCCCACTGCTTGTGGGCGAGGAGCAGTCCGTACGCGATGTCCAGGTCGCCGTCGGTGGCGGAGTCGCTCCCGTTGACACTCCGGCAGCCCGCGTCCTGTTCCGCCGCGTGGAGGTCGGGGTTGTTCACGGAGGGGTGGGCCAGGACGTACTTGAGGATGCCGTCGAAGATCTTCTTGGCGTCCGCGTCGGCGCCCGCCATCAGCGCCGTGATGACCAGGCCGTAGCCCTGGGCCTCGGCGACGTAGGGATGGTCGGCGTCGGCCGCGTACACCTCGTACCAGCCGTTGCCGCAGTTCTGCTTGACGAAGTTCGCCTTCCACTTGGCGTAGAAGTCGACGACGGCGCGGTCCGCGGCGGCCTGGCCGCCGCTGGGCGCGAGGGTGCCGGCCGCGTAGGCGAACGAGTGGCTGCCGAAGGGGACGGCCGGTCCCGCGGCGGCACCGGCGGCCGGGGTGAGTCCGGTCCAGGCGCAGGTGGTGAGGACGGCGGTGGCGGAGAGGGCTGCTGCGCATCTCGCACGGCGACTGCGGGGCATCGGGCCTCCGGGGTTGGGGGGTTGTGGGGAAGTTAGCCGCGTGGTCATGACCTCGACAAGATGTTGGTTAGTAAAGTTTCCTGTCGTTTACCTGGCCGGCACAGACGACAGGCCGGGAGCGTGCGAAAACCTTCGGGGAGGCAGGTCGGGGCGGCGTGTCGGGACAGCACGGAGACGCCGAGGCCGACGGGGGTCGGCCTCGGCGTCGGCCGGGCTGGTGATCGGCGCGTCAGCGCGTCAGCGGCGGTGCCTGCGGTGCGGTCGGCCGGCGACGGCCGTACGGCGGCGGCGCAGCAGGAAGGCGCCCGTGACAGCCACGGCCAGCGCGGCGGCCCCGGCGAGGGAGGCGGTGGTCGGGGTGAGCGGGGAGCCCGTGTCCGCCACGGTGGAGGCGTTGCCGGGATCGGCCGCCGTGGAGGCCGGTACGGGGGAGGGGGAGGACGCGGTAGGGGAGGGGGCCGCGGAGGGGACGGCCGCGGGCTTCGGAGTCCGTTTCGGGGCCGGGGCCGGGGCCGGGGACGAGGCCCGGGCCGACGGTGAGGCGGAGCGGGTGGCCGGGGCGGCGGCCTTGGCCTGTCCCGCGCTCCTGCCGGGGAAGACGACGTCGGAGCACGAGTAGTACGTGTCCGGCGTGCTGGTATTGCGCCACACCGTGTACAACACGTGCCGGCCGGTCCGGCCTGCCGGAAGGCGGGCCGGGATGCGGTAGGCCCCGTTCTCCAGCGCCGGGTCCTTCGCGGTGAGAAAGGGCTCGGGATCCAGGTCGTCCCACGTCAGCGGCGTGTTCGCCGAGTAGCCCTGCCGCGTGAGGTAGAGGCTGAACGTCCCCTCGTGCGGAATGGAGGAGCGGTACGTGAGGGTGAAGCGGGCCCCCGGGGCCAGCGTGGTGGCGGGCCAGTCGCCACGGGGCAGGTCGAGTCCCGCGTACGCGGCGAGGCCCGCGCTGCACAGCTTCCCGTCCGGAATGACCTGCCGGTCCCTGCCACCGACGTCCGCGACCCGCAGGTTGTCCCAACTGCCGAGAGGCTGACCGCCGTTGGCGGCGACCGCCGCCCGGCACGCGGGCGAGCCGGCGAGTCCCTCCGACGTCAGGCCACACGCGGCGACCCGGCTCACCGGATCGGTCGGCGCGCCGTGCGCGTACGCGGGACCCGCGGCCAGCAGCGCCGAACCCGCCAGCAGGAACGTGACGGCGCCGGCGAAGGCGGCCGTTGCGGAGGTGCGGTGACGGATCATCAGGACGGGCTCCCTCGGCGGGCCCGGGGGCCCTGCGCGTAACAGTGTGCTGTCCATTACGGCGGGGGCGCCCCGGCCGTTCACCGGAGTTGTCGCCCTCGTGCCACCGTCTCCGGGGGCGCGGCGGGAATCCGTGCTCGGCATCGGGGTGAATCTGCTCATGATCGTCGGTGAGCGGGGTACGTGTCGGTCACGCGATGGCAGTGGAATCGGGCCTGGACACGACGAGGGGCGAGACGGACATGGACAACATCTGGGCGTACGCGGCGGACTGCGGCTACGGGGAGGACCGGTCCCTGGTGGGCTTCGAGGTGGAGGCGACCGACGGGGTCGTCGGGCAGGTGGAGCGGCAGACGGATCACGACGGGATGCGGCACCTGGTCGTCGACACCGGGATGTGGGTGTTCGGCACCAGCCTCCTGATCCCCGCGGGCCTCATCACCGGCATCGACTCCGACACCCGGCGGGTGGTCGTCGGCCGGGCCCGGGAGGAGATCAAGGCAGCGCCCCGCTTCGCCAGGGACAGCGAGACGACGGACGTGGCGTATCTGTCGGCGGTGGGCAACTACTACCAGGCGCTCGGCCCGGTCCCCGTCTCCTGACGATCCGCCATGGGGCGACCTCCGCCGTACGTGCGGTTCGGCGGCGGATTCGGCCGCGACGCGGCGCGGGTGCGGGAGTTCCCCGGCCGGCGGCGCCGGGCCGAGCGTCGTGCCGTGAGCGAGTGGCCGGGCGGACGCCGGCCGGAACGGTGTCGGCCCGGCGCGGAACTCCGCGTGATCCTCCGAGGGTGCCCGGTTCGACGGCGTACGGGGGCGAGGCCCCGTACGGGTTGGTGATGGCCGGCGCCCCGTGCGGACAGGCGAAGGGATGGGCGGCAGGCCCGAAGAGCGCCGCGCGCCCGCCTCAGGCGGGGATCTCCCCCGAGCCGCGCGCGATGAGCGTGGGCGGGATCGTGATCGTACGGATCGGTTGGGCCGGGTCCGACAGGCGCGTCCGGAACAGTTCGATCGCCGTACGCCCTATCTCCTCGTCCCCCTGCGCGATCACGGTCAGGCCGGGGCGCAGGAGGTCGGCCAGCGAGAAGTTGTCGAAGCCCACCAGCGCCACGGTGCCCAGGTCGGCGCCGAGCGCGCGGATGACCGCGAGGGTGGTCGAGTAGTTGCCGGTGATGAGTGCGGTGGCCGGCGCCGTACCACCGAGCAGACGCGCCAGGGCCGCCGCGATACGGTCCTGCTCGACCGGGCCCGGACGCACCATGCCCTCCAGCGGCTCGCCGATCCCGTTCAGGCAGTCGCGGAACGCCGCGGCGCGTTCGTGGCCCGTGTACACCCGCTCGTCGTCGCCGATGTAGCCGATCCTGCGGTGGCCGTGGCGGACGAGGTGCTCGAAGGCCATCCGGATTCCCGCGCGGTTGTCCGTGAGGACGGTGTCGACCGACACGCCCGTCGCGGGCCGGTCGAACGCCACGACGGCGAGTCCGGAGTCGATCTCGGGCTGGAGGTACTGGTGGCCGTCCGCGATCGGCTCCATGATGATGCCGTCCATGCGGCGCCCGCACATGGAGAGCACGGCTTCCCGCTCGCGCACCTCGTCGTCGTCGGTGGACATCGCGACGACGTTCAGACCCACACCGCGCGCGGTCGCCTCGATGGCCCGCAGGACGGGGTGTGCTTCCGCGATGTGCCGTACGGCCGCCCCGATCGTGCCCGTACGGCCACTGCGCAACTGCCGTGCCCGTTCGTCCGGTTGGTAGCCGAGTGTCTCGATCACCTGGCGCACCCGCTGGGCCAGCGCGTCACCGACCGTCACGTCTCCGTTCACCACCCGCGACACGGTGCGCAGCGCGACCCCGGCCTCCCGGGCGACGTCGACCATGGTCGGTCTGCGGGGGCGGGACGGGCCACGCTTTCCCGTGGCATCAGGACGAGGCACTGCGCTTCCTTTCGCTCAGGTCCGAGCATGATCGCACCGACGCGCCGGCCGGAGGTGCGACCGAAGGCTCCGAGATCTGTCCGTGACGCTGGAGGGGTTGACTTGACGTCGCGGAAACATACTGTACTTCCAAGACAACGTTATCTCGCTGTCGGGTGCACGATCCATCCCTGACGAGGGGTGCAAAGACCCCCCGTTCCACCGAACGGTTCCGGGCCCGGTCGCGCCAACTGCCCACTCGTCAAGGAGAAGAACGAATGAAACGCGCACGCACGCTGTTCGCGACCGCGGTGGGGCTCGCCGCCGCGCTGTCGCTCACGGCCTGTTCCACCAGCGCCGGCACCGGGTCGGGTGCCACCGCTCTGACGTTCATGACGTTCGAGACCCCCGCCCTGACCGCCACCTTCTGGGACACGTCGATATCCGACGCGCAGAAGCAGGTCCCCGGCATCTCCGTGAAGAAGATCGTCTCTCCGGACGCCGACCGCGACAAGTACGCCAAGCAGCTCCAGGCCTCGGGCCAGTTCCCCGACGTCCTCTCCTCGATCACGCCCAAGGACTTCATCAACGCGGGCCTGCTCCAGCCGTACGACCAGAAATGGCTGGACGACCACTTCACGGACCCCGACGGCAACGCGATCAAGGGCAAGAGCTACATCCCGCCCACCAACTCGCAGATCATCCCGATGATCTTCTACAACAAGAAGATCTTCGCGGCGCACCACCTGGAGGTCCCGACGACCTGGGACCAGTTCATGACCGTCGTCAAGACACTGAGGAAGGCCGGGGTCACCCCGCTCCAGATGGCCGGCGCCGAGCCCTGGGCGGCGGCCTACCCGCTGTCGGGGCTCATCACCGCCGATGTGATGGGACCGAACCCCGACTGGGTCAAGGACCGGTACGCGGGCACGGTGAAGTTCACGGACGCCGACATGGTGGCCGCGGTGGGCAAATACCGTGAGCTCGTCACGGCGGGAGGCTTCGACAAGGGCGCGCTCGGCGTGAACTACAACGACGCCAACACGCAGTTCCTCGCCGGGAAGTCCGCGATGTACCCGATGGGCAGCTGGCTCATCGGCCTCATCCCGCCCGCCGACGCGGCGGACTTCGGCACCTTCCTGCTGCCGAGCGCCGGTGGTGGCACGGTCGTTCCCTTCACCACCGGGGGTACGACCTCCGTCAGCGCCAAGTCGGCCGACGTCCGAAAGGCGATGGACTTCGCGAAGGCCTGGTCGCTGTCCCGGACCAATCTGAAGACACTGATCGAGACCGACGGCGCCTTCCCCATGCTGAAGGACGTGCCCTTCGACTCCTTCGGCGCGAAGGTCACCCCGGTCTACACCGAGGCCTACGCGTACGTGACCGGCGAGGCCCGCAAGGTCAGCGCGTTCGGCGAGGTCAACAACGACGACGCTCTTCCCGCCGGTCTGGTCGACCAGTTCAACGCCATGGCGCAGAAGCTGTTCACCGACTCCGACGTGAAGGGACAGCTGGCCGCCTTCGACACGGCCTGGGACAAAGCCGCCAAGTGACCGACGGTGTGAGGAACCAGGAAAGGATCTCCCGCAGTGCCAAGTCGCACGCCCCGCGGCGGCCGGAGTCTCGGTCTCGCGCCCCTCGCGTGGATAGCCGTCGCTCTCTACGCCATGTTTCTGCTGTTCCCGCTCTTCCAGAGTTTGTTCTGGAGTTTCACGGACAAAAGCCCGCTCCAGGGGAAAAGTAACTTCGTCGGCCTCGCCAACTACACCGACCTCTTCTCCGACGACCTGTTCCTGCACAGCCTGCTCTTCACCGGCATCGTCGTGGTCTCCGTCACCGTCGTCGCCAACACGGTCGGTCTGCTGCTCGCGATGCTCCTCAACAAGTCGACCGCGAACTACCGGGTGATGCGGACCCTCATCTTCATCCCGCAGGTCCTTTCCGGGGTCATCGTCGCCTTCATCTGGCGCAGCATCCTCACGCAGAACGGGCTGCTCAACGTCTTCCTGGTCAAGGTCGGCCTGGTCGAGGAACCGGTCGCCTGGCTGGGCAGCTCCGGGCTCGCGACGTTCTCCATCTGCGTCGTCGTCAGCTGGATCACCATCGCCTTCGCCACCGTCGTGTACACCGCCTCCCTCCAGTCGGTGCCCGCCGAGCTGTACGAGGCGGCCCGCGTCGACGGCGCCGGGTTCTTCGGCCGGTTCCGGCACGTCACCCTCCCCATGATCGCGCCCGGCATGACGATCAGTGTGGTGCTGTGCCTGATCACCACACTGAAGCTGTACGACGTCATCGCCGTGCTGACCGGCGGCGGGCCGGCGAACGCCACCCAGTCGACCGCGTACTACCTGGTGACCGCGGCCTTCACGGACAACAAGTTCGGCTACGCCTCGTCCATCGCCATGGTCCTGCTCGTCCTGACCGCCCTGGTCTCCTACTCGGCCACCCACGTCCTGCGGAAGAGGGAAGCGGACCTGTGACTCTCCCCGGATTCCTCCGCCTGGCCGGGCGCGCCACCGCGGCCTGGCTCGTCACCCTGGCGTTCATCCTGCCCGTGTACATCGCGTTCGTCAGCGCGTTCAAGGACCAGGACCAGATCCTGTCCAACCCGGCCGCGCCGCCGTCGCCGTTCACCTTCGACAACATCCTCAACGCGCTGCGCCGCCCGGACCACTTGGTGCAGGCCGGACTGCTCAACTCGGTGCTGGTGACCGTGGTGAGCGTGGCGGTCCTCGTCCCGCTCGGATCGGTGGTCGGCTTCTACGTCTCCGAACGGTCCCCGCGGATCAAGTCCCTCCTGCTCGCGCTCTTCGCGCTGGGCCTCATGGTCCCGCCGCAGGTCGTCCTGTTGCCGGTGGTCATCATGCTCCAGTGGATCGGCCTGGCGCACAGCTACCCGGGCCTCATCCTCTCCAACGTCGGCGGCGGCTACCTCTCCTTCGCGGTCTTCGTGTACGTGGGATTCCTCCGCACGGTCCCCCGCGAGATCATCGAGGCCGCCCGCGTCGACGGGGCGGGCGACCTGCGGATCTGGTGGAAGATCATTTTCCCGGTCGTCAGGCCGGCCACCGCCACCGTCGCGATCTTCCTGGGTCTGTGGGTGTGGAACGACTTCCTCAACCCGCAGTTCATCCTCGGCCCGCTCCAGGGCCAGACCATCACCACCGGAATCTACGTGTCCCTCGGCGCCTATTCGACGGACTACAGCCAGCTGTTCGGGATCATGTTCCTCGCGGCGATCATCCCCCTGGTGGGATACCTGGTCAGCCAGCGGGAGTTCATCCACGGCCTGATGTCGGGAGCCTCCAAATGACCAGCCGCCACGCGACCCTGACGACCGACGGGGTCCCGGCCCTCGACGCGCTCGCCGGACCCTGGACGGACCGGGCGGAACTGGCCCACCTCCCCTCGCTGCGCAACCAGGCGGGCCAGGGGCATGTGAACGACGACCTGACCTCCCTGTCCTGGCTGGCCTTCCCGCCGTACAGCGGCGGTTACCACACCGGTGTGTTGCGGATCGACGGGCTGCCCCTGCCCGCCCGGCGCCTGCGCTGGTCCCCGTGGGGCGTGGAGCGGGAGGGCGCCGGCGAAGGGCTGACCGTCCACACCGACGTACGGATGGGCTACGAACGCAGCCGCGTTTTCTGGCGGTTGACGCTGCGCAACACCTCCACACAGACGCGGACGGTGACCGTCGAGCAGGAACTGCTCGCCATGTTCGCCCGGTCCGACGTGGACTGGGGCTGGTTGTACGGGTGCCCCTGGAACGCCGGGCACCACCACGACTTCTACGCCACCGAACGGCTGCGGTCCGAGGTGACCGCGCCCCGGCCCCGCCAGGTGCAGCTGCTGCCGGTGGGGGCGCGCCGGATCCGTATCGGCAGCCCCCGGATCCCCGGCATCCAGCGCGACGAGGACTCCGCGCCGATGCTGCTGGAGTCGGAACTCCCCGACCACAGCACACCGGACTCCGGGCGCGTACGGGCCCCCGGTGCCACCTGCGCGCTGCGGGAGGTCGCCCTGACGCGCGCCGGAGGAACGCCGGTGCCGCTGGGTGAGCCGGGCGCCCGCCACGACATCCGGCCCGACACCGACCGGTACCTCGGCGCGGTGGAGATCGAGGAGGGGGACACCCTCCACTTCCAGGTACGGCTGGACGGACCCGGGGACACGGACCGTACCGGTGTGATCCTCACCCACGGCAACCACCCCGACTCGCTGCAAGTCGCCCTGGAAGACGGGCGGTTGACCCTGACCATTGGCGGCGAGCGGGTGACGGCGGCGGAGCCCCTGCTCCCGGAGACCTGGCACACCGTGGCGGTACGGGTCGACGCCGAGGCCGCCGAACTGTCCCTGGACGGCGGGGTAATGGCTCGCACCGCCCCGTGGTGGGGCGGACAGCGGTGGACGGCGCGGGTACGGGACGGCGGGGTGACCGTCGAGGACACGGGCAGCACGGCGGTGTCGTCGTACGCCTTCTCCGTGCGGCCGACCGCCCTGGAAGCGGACGGGGCGCGGGCCGTGGCCCGGTGGGACCTCACACTCAGCCCAGGGGACAACGTTGTCATCGGCTGGGTGCTCGACATCGGGGAATCGGCCGCCGGGACGCGGGACGCCGCCTCGTCCGCCGCCGCGTCGTTCGACTCCTCCTTCGACGCGGTCGCCGACCGCTGGCGCCGTACGTGGCGCAGCGCCTTCGAACCGGGCAACGACGAGTTCTCCGGCCACCTGCCGACGCTGTCCGACGCGGACCCCGACCTGGCCAGGACGTATTACACCGGTGCCCTCCTCGCGGTCTACCTGCGCAACACCCGGTCCGGCAGTTCGGGGCCGGTGTTCCTGACGGGCGGGCCCCGGCTGGGGCCGACCACGACGTTCTTCTGGGACCAGTCCGAGTGGGGGAGGACCGCCGCCCTGCTGGAACCGGCGGGCGTACGGGCCTGGCTGCTGGCCGCGCTCGACCAGCCGTACGACAGCTGCCATTCCTTCGACACCCGGAACCTGCTCCCGGTCGGGAACCACTACGCGGCCAACGACCACGCGCTGTTCCGGTCCGTCCAGTCCTATGTGGGGGTCACCGGGGATCTCACGCTGCTCGGTGAAGTCACCGGTGGGCGTACGGTGCTGGACCACCTGCGTGCCATGGCCTACCGGCCGAGAGGGCGGCGTGCCTCCTTCGGATCCGGCGTGCTCGTCGATTTCGGCGACGACGCCTGGGAGTTGCTGGAGTGCGTGCCCAACTACCGCCACGCGGTGGTGTCGTTGAACGCCGGATACGTCGGCATGATGCGGTCGCTCGCCACACTCCTGCGCTTCATGGGGGAGCGGGAGGAGGCCGAGGCGGCGGAGGCCGAGGCGGGCCAGCTGTCGGCGGCCGTCCTCAAGCAGTACGCCGGTGACGGACGGTGGGCGGTCTCGCACCCGGACGGGAGCGAACCCATCGGCCACTGCCTCGACTTCGCGCTGGTGGCCGCCGACATGTCGGAGGACCTGACGGCGGAACAGCGCGAGGAGATGGTCCGGTTTGTCACCGGTCACCTCGTCGACGGCGACTGGATGCGCGCGCTCGATCCCGGCGACCCGATCGCCCCGCTCTCCGACCGGCCCGACCACGGAGCGGCCGGCGCCTTCGCGGCGTGGCCCGGGGCGACCGCGTACGGGCTGTGCCGCCTCGGCCGCCCGGAGACGGCGGCGGCCATGCTGCGGCGGGCCCATCGCACCACGTCGGGGGGTGTGTGGGGGCAGGCCATGGAGGTGACCCCCGACGGCAGCTACCGGGTCGCGGAGCGGGGGGTGTCCAACCGGGAGAGCAACGCGGCGGTCGCCGTCACGGAGGCGGTCCTCGCGGGGCTGTTCGGCATCCGGGGCGGATTCACCAGCCTCACCCGTGACCAGGGAGCGGCGCGGAGCCCGTACGGCCGGCTGGAGAACATCCGGGCGCTGGGCTTCGACCTTCGGCGGAACCAGGACACGGTGTAGGACGGTGACGGGTGGGCGGCGGCTTACCGCCGTCCACCCGGCCGGATCAGGAGTTCTCCGCCAGCCACGGTCTGACCTGGCGGCGGGCGTGGTGCAGGCGTGACTTCACCGTGCCCAGCGGGATGCCCATCCGCTCCACGATCTCCGCGTACTCCATCTGACAGATGTCCCGGTAGACGAGCGGCTCCACCAGGTGCGGACTGTCCCGTTCGAGCCGTTCCAGCGCCTCCAGCAGGTCCACGCGGGACCCCGCGATCACACTGGTCGTCCGGGGATCCGCGCGGCCGGTCACCTCGGCGGACAGGGGTGTCTCGCCGGCCCGGCGCTTGAGCTCGCGGTACTTCTGCCGGGCGCAGTTGGCCACCACGGTGTAGAGCCACGTACTGAACCGGCTGCGACCCTCGAAGCGGTGGATGTGGCGTGCGACCTGGAGCAGGACGTCCTGCGCGGCCTCCTCGGCGTCCTCCCGGAAGAGCAGGAAACGGCCGCACCGCCGGACGGTCTCGGGCCAGATCTCCCGCAGGAGCTGGTCCAGGGCAGCCTGGTCACCGGCCGCGGCGCGCGCCGCCAGAGCCTCGGTGTCCGGTGCCCAGGTCATGGGGTATGCGTGCAGAGTGAAATCACCCAGGCATGATAATCACATGTCCTCACCTCAGTGGATCGGTCGCTACCGCGTCGAGCGACGCCTGGGCACGGGTGCCTTCGGCGTCGTGTGGCTCGCCCACGACGACCGGCTCCAGGCGCCCGTCGCCATCAAGGTCATGGCGGAGAACTGGGCGTACCGGCTCGACATCCGGGAGCGGTTCCTGTCGGAGGCGCGGCTGCTGCGCCGCGCCGCCTCCGACGGGCTGGTCCAGGTCTTCGACATCGGCGAGCACTCCGAGGACCGGCCCTACTTCGTCATGGAGTACGCGGACCGGGGCACGCTGGAGGACCGGCTCGCCGCCGGGCCGCTGCCGGTGGCGGAGGCACTTCGGCTCACCGCCGCGGCCACCGGGGGAGTGGCGGCGCTGCACCGCGCCGGGGCCGTACACCGGGACATCAAACCGTCGAACGTACTGGTCGCGACCGCCCCGGACGGCGGGGAGCGGGTGCTCGTCGCGGACCTCGGCCTCGCCAAGAGCCTGGCGCAGGCTTCCGGGCTGACCCTGACCGTCGGATCCGCGGGCTATGCCGCACCCGAACAGCTCGACCAGAGCGACGGCGTCGACGCGCGCGCCGACGTCTACAGCCTCGGGGCGCTGCTGTACCACCTGCTCACCGGTGTGGTCCCGGGCCCGCCGGGGAAGATCGTGCCGCCGGACCGGCTGCGGCCCGGGCTGTCCCCGGCGATCCAGCGTGCCGTCCTCCGGGCCCTGGAGAGCGACCGCGAGCGGCGGTGGCCGACGGCGGCGGCGTTCGCGCTCGAACTGGAACGGCTGACCGGACAGCCCGACGGCCACCCGTCGGGCCGGAGACCGCGCCGGTCCGGCCCCCGGCGGCTGCTCGCCGCCGCGGCCGCCCTGGCCGTCGTCGCGCTCGGCGCGGTCGCCGCCGTACGGTGGCAGACCGATTCCCCGGCGCCCTCCGTGGAGCGGGTGAGCGACGCCACAGGCCGTATCCGCGTGGACGTGCCCACCGCCTGGGCCGGGCAGCTGGCCGGTTCTGGCTGGACACCCGAGGCGCTCGGCCTGCCGGACCACCACGCCCCGGGGCTGACCGTCGCCGGGGATGTGGGACGCTGGCCGGACCTCGGCGCGGAGGTCAGCGGTGTGTTCGTGGGGCTCGGCGCGGACCGGGACCTGGCGGACCGTGTCGACACGATCAGCCACCGGGCCTGCCGGTACGACGGCAGCCGTACATTCTCGGACGCCTCCTGGCACGGTCGCGTACGGACCTGGTCCTCCTGCGGCACGGCCGGGCGGTCGCTGGAGGAGATCGGCCTCACGCCGGTACGGGACGGCGACCCCCAGGCATACGTCCAGATCAGACGGGGCGCGGGCGACGACCCGACCGACCGGATCCTGCGCAGCCTGCGGGTCTCGGGCTGAGACCCCGCGCGGACGCGTGGGGGCGCGCCGGAAGTTTTCGGGAACAGGCGTGAACTTTCGCGCCGGGCCCGTCATCGAACCGGTTGTAGCGCACCACCGCTCCGGGCCGCACGGGCCCCGGGCGCCGTGTGGTGCGGGGATGACGGTCCGGAAGGACCTCGTACGGAGAAGGAGTGACGGCAGACATGACCGAGAACGAGGAGACGTTCCCCGTACGACCCCGGTCCGCGCTCGCCCGGCACCGGCGGAGCACACGGCTCGCGGCGGGCGGCGCCCTGGTGGTCGCGGTCGCCGCGCTGCTGACGGGCTGCGGGGGCAAGGACGACCCGGCCGCCCCGGCCCCGCACACCGTCGGCGGACCGGCCGTCCCGGTGGGCGGCGACCCGTCGGGTACGGCGACCCCGGACCCGGACAAGACCGCGTCCGGCGACGCCTCCGCCTCCACCGGATCGGCCACGAAGGGCACCAGCCCTTCCGGCACACCCACGCACAGCGGTGGCACGAGCACGTCGGCGGCCGCCGACCGCTGCCACACCTCCGAGGTCAAGGCGTCCGTCGGCGACAACAACCCGGGAGCCGGTCAGGAGAACTTCGCGCTCGTCCTGACCAACACGTCCGGCCACACCTGCACCGTCGACGGCTTTCCCGGGCTCGCCTTCCTGAACAAGGCGGGACACCACGTCTCGGTGGACCCCGAGCGCGCCAGTGTGACCGGCACGCTCGTCAAGCTCGCCCCCGGCCGCAGCGCCTGGGCACCCATGACCTTCGGCAACCCCCAGATCACCGGCGTCACGACGGTCACCCCGGCGGCCGTGCTCATCACCCCGCCCGACGAGAAGGACGCGCTGAAGGTCGCCTGGACCGGCGGCAGTGTGACCAACACGGGCAAGGCGTCGGTGCCCTCGGTCGGTGTGTTCACGGCGGGCACGGGCGCCTGACACACGGAGCCCGGACGCGGACCTTGAACGCCGGCCGGGAGCAGGACCCGAACCGAACGCGAGGGCCGGGGGCAGTACCCACCCCCGGCCCTCGCGGCATGATCAGGCGCGCGTCACCGCCCGCGCCGCGTTGTAGCCCTCGGTCCGCAGGGCGGGCCGGCCCGACGGCAGTGCCTCGGCGGGCCAGGAGAGCGTGACGCTCTTCGACTCACCGGGCAGCAGCCACACGTAGTTCTCGCTGTACAGCGTGGGCAGCACCCGCTCGCCGCTGGTGGCGTCCAGGAGCGAGAGCCGTACCATCGCCGCCACCGCCGAACCGCGGTTGTGGACGGTCGCGGTCAGCTCGCGGCGCGCCCCCGCCCTGGTCACCCGGCCGAGGTCGGCGGAGACCTTGACGGACTTCGCGCGGTTGAGCGCCTTCATGTCGCCGGCCTCGCGGTAGCGCCAGTACGTGTTCTCCGACAGGGTCTTGCCCCGGCTGTCCTCCAGACGCAGCCGCAGGAGGTGGAAGTCCGGCTGGTCCTTCGTCCAGGCGGCGGTGAACGCGTCCGCCGTGGTCGACGAGGCCACGTCCACCCGCACCTTGCGGGTGGCGCCGAGCTGCCGTCCCGACAGGTCGTAGCAGCGCGCCGAGACCGTCGCGCCCTTCAGCGCCTGGGGTGTGTGGTTGACCGCGATGACCTGCCAGCTCTGCGGATCGGCCTGGACGTGCACGGCCTCGCACGCCGCCCGCGCCCCGTAGTAGGTGCCGTTGACGTCGAAGTCGTAGTCGTAGGTCTGCCACACCGTGCTGTGCCACGCCGGGTGGGACATCCACAGCATCAGGCCGCTGGCGTCCTTCCACAGGTTGGCGTTCCACGCCTCGAACATGGCCCGGGTGTTCTCGTAGTTGACGAACTGCGCCTTGCGCGCGAAGTCGTCCAGGTCGTGGGCCGTGTCGAGGCGGGTCTCGATGGCGGCCTGGTAGTTCTGCGGCGCCTGATTCCCCCGCGTGCTCCAGTCGTGGTACAGCCACGCGCCGCCGATCGGCCACTCGGGCTCGTCGCCGACGAGGTTGCGCATGCTCTCCGCCGTCGACACCACGGGCATGCCGATCTCGGTGTGGAAACCGAAGCTGCCGCTGCCGTACGTGGACGGCGAGAAGTAGCGCTCGTGCTCGACCCAGCCGTACGGACCGCCGCCGGTGACGATGCCGCCCGCCGAGTTGTTCTGGTAGAAGAGGCCGGGCGCCTGGGACTCGACCGCGTCCCGCATCCCGTTGTCGATCGCCGCGGGCGGGTTGCCCTCGTTGGCGCCGCACCAGACCACCACGCTGGGGTGGATGCGGTAGCGCAGGACGGTGTCCCGCGCCAGGCTGTTGAACGCGTCGTGGTCCGGCGGGTCCATCGCCCACGCGTTGGGGAAGTCGTTCCAGACGAGCATCCCGTGCTCGTCGCAACTGGCGAAGAACTCCTCGCGGTTGACCGACCCCACCCAGTTGCGGATCATCGTGAAGTTCATGTCGCGGTGCATCCGGACCGCCGCGTCCATCCGGGCGGCGGGCATCCGGCGCAGCAGCTCGTCCCAGCCCCAATTGCCGCCCCGGCAGAAGACCCGTACCCCGTTCACGCTGATCTTCAGCGGATCCGGTGTGTTGTCGATGGACGTGATGTCCGTCCACGTGTCGCCGTTGTCCGAGACCTGGATCGTGTACGTCTTGGGGTAGGCCGCCTCCCACACGATGACCACGCGGTCGAAGGAGACGGACGAGCCCAGGTCGACCTGGATCCACTGGTTGTCCTCGTAGGCCGAGGACCAGCGGGAGCCGGGGTTGCCGTCGGTGGCGTTGGCGGCCTTGTTGGATCCGTCCTCCGACGACGCGGTCGCCGTCCTGTTCAGCGCGAGGTCCGCGCCGGGCCTGGCGGTGTCGATCACCGACAGCGTCCAGAGCGAGGAACCCCAGCTGGTCGCCCGGGCGCCGCCGTTGATCCGGACGTAACGGCCGGTCCTGGCCGCGAAGTCCACCGTCTGGAGGCTCGCGTTGCCGCTCTGGAACGGCAGCGGTACGGCCGAGTTGTCGACGGACTTCGCGTCTGTCCACGTCTCGCCGTCGGCGGAGACCTGCACGACGTACGTCTTCGCGTACGCCTGCTCCCAGGTGAGGTCCACCCGGTCGAAGGAGACGGACGAGCCCAGGTCGACCTGGATCCACTGGTCGTCCTCGAACGACGAGGACCAGCGGGTCGTCGGGTCACCGTCGGTGGCGTGGGACGCCGGGTTCCCCTGATCGTCCACGGAGGAGGCGGTGGCCGTCTTGCCCTTGGCCAGGTCCGTGCCGGGCACACTGCTGTCGAAGACCGACAGGGTCCACAGCGACGAGCCCCAACTCGTGGCACGCGTCAGACACTTGACACGTACGTACTGCGCTTTGCGGCTGCCCAGGTCCACGGACTGCGTGTACGCGTCGCTGCCGCCGGTGAAGGGGAGCTTCACGTCGAACTCGTAGCCGAACTGGCGGATGCCGAAGCGGGTGGTGCGCCGGTCGCTCTCCGAGCCCCCGACGGACGCGACCAGGGTCAGGTCGTGCAGGTTCGGCTCGCCGTAGCCGTTGGGCCACCACAACTTGGGCTTGCGCAGGCGCAGTTGGCTGTAGTCGGCCGGGGCGAAGGTGACATCGGCCGTGGCGCCGGCGGCCAGCGTGACGCTCCGGGAGACCTTCACGCCGTCGAACGAGGCGGTGACGGTGACCTGCTGGTCCGCGGAGTCGGCGTTGCGGACCGGGACCACGATCGTCACTTCGGCGCTGCTCGTGTCGGGCAGGTTGGGCAGCTTGGTGTCCACCCGGGGGTCGCCGATGACCGCGTGGCCGGTCGAGCGGAGCCGTACGTGGTTCCAGATGCCGGAGACGCGGTCGCGTACGGCCGGCATCCAGTCCCAGCCCGAGGAGGCCAGGTACGTGGGCGAGTTGCGGTTCATCATGTTGGCGCCGGCGTCCACCCAGGATTCGCCGGCCGGACCCTTGTCGCCGGGGCTGCCGGGGAACGGCATCGGCGAGATCTTCACGGCCAGCGCCTGCTCGCCGCGTACCAGCAGATCCGTCACGTCGTGCGCGGAGCGGGCGAAGGGGAACGTCAGTCCGCCGACCTGTTCGCCGTTGAGCCACACGTCCGCCTTGTGGTTGACGCCGTCGAACTCCAGCCAGACGTGGCGGCCCGCGCCGGTGCGCAGCCCCTTCGGCAGGCTGAAGCCGCGCCGGTACCACCAGGAGTGGCGGGACAGGGCCTCCGGGACGTGCAGGTTGTTCAGGCCGGCCACCGGGTCGGGCAGATGGCCCTGGTCGACCAGCGTCGCCAGAACGGTGCCGGGGACGGTCGCGGGCAGCCAGCGGCTCGTGTCCACCGGCGTACGGGACAGGTCGGCGCCCTCGCCACCGGCCCAGTCGTCCATGGTCAGGGTCCACCCGGACTCCAGCGGTACGGTGCCGTCGTCGGCCACCTCGAGCGCGGGGGTCTTGTGGGTGTGGGTGCCCCAGTCGGTCCAGCCGGTGGCGGCGGGGCGGTGGCCCTTGGGCGTGCCGTACACCTCGAAGCCGTTGAGGCCCAGCGGGTTGGCGCTGGAGCGCTTGCTCACGGTGAGCCGTACCCACCGCGCGACCACCGGCTTGGCCGGCTTGATCTCCACGAGCCCGCCCTTGCCCGAGGCCGTGCGGTGGACGGCGGTCCACGTGCGGTGGTCCCGGGACGTCTCGACCTCGAATTCGACCGCGTAACTGGACAGGATCTCCTGGCCGGTGGTGTCGGTGCGCGGGTTGCCGCTCGTGGGAGGCACGAACACCGGGTCGTCCGACGTCGCCTCGAACGTGAGCGAGATGGAGTCCACCGAGCAGTCGGCCTGGAGGTCGACGGATATCCACTGCGGGTCGCCGTCGGCCGCGCGCCAGCCGGTGCCCCGTACCCCGCCGGAGTTGAGCTTGTCCACGACGAACTCGGCCGGAGTGGGCGCGTAGTCGGTGGAGGACACCGAGACGGGGCGGTAGGCGGCGAGTTCACCGCGCGCGGCGGACGCGCCCCCGGCCGTGGTGGTGGCGGCGCGGCTGGTCCCGGGCAGCGTGACCCCGAGGCCGAGACCGGCGAGCAGGGTCGATCCCGTGGCGACGACAGACCGACGGGAGGGGTGTGGCGACTGATTCGACATGTGCAAGACGTCCATTCCAGGTGGGCCCGCAGGAGCAGGCGACCTGGCTCAGTTCGCCTGACAACGTTGCCATAGGCTGTAATCCGCCGCCGTTTCTGTCAAGAGTCGGGGCGATTCCGACTCGGTGAACGGAGGTGGTGGGCCGGCCGGCCCGCGAGAAACCCGAGGGAAAAAGTGGCTGTCCGCGTGACGGAGATCGCGGCGCCCGGCAGACTGCTGCCCGGGGATCGCGGGACGGCCCCCGGGCGACGGCCGGCCGCAACGGCGCGGTGGGTGTGGGTGGGGGAAGGACGTGGGCGGGTGCCGCTGAGCGCGGTGGATCCGGAGTCGATCGGCGGCTACCGGCTGCTGGACCGGCTCGGCTCCGGGGGCATGGGCGTGGTCTATCTGGCGAGTTCCGCCTCCGGCATGCGGGTGGCGGTGAAGGTGGTGCATGCCCAACTGGCCGGGGACGACGAGTTCAGGACCCGGTTCAAGCAGGAAGTGGCCGCCGCCAGACGGGTCAGCGGCGCGTTCACCGCGTCGGTGGTGGACGCCGATCCCGACGCCGTACAGCCCTGGATGGCCACGCTCTACATGCCGGGCCCCACCCTGTCGCACCGGGTGGGCGGGGAAGGCCCGCTGCCGCCCGCGGAGTTACGGCGGCTGGCCCTGGGGCTGGTGGAGGCGCTCGACGACATCCACCGCGCCGACGTGGTGCACCGCGACCTCAAACCGGCGAACGTGCTGATGGCGGGGGACGGGCCCCGGGTCATCGACTTCGGCATCTCCCGGGCGGCCGACCACCAGTCGTACACCACCACCGGACGGGTCCTGGGCACACCGCCGTTCATGTCGCCGGAACAGCTGAACCGCCCCCGTGAGGTGACCGCCGCCTCGGACGTCTTCTCGCTCGGAGCGCTGCTCATGTTCGCGGCCACCGGCCGGGGGCCCTTCGACGACGAGAACCCGTACCTCACGATGTACCGGGTGGTGCACGAGCGGCCCGTCCTGGACGGCGTGGCGCCGGCGCTGCGCCGGATCGTGGAACGGTGCCTGGCGAAGGACCCGGCGGGGCGGCCGGGGCTGGCCGAACTGACGAAGATGCTGGAGGAATTGCCCGAGGACGGCGAGTCGGCCGAGTCGGCCGAACCGGGGCTTGTGGCGGGCGACATTGCGGTGGTCGGGCCCATGCCCGCGTCCGGTTCCAGCTCTGCGTCAGGCCTCCCCTCTGCGTCCGGCGCCGCCTCTACATCCGGTTCCGCCTCTGCGTCCGGCGCCGCCCCCGTGTCGGCCCCTATGCCTGCGCCCAGAGCCTTCCTCGCGGCCGGCCCGGCGCTTACGGCCGACCCCGTACCCACGGCCGACTCCATCCCGGCGACCGGCCCGGCTTCCACGGCCGACTCCGGCCCGACGACCGATCCGGCCCTCACGGCCGGTGCCGATTCGCGGCCGGGCCGGTCCGTCCGGCGCCGTGTCGTGCTCGCCGCTGCGGCCGCGCTCACCGTGGCCGGCCTCGGCGTCGGCGCGGCGCTGCTCACCAACGGCTCCGGGAGGGAGCCGGCCGCGGACGGCGGGCGGCCCGAGCCTCCGGCGAGCGCCGTCCCGTCGCCCGCGCTGGAGGCGGCCCTGCCCGCGGGATGGAAGCCGTGGTACCTGACGCTGCCGAGTTCGAACGGAAACGGCTCCTTCGCCGCCGTCGAGGGCTGCCGGGCGTACGAACTCGACCTCTACTGCCGGGGGGACGGCTTCTCCGCGGCCCGCGTCGACGCCGCCTCGGGAAAGGTCGTCTGGCGGGTCCCGTACACGGATGTGGGGACGCCGAGCACGATCGGCGTACGCTCCGGCCAGGTGCTCGTGGTCGGCCCGGCTTCGGGGGACGGGCTGCGGGCGGACCTGATCGTCCTGGACCGGGAATCCGGGAAACAACTCTGGACGAAGCGGGTGGCCAACCACCCGGCGGTGTTCTTCGGCGGCGCGGTGCTGTTCCGCGACAACTTCTCCGCCGGTGCGCTGGTCGCGCGCGACGCCACGACCGGCGAGCGGCTGTGGTCGGCGCCGGTGCCCGAAGGGGCGGAATGTGTGCCGCTGGTGTCCGGCGCCGTGCCGTACGCCGTGTGCACGCCGGATCCCGAGGGCCGGTGGACGACCCTGCTGCGGCTGGACCCGGAGAAGGGCACTCCGGAGGAGGTGGCCCAGGTGAAGGGGGTCATCCAGTCGATCGGGATCGTGGGCGGCGCACTCCACCTCCTCGTGCCGGACGGCGGTCCCGGGATGTCGTACGCCTCGCTCGTGAAGGTCGATGTCCGTACGGGCGACAGGCGGACGGTGAAGCTGCCGTCGCGCACCGAGGGCAAGCCGTCGGTGGCGGGGGGCCATGTCGTGTTCGTCCAGGAGACCGGGCGGGTCACGGCGGTCGATCCTGACACGGGGGCCCGGGTGTGGAGCCGGGAGACCGGCGTGGACCTGCTGGGACCGCCGACGGCGTCGGAGCGGGAGGGGGCGCTCTACCTGTCCAGCTACAGCGGGCGGTTGGTCGCGCTCGACCTGCGGACGGGCGCCAAGCGGTGGCAGACGGCCGCGATGGGGACGAGCACCTCGGGGATGCAGGAGGGGGTGGCCCCCCTGCGGACGGGCGGTGCGATCGTGACGCTCGCGAACGGGTCCCTGCGCTCGGTCGACCCGCTGCGCCCGCCCGCCGGGGAGTGAGCGGACCGGAGTGAGCGGACCGGGGGAGTCCGGCGCTTGGCATGGACCTGCCCATGAACCTCCGTTAGGCTCCGGCTGGCACGCCTGAGAGCGCTCTCAGGCGCCTGCTGTTCCGCCCCCACGCCACTGGAACACAGAAGGGCCACTTCCCTTGAGACGCAGCACAGTCATACGTACCGGCCTGTCCGCACTCCTCCTGGTCGGCGCCTGGTCGACGGCCGGGTTCGCCCCGGCCACCGCCGCCCCCGCCGCTCCCTCCGCCCCGTCCGCCGAGGCACCGGCCTCCGCGGGTCTGCTCACCGCCCTCCAGAAAGACCTCGGGCTGACGAAGGAACAGGCCACGGCCCGCCTCGCCGCCGAGAAGACGGCGACGGCGGTCGACACGAAGGCACAGCGCGTGGCGGGATCGTCCTACGGAGGCTCCTGGTTCGACCCCGCCAGCGGCACCCTGACCGTCGCGCTCGCCGGTGACGAGAAGGCCGCCGCCGTACGGGCCACCGGTGCGGCCGTCCAGTTGGTCCGCCACAGCGAGCGGCAGCTCGACGCGGCGAAGAAGCGGATCGACAAGCTCACCGCGCCGGCCGGCGTCAGCAGCTGGCAGGTCGACCCCAGGACCAACCAGGTCGTGGTCAACGTGGTCGCGGAGCGCAAGGACGACAACGATGTCCGCGCCTTCGTCGCCAAGGCCCTCAAGAGCGGGCCCGTCACGGTCGCCGAGACCGCCGAGGCGCCTCGTACCACCGCCGCGGGCACGGTCGGCGGCGACCCGTACTACACGGGCAACGTGCGCTGTTCGATCGGCTTCTCCGTGTACGGCGGGTTCGTGACCGCCGGTCACTGCGGGGGCACGGGCGCCGCGGTCTACGGCTGGGACCGCTCGTACATCGGCAACTTCCAGGGATCGACCTTCCCCGGCAACGACTACGCGTGGGTGAACGTCGGCAGCGGCTGGTGGACGGTCCCGGTGGTCCTCGGCTGGGGCACGGTCTCCGACCAGCTGGTCCGTGGCTCCAACGAGGCTCCCGTCGGCGCGTCGATCTGCCGCTCGGGCTCCACGACGCACTGGCGCTGCGGTGTCATCCAGGGCAAGAACATCACCGTCAACTACAGCCAGGGCGCGGTGTACGCGATGACCGGGACGAGCGTCTGCGTCGAGGGCGGTGACTCGGGAGGCTCGTACATCAGCGGCGACCAGGCCCAGGGCATCACCTCGGGCGGCTCGGGCAACTGCACCTCCGGTGGCCAGTCGTTCTACCAGCCGATCAATCCGGTGCTGAGCCGCTACGGCTTGACGCTGCACACGGCCTGACGGCCCGGCCCGCTCGCCCCACCCGGCCGGCTCCCGGCCGCGTGGGGCGAGTGCTGGACGGGCGCGGACCCGGACGCGGCCCCCGGAGCGGGAGCGGCCCCCGGACCCGGACGCGGACGCGGGCACGGGCCTGGATGCGGGCGGGCAGGCGCCGGTGGACAATGGGGATCATGACGGACTCTGTGCCGAACCAGCCCAAAATGATCACACCGGCCGGCCACGTCGAGCCGGTCCCCCGCCGCATCCGTGGCTTTCTCGGCGGACGCGCGGTGGTGGACACCCTGCGGGCGCGGTACGTGTGGGAGTGGCCCGGCTATCCGCAGTACTCGGTCCCGGTCGGCGACCTGATCGACTGCGAGCTGGTGGACGAGGACCGCGTCCTCAAGCTGACCCCCGGACCCGCGCGGCGTCAGGCGCTGAAGGCGGGGGACACCGTCGTGCCCGACGCGGGGTGGCTGTGGGCGGAGGGCGCGTCCGACGGCCTGGAGGGCACGGTCAGGTTCCGGTGGGAGACGCTCGACGCGTGGTACGAGGAGGACGAGCAGGTCTTCGTCCACCCGAGGAGCCCGTACACACGCGTGGACGCCCTGCGCTCCGGACGTGAGATCCGTGTCGAACTCGACGGGGTGGTCCTGGCCGAGGCGGACTCCTCGGTCATGGTGTTCGAGACGGGCCTGCCCACCCGGTACTACCTGGACCGGCTGAACGTCGACTTCACCCTCCTGCTGCCCACGGACACGGTGACCGCCTGTCCGTACAAGGGGACGACGAGCGGTTACTGGTCGGTCGAGACTCCCGCCGGTGTCCACGACGACCTGGTGTGGGCGTACGACTTCCCGACCCGTCAGCTCTCGCCGATCGCCGGACTGGTCGCCTTCTACAACGAGCGGGTGGATCTGTACCTGGACGGCGAACTCCAGCCCCGGCCGCCCACGGTGACGCGCGTGACGCACGAGGCGGCCCAGGAGTAGCGGCGCGGAAGTCCCGCCGCCCGTGGTGCGGGCGGCGGGACCGGGGCGTGTCCGCGAGCGTTACGGGACGAGCTTGAGGAGCTTGTTCGGCGAGCCGGTGCCTATGCTGGTCAGGACGTTGGACGTGGCGCCGTTCACCAGCGCGGCGGCCACGGTCGCCGGGGAGGCGCCGGGGTGGTTGGTCAGGTAGATCGCGGCCGCGCCGGCGACGTGCGGGGCGGCGAACGAGGTGCCGTCGCCGGTGTAGGTCGCGGTGTCGGAGCTGTTCCAGCCCGCCGTGATGGCCGAGCCCGGGGCGAAGATGTCCACGGTCGCGCCGTAGTTGGAGTACGAGGCCTTCGCGTCCGTCCTGGTGGTGGCGCCGACGGTGAGGGCGGTGGGCACGCGGGCGGGGGAGTAGTTGGCCGCCGGGGCACCGGAGTTGCCCGCCGCGATGGAGTAGGTGACGCCCGAGGCGATCGAGTTCTTCACCGCGTTGTCCAGCGTCGTGCTGGCGCCGCCGCCGAGCGAGACGTTCGCGACGGAGGACGCCACGTGGTTGGCGGTGATCCAGTCCACGCCCGCGATGACGCCGGCCGTGGTGCCGGAGCCGTCGTTGCCGAGGACCCGGACCGCGACGATCTTGGCCTTCTTGGCGACGCCGTAGGTGGTGCCCGCGACGGTGGTGGCGACGTGGGTGCCGTGACCGTAACCGTCCTGCGCGGTGGCGTCGTTGTCGACGAAGTCGTAGCCGTAGGAGGCGCGGCCCGCGATCTGCTGGTGGGTGATGCGCACCCCGGTGTCCAGGACGTAGACGGTCGTGTTGCCGCCCGCCGAGTCCGGGTAGGTGTACGTGCCGTTCAGCGGGAGGTTCGCCTGGTCGATGCGGTCCAGGCCCCAGGGGGCGCTGGTCTGGGTGGCCGTCGCGTAGACCTTCTGGTCCTGCTCGACCGACTCCACGGCGGGGTCCGCCGCCAGGCGCGCGGCCTCGGTGCCGCTGAGGGAGGCGGCGTAGCCGTTGAGGGCGGAGGTGTACGTGCGCTTCACCTTGCCGCCGTACCCGGCGATGAGCTGCTTGCCCTCGGTGGCCCTGGCCGAGAAGCCGGCCGTCTTCTTTAGCGTGACGATGTAGCTGCCGCTGACGGCGTCGGCGGAGCCGGCGTGCAGGACTCTGCCTTCGGCCGGGGCGGCCTGGGCCGGCAGGGCGGTGCCCGCTCCGAGGATCGCGGCCACGGTTGCCGCGGTGGCGATCGCGGTGGCGATACGCCGCTTGTTCGTACGCACTGCTGCCATGGGGGAGGTCCTTCGCATCAGTGGCGCGGGGTGGTGTTCGCGCCTCAAGTGGGGTGCGGCGTACGGGAGTCGGACGCCGCCCAGTGACGATGCACCGGCCCGTTCCGGCGGGACAACCGTTTCCGGGAGATGTCATGGCCCCGCCATGGGACGTTACGTTCTGTCCGCGCGCCGTCACGATCCGGCAATCGGGCGTTGCGTCTTGATGACCGTCCCGTTACAAGTCGCCCGGGGCGCCGGGTGGTTGGCGGGACCGCACGACACGCGCGGGGCGGGCCGCTGTTGGCGCGAAGGCGCCGGCTGCCGTGCGGGGGAGTCTGCTTGAATGGAGGCATGGCTCGCCCTCAGCACGCGGTGACAGGCCGCACGGACCCAGGGCCTGTCGTGGAGCGCTTCTGGCCGTCCCGCCGACAGCACAACTTCGACGAGCTGTGTTGTCGCGTCACTCGCGCGTCGGCCCTCCGGGACACGGCTTAGGAAGACGGCCCAGGGTCCCCCTCGCTCCCGGAGCGCGGGGCCAGGCGCGCACGGTGTACGTCCCTGACGACCTCCCCCGCGCGAAAGAGCCCCCCATGCCGAACCGCCCGCCGTACACCCCTGCCTCCACGCCCTCGCCGTCCGCCGACGAGGTGCCCGACCCGCTGCCGCCCGGCACGATATGGCTGCCCGCCCCCTCGCACACGCTGCCCACCCTGGCGCCGGGCCAGCCCGCCATGCAGGGGTACTTGGTGCTCGTACCGGCCGGTGATCACGCCGGTGTGCGGGCCGGCGAACAGGCGGGTGAACGGGAGGGGGAGCACGACGGCGGGCGGAATGAGAGAAGACCGTCGCCGCCTGTCCGCGAGCCTGTCCACGAGCCCGGGCCGGACACCGCGTCGGGACCGGCGACCGGACCGGCGCCGGGCCACGGTGCCGAAGCACCCGCCGAGGACGGCGCCGGTGACCGCGAGGGGCCCGTACGGATCGACGTCTCGCGCCGTACGGCGGAGGTGGGCGGCCGCCGCCTCGACCTCACGTACCTGGAGTTCGAACTGCTCGCGCACCTCGTGGCACATCCCCACCGGGTCCACACCCGCGACCAGTTGGTCGCGGCGGTCTGGCCCCACGCCCAGATCCGCGACGGCCGGACGGTCGACGTGCACATCGCGCGCGTACGGCGGAAACTGGGCCCGGACCAGCGCGGAGCCGTCCAGACCGTGCGCAGTGTCGGATACAAGTACGTCCCCGACTGGGCCGAGCCGACGTGAACGGACACGCCCCGGCCGCCGGTACGTCAGGTCGCGACGCCGCCGGTCGCGGGACTCAGCGGCGGCGCGGCCGACGACGCCGCCGGTTGGTGCACGTCCAGCTCGACCAGGAGGCTGCGCACGGCCTCGACCGCGTGCATCACCATCGCCGGATCGGCGCCCGGCCGGGCGTGGGCGCTCATCCGGATCGCGGGGGCCGGCGGGAGGCCCTTGTACTCGACCAGCCCGTCCGGGGCCCGGCCCGCCGTGGCCAGCAGCGCCACCCCGAGCCCGGCCCGCGCGGCGTCCAGCACCCCCGCCAGATAGCCCGCGTCGCAGACGACCGAGGCGGCGATCCCGCGCGCGGCCAGCACGTCCAGCGCCCGGCGGCGGATCGCGCAGGGCGCCTCGACCGCCACCAGCGGCAGTGGCGCCGGGGCCGCCGGCGGGGTCCACCCCGGGGCGGCGTACCAGGTCAGGGGCAGCCCGCCGACCTGCATGCCCTCGGTGGAGGTCGCCTCCGTCACGTACACCGCCAGGTCGACCGACCTGCGGTCGACGGCCTCGACCAGCCGGGCCGAGCGGTCGATACGGAACCGGACCCGGCAGCGCGGGTGGGTCCGGTGGACGGCCGCCGTGATCCGGGGAAGGATCTGGTCGGCCGCGTGCTCGGTGGAGCCGATCACGATCGTGGCGGGTTCGGAACCGAGCAGCCGCCGCGCGGCCTCGTCGTGGACGCCGAGAATCCGGCGCGCCTCTTCGAGCAGGAGATTGCCCGCCTCGGTGAACCGCGTGGCCCGGCCCGCCCGTTCGACCACCGGACGGCCCAGTGTCTTCTCCAGCCGCCGCACATGCTGGCTGACGGCGGACTGGCTGAGCGCGAGCGCCTCGGCGGCACGGTGGAACCCGCCCCGGTCCGCGACCGCGACCAGGCTGCGCAGCGCGACGATGTCAAAGACGGGACCCATGGGCGCACGCTAGCACCAACCAATAAGCATCCCTGATCACTTGTGATCGCAGTTCCTTGTTGGACGTGTGTGGCGGGGTCGGCCATCCTGAGCGCATGCCGCACACACCTGAGCGCAGGCCACACACCACGGCCGGACCGTGAACAGCCCCACCCAGTCCGTCGAGCAGGCGGCGGCGGGAGCGCGGCTGCTCGGGCTGCTCGCGAGGGACCTGCCGCCCGACCGGCTGACCAGCGCCCCCCTCGACGTCGCGCCCTACGCCACGGACCGGTCCGGCGCCCCCGCGGGCGGCGAGCCGCTGGCCGTCGTGCACGCCCGGCGCACCGACGACGTGACCACCGCCCTCCGGCACGCCGACGCGCTGCGGGTGCCCGTCGTGCCGCGCGGCGCGGGGACGGGCCTGTCCGGCGGCGCGACCGCGGGCGAGGGAAGCCTGATCCTCGACCTGTCCCGGATGAACCGCATCCTCGAACTGTCCCCGGACGACCAGCTCGCCGTGGTCGAACCGGGCGTGATCACCGCCGACCTCGACCGGGCCGCCGCCGCGCACGGACTGCGCTACGCGCCCGACCCGGCCAGCGCCGCCATCTCCACGGTAGGCGGCAACATCGCCACCAACGCGGGCGGACTGCGCTGCGCCAAGTACGGCGTCACCCGGGACAGCGTGCTGGGCCTGGAGGCCGTCCTGGCCGACGGTACGGTCGTACGGACCGGCCGGCGCACCGTCAAAGGCGTGACGGGGTACGACCTGACGGCGCTGCTCACCGGCTCGGAGGGGACCCTCGCCGTCATCACCGCCGCGACCGTACGCCTGCGGCCGGTCCCCGTCGACACCGCCACCCTCGCGGCCTCCTTCGACACCTTCGACGCCGCCGCCGATGCCGCGAGCGCGATCACCGCGGCCGGCATCGAGCCCGCGATGGCGGAGCTGCTGGACGGCCCCGTGCTCGCCGCGATCGACGCGGCCGAGGGCACGACCCTGCGCGAGCGGGGCGCGGCCCTGCTCATCGTGCAGTGCGACGGCGCCGGTGCGCGGGCCGAGGCGGAACGGGTCGTGACCGTACTGAAGGGGCGCGCCGCGTCGGTCACGGTGGCCGCCGACGAGGCGGAGGCGGGCGCCCTGCTCGCCGCCCGCCGGCTGGCCCTGCCCGCGCTGGAACGCCTCGGCCGCCCCCTGATCGAGGACATCGCCGTGCCCCGCTCCCGGCTCGCCGAGGCGGTGCGCGCCATCGAGGAGATCTCCGCGCGGCGCGGTGTGCCGGTGTTCACCCTCGCGCACGCCGCCGACGGCAACCTGCACCCCATCATCGTGGTGGACCCGGCCCTGCCCGAACTGCCGGAAGCCGCCTGGGAGACGGCCGGCGACATCTTCGCCGTCGCGCTGAAACTCGGCGGGACCCTCACCGGCGAACACGGGGTGGGACTGCTCAAACGACAGTGGATCGCCGAGGAGCTGGGCGCCGACAACCACGCCCTGCAACGCCGGATCAAGGCCGCGTTCGACCCGTACCACACACTGAATCCGGGCAAGGCGGTCTGAGCCCCGGGCCGCCCGCGCGCCGGTGGACCGCATGGTCAACACACCCCTAGAGGCGGGGGAGTTAGGGGTTGGCCGGTCCTGGGGGCGGTGGCACGGTGGGCGGAACGCCGGACCCCACCGACTCCGCCCGTCGCGGAGGGGTCCGGCGTGACTCCCCGACCCCGCGCCCGTGACCGCGCTCTCCGGAAGAGATACCCATGACTGCCCTCCGCACCGTCCTGATCACCGGCACCTCCTCCGGCATCGGCCTGGCCACCGCGGTGGCCGCGGCCCGAGCGGGCTGGCAGGTGGTCGCGACCCTGCGTGACACCGGAAAGGCCGGAGCCCTGCGCGCGGCCGTGGACGAGGCCGGTGTCACCGACCGGGTGCGCGTCGCACACCTCGACGTGACCGACCCCGCGTCCGTCGCGGCCGCGGTGGCCGACGCGGTCGCCACGTACGGACACCTCGACGCGGTGATCAACAACGCCGGTGTGGGGCAGCTCGGCACGGTCGAGCAGATAGGCGTCGACGCCTTCAGGTCCGTGATGGAGGTGAACTTCTTCGGCGTGGTGGAGCTGACCCTGGCGGCGCTGCCGCACCTGCGCGCGAGCGGTGGGCGGGTCATCACCGTCAGCAGCCTCGGCGGGGTGGTGGGCCAGCCCTTCAACGAGGCTTACTGCGCTGCCAAGTTCGCCGTCGAGGGCTTCCTGGAGTCCCTCGCCCCCGTCGCGGCGACCACGGGGGTACGGGTCTCGGTGGTCGAACCGGGCGCGGTGGCCAGCGAGTTCGTCGCGAGCCTCGGTCCTTCCCTCCCCGGCCTGGTCGAGAACGCCGGCCCGTACGAAGCCGCCTTCAAGGCCTACTTCGAGAACACCGCGGGCTTCTTCGAGCAGGCGCAGAGCTCCGAGGACGCCGCCGCCTCGGTCGTCGAGGTGCTCACCGCACCCGAGCCGGCCTTCCGGGTGCAGACCTCCGACGTGGCGCGCGGTCTCGCCGCGATCAAACTGGCCGACCTGGACGGCTCCGCCGTGCACGCGTTCACCGGCCCCTGGCTCTCCTGAACCGCCCCGGGCCCTGCCCCGGGACGTACGGCCCCTGGCTTCGGGGACGTACGGGCTCAGGGCAGGGCCACCACCTGGGCCGCGTGGGTCAGACCCGCGCCGAAGCCCACCAGCAGCGCCAGCCCGCCGCCGGACACCGTGCCCTGCGCGAGCATTCCCTCCATGGCGAGGGGAATGGAGGCGGCGGAGGTGTTGCCGGCGTGGACGATGTCCCGGGCCACCGCCACATGGGGCGGCAGCCGCAGCGCGCTGGCCGCCCCGTCGATGATGCGCAGGTTCGCCTGGTGCGGGATGAACGCGGCGAGATCCCCGACGGTCAGCCCGGCGGCGGCCAGTGCGGCGCGGGCCGTCCTCGGCACCGTACCGACGGCCCACCGGAACACCGCGGGCCCGTCCATCCGCAGGGTGGGCGGTACGGCCCGCGGTGGGGGCGGCGGTACGGCCCCGGCCTCCCGGGCCGCCGACGCGTCCGCCTCCTCCCGCCCCGACCAGGGCGAGGAGTGGGCGATGGCCTCGTGGCGCTCGCCCTCGGCCCCCCACACCACCGGTCCCACCCCCGGCTCGGCCGACGGGCCGACCACCACCGCGCCGGCGCCGTCCCCGAAGAGGAACGCCGTACCCCGGTCCGTGGGATCCACGATGTCGGTCATCCGCTCCGAGCCCACGACCACCACATGCCGGCTGTTGCCCGACCTGATCAGCGAGTCGGCCGTCGCGAGCGCGTGGCAGAAACCCGCGCAGGCGGCGCCCACGTCCATGGCGCCCGCCGAGGTCGCCCCCATCCGGTGGGCGACCCGGGGCGCGGCCGGGGGCGACTGCTCCAGATGGGACATGGACGCCAGCAGTACGGTGTCCACCGCGTCGGGCGCGATCCCCGCCTGGGCCAGCGCCTTGACGGACGCGGCGACCGCCATGCTGACGACCGTGTCGTCCGGGGCGCCGAACCGGCGACTGGCGATGCCCGACCGCCGCCGTATCCACTCGTCGCTCGAATCGATCGCCCCCGCGACCTCGGCGTTGCCCACCACGCGGGCGGGCCGGTAGGCGCCGACGCCGAGGATGCGCGAGCCCGGCACGGTCGCGGCGGCGCGCAGGCGCCGGACCACTCCGCCGGCCGCCGGGCCCCCCGCCGTCGCGCCGCCCCCCGCCGTCACCTCTGCGCCCGTCACCTCTGCGCCCGCCATCACGCCTCCCGCGCGGGCGGGGCCGTCCGCGCCCCGAACCCGCCGTCCAGATACCGCCGCCGGGTCTCGCGGCGCTGCACCTTCCCGCTGGACGTCTTGGGCAGCGAACCCCTTCTGACCAGCAGGATCTCGTCCGCCTCCAGCCGCTGGCCGTCGAGGACCGCGTCCCGTACGCGCGTACGCAGACCGTCCCGGCCACCGTCCCGCAGCGCACGGCCGTCCGCCTCGACCACCAGCACCAGCCGCTCGGCCGCGCCGTCGTCCACGGAGAACGCCGCCGCGCAGTTCGGTTGAAGCGCCGGGTCCGCGCTCTCCGCGGAGACCTCGATGTCCTGCGGGTAGTAGTTGCGGCCCTTGCGGATGATCACGTCCTTCAGCCGGCCGGTCACGAACAGTTCGTCGTCGTGGACGAACCCGAGGTCGCCGGTGCGCAGCCAGGTCCCCACCTTCTCCTCGCCCGCGAGGCGGGCCCCGAAGGTCCGCAGGCTCTCCTCGGGCCGCCCGTGGTAACCGTCCGCCACGCAGGGGCCGTTGACCCAGATCTCGCCGACGGTGTCCTCGGGGAGCCCGGCCAGGGTCTCGGGACCGGCGATGCGGACCGTGGTGGTACCGACGGTCGTTCCGCTGCCGACGACGGGGACGCCCCGGGGCCCCTCGTCCGAGACGACCCGGCCTTCCCGCAGCGCGTCGGCCGAGAGCCGCAGCAGAGTGGGGTCGCGGTCCTCACGGCTCCCCGTGGCCTTGAGGGTGTTCTCCGCCAGCCCGTAGCCGGGGGACATCGCCCTGGCCAGGAACCCGGCCGGGGCGTACGTCTCGGTGAAGGCCAGGACCGTGTCCCACCGGACCGGCTCGGCCCCGTTGGCCGCCACCCGCAGCGAGGACAGGTCGAGCCCGTCCGGCACCCCGTTGTCGGCCGCGTCCCGGACACACAGTTCGTACGCGAAGCTGGGCGCGGCGGTGTGACTGCCCCGGAACCGGGAGATCGCCTCCAGCCAGCGCGCCGGCCGGCGGATGAACGCCTCAGGAGCCATGAGATAGGCGGGAATCCCCGCCCACAGGGGCAGGACAACCCCGAACAGCATGCCCATGTCGTGGAAGAGCGGCAGCCAGTTGACCACCGCGCTGTCGGAACGGCACGGCCACAGCTCGTCCGTCTCCGCCACGTTGCTGCGGAAGTTCGCGTGGGTGACCCGCACCCCCTTCGGGTCACCGGTCGAACCGGACGTGTACTGGAGCAGCGCGATGTCGTCAGGACCGGCCGCCCGGCCGGCCCACTCCCCGGCCCCCGGCGCGTGCGGCGCCTCGGTGTCCACCAGCGTCAGTCCGGCCAACTCCGGTGTGTCGCCGAAGCGTTCCTCCAGGTCGCGCTTGACCGCCGTCGTGGTGAGGACGGTGGACGTGCCCGCGTCGTCGGCGATGCGGCGCAGCCGCTCCAGGCCGCGCCGCCTGCTCGGCACCTGTACGGGAGCGCCCGCGACCCCCGCGTACATGCAGGCGAGCAGGGTCGAGACGAACTCCAGGCCGGACGGGTAGAGCAGCACGGCGGCGCCGCCGCCGAGCCCGGCCGCGTCCAGGGCGGACGCCCGTTCCCTTGCGGCGAGGTCGAGTTGACCGTACGTCAGGCTCTCTTCCGGGCTCTCCCCGTTGCGCAGGAAGACATAGGCGAGGTCGTCGGGCCGCGTCCTGGCGCGCAGGCGCAGGACCTCGGGCAGGCTGGGCAGCGCGGTGGTCGCGGGGCCCGGGGGCGCCGGGGCCAGGGTGGTGGTGCTCCCGCCCGTCAGGGCGCTCACGGCGCTCATCCGACGAGGGCCGGCTGCGGTACGGACCTCAGCGGACCCAGCCGCTCCTCGCCGATTCTGGCGCGCAGCTGATGGTCCGTCACCCCGAGACCCGGTTCCGGCGCGAGGGCGAGGACACCGACCTTGCCGGTGTGGCTGTTGGTCTGCACGAGGCGGGCCGCCTCGCCGACCTCCGACAGAGGGAACACGTCGGACAGCACCGGCGAGACACTGCCGAGCTTCAGCAGCCGCATCATCTCCGCCGCCTCGTGCAGGTTCATGCCGTGGCTGCCGACGATGCGCTTGAGGTTCATCCAGAAATAGCGGTTGTCGAAGGAGTGGTCGTACCCGGTGCTCGACCCGCAGGTGACGACCGTGCCGCCCCGGCGGGCCACGATGACCGAGATCCCGAACGTGGCCCTGCCGACGTGGTCGAACACCACATGCGGGTCCTCGCCCAGCTCCGCCCGGATGGCCCGGCCGAGTCGCTTGGCCAGCTCCACCGTCCCGGCCCCCGCGCCCGGTTCACCGCCGATCCCGATCTCCTCACGGTTGATCACGACGTCGCAGCCGAGCTTCCGCAGCAGCTTCGCCTTCGCCTCGGAGTTGACCACACCGACCGGGATGCCCCCGCCGTTCTTCACGAGCTGCACCGCGAACGCGCCGAGACCGCCGGTCGCGCCCCAGATCAGGACGATGTCACCCTGCTTGATACGGGCGCCCCGGTCACTCACCAGCATGCGGTACGCCGTACCGCCGCACAGTGGGACGCAGGCCGTCTCCTCCCACGTCAGATGGGCCGGCTTGGGCAGCAACTGGCTGGCGCGCACCACGGTGTAGTGGGCCAGGCCGCCGAAGTTCGTCTCGTACCCCCACGCCTTCTGGTCGGCGCCGAGCATGCCGTCGGAGTGGGTCACCGGGTCCTGGTCGTCCACGACCGCCGCGTTGACCGCCACGTGGTCGCCGACCTTCCAGCGGCGGACCCCGGCGCCCGTCCGCACGATCACCCCGGCCGCGTCCGAGCCGACGACCTGGAACGGCTGGTCGTGCCGCGCCGCGTAACCCCCGGTCCTGGCGAAGCGCTTGAGCGCGTTGAACGTCGACACCGGCTGGAAGGTGGCAGACCAGACCGTATTGTAGTTGATCGAGCTGGCCATCACGGCCACCAGCACCTCGTCGGGCGCCAGCTCCGGCATCGGCACCCGGTCCACCTTCAGGGACCGCCGTACGTCTTTGTCGGCCGCGCCGTCGAAAATTCCGACATCCTCCTGGCGGATATGGGCGGCCACGAAATCTTCGGGGACCGGAGCGCGCTCCAGCTCGTCCGGGGAGGCCCCCCGGAGAACTGCCTCGGTCAACGAATCCATGTGTATTCCCCTCGGGCCGGACGATTCATGAGGCTGCCGAATGTTTGCGGCAGACGCTACGGTGGGCCGCTTTCGCATGGGAACCCCTAATCCCGACCCCTATCGAAAGCCCGCCCAATCGCTGAGGTGACGTCATGTTCGTCAGCCCGCCCAGGTGGTTGGCGGTCCTAGGGGGAGGCTAGGGGTAGCGGGGGAAAACTCCCGGCGGTGAGACTGTGGGCGATAGCGCCGGGGCCCGGACACAGGAAATGGCCTCGGAATCGGTGCGGACGATCCGCAGGTGCTCGTGCCGGTTTTCCTTTCCGATACTTTCCTGGAAATCCCGGTGGAATGCCGGCGCCGCGGACAGCTTTCCGCTTTCCGCGGAGTACGAGAAGGGTTCGGCCATTACGATGACCAGGCAGGGCGACACGCATTCGGCCGGGACCGGCCACGACAGCGCGGGACCCGTCGCCGTGGTCGGACTGGCGTGCCGGCTGCCCGGGGCGCCCGACCCCGACGCCTTCTGGGACCTGCTGCGGCGGGGCGGGAGCGCGATCCGCCGACGGCCGGGCGACCGGGGGCCGTTCCGGGACACCGACGGCCGGACGGACGGCGACCTGCCGGGCGGGTTCCTCGACGACGTCGACCACTTCGACGCCGCGTTCTTCTCCATCTCCCCGCGCGAGGCGGCCGAGATGGACCCGCAGCAGCGACTTGTCCTCGAACTGGCCTGGGAGGCACTGGAAGAGGCGGGCATCGTCCCCGCCACCCTGACAGGCACCACCGTCGGGGTGTACGTCGGCGCCATGGCGTACGACTACGCGATGCTCCGCCACCGCGAGGACGCGGCCCCCGTCACCCGCCACACCCTGACCGGCCTCAATCGAGGACTCCTGGCCAACCGGGTCTCGTACACCCTCGGTCTGCGCGGCCCCAGCCTGACCGTCGACTCCGCCCAGTCGTCCGCGCTGGTCTCCCTCCACCTCGCCTACCGCGCCGTACGCGACGGGGACTGCGCGCTCGCGCTGGCCGGCGGGGTGAACCTCAACCTCGCGCCCGACAGCACCTCCGCCGCCGCCCGCTTCGGCGGACTCTCCCCGGACGGCCGCTCGTTCACCTTCGACGCCCGCGCCAACGGATACGTACGCGGCGAGGGCGGCGGCATGGTGCTCCTCAAGCCACTGGCCGCGGCCCTCGCCGACGGCGACCGGATCCACAGTGTGATCCTCGGCAGCGCCGTCAACAACGACGGGGCCACCGACGGGCTGACCGTACCGAGCGCCGACGCCCAACGGGACCTGCTGCTCCAGGCGGCACAACAGGCCGGTGTCGATCCGAGCGACGTGCAGTACGTCGAACTCCACGGCACCGGCACCCCGGTGGGGGACCCGGTCGAGGCCGCCGCGCTCGGCGCCGCGTACGGTACGGGCCGTTCCGGCGACGCCCATCTGCTGGTGGGCTCCGCCAAGACCAACATCGGCCACCTGGAGGGCGCGGCCGGGATCGCAGGCCTCCTCAAAACCGTCCTCAGCATCCGGCACCGGCAGATCCCCGCGAGCCTGAACCACGAGACGCCGAACCCGCGGATCCCGCTCGACGCCCTGCGGCTGCGGGTACAGCGGGCGTTGGGCCCCTGGCCGAGGGCGGACCGGCGGCTCGTCGCCGGGGTCAGCTCCTTCGGGATGGGCGGGACCAACTGCCATGTGCTGCTGGCGGAACCGCCCGCGACGCCCCTGGTGACGGGGCCCGGGATCGGCGGTGTCGGTGCCGAGGCCGGTGCCGGTGATTCCGACGTTGTTCTGCCCTGGCCGCTGTCCGGGAGTACACCCGAGGGCTTGCGAGGGCAGGCCGAACGGCTCGCCGCCCACGTCCGGGCCCATCCCGGCCTCACCCCCGACGGCGTCGGCCACGCCCTCGCCACCACGCGCACCCTCTTCGCCCACCGCGCCGTCGCGCTCGGCCACGACCGCGAGACACTGCTGCGCGCGGTGGACGCGCTGGCGCGCGGCGAGCACACTCCGGGCACCGTGACCGGCCGTACACCCGCGCGGGCCGCCGGACCCGTCGCCTTCCTCTTCCCCGGCCAGGGCAGCCAGCGGGCCGGCACCGGACACGAACTCCACCGCACCACACCGGCGTTCGCCGAGGCCCTGGACGAGGTGTGCGAACATCTCGACCCCCACCTCGGCCGGCCGCTGCGCGATGTCCTCTTCGCCGCGCCCGGCTCGGCGGACGCCGCCCTGCTCGACCGTACGCAATACACGCAGGCAGGGCTGTTCGCGCTGGGCGTGGCGCTGTACCGGCTGCTCGAACACCACCTGCCCGCACCGGACTTCGTCCTCGGCCACTCCATCGGCGGCCTCGCCGCCGCGCATGTGGCGGGGGTACTCCCGCTCGCCGACGCGGCCGTGCTCGTCGCGGCCAGGGGCCGGCTGATGGAGGCGGCCCGCGAGGGCGGGGCCATGATCGCCCTGGAGGCGACCGAGGCGGAGGTCGCGCCGCTGCTGGCCGGGTACGCGGGGCGGCTATCGCTCGCCGCCGTCAACGGCCCGCGCTCAGTGGTCGTTTCGGGCGACCCGGAGGCGGCGCTGGAGGTCGCGGAGCGGTTCTCGGGGGAGGGGCGCAGAACGCGTCGGCTGCGGGTGAGCCACGCCTTCCACTCGCCGCACATGGACAGCGCCGTCGAGGAGTTCAGGAGCGTCGCCGCCGGGCTCACCTTCCGGCAGCCGACGATCACCGTGGTGTCCGACGTCACCGGTCTGCCCGCCCGCCCCGAGGAGCTGACCTCGCCGGACTACTGGGCCGAGCACATCCGACGGCCGGTCCGTTTCCACGACGGCGTACGGCAGTTGGCGGCGCGCGGTGTCACCGGATACGTGGAGCTGGGCCCCGGCAACGTCCTGACCGCCCTGACCACGGGCAGCCTGGCGGCGGTCGCCGGCGCACCGGACGCGTCCGTCGTGCCCCTGCTGCGTGCCGGGGTGCCCGAGCGGCTCTCGGTGCTCACCGGACTCGCCGGGCTCCAGGTGGACGGCGCCGACACGGACTGGTCCGGTTTCTTCGGCGAGGGCCGGCGCGAGCGCACCGGCCTCCCGACCTACGCGTTCCGCCGACGCCGTTTCCGCTTCGAGGCGGCCGACCCCGGGGACGGGGCGGACGGCGGGAGGGGGCGGGCATCCACTCACACGCGCCCGGATTCCACCCCGGCCGTCGACGCGCCCGCCCCGGACGTTGACGCCACCGCCCTTGGGACCGGGACCGGGAAGCCCGCGCCGGACACAGTCGCCGCCCCCGCCCCCGGCCCCAGGGCCGACTTCCTCGGGCTTGTCCTCGGCACCGCCGCCGACATCCTCGGCCACGCGCCGGGACAGCGCATCGATCCCGAGCAGACGTTCAAGGCGCTGGGCCTCGACTCGCTGGGCGCGGTCGAGTTCGCCGACCGGCTCTCCCGGGCGAGCGGACTGCGGCTCCCGGCGACGCTGACCTTCGACCACCCCACCCCCCTCGCTCTCGTACGGCACCTGGAGGCGGAGGCCGACCGCACCCACGGCCCGGAGGAGGAGACAGCGCCGGAACCGACCCTGCGGGAAGAGCCGGAGTCCGCTCCCGAGGACGACGACCCCGTCGCCATCGTCTCCACGGCGGGCCGCTGGCCCGGCGGCGCCGAGAACACCGAGCAGCTCTGGGAGTTGCTGGTCTCCGGGACGGACGCGACAAGCGGCTTCCCGGTCAATCGGGGCTGGGACGAGGGCCTTTACGACCCCGATCCGGAGAAGCCGGGCGGCTCGTACGTACGCCGGGGCGGGTTCCTCCACGACGCCGACCGGTTCGACCCGGAGTTCTTCGGGCTCTCGCCCCGCGAGGCCGAGGCGATGGACCCGCAACAACGGCTGCTCCTGGAGACGTCCTGGGAACTCTTCGAGCGGGCCGGCCTCGACCCCACCACCCTGCGCGGCACCAGGACGGGGGTGTTCGTCGGGGCCACCCAGCAGGAGTACGGGCCCCGGCTCCACGAGGCCACCGGCGGCCAGGCCGGCTACCGGCTGACCGGCGCGACCGTCAGCGTCGCCTCGGGCCGGATCGCCTACGCGCTGGGCCTTGAGGGCCCCGCGCTCACCGTGGACACGGCCTGCTCCTCGTCCCTCGTGGCCCTCCACCTCGCCGCCCGGGCGCTGCGGTCCGGCGAGTGCCGGCTCGCCCTGGCCGGCGGGGTCACCGTGATGTCCACACCGGGGATGTTCACCGAGTTCAGCCGACAGCGCGGCCTGGCGCCCGACGGCCTCTGCAAGCCCTTCGCCGCCGCCGCCGACGGCACCGGATGGTCGGAGGGGGTCGGACTGGTCCTGCTGGAGCGCCTGTCGGACGCCCGGCGCCACGGCCACCGCGTACTCGCTCTGATCCGGGGGAGCGCGGTCAACTCGGACGGCGCCAGCAACGGACTGACGGCGCCCCACGGCCCCTCCCAGCAGCGCGTCATCGAACAAGCACTGAAAGACGCCGGGTTGACGGCTGCCGACATCGACGCCGTAGAAGCCCACGGCACCGGCACCACCCTCGGCGACCCCATCGAGGCCCAGGCGCTCCTCGCCACGTACGGACAGAACCGCCCCGACGGCCGTCCCCTCCACCTCGGTTCGCTGAAGTCCAACCTCGGACACACCCAGGCCGCCGCCGGGGTCGCCGGGGTCATCAAGCTGACGCAGGCCCTCCACCACGGCCTGCTGCCGAGGACCCTCCACGTCGACCGGCCCACCCCGCACGTCGACTGGACCCGCGGCTCCGTCGAACTCCTCACCCGCGACATCCCGTGGCCCGCCACCGACCGCCCCCGCCGCGCGGCCGTCTCCGCGTTCGGCATCAGCGGCGCCAACGCCCACCTCATCCTCGAAGAGGCACCGCCCGCCCCCGTCGAGCCCGCGCGCCCGCCCCGCGCGTCCGGCGCCCCCGTCCCGTGGCTCCTGTCGGGCCGCACCCCTCAGGCCCTCCAGGACCAGGCCGCCCGGCTGAGCACGCTGCTGAACACCTCCGGGGACCTCGACCCGGCCGAGGTCGGTCACGCCCTGGCCCGCCGGTCGGTGTTCGACCACCGCGCCGTGGTGGTGGCCCGGCGCGCGGAGGACTTCCGTACCGCCGTGCGGGCCCTGTCCCGGGGGGAGTCGGCCGAAGGAGTGGTACGGGGCAGGTCCGCCGCGCCCGGCAAACTGGCGTTCCTCTTCACCGGGCAGGGCAGCCAACGCCTCGGCATGGGGAGGGAGATGTACGTGACCCACCCCGTCTTCGCCGCCGCGTTCGACGAGATCTGCGCCGCGCTCGACGTCCACCTCGCCGCGTACGCGCCCGCCCCGCTGCGGGACATCGTCTTCGGACGGCAGGACCAGGGAGCGGACCCCACCGCCGAAACAGGAGCGGCTGATCCCCCCGCTGATCCCCCCGCTGATCCCCCCGCTGATCCCCCCGCTGAGCGGACCGCCGATCTGTCCGGTGAACTGGACCGCACGCTCTACACCCAGCCGGCGCTGTTCGCGCTGGAGGTGGCGCTGTTCCGGTTGCTGGAGTCCTGGGGCGTACGCCCCGACGTCGTCGCCGGGCACTCGGTGGGCGAACTGGCCGCCGCGCACGCCGCCGGCGCGCTGACCCTCGCCGACGCCGCCGCCCTGGTGGCCGCCCGCGCCCGGCTCATGCAGAACCTGCCCGCCGGGGGAGCCATGGTCGCCGTGGAGGCCGCCGAGGACGAGGTGCTGGCCGAACTCGCCGGGCACGAGGACGCGGTGGGCATCGCCGCCGTCAACGGCCCCACGGCGACGGTCATATCGGGGGAGGAAGAGGCGGTGGTGGCGGTCGTGGGGCGGTTCCGTGCGCGCGGTCGCCGGACCAGCAGGCTGCGGACCAGCCATGCCTTCCACTCCCCGCTCATGGATCCGATGGAGGAGGAGTTCCGGCGGGTGGCCGGGGCACTCACCCACGGTGCCCCGGCGATCCCGCTGCTGAGCGCGCTCGACGCCCAACTGTTCACTCCCGACCGGCCGGTGACGGCCGGGCACTGGGTCGCCCACGCGCGCGGCCCGGTCCGGTTCCTCGATGTCGTACGCCGCCTCGAAGCCGACGGGGTCACCACCTACCTGGAGTTGGGTCCCGACGCCATTCTCACGGCGCTGGCCCGCGAAGCCCTGCTCGGCGACCACCCCGAAGGCACACCCCCGCCCGCGCTCGCCGCCCTGCTGCGCGCCGGACGCCCCGAGCCCGAGACGCTCTTGACGGCGCTCGGTGAGGCCCACGCGCGGGGTGCCGCCGTCGACTGGAGCGCGGTGCTCGGTGTGACGGGACCGAGCCGGATCGACCTGCCCACCTACGCGTTCCAGCGCGCACGCTACTGGTCCGACGCGCCCGCGCCGGCCGCCCCCTCCGAAGTCTCACACGACGACGCCCGGTTCTGGGAGCCCGTCGAACGCCAGGACCTCGACTCCCTCGCCACCGCGCTCGGCATCGACGACACCGAGCGCCGTACCGCCCTCGGCGCCGTACTGCCCCTGCTGGCCTCCTGGCGCGGCGACCAGGGCCGGGCGGCCGAGGTGGACAGCTGGCGGTACCGGGTGCGCTGGCAGCCGGTTCCGGACCTGAACGCCCGTCCCGTCCAAGGCCGTTGGCTGCTCCTGCTGCCCGCGCGGCCCGCCGGGGAGACCCGGCCGTACGACGCCTGGGCCCCGCTGCTGGAAGCGGCTCTGACCGACGCGGGGGCACAGGTCGAGCGCATCCCGGTGGAGGGTTCGCGGTCGGACCGGGACTCCCTGGCCGCGCTGCTCGCCGGCGCGGCGGGCAGGGTGCCGTCGGAGCCGGTGGCCGGCGTGCTGTCCCTCCTCTCGCTGGACGGCGAACCGGAGCCCGGCCTGTCCGCGCTGCCGCGTGGCCTGGCCGCGACCACCGCGCTGCTCCAGGCCGTGGACCGTACCGGCACCGAGGCACCGCTGTGGTGCGTGACGCGTGGCGCGGTCTCCACCGGCACGGGCGACGACCGCACGGTCGATCCGACCGGAGCACTGGTCTGGGGACTCGCCGTGGTGGCCGCCGTCGAGGCACCGCAGTGGGGCGGTGTGATCGACCTCCCCGAACGGGCGGACCCGCGCGCCGCCGCCCAGGTCCTCACCGCACTCACCGGCCGCCACGGCGAGGCCGAACTGGCGGTACGGCCCGAGGGCCTCCTCGCCAGACGCCTGGTGGCAGCCCCGCTGGGGCCGGCCGGCGGCGGAGCGGCCGGGACGGGCCACGCGGCCGGGGCAGGCCGCACGGCCGACGGCGAGAACACCCCCACGCCACCCGGCTGGAGGCCCCGTGGCACGGTCCTCGTCACCGGTGGCACCGGCGCGCTCGCGCGCCACACCGCCACCTGGCTCGCCCGCAAGGGCGCCGACCACCTGCTCCTGCTCAGCCGCCGGGGCGCCGACGCGCCGGGCGCGGCCGCGCTGGAGGCCGAACTCACCGCGCTCGGGGCCCGGGTCACCTTCGCCGCGTGCGACATCTCCGACCGGGCGGCGCTCGCCGGCGTACTGGCCTCGGTCCCGGACGAGCACCCCCTGACCGCCGTCGTGCACACCGCCGCCGTCCTCGACGACGGCCTGCTCGGCTCGCTCACCCCCGCACAGCAGGACCGGGTGCTACGGGTCAAGGTGGCCGGCGCCCATCACCTGGACGTCCTCACCCGCGATCTCGACCTCTCCGCGTTTGTGCTCTTCTCCTCCGCCACCGGCATCACCGGCACACCGGGACAGGGCAACTACGCCCCCGGCAACGCCTATCTCGACGCGCTCGCCGTCCGGCGGCGGGCCGAGGGACGCCCCGCCACCTCCGTCTCCTGGGGGCTGTGGGCGGGGGAGGGCATCGCCGGCGACGAGGTGGCGCGCCGCAGCGAGCGGTACGGCCTGCTGCCGATGGCGCCGGACCTGGCCGTACGGGCACTGGAACAGGCCCTCGACCACGACGAGACGCACCTCGTGGTGTGCCGCGCCGACTGGCCGGCCCTCGCGGCGCTGCGTTCCCATCCGCTCCTGGAAGAACTCACCGGTGGCCGAGTGGCCGAAGGCTCTCAGGAAGCGGCCGGCGAACCCGCCGGGCTGGTCGGGGAGTTGGCCGGGACGCCGACCGAAGAGGGCAGGCGCAAGCTGCTCCTGCGGTTCGTACGGACCCAGGTCTCCGAGGTCCAGGGCGGGCGCCCGGTCGAATCCGTGGACATTCACCGGGGGTTCAAGGAGCAGGGCTTCGACTCCCTCACGACCGTCGAACTGCGCAACCGCCTCAACCTGCACACGGGCCTGCGCCTGCCGACCACGGCGGTGTTCGACCATCCCACACCGTTCGCGCTGGCCGAGCTGCTGCACGGACAACTCCTTCCGTCAGGAGGGGCGCCGGACGGCACGGCCGAGGAGCTGCTCGCCCAACTCGACCGGCTGGAGGCGCTGTTCGCCGCCGTCCCGCAGGACGACCCGGACCGGGTACGGGCCGTGGCCCGGCTCGGCGCCCTGGCGGCCGGCGGCCCGGCCGATTCCGCCCCGTCCACGGACGGGGACGTCGCCGCCGGGCTCTCCGGTGCCACCGACGACGAGCTGATGGATTTCATCGGCAAGGAACTCGGCATCTCCTGACCCCCGCCGGCCCCCTTGGCCTCGCACTTCTTGAACGTGGCTTTTCCCGAACCGGGCAATCCGCACGAAGGGTGGATTCATGAACGACAGCCGGATGCGGTACCTCCTGGAACGGGTCACCGCCGAACTGCACGAGACGCGCAAGAAGTTGCGCGAGTCCGAGGACAGCGGTCAGGAGCCCATCGCCATCGTGGGGATGGCCTGCCACTTCCCCGGCGGCGTCAACTCCCCGGAAGACCTCTGGAACGTGGTCTCCGAGGGCCGCGACGTCGTCGGCGACTTCCCCGACGACCGTGGCTGGGACGTGTCCACACTGTTCGACGCCGACCCCGACCGGCCCGGCACGTCCTCCACCCGGCACGGCGCCTTCCTCTCCTCCCCGGGGGACTTCGACACCGACTTCTTCGGCATCTCGCCCCGGGAGGCCCTGGCCACCGACCCCCAGCACCGGCTCCTGCTGGAGACGGCGTGGGAGACCTTCGAACGCGCCGGAATCCGCCCCGACACCCTGCGCGGCACCAGCACCGGCGTTTTTGTCGGCACCAACGGCAACGACTACGCGCCGCCCACCGGAGCCGTACCGGAGGAGCTGGAGGGGTACATCGTCGTGGGCAACGCGGCGAGTGTCGCCTCGGGACGGATCTCGTACACCTTCGGGCTCGAAGGCCCCGCCGTCACGGTCGACACGGCCTGCTCGGCGTCGTCCGTGGCGCTGCACCTGGCCGTACGGTCGCTGCGCTCCGGTGAGTGCGACCTCGCCCTGGCGGGCGGGGTGACCATCATGACCACCCCCTCGACCTTCGTGGAGTTCTCCCGGCAGCACGGACTCTCCTCGGACGGCCGCTGCAAGGCCTTCGCCGGCGCGGCCGACGGGACCGGCTGGTCCGAGGGCGCCGGGCTGCTCCTGGTGGAGCGGCTCTCCGACGCCCGGCGCCTCGGCCACCGGGTGCTGGCGGTCGTCCGGGGGACGGCCGCCAACCAGGACGGCGCGTCGCACGGGCTGACCGCGCCGAACGGGCCCGCCCAGCAGCGGGTCATCCGCCAGGCGCTCGCCGACGCCCGGCTGACGGCCCCCCAGGTCGACGCCGTCGAGGCGCACGGCACCGGCACCACCCTCGGCGACCCCATCGAGGCCCAGGCCCTGCTCGCCACCTACGGCCAGGACCGGTCGCAGGAACGGCCGTTGTGGCTCGGCTCGGTCAAGTCGAACATCGCGCACACGCAGGCCGCCGCCGGGGTCGCCGGGGTCATCAAGATGGTGCAGGCCATACGGCACGGCGTGCTGCCGAAGACCCTTCACGTCGACGAGCCGTCCCCGCACGTCGACTGGGAGTCCGGCGCCGTACGGATCCTGACGGATCATCAGCCGTGGCCCGAGACGGGGCAGCCGCGCCGGGCGGGAGTGTCGGCCTTCGGCATGAGCGGCACCAACACGCACATCATCCTGGAGCAGGCCTCCGAACCCGAGCCGGACGCGGCGGCCGCCACGGACCCGGCCCCCGAACCCGCCGACACCGCGCTGCCGTTGGTGCTCTCCGCCAAGACCCCGGCCGCACTCACCGAGCAGGCCGCCGCGCTCGCCGCGTTCCTCCGCTCCGGCACCGCCCCGGCCCCGGTCGCCGTCGCCCGTGAACTGACCGCCGGGCGGGCCGCGTTCGAGGAGCGGGCGGTGGTCGTCGGCGAGGACAGGGACGGTCTGCTCGCCGGACTCGACGCGCTCGCCACGGGCGAGCCCGCGCCCGGCCTCGTACACGGCACCGCCTCGACCGACCACCGTACGGTCTTCGTCTTCCCCGGCCAGGGCTCGCAGTGGACCGGCATGGCCCGCGAACTCCTCGACACCTCACCGGTCTTCGCCGAGTCCGTCGCGGCCTGCGCCCGCGCCCTGGCGCCCTACGTGGACTGGTCCCTGGAGGACGTCCTGCGCGGGGCCGGCGGCGCGCCCTCGTACGAGCGGGTCGACGTCGTCCAGCCCACCCTCTGGGCGGTCATGGTGTCCCTCGCGGAGCTGTGGCAGTCCTACGGCGTACGGCCCGACGCCGTGATCGGCCACAGCCAGGGGGAGATCGCCGCCGCGTACGTCGCGGGCGCCCTCTCCCTGGACGACGCGGCCCGTGTGGTCGCCCTGCGCAGCCGTGCCATCGGCGCCCTGTCGGGCGGCGGCGGCATGGTGTCCGTATCACTGCCGCTTGAGCGGGTGCGGGCCGCGATCGCCCCCTGGGACGGGCGGATCTCGGTCGCCACGGTCAACGGCCCCTCCTCCGTCGTGGTCGCCGGGGAACCCACCGCCCTGGACGAGCTCATGGCCGCCTGCGAGAGGGACGGCGTCCGCAACCGCCGGATCCCGGTGGACTACGCCTCGCACTCCGCGCAGGTCGAGACGATCCGCGACGAACTGCTCACCGTCCTCGCCCCCGTCACACCCCGCGACGCCAAGATCCCCCTGCTGTCGACCGTCACCGGGGACTGGCTCGGCGACACCCGGATGGACGCCACCTACTGGTACACCAACCTCCGCAGGACCGTCCTGTTCGAACCGGCGACCAGGAAACTGCTCGCCGAGGGCCACGACGTCTTCATCGAGGCCAGTCCGCATCCCGTACTGACCGCCGCCGTGCAGGAGACGGCGGAGGCGGCGGACGCGCGGACCGTCGTCACGGGATCGCTGCGCCGCGACGAGGGCGGGCCCCTCCGCTTCCTCACCTCTCTGGCCGAGACCCAGGTCCACGGCGTCGCCGTGGACTGGAGCCCGGCGCTCGCGGGACCGCCCGCCGCCCGTCCCGACCTGCCCACCTACCCGTTCCAGCGCCAGCGGTTCTGGCTCGAACCGTCCGTCGCCGTCACGGCCGACGTGCCGGGCCTGGGGCTGCGCGCCGCCGGACACCCGCTGCTCGGCGCGACGCTGCGGCCCGCCGAGGGCGACGGCCTGCTGCTCACCGGCCGGCTGTCCGTACGGGCCCAGCCCTGGCTGGCCGACCACGTGGTGCTCGACCGCGTGCTCATCCCGGGCACGGCACTGGTCGAGCTGGCCGTACGGGCCGCGGACGAGGCCGGCCACGACACCGTGGACGAGCTGGTGATCGAGGCCCCGCTGGTCCTGCCGGCCGGGGGAGCCGTCCAGATCCAGGTCTCCGTGGGCGCCCCGGCCGAGGCGGGCCGGCGCGCGGTGGCCGTCCACTCACGGCAGCAGGACGCCCCCGAGGAGGCCGGCTGGTCCCGGCACGCCACCGGATTCCTGTCCCGTACGACCGCACCGGCGGACCCCGTTCGCACCGGGGTGCCGTGGCCGCCGCGTGAGGCGACGGCGCTTTCCCTCGACGGGGTCTACGACCGGTTCGCCGGGAACGGGGTGATCTACGGACCCCGGTTCCAGGGGCTGCGGGCCGCGTGGCGGCGCGGCGAGGAGATCTTCGCCGAGGTCGGCCTCGACGGCGAGGAGCGGGCGGAGGCCGGGGAGTTCGGGGTCCACCCGGCGCTGCTCGACGCGGCCTTCCACGCCGCCGGTCTCGGCACACCGCTCCCGGCGGAACCGGGCGAGGTCCTGCTGCCGTTCGCCTGGAGCGGGGTGCGGTTGTACGCCTCGGGCGCGACGACCCTGCGGATCCGTCTCGCGCCCACCGGCGGCGGCGGGCTGTCCCTGGACGCCGTGGACACCACCGGCGCGCCCGTCCTCTCGATCGCGTCCCTGGTCTACCGGCCGGTCGCGGCCGGACAGCTGGGCGCCGGATCCGCCGGCCGGGAGCCGCTGTTCCGGCTCGGCTGGACCGCGCTGCCCCTGCCCGCCGTACCGGCCGCGCCCGCCCGTACCGGCGCACTCGCGGTCCTCCAGCCGGACACCCTCTCCCTGACACCGGCCCTGCTGGCGGCCGGGGGACCCGGTGGCGGCCACGCCGTGGCGTTCAGCGGTCCCGCCGCCGTCGCCGAGGCGGTCCGTACCGGTGAGGACGTACCGGAGGCGGTCTGGTTCGGGGTGCCGGCCTCACCGGCGTCCGGGACCGGCGATGACGGCGGGGCGGCGCGCGCCGAGTCCGTACCGACACGCGCGCGGGCGACCCTGGACCGCGTGCTCGCCCTGCTCCAGGACTGGCTCGCCCGCCCCGAACTGGACGCCGTGCGCCTGGTCGTGGTGACCGGCGGCGCCGTGTCCGTCGACGGGGAGGCGCCGGACCTGACGACCGCCGCCGTGTGGGGCCTGCTGCGCTCCGCGCAGTCCGAACACCCCGGCCGGTTCCTGCTGGCCGACGTCGACCGCGGCGACGCGTCCCGCCGGTCGCTGGCCCCGGCCGTGGCCGCCGCCGTCGCGGCGGGTGAGACGCAGCTCGCGCTGCGGGACGGGGTCGCGTCCGTCGCACGACTCGTACCGGCCGGACCGGACACGGGTACGGGTACGGGTACGGACGACGTGGCGTCCGTCGCACCCGGCACCGCTCAACAAGCCGCCCGCACCTGGCGGTTCGACCCGGCCGGAACCGTCCTCGTGACCGGTGGACTCGGCCTGCTGGGCAAGCTGGTGGCCCGGCACCTCGTCACCGAGCTGGGCGTACGGCACCTCCTGCTGACCGGCCGGCGCGGCCACGACACCCCCGGCGCCGCCGAGTTCCTGGCCGGGATCGCCGCGCTGGGCGCACACGCGACCGTCACCGCCGCCGACGTGGCCGACCGCGACGCCCTGCGGACCGTCCTGGAGGCCGTCCCGGCGGCGCACCCGCTGACCGGAGTCGTGCACGCGGCCGGCACCCTGGACGACGGGGTGCTGGAGTCGCTGACGCCCGACCGGCTGGACACCGTCCTGCGGCCCAAGGCCCACGCGGCCTGGAACCTGCACGAGCTGACCCAGGACGCGGACCTCGCCGAGTTTGTCCTCTTCTCCTCCGCCGCGGGCGTGCTCGGCGTCCCCGGCCAGGCCAACTACGCCGCCGCCAACTCGTTCCTGGACGCCCTGGCGGCGCACCGCCGGGCGCGCGGCCTGGCCGCCACCTCGCTGGCCTGGGGACTCTGGGACGAGAGCAGCGAACTCACCGGCCACCTCGACCACACCGCCCACCGCCGGAACGCCCGCCAGGGCACCCGCCCGCTCGCCACCCCCGAGGGCCTCGCCCTCTTCGAGGCGGCGGGAAGGACGGACCACCCCCTCCTCGTCCCGCTCACCCTGCGGCACGGTGCCGACCCCGAGCAGATCCCTCCGGTCCTGCGCGATGTCGTCCGTACGAAGCGGCCCGCCGCGCGCTCCGCACCCGAGGCGACGGGCTCCACCCTCGCCGGCCGCCTGCTCGCCCTCGACGGGACCGCGCGCGAGGAACTGCTCATCGGCCTGGTCCGGTCGGAGGCGTCCACCGTCCTCGGCCGGGGCGACCGGGAGGGCATCTCCGCGACCCGCGCCTTCAAGGATCTCGGCTTCGACTCGCTGACCGCCGTCGACCTGCGCAACCGGCTCGGCACGGTGACCGGACTGCGGCTGACCCCGACCCTGGTCTTCGACCACCCCACCCCGCAGGCACTCGCGCGCTTCCTGCTCGCCGAACTGCTGGGCGCACAGCCCGGAACACCGGCGACGCCCGCTCTCCCCGCAGCCGCAGCCGCAGCCGCGTCCGACGACGACCCGATCGTGATCGTCGGCATGAGCTGCCGGCTGCCGGGCGGGGTGTCCTCGCCCGACGACCTGTGGGACCTGGTCGCCGCCGGCGGCGACGCGATCACCCCGTGGCCGACCGACCGGGGCTGGGACAACGAGGGCCTGTTCGACGCCGACCCGGACCGCCCCGGCCGTACATACACCCAGCACGGCGGATTCCTCCACGACGCCGCCGACTTCGACGCGGGCTTCTTCGGGATCTCGCCGCGTGAGGCGCTGGCGACGGATCCGCAGCAGCGGTTGCTGCTGGAGACGTCGTGGGAGGCGTTCGAGCGGGCCGGGATCGCCCCCGACACGCTGCGCGGCAGCAGGACGGGGGTGTTCGTCGGGGTGATGTACAACGACTACGCGAGCCGACTCCACGACCTGCCGCCGGAGTTGGAGGGGTACATCCACAACGGCAGCGCGGCGAGTGTGGCGTCGGGGCGGATCTCGTACACGTACGGCTTCGAGGGTCCCGCCGTCACCGTCGACACCGCGTGCTCGTCGTCGCTCGTGGCGCTGCATCTGGCGGCGCAGGCGCTGCGGTCGGGCGAGTGCGACCTCGCCCTCGCGGGCGGGGTGGCCGTGATGGCCTCCCCGTCCGGCATGGTCGCCACCTCCCGGCACCGTGCCTTCGCCCCCGACGGCAGGGTCAAGGCGTTCGCCGCGTCGGCGGACGGGACCAGCTGGGCGGAGGGGGTCGGACTGCTGCTGGTGGAGCGGCTGTCGGACGCGCGGCGGCGCGGGCACCAGGTGCTCGCGGTCGTACGGGGGACCGCGGTCAACCAGGACGGCGCCTCGAACGGCCTCACCGCGCCCAACGGGCCCGCCCAACAGCGCGTCATCCGGCAGGCGTTGGCCGGCGCCGGACTCGACCCGCACGACGTGGACGCGGTGGAGGGCCACGGTACGGGCACCACACTCGGCGACCCGATCGAGGCGCAGGCGCTGATGGCCGCGTACGGCCGGGGCCGGCCCGGGGACAGCCCCCTGTGGCTCGGCTCGCTCAAGTCCAACATCGGGCACACCCAGGCGGCGGCCGGGGTCGCCGGGATCATCAAGATGGTGCAGGCCATGCGGTACGGGGTGCTCCCGAGGACCCTGCACATCGACGCGCCCTCGCCGGACGTGGACTGGTCCGCGGGCGGCGTACGGCTGCTGACGGAGGACCGGCCCTGGGAGGCGGCGGGCCGGCCGCTGCGGGCGGGCGTCTCGTCGTTCGGGGTGAGCGGGACCAACGCGCACGTGATCCTGGAACAGCCGTCGGACGCGACAGCCGTGACTCTCGACGCGCCCGCCGCCGAGGTGTCCGCCGCTCGGACGCCCGTACGGCCGACCCCCCTGCCCTGGGTCCTGTCCGGCCGTACTCCCACCGCCGTCTCCGCCCAGGCGGCGCGGCTGCTGGCCCTCCTGGACCCCGCCCAGCCCCCGCCGGCCCTCGCCGACACCGCGCACGCGCTCCTCGCCCACCGCTCCCACTTCGAGCACCGCGCGGTTGTGGTCGCCTCCGACCAGGAGGGCTTCGCGGAGGGACTGAGCGCCCTGGTCGACGGCGAACCGGCCGGGAACCTCGTCAGGGGAGCCGCCGCCGAGGGCGCCAGGACCGTCTTCGTCTTCCCCGGCCACGGTTCGCAGTGGGCGGGGATGGCACGCGGACTGCTCGACACCGCCCCGGTGTTCGCCGAGCGGATCGACGCCTGCGCGCGGGCGCTGGCTCCGCATCTCGACTGGTCGCTCACCGACGTCCTGCGCGAGGCGGAGGGCGCGCCGTCCCTGGACCGGGTCGAGGTGGCCCAGCCCGCGCTGTGGGCGGTGCTCGTGGCCCTGGCCGCGCAGTGGCAGTCGTACGGCGTGCGTCCTGACGCGGTGGTCGGACACAGTCAGGGCGAGGTCGCCGCGGCCTGCGTGGCCGGGGTGCTGTCCCTGGAGGACGGCGCCCGGATCGTCGTGGAGCGCAGCCGGATCCTGGCCGGGCTCGTCGGGAAGGGCGGCATGGTCTCCCTGGCCCTGCCGCTCGCCGAGGTCGAGCGCAGGATCGTGGCGTGGCCGGGCCGGCTCTCGGTGGCCACGGTCAACGGCCCGTCGGCGGCGGTGGTCGCCGGGGACGAGGAGGCGCTGGAGGAACTGCTCGCCGTGTGCGAGGAGGAGGGCGTACGGGCCCGGCGGATCAGGGCGGCCACGGTCGCGGGGCACTCCCCGGTGATCGAGGAGGTGAAGGAGGAGCTGCTCGAACGGCTCTCCTTCGTACGGCCCCTCGCCGGTGACGTGCCGCTGTACTCCACGGTCACCGCGTCGGTCGCCGACCCGGCCGACCTGGACGCGGAGTACTGGTACCGCAACCTCCGGCAGACCGTGCGGTTCGCCCCGGTCGTGCACGATCTGGTGGAGAAGGGCTTCACCGTCTTCATCGAGGTCAGCCCGCACCCGGTGCTGATCAACAGCATCCAGGACACGGTCGAGCGGGCCGGCGCCGCCGACGTGGCGGTGACCGAGACCCTGCGCAGGGACCACGGCGGTCTCGACCGCTTCCTGGCCTCGGCCGCCGTCGTGCACGCCCGTGGTGTCGCGGTGGACTGGTCGCCGGTGTTCGAAGGCCTGCACCCGGGGCGGGTCGAGCTGCCCACGTACGCGTTCCAGCGGCGGCGCTTCTGGCTGGGCGCCGGGCAGGCTCCCGCCGGGCCGCCGCGCCGGGCGGACGGAGGCGGCTTGGCAGACGCGGGGGACGCGGGGGACACGGGGGGCTTCGGCTTCGTGGAGGAGGAGACCGACTCCGTACCATCCTCGGGTCTGGCCGCGAAGCTGGCGGCGCTCGGCCCCGCCGACCGGGACGAGGCGCTGCTGGATCTGGTGCGACGGCAGACCGCCGACGTCCTGGGTCACGACGACCCCGAAGAGGTGGGCGCCGAGCGGGCGTTCAAGGATCTCGGCCTGGAGTCGCTGACGGCGGTCGACCTCCGCAACCGGCTCGCCACGGCGACCGGGCTGCGGCTGCCGGCCACCCTGGTCTTCGACCGCCCGACCCCGGCGGCCGTCGCCGCGTACCTCGCCGCGCGGTTGCCCACCGCCGCTCCGTCGGCCCCTGCCTCCGCCCAGGACGCGCTCGCCCTGCTGGAGCGGATCGCCTCCGGGATCACCTCTGCGGACCCGGACCGCCCCGAACTGGTGGCGCGCCTGCGCGCGTTGGCCGCCCACTGGGGCGCGGACGCACCGGCGTCCGACGGTGGACCGGCCGGTGGCGAGGTCGATCTGGAGTCGGCGACCGACGACGAACTGTTCGCACTGATGGACTCCGCGGGGGAGGCGACCGACGATGGCCGATGACAACAAGCTCCGCAGCTACCTCAAGCGGGCGCTCGCCGAGACCCGGGAGGCCCAACGGCGCCTGCGTGAGGTCGAGTCGGGCCTGCGGGAGCCGATCGCGATCGTCGGCATGAGCTGCCGGCTGCCGGGCGGGGTGGCCTCGCCCGACGACCTGTGGGACCTGGTCGCCGCCGGCGGCGACGCCATCTCCCCCTGGCCCGAGGATCGTGGCTGGGACCTGGAGGCGCTCTTCGACCCCGACCCCGACCGGCCGGGGACCAGTTACGCCCGGCACGGCGGATTCCTCTACGACGCGGCCGACTTCGACGCGGAGTTCTTCGGGATCTCGCCGCGTGAGGCGCTGGCGACGGATCCGCAGCAGCGGTTGCTGCTGGAGACGTCGTGGGAGGCGTTCGAGCGGGCCGGGATCGCCCCCGACACGCTGCGCGGCAGCAGGACGGGTGTGTTCGTCGGGCTCACGGCGCAGGACTACCACACCCGGCTCCACCAGGTGCCCGCCGAGCTGGAGGGCTACCTGGGCATCGGGAACCTCGCGAGTGTGGCGTCGGGCCGGATCTCGTACACGTACGGCTTCGAGGGCCCGGCCGTGACGGTCGACACGGCGTGCTCGTCGTCGCTGGTGGCACTGCACCTGGCGGTGCAGGCGCTGCGGTCGGGGGAGTGCGACCTCGCGCTCGCGGGCGGGGCGACGGTGATGTCGACGCCCGCCGGTTTTGTGGCGTTCTCACGCCAGCGCGGTCTGTCGCCGGACGGCCGGTGCCGGGCGTTCGCGGCCTCGGCGGACGGGACGGGCTGGGCGGAGGGGGTCGGACTGCTGCTGGTGGAGCGGCTGTCGGACGCGCGGCGGCTGGGGCATCGGGTGCTCGCGGTGGTACGCGGTTCCGCGGTCAACCAGGACGGCGCGTCGAACGGCCTGACCGCTCCGAACGGCCCCGCCCAACAGCGCGTGATCCGGCAGGCGTTGGCGGTCGCGGGCCTCGCGCCGCACGAGGTGGACCTGGTGGAGGGCCATGGCACGGGGACCACGCTCGGCGACCCGGTCGAGGCGCAGGCCCTCCAGGAGGTCTACGGCCGGGGCCGGCCCGAGGACAGCCCGCTGTGGCTCGGCTCACTGAAGTCCAACATCGGCCACACGGCGGCCGCCGCCGGGGTGGCCGGTGTGATCAAGTCGGTCCTGGCGATACAACACGGCACGCTCCCCAAGTCCCTCCACGTGGACGCCCCCACCCCGCACGTCGAGTGGACGGGCGGCGGCGTACGACTCCTGGCCGAGGCCCGCCCCTGGCCGGACACGGGCACGCCGCGCAGGGCGGGCATCTCCGCGTTCGGAGTGAGCGGCACAAACGCCCACGTCATCGTGGAGGAGGCTCCGGCGGACGCGTCTCCGCCCCGGGGCGGCGCTGCCCCGCCGGCTCGTACGGCCCCGGCCCGGACCGCCCCGGGCGCGGTGCTTCCGGACGCGGTGCCCTCGGACCGGCTCTCGTCCGACGCGGCGCCCTCGGCGCCGGTCTCGCGGGCCCCGCTGTCCCCGGCCCCGGTCCCCGTGTCCCCGGCCCCGGCGTCCGCCGACACCGTGTCCCCCGGCGGAACCGTCGCCGCCCCGGGCGCACCGTCCACCGTCCTGCCCTGGCTGATCTCCGCCAGGTCCCCGGCCGCGCTGCGCGGCCAAGCGGCCAAGCTGGTCGCGTTGTTGGAGTCCCGGCCCACGCTCGATCCGGTCGACGTGGCCTGGTCGCTGATCGCCGCGCGGGCCGGCCACGACCACCGGGCGGTTGTTGTCGCGGGAGACCGCGACGACGTCCTCGGGGGGCTGCGGGCGGTGGCCGAGGGGCGCTCCTCGGCCACCGTGGTGCGGAGCGCCGGGGCGCGCGCCTCGGCCGCCCGGGGCAGTAGGACCGCCTTCCTCTTCACCGGCCAGGGCAGTCAGCGGGCCGGGATGGGCCGGGAGCTGCACGAGCAATTCCCCGCCTACGCGTCCGCGTTCGACGAAGTGGCCGCCGCTCTCGATCACCACTGCGCCGGGCATCTGACCCATTCCGTGCGCGACGCCGTCCTCTCCGGCACGCACGGCGGCCTGCTAGACCGTACGGAGTACGCGCAGCCCGCCCTCTTCGCCGTGGAGGTCGCGCTGTTCCGGCTGCTGGAGGCCTGGGGCGTACGGCCCGACCTGGTCGCGGGCCACTCGATCGGCGGCCTCGCCGCCGCGCACGTGGCCGGGGTGTTCTCCCTGTCCGACGCGGCGGCCCTGGTCGCGGCGCGCGGCCGGCTGATGCAGGCGCTCCCGGGCGGCGGAGCCATGGCCGCGGTCGAGGCGACGGAGGACGAGGTCGCCGCCGCGCTCCGGGGACAGGAGGAGGTCGCCGGGATCGCCGCCGTCAACGGCCCCCGCTCGGTGGTGGTCTCGGGCGACGAGAAGCCCGTCCTCGCCCTGGCGGCCGGCTTCCGGGACCGGGGCCGCAGGACCGCCCGGCTGAGGGTCAGCCATGCCTTCCACTCGCACCGGATGGAGGGAATGCTGGACGAGTTCCGCCGGACGGCCAAGGCGCTCGACTACCGGGAACCCACCCTGCCGGTCGTCTCCGACCTCACCGGCACGACCGCGACCCCGGGGGAGCTGGGCACCGCGGAGTACTGGACGGAGCATGCCCGACGGCCCGTCAGATTTCTTGACGCGGTACGGCAGTTGCGCCTCTCCGGCGTGACCCGGTTCGTGGAACTGGGGCCCGACGGCATCCTCACCGCCATGGTCGGCGACGCCCTCGCGGGCGAGGCCCCCGGCACGGCCCCACCGGCCGTCCTCGCTCCCGTGCTGCGCGGCGGCAGGACCGAGGCCGTCACCCTCCTGACGGCCCTGGGCCACCTGCACACGGACGGCGTCCCGGTGGACTGGCGGGCGGTGTTCGCGGGCCTCGACCCGCGACCGGCCGACCTGCCCACGTACGCCTTCCAGCGCCGCCGCCACTGGCTGGACGCCACCGTGACCCGCAACAGCACCGGCGCTTCCCTCATGCCCGCGCCCGTGGCGCAGGCCCCGGGGCCCTCCTGGGCCGAGCGGCACGCCGACCTGTCAGGACCCGACCTGGACGCGGTCCTGCTCGACCTGGTGCGGACCGAGGCGTCCGCCGTCCTCGGACACGCCTCGGCGGACGTGCTGGTGCCCGAACGGGCCTTCGTCGAGGTGGGACTCGACTCCCTCTCGGCCGTGGAGCTGCGCGGCCGGCTGGCCGCCACGACGGGCCTGCCGCTCGGCGGCGCGCTCTCCATCCGGTACCCGACCCCGGTGGCCCTCGCCGGTCACCTCGGCGAGCTCCTGAGGGAGAGCGCACAACCCGCGGCGCCCGGCGAGGAGTTGGCCGCGAGCCCGCTCACCGCCCTCTACCTGAGGCTCTGCGCCGCCCAGGAGATCACGGCCGCCACCGAGGTCGTGGTGGCCTCCTCCCGGCTGCGAACCTCCTTCGGCACGGCGGAGAGCGCCGACCACGCCGTCCAACCGGTCGTGCTGGCACGGGGCGACACCCGTACGGCACGGGGCACGTCCCGTACGGCACGGGGCGACACCCCCACGGCGCTGGTCTGCTTCCCGGCCCTGACCGCGCTCTCGGGACCCCACGAATACGCCCGCTTCGGCCAGGCGCTCCAGGACAGGCGGGACGTCTTCGCCGTCCCGGCGCCCGGATACGCCGACCACAGCGCCCTCCCGGACTCGGCGGAGACGTTCGTCCGCATGCAGGCGGACGCCGTCCAACGCCTCGTTGGAGAGCGGCCGTTCGCCGTCCTGGGCCGGTCCCTCGGCGGCTGCGTCGCACACGCCGTGACGGCGGAGCTGGAACGCCGGGGAACGGCCCCGGCGGGCCTGGCGATGGTCGACACCTACCCGATGGACACCGCCTCGCTGCCCGGAATGGAGTGGTGGATGCCGGCGATGATCAACGGGATGGTCGACCGCCTCGACGCGTTCGACCTGGGGCTGACCGACACCAGCCTGACCACGATGGGCGGTTACCTGCGGACCTTCGGCCCCTGGCAGCCCCGGCCGGTCGACACCCCGACCCTCCTCCTGCGCGCCGCGGCGCCGCTGCCCGGCACCCCCGCCGGCCCCGGCCGCGACACCCGCGCCTTCTGGCGGCTGCCGCACGACACCGCAGACATCCCCGGCGACCACTTCTCGGTCCTGGAGGAACACTCGGGGACCACCGCCGCCGCCGTGGAGGAGTGGCTCGTCACCCTGCCCTGACCTGACCTGACCTGACCCGGCCGGTGGCCCCCGTACCCCCGTACCCCGCACCTCCCTACCCCCGTACCCCGCACCACGAGAGAGAAGAAACCCATGACCGCACCACACCCGCTGCACCTCGCCGTCGCCCTGGACGCCGTCGGCTGGCACCCCGCCGCGGGCACCGGCCCCGACGCGCCCGGCGGGGACGTCTCCGGCCTGGCGCACTGGACCGCGCTGGTCCAGGAGGCCGAGCGCGGCCTGCTGGACTTCGTCACGGTCGAGGATCCGCCGAACCGCCCGGCCGGCGCGGTCGACCACCGGCTGGACGCCCTCCTCGTCGCCGCCGCCGTGGCGTCCAGGACCGAGCACATCGGCCTCGTCCCGACCGCCGTCGTCAACCAGGCCCAGCCCACCCACGTCGCGAAGGCGATCGCCACCCTCGACCACCTCAGCGCGGGCCGCGCCGGCTGGCGTACGCAGCTGACCCCCGCGCGGCCGATCGTGATCGCCGACATCTTCACGCCCGAGGTCCAGCGCCCCATGGCCGAACTCTTCGAGCGGGCCGCCGATCTCGTACGGGTCGTGCGCGCCCTGTGGGACGGCGTGTACGACGAGAAGGTGCTGCGGGACCTCGCCCCCGGCAGGTTCGCCCCGGCCGACCCGGACCCCGGCGGCAGCTTCACCGAGATCGAGCCCCTGGGCGGCTCGGCGGCCGACTGGCTGACCATCGCCAACCCGTCCCTCGCTCCCCGCGCCCCGCAGGGACACCCGCTCGTCTTCACGCTCGCCCACATCACCCTCCCGTACCGCTACGGCGCCCGTTCCGCCGACGTCGTCTCGGTGACCCCGCACAGCACGGACGAGGCCAGGGCCACCGTCGAGGAGATACGGACCGAACAGGCCGCGGCCGGGCGTGCGGACGAGAAGGTGCACGTCTTCGCCGACCTCGTGGTCTTCCTCGACAGCACCCCGGGCAAGGCCGCCGAGCGCAAGGCACGCCTCGACGAGACGCACGGCAGCGAGTACACCTCCGACGCCCACATCGCCGTCGGCACCCCGGCCGAGGTCGCGGACCTGCTGCTGGAGTGGCAGGGGGCGGGCCTGTCCGGCTACCGCCTGCGGCCCGGCGCCCTGCCCCACGACCTGACGGCCATCACCCGCGAGCTGGTACCGGAACTCCAGGCTCGCGGGGCCTTCCGTACCGCCTACGAGGCCGGCACCCTCCGCGGGCTGCTCGGACTGCCGGTGCCCCCGGACACCGCCGCCTGATCCCGGGGGGCCGGGCGCGCCCGCTCACGCGCCCGGCCCGCACTGGGCTCCACCTGCTGGAGCGAGCGCGGCAGATCGGCCCGGCCCTTCACCCGGAGCTTGCGGTAGGCGTGGGTGAGATGCTGCTCGACCGTACTGACGGTGATGAACAGCTTCTCCGCGATCTCCCGGTTCGAGTGCCCGGACACCGCCAGCGCCGCCACCTGGAGCTCAGAACCGCTCAGGACGGTGACACCCTCTCCGCGTTCCTCCCCCGTGCCACGGGCCTCCCGCGCCTTCAACCGCCGTATCAGCGGGTCGAGTCCGTTCTCCTCGGCGATGTCCAGGGCCTGGCGGGCCACCATCCTCGCCCGGTTGTTCTGACCCGCCCGGGTGTGCACCTCGCTCAGATCGGCGAGGGCGTACGCCAGTTCCAGCCGGTCGCCGCCGGCGCCCAGCAGGTCCACGGCCTCCCGGAGCAGCGCGGTGCGCCGCCGGGGGTCGGACACGGACGCGAGCGAGCGCAGCGCCGTCCCCCGGGCCCGGGGCTGCGCCGGGGAGACGAGGGTCAGTTGCTCGGCCGCCAGCCGGCGGGCCTCGTCGGTCCTGCCGAGCCGCAGCAGCGTCTCCACGGCGGCGTTGCGCCACGGCACGAAGGCGGGCAGGTCGATGTCCCACTCCCGCATGAGCCGGCCGCACCGCGTCAGATCGTCCAGCGCGCCGTGCAGCAGGTTGAGCGAGAGGCGCTGCCTGCCCCGCGCGTGGAGGTACTGCACCCCGTAGCGCGTCTGGAACATCTGCTCCGGCAGCATCGCGGTGGGGGTGTCCCTGGCGTCGGTGAGCGTGCCCGTCGCGGTGGCGGAGAGCAGGAGGCTCGACAGCGGCGAGCCGATACGGATCCCCCAACTCCCCGGTGACATCAGGGCCATGGCCCGGCGGGAGTGCCGCTCGGCGAGCCGTACGTCCCCCTGGCGGATCGCGATCTCGGCCCGGATCGCCGAGAACAGCGCCTGCCAGACCGGGACCGCGCGTTCCGCGGACTCCCGCAGCAACGCGTCGCACCAGCTCACCGCGAGAGCGCAGCGGTCCGCGTAGACCAGGACGCTCAGGGCCATCTGGATCGTGCCGAAGCTGCCGTCGTCCAACGTCGTGGTCTGGAGGACCAGTTCGGCGCTGCGCACGCTCTCCTGGTCGGGTCCTGACCGCAGGAGGCGGTTCAGGACCCCGGCGATGCGCGGCGGCGAGCCGTCGGCGGTACGGGCGGGGCGCTCCGGTCGTGTACGGGCCGAGGCCCCCGCCAGGAGCGCCGGATGGGAGACGTGCAGCCACTCCCGCGCCGCGTGGTACTCCGCCGTCGAGGTGGCGTCCAGCACGTGCGAGGACCGTTCGAGCTGACGCAGCGCCACCGTGATCTCCTCCCCGCTGCCGTTCCAGAGCAGCCGCCCGAGCAGCGACACGCTCTGGCAGCCGGAAAGCCGCCCTTCGCGCAGGGCGGTGACCAGCGGACGCAGCCGGCGGCAGGCGGTGTCCGGATCGGTCCTGAAGTCGACCAGGCTGCGCAGCATGGCCACGGTCACCCGCTGCTCCTCCTCCGCGCAGGCCTCGGACGCCACGTCCAGGCACCCCCCGGCGAACCGGGTGTCGTCCCGCCGCAGCGCCTCGCGCGCCGCCGCCAGCGCGACGGGGAAGGCCCACGGCTCCTCGCTGCGGCCGGCCACCAGATGGACGGCGACCGTCGACACCGCCTCACCGCCGTCGTGCAGCAGCCGGGCGGCGTCCCGGTGCAGCGCCGCCCGCTCGGCGGCGGGCATCCCGGCCAGGACGGCGGCGCGGGCGGCCGGATGCCGGTAGCGCCCGGCGTCGAGCACGCCGAAGCCGTTCATCGCCTCCAGCGTCTCGTCGACCCACGTCCGCGACCGGCCGAGCAACTGCGCCAGCCGGTCGGCGGAACCGGACGCGTCCAGCACGGCGAGCGCCCGGGCCGCGTCACGGATCCGCGCGCCGGCGCGCCGTACACAGGCGTCCACCGCACGGCCGAACTCCTCGCCCACGACCGGCTCCGCCGACCTGGGGAGTGTCGCGTGGTGGTCCTCGGCGAGGGCGCGCAGGAGCAGCGGATTGCCCCCGCTCAGGCGGTGCCAGGACTCCACGGCCCGGCCGGCGGCCGGAGCCGGACCGATCAGACCCGCCAGCATCTCCCCGGTGGCCCGGACCGACAGGGGCCGCACCCTGATCCGGGTGAAGTGCCGGCGGAGTAAAGAGGTGCGCCAGGAGCGCTCCGTCACGTCCCCTTCGGACGGCGCGTCGGGCTCGGCCACCACCAGCAGCACCCGCGAGGTGCGGATCAGCCCCCCGATGTGGATCAGCGAGTCCAGCGAGGCCGCGTCCGCGAAGTGGAGGTCGTCGACGACCACCACCAGCGGGGTCCGTTCCGACAGACCGCGCAGCAGTTCCCACTGGGTCTGGGCGACCCGCGCGGGCATCCGGCCGGCGGGCAGCAGGTCGGCGTCGCACGGGGCGACACCGCCGTCCCCCGGCAGGCGCAGCGCCCTGTCCCGCTCGTCCGGCGAGAACCGCGCGTGCCGGAAGATCTGCCCCATGACCCCCAGCGGCACTTTCTGCTCCGCGCACCGGCCCACGGCGTGCAGCACGACGGCGCCCCGGCTCTGCGCGTACTCCCCGAAGACATGCAGCAGTTCGGTCTTCCCGCTGGCGATCGGGCCGCTGACCGCGACCACGCTCCCCCGGGCGCCGAGACAGTCGGCCAGCAGTCCCCGAAGCCGTGCCACCTGGGTCTCACGCTCGACAAAAACCACAGCAAGCTCCCATCCCACACGCCGCAAGCGCGTTGTCCGTGGTCCGGAAACCCGCGTGGTTCCCGGAAGTCAGCGGGGTGAAGTCATCAGTCGGCGGGGCGAAGCCATCGGGGCCACCGGGGTGAGGGCGCCCGGGCGAGGCACGATCCGAAAGCGACGGCCCGGTCCTTCACGGCGCGGGCGCGCCGCCCGGCAGCAGCCGTTCCCGGATCAGCGCGCCGATACGCTCCTGGTGCTCGGCGAGGAAGAAGTGGCCGCCACCGAAGGTCAGCACCTCCGTGGACCCGGTGGTGTGGGCCTTCCAGGCGTACGCCTCCTCCTCGGTCACCTTCAGGTCGTCGGCGCCGACCAGGACGGTGATCGGCGCGCCGATCGCGGCACCCGGCCGGTGCCGGTACCGCTCGATCGCCCGGTAGTCGCCGCGCAGCGTCGGCAGGATCATCGCGACCAGCTCCGGATCCTCCAGCAGGGCGGACGGGGTCCCGCCCTGCCGTACGACCTCCGCCAACAGGGCCCGGTCGTCGGCGAGATGCAGCTCCTCCTCACGGCGGGTGGACGGCGCACGCCGGCCGGAGGCGAAGAACGCCGTGGGCCCCGACCCCGTGGCGGCCTCCAGGAGGCGCGCCGTCTCGTACGCCACCACCGCGCCCATGCTGTGCCCGAAGAACGCGTGCGGCGTGCCCCACCGGGGCTCCAGGACACCGGCGACCGCGGCGGCCAGCGTCTCGATGTCCGGGGCCGGCGGCTCGGACCTGCGCTCCTGGCGTCCCGGGTACTGCACGGCCAGCACCTCCACCCGGGGGTGCAGCAGCGCGGAGAGCGCGTAGTAGAAACCGGCCGCGCCCCCGGCGTGCGGGAAGCACACCAGGCGGGCCGCCGCGCCGGGAGAGGGGTGGAAGCGCCGGATCCACACCTCGCTGTCGAGGTCGGTCGTCATGCCCGGACTCCTTCCTGGTCCCGGTCGGGCCGGGGGATCGCGGCGAGCAGTTCGCGGGTGTACGGATGGGCCGGGCGGTCGAAGATCTGACCGACGTCCCCGGTCTCGACCAGCCGCCCGTCCTTCATCACGATCACCCGGTCGCTGACGTGGTGGATGACACCGAGGTCGTGCGAGATGAACAGCAGGGCCACCCCGAGGTCCTTCTGGAGGTCGGCCAGCAGGTCGAGCACCTGGGCCTGGATCGACACGTCGAGCGCCGAGACCGGCTCGTCGCACACGATCAGCCGGGGCTCGGTGGCCAGGGCGCGGGCGATCGCGACGCGCTGGCGCTGCCCGCCGGACAGCTCCAGGGGGCGCCGGCCCCGCAGACCGGCCGACAGGCCGACCTGGCCCAGCAGTTCGGCGACCCGCGCGGACCGCGCCCGGCCACGGGGCACCCCGGCCCTGGCCGCGGCCTCCGCGACGACGCGCTCCACGCTGTGCCGGGGGTCGAAGGAGCCCAGCGGATCCTGGTGGACGACCTGGATCCGCCGCCGCCCGGGCCGGCGCTCCCGCTCCGGGACGCCACTCCAGGGCGCGCCCTCGAACCGGACCGTGCCCTCGTCCGGTTCCACCAGGCCGAGCACGACCCGTGCCGTGGTCGTCTTCCCGGAGCCGGACTCGCCGACGAGGCCGAGGGTCTCGCCCGCGCCGAGCCGGAACGACACGTCACCGACGGCGGTGTACGAGCCGCCGCCCGGCGCGCGGAAGCGCTTGGAGATCCCCTCGACCTCCAGCAGGGCCGGTCCCGGCGGTGTGCCGGCCGGTGCGGCGGCGGTCGCCGGGGACACGGGAACGGCGCGGGTGGCTGTCGTACGCGGAGGCACCGGTGCCGGCGCGTCCGGGTGCCAGCAGAGCGTCAGATGCCCGTCCCCGTCGGCCACGGCCGCGGGCAGTTCCGTACGGCACCGCTCGTCGGCCGACGCGCAGCGCGCCGCGTACGGGCAGCCGCCAGGACCGGCGGGAGGACGTCCGGGGGCGGCGGCGGACAGCCGCGTGCCCTTGGAGTGGATCGCCGGTACCGCCGCCAGCAGGGCCCTGGTGTACGGGTGCCGGGGATCCTTCAGTACGTCCCCGGCCCGCCCCTGCTCCACGACCAGACCGCCGTACATGACCGCGACCCGGTCGGCGAGCCGGGACACCACGGCGAGGTCGTGGCTGATCAGCATCAGGGCGGTGCCCTCTCCGACCAGCCGGTTCAGCAGCCCGAAGACCTGGGCCTGGACGGTCACGTCCAGGGCGGTGGTCGGCTCGTCGGCCACCAGCAGCTCCGGGGCGCCCGACAGCGCCGAGGCGATCAGCGCGCGCTGGCGCAGCCCGCCGGAGAGCTGGTGCGGGTACTCACCGGCCCGCCGGGCGGGGTCGGGGATCCCGGCGCTCGCCAGCAGGCCGAGCGTCCGCGTCCGCGCCTCGGGACCACGGGCCAGGTCGTGCGCGCGCAGCGTCTCCCGCACCTCGGCGCCGACCGTGCGCAGCGGGTCCAGGGAGACGAGCGCGTCCTGGAGGACAAGACCGATGCGGCGGCCCCGTACCGCACGCCACTGACGCTCCGACAGCGCGGTCAGGTCCACACCGTCGAAGTCGAGGCGCCTGGCCGTGACGGTGGCGCTGCCTCCGGTCAGCCCGAGCAGGGTGCGGGCGGTGACACTCTTGCCCGAGCCCGACTCGCCGACCACGGCGAGGCATTCGCCCCGGTCGACGGTGAACGACACGTCCCGTACGGCCCTGACCTCGCCGCCCCGCCGGAACGTGACGTCCAGCCCCTCGACGGTCAGCAACCGCGACCCGGGGGTGGTGTGGGACACGGTGGTGGTCGTGGTCATCGGGCGGTCCTCCGGGTGAAGCGCTGCTGGGCGAAGCGGCCGACCACATTGACGGCGATCACGGTGGTGGTGACGGCGGCCCCCGGGAACACACCGATCCACCACGCGGTCTGGAGGAAGTCGCGCCCGGCGGACAGCAGCGCCCCCCACTCGGGCGAGGGCGCCGCCGGGCCCAGGCCCAGGAAGCTGAGCCCGGAGGCCGAGATCAGCGCGGTGCCGAACCCCACGGTCGCCAGGGTCAGCAGCGGGGCCAGGGCGTTCGGCAGGACGTGCCGCAGCACGACCTGCCGGCGTGGCAGCCCGAGGGCCACCGCCGATTCGACGTACCCGGAGCGCCGGACCACCATGGCCTCCGCCCGCACCAGCCGGGCGTAGCCGGGGATGAAGGCGATGCCGATGGCGGTCATGATGTTGACCGTGCCGGAGCCCAGGACGGTCACGACCAGCAGCGCCAGCAGCAGGGCGGGCAGGGCCAGCAGGACGTCCGCGAGCCGCATCAGGAGCTGGTCGGCGGCGCGTCCGCCGAGCGCGGCGGCCAGCCCGAGGACCGCGCCCCCGACCACGGCGATGACGGTCGAGCCGAAGCCGAGGAGCAGCGAGGGCCGGGCGCCGTAGAGGATCCGGGCGTACAGGTCGCGGCCCAGCTGGTCGGTGCCGAGCCAGTGCGCGGAGCTGGGGCCCGTCAGCGCCTGGAGCGGGTCGATGTCGGAGGGCGGGACGCGGGTGAACAGACCGGGGGCCAGCGCGACGAGCACGATGACCAGGAGCAGGGCGCCCGCGAGCAGGACGGTGGGCGGAACGGCCGTGAGCGGGCCCGCCCACCGGCCGCGCGCCCGCGCCGGTGCGGGCGGGGCGGCGGCGGGCGGGCCGGCGGCGGGGGCACCGGCGGTGCCGAGATCGGGGAGGAGTGAACCGGTCATGGGGTCAGGCGCTCCTGAGCCGCGGGTCGATGACGGAGTAGAGCAGTTCCACGACGGTGGAGATCACGACGAAGACACACGCGGAGAGCAGCACCACGCCGATCACGACCGGCATGTCCTTGGCGCTGACCGCCTGGAGGGTGAGCGAGCCGATGCCGGGCCGGCCGAAGACGGTCTCCACCAGGACGGCGCCGCCGATCAGCGAGCCGGTGAGCCAGCCCGCCAGGGTGAGCAGCGGTACGGCGGCGTGGCGCAGCGCGTGCCGGAGCCGTACCGCCGTCTGGCTGATGCCCCGGGACCGGGCGGTGACCACGAAGGGCTGTTCCAGGGCGGCTTCGAGCCCCTCGCGCAGGACTTGGGCCAGCACCCCGGTGAGCGGCAGGGCCAGGGTGACGGCGGGCAGGACGAGCGAGGCGAAGCCGTCGGCGCCCGCCACCGGGAAGACCTGGAAGCGGAACGAGAAGACGGTCAGCAGCACGATCCCCACCCAGTACGAGGGGGTGGAGGCCGCGACCAGCTCCCAGGCCGAGGCGACGGCGCGGAGCGCGGGCCGGCGCCCGGCCGTCGCCACCGCGGAGAGCACCGCGAGGACGACGGCCAGGGCCAGCCCGGCGAGGGCGAGTTGCACGGTCGGCAGCAGCTGGTCGCCGATGAGCGACCGCACCGGCCGCTGCAACTGGTAGGACTGGCCCAGGTCTCCCTGGACCAGCCTGCCCAGGTAGTGCGCGTACTGCCCGGCGACGGGCCGGTCGAAGCCGTACTCCCGGCTGATCTCGGCCCGCACGGCGGGGGAGCCGGCGTTGGACGGTCCCAGCAGGACGGAGACGGGGTCGCCCGGGATGAGCTGGAGCGTCAGGAAGGCCAGGGTGGCCGCTCCCACCAGCACCGCCACCGCCGAGGCGAGCCGCCTGGCGATTCCGCCCGCCAGGGCCGTGGCGCCGATGTACGCACCCCGGCGAACCGGGCCCCGCCCGGCCGGGACCGCCGTCACTTCGAGACCAGCCAGGCGTCGTAGAACGTCAGCCAGTTGCTCGCGTTGAAGGTGAGCCCCTTCACCCGGTCGGACTGCCCGACGAGGGAGACCTGGGTGTAGAGGGGGACGACGACCGCCAGGTCGATCGCCCGCTGCTGCACCTTGGGGTAGACGTCCGCGCGGACCTTCTCGTCCAGCGTGGCCCGTCCCTGGTCCGTCCACGTGTCGAAGGACGGGTCGGTCAGGAAGGTGGCGTTGATGCCGCCCTTGGCGGGCGCGCTGCCGGAGTTGAAGAACAGCCACAGCACATCGGGGTCGAAGCGCGGCCAGCTGAGGTCGATAATGTTCGCCTTGCCGCCGTAGACCTTGGTGTTGTACGTGCCGATGTCGAGGTTGGGGCGCTTGACCTCGACCCCGACCTTCTTCAGGTCGGCCTGGACGGCCTGGCCCAGGATGTCGCGTCCCTCCCGGGTGGCCTGGATGGACAGTTGGGGCCACTCGACGCTGAGCCGCTTGCCGCCCTTGGTGCGGTAGCCCTGCGCGTCGCGCCCGGTCCAGCCCGCCTCGTCCAGGAGTTGGGCGGAGACCTCCGGGTCGTACGGCCAACTGCCCTCAAGGGTCTTGTCGTAGTCGGGCGTGGTCGGGCTGATGGGGCTCCAGGCTCGGGGGTACTGCCCGAACGTGACCGTCTTCACGTCCTGGTCGATGTTGATCCCGCGCTGGATCGCCTTGCGCACCCGCTGGTCGTCCAGCGGCGCGATCGATGCGTTGAGCCAGAGGTTGTAGTTGCCGCCGGGAGCGGCCCGGGACACGAGCTTGAGGCCCGGGGTCGCCTTGACGGTCGTGACGTTCTGCGGCGGGATGGCCTTGGCCACCTGCACCTGGCCACTGGTCAGCGCCCCCGACCTGACCGAGGCCGCCGGCAGGAAGCGGACGACCAGCTTGTCCAGGTGCGCGGGCCCGGTGTGCGCGGCCGTCGCCGGTCCCCAGTCGTAGTCGGGGTTGCGGGTCAGTACCGCGGACTGGCCCTTGGTGTAGCTGGTGAAGACGAAGGGCCCGCTGCCCACGTCCGCCGGGCCGCCCGCCGCGAGCTTGCCCGCGTCCGCCGCGAGGGCCTTGGGGGAGTAGAAGCCCAGATAGGTTGTGCTCGCCGCCTGGAGGAAGGGCGCGAACGGCTTCGAGAAGGTGACCTTCGCCGTGTACGGGTCGACGACCTGGGTGCCGGTGTACGGGCCCAACAGGTTCGCGGCGTAGAGGGACTTGGTCGTCTTGGCGACGATGTGGTCGAAGTTGGCCTTCACGGCGGCGGCGTCGAACCGGGCGCCGTCGGTGAACGTCACGTCCTTCCGCAGGTGGAAGGTGTAGCTCTTGAAGTCGGCCCCGACCTCCCACTTGGTGGCCAGCCACGGGTGGAACTTCCCCGAGGCGTCCTGCGACACCAGCGAGTCGAAGACCCCGCGCTGGATCTCGGCGGTGACGTCCTGCGTGCTGGCGTGGATGTCCCACGAGACGGGTTCGGTGTCGACGGCGGTCGTGAGCGTGCCGCCCCGGACCGGTTTGCCCGCGGCTGCCGTACTGGTGCCGTTGTCGCCCGGCGAGCAGGCGGTGAGAAGGAATAGCCCGCTCAGCGAAACCGCGAGGAGACGACCGAGTCGGGGCAGGGTGGTGCGCATGGTGACCCCCGGCGTGGTGGAACTGGAGTGAGAGTGGGTGTGGGTGGTGATGCGGTGGGAGATCGATCGGGGCGCAGGTGCGGACAGGACCGGCTCAGGCACCCGGTGCCTCCTTCGCCAGGGCCGCCGCACCGATCACCGCGAGCGCGGCGTCCTCCTGCGGCGCGTGCACCCCGACGGACTGGATGTCGCGGAAGTGCCGCTCCAGCGGGTTGGCCTGGGCCAGCCCCGGGTTGCCGAGGAGGCGCAGTCCCGTCTGCACGGCGGTGGTCACATGGCGTACGACCACGACCTTCGCGGCCAGCGCGTCGACGCCCCCGACGGGAACGCCGCGGTCCACCCGGTCCGCCACCCCGAAGATCAGCTGTTCGGCGCCGGCGAGCAGCGTCTCGATCTCGCCCGCCGCCTGCCGGACGCGGTCCGTGGTGGCCAGCGAGCGGCCCAGCGCGGCGGGCACCCGCTCGTGGGCGAAGGTGTGCACGTACTGCTGCGCGGCGCGTGCCACGCCCAGGTAGAGCGCGGACGACAGCAGGAGCATGATCGTGCCGGGCAGGCGGCCCGCCACCGGCGCCGCGCCGGGCGCCTCCAGCTCGTGCACGTACTCCGCGGGGATCTCGACGTCGGTGAACCGGACCTCGTGGCTCCCGGTGGCGCGCATGCCCAGCTGGTGCCAGGTCGGCACGATCTCGATGCCGGGTGTCCGCGCGGGTACCACGAAGTTGCCCACCCGGGGTGACGCCTCGTCGGTCGCCGCCCAGACCAGGAAGTAGCTGAGCCCCTCCGCGCCGGTGACAAACCGCTTCCTGCCCCGGATCGACCAGCCGTTCGCGGTCCGCCTGGCGGTGGTCGCCGGCAGGCCGCCCCGGGTGGACGACCCCATCTCGGGCTCCGCGCGGGCGTGGTTGAGCAGGGTGGGACGCAGCGCGGACTCTTCCAGCACCCGGGCGTACAGCTCCTCGGGCCACGGGCTCCGGGTCTGGAGGAGATGGGGGACGATGGTCATCCCGGCGATCAGCGCGGTGGACGGGTCGCCCCGGCCGAGCGCCAGCAGGATCTTCGTGACGTCGGTGAAACTCACCCCGGACCCGCCGTACTTCGCGTCCACCCCGGCGGTCAACAGCCCCGCCTCGTGCACCAGTTGGAGCGGAGCGTGCGGGAAGGACCCGGTGCGGTCGTACTCGGCCGCGGTCGCCGCGAGGGACGCGCTCACCTCGTCCAGCCGGCCGAGATCGGCACGTAACAGCCGGCTCTCGGTTGCGGCGGGTCTCGTGAGTCCCCCCACCGGGACGGGGAGGGAAGAAGCGGTGACCATGGGCGTGTCCTTGCGTCTGGGTGGCTGTCCGGACACCGTCGGTGAGCGGCGGTGGGCGGGCTGAGGGCGCGACCGGGCGCCGGCCGGACGGGACCGGGCGTGGCCCGGTCGGCCGCTGGCCGTGGGGGAGGCGGAAGGGAGCGTCAGGAGGTGCGGGAGTGCGTGTGCCGTCCCGCGCCGCTCACCGGAGGCCCGGTGGCGGGGACGTGCTCATCGGCTCAACGACAGCCGGTCGACTTGACCTTGCCGAAGTCCACGACTCGGCATTGAGTCAGACGGGGCGTCAGATGATGGTCGAGTCCGTGGCGGCATGCGAGGGCGCAAGCCGGGTACCGGCCGTACTCCGTCGCGATCGCTGGCCTGAACATGGCACTGAGCATGCAGGACGAGGGCACTCTGCGTCCAATGCCGAATACTGATCGAGATTGATCACGAACGCTTATCGGTCACTCGCGGATCGGTACGCGCCCGGGGGACGGTCTGTGCTCATCGAGTGGGGATTGTGCCGGACACCGATGCGGAGTTACCGTTCACGCAGGTTATGAGTGTCAGCGACAAGCCCTGGTTGGCTGACCGGCAACCCTCCTGACGCGGCGGGGTGCTCCAGGTGACGACCCGGCGGAGCCGAAGACGGCAGCGCAAGCGCGAGAGCTCGGACCGGTACGACCGGTCGAGGCGGAGGTGATGGCAGTGCGAGGACGGTACGGCACACGCACGGCCTTCGCCGTCAGGAGCCGCCACCCCCGTGCCGTCGGCATGTTCTCCCGGCGCCACATCGATCTCCAGCGTGTCGCCGGCGCCCTGTGTCCGGCGTACGTGAACGCCGCGCCGCGGCACACCCCGTAGCGGCACCTCCTCCGCCGCACGGCCCCGACGTACAGCGCCCTCCGACGCACGTCCGCCGACTTCCGCCCGGGACAGGACCCGGAAACGGAAGGCACTCGGCATGTCCAGGAGAACTCCCGGTCCAGGAGAACTCCGCGCCCACGTGATGTTCGAGTCCACCTTTTCGAGTCCACGAGATTTCCGAGCGGGAAGCGGTACCGCCATGCCTTCAGCACCTTCACCCCTCCATCTGGCCGTCGCCCTCGACGCCGCGGGCTGGCATCCGGCGGCCTGGCGCGAGCCAGGTGCCCGGCCCCGCGAGCTGTTCACCGCGCGGTACTGGACCGACCTGGTGACCGAGGCCGAGCGGGGCCTGCTGGACTTCGTGACCATCGAGGACTCCCTGAGCCTCCAGTCCTCGTCCTTCGCCGGACCCGACGGCCGCACCGACCAGGTACGGGGCCGGCTCGACGCGGTGCTGGTCGCCGCCCGGGTCGCGCCGCTGACCCGGCACATCGGATTGATCCCCACGGCCGTCGTCACCCACACCGAGCCGTTCCACGTCTCCAAGGCCATCGCCACCCTCGACCACGTCAGCACCGGCCGGGCCGGCGTCCAGGTCAAGGTGTCAGGACGCGCCGACGAGGCCCCGCACTTCGGCCGCAGGCCGGCCGTCCAACTGCGTGTCGACGAGCTGGACTCGCCCGCGGGCCTGGCCCTGCTGAAGGAGCTCTTCGACGAGGCGGGCGACTACGTCGAAGTGCTGCGCAGGCTCTGGGACAGCTGGGAGGACGACGCCGAGATCCGCGACGCGGCCACCGGCCGCTTCATCGACAGGGACAAGCTCCACTACATCGACTTCACGGGGGAGCGGTTCAGCGTCAAGGGCCCCTCCATCACCCCGCGCCCGCCGCAGGGACAGCCGGTCGTCGCCGCGCTCGCCCACCGTGCGGAACCGTTCCGCCTCGTCGCGACCTCGACCGACGTCGGCTTCGTCACCCCGCGCGACCCCGAGGACACCAGGGCGATCCTCACCGAGATCCGCGCCGCGCAGGCCACCGCCGGGCGCGCCGATGAGACCGTCCACGTCTTCGGCGACCTGGTCGTCTTCCTCGACGACGACCCCGCGGCCGCCGCCGGCCGCAGGGCACACCTGGAGGAGCGCGCGGGCGCCCCCTACACCAGTGACGCCCGGGTCTTCACCGGTACGCCCGCCGAGCTGGCAGACCTGCTCCTCGAAGGCCAGGAGGCCGGCCTGACCGGATTCCGCCTGCGGCCCGCCGCCCTGCCCCACGACCTGGAGCGGATCACCCGGGGCCTGGTGCCGGAACTCCAGCGGCGCGGAGTCTTCCGTACCGCCTACGAGGCGGCCACCCTGCGCGGCCTGCTCGGGCTGCCCCGCCCCGCGAACCGGTACGCCGCGCTCTGAGCGTGACCCGGCCTCGCCCGCTCCGAAGAGAGCTCCGAAGACACGTAAGGACGCACCCCGCATGAGCAAGCCCGTCAAGCAGATCCACCTCGCCGCCCACTTCCCCGGCGTGAACAACAGCACCGTGTGGAGCGACCCCGCCGCCGGCAGCCAGATCGACTTCAGCTCCTTCGCCCACCTCGCCAGGACGGCGGAGCGCGCCAAGTTCGACTTCCTCTTCCTGGCCGAGGGGCTGCGGCTGCGCGAGCAGAACGGGGAGATCTACGACCTCGACGTCGTCGGCCGTCCCGACACCTTCACCGTCCTCACCGCCCTGGCCGCCGTCACCGAGAAGCTCGGACTCGCCGGGACGATCAACTCCACGTTCAACGAACCGTACGAAGTGGCCCGGCAGTTCGCGACGCTCGACCACCTGTCCGCGGGCCGGGCCGCCTGGAACGTCGTCACCTCCTGGGACGAGTTCACCGGACAGAACTTCCGGCGCGGCGGCTTCCTGGCCCAGGAGGACCGCTACCTGCGCGCCCGGCAGTTCCTCGCCGCGACCTGGGAGCTGTTCGACTCCTGGCGCGGCGACGAGATCACGGCCGACCAGGACGCCGGGATCTTCCTCACCGATCCGGCGCCCGGCCGGTTCGACCACCACGTCGACCAGTTCGGCATCAGCGGCCACTTCAACGTCCCCCGCAGCCCGCAGGGCCGCCCCGTCATCTTCCAGGCGGGCGACTCCGAGGAGGGCAGGGAGTTCGCGGCCTCGGGCGCGGACGCCATCTTCACCCGCCACGGCACCCTGGAGGACGGCCAGGCGTTCTACACCGACGTCAAGCGGCGCCTCGCCCGGTACGGCCGCGCCCACGACGAGCTGAAGATCCTGCCCGGCGTCACCTTCGTGCTCGGGGACACCGACGCCGACGCCGGGGAGAAGGCGGACGTCATCCGCCACCAGCAGGTCAGCGGCCCCACCGCCATCAAACTGCTCGAACAGCTCTGGAACCGCGACCTCAGCTCGTACGACCCCGACGGACCGCTGCCCGCCGTCGACCCGCTCGTCGGCGAGAACACCGTGGCCCGGGGCAGGGCCTCCGTACGGATGCACCGCGACCCGGTGGCCACCGCCGCCCGGTGGCGCGCCCTGGCCGAGGAGAAGGACCTCTCGATCCGCGAGCTGATCATCGCGGTGACCGGACGGCAGTCCTTCATCGGCTCCCCGGCCACCGTCGCGGAAGCGCTCAACCACTTCGTCCAGTCCGACGCCAGCGACGGATTCATCCTCACCCCGCACCTGACACCCGGCGGTCTGGACGACTTCGCCGACACCGTCGTACCGCTGCTCCAGGAGAGGGGCGTCTTCCGCGTCGAGTACGAGGGCGACACCCTGCGCGAGCACTTGGGGCTCGGTGCGGCCGGCGCGGTGCGGTCCGACCTGGCCGGGGCCGCCAACAGGAAGGCCGCGTCATGAAGTTCCTCGCCATCACCCTGATCGTGCACGCGCCCGACCCGGTCACCGGTGTCAAGAAATCGACCCACGACCGCTTCCGGGAGGTGATCGACAACGCCCTGCTCGCCGAAGAGCTGGGCTTCGACGGCTTCGGGGTGGGCGAGCGCCACGAGCGCCCCTTCATCTCCTCGTCGCCGCCGGTCGTGCTGAGCCATCTCGCCGCCCTCACCCGGCGGATCCGGCTGTTCACGGCGGTGACCACCCTGAGCCTGCTCGACCCGGTCCGGGCGTACGAGGACTACGCCACGCTCGACCACCTGTCCAACGGCCGCCTGGAACTGATCATCGGCAAGGGCAACGGAGCCGCCCAGCGCGAGCTCTACCACGTCACCGCCGAGGACCAGTGGGAGCGCAACGCCGAGTCGTACGAACTCTTCCGGCAGATCTGGCGCAACGACAAGGTCACCGCCTCACCCGTGTTCCGGGGCGAGTTGAAGGACGCCGAGGTCTGGCCCCGGCCGTACCAGCGGCCCGTCCGCGTCTGGCACGGCAGCGCGACCAGCCGGGAGTCGGTGGACCTGGCCGCCCGCTACGGCGACCCGCTGTTCTCCGCCAACGTCACCAACCCCATCGAGCCGTACGCCGAACTGGTCCGCCACTACCGCGAACGGTGGGAGCACTACGGCCACGACCCGGCGCTCGCCACCGTCGGCGCGGGCTCCGCCGGGTTCTACACGGCCCGCACTTCGCAGGAGGCGGTGGCGGCCTACCGGCCCGTCTTCGAGGGGCAGTTGGCCTTCCAGAAGCGGCTCGGACTCGAACCCGTCTTCCCCACCCTGGAGGACTTCGTCGCCCGCAGCTCCGCCCTCATCGGCAGCCCGCAGCAGGTGATCGAGAAGGTGCACCGCTACCACGAACAGTTCGGCCACAGCGTGCTGCACATCCAGGCCGACGCCTCGGGACTCACCCCGGCCCGGCACCGGGCGAGCCTGGAGCTGTTCCAGGCCGAGATCGCCCCGACCCTGCGCCGTGACCTGCCCGACCCGCCCTGGACGTGGGGACCGGTCGCGCCCGCCGACGGGACGACGGACGAGGCCCCGGCCCGTACGGACCAGTCCGCCACCGGTACGGCCACCCGTGCGGACGACACCGCCGCGCCCGCACCCACCCCGCGCTGACAAGGAGCGATCATCATGGCCCCCCACCGCACACCCCTGGCGGTCCTGGACCTCGTCCCGATCTCCTCCGGGTCCACCGCGGCCCAGGCGCTGCGCAACAGCGTCGACCTGGCCCAGCACGCCGAACGCCTGGGCTACGCCCGGTACTGGTTCGCCGAGCACCACCTCAACCCCGGGGTCGCGGGCACCTCCCCGGCCGTCGTCCTCGCCCTCACCGCCGCCGCGACCTCCACCATCCGGCTCGGGTCGGGCGCCGTCCAGCTGGGACACCGCACCGCCCTGTCCACCGTCGAGGAGTTCGGCCTGCTCGACACGGTGTACCCGGGCCGGTTCGACCTCGGCCTCGGCCGCTCCGGGGGCAGAGGAGCCCTCCCCGCCAAGGAGGTCCCGCCGGTCGCGGCGACCCCCGTCGTCGACGGCCGTACCCCGAACGGGCTGCGGATCCCCGCCCCGTTCTCCTTCGAACACCTGCTGCGCTCCCCGCTCTTCGCGCTGCACAAGAAGCTGCTCCAGCAGCCGGGCGCCGAATCCCCGCCGTACGACGAGCAGATAGCCGACATCCTCGCCCTGCTCGGCGGCACGTACGCCACCGGCGAGGGCGTCGAGGCCCACATCGTGCCCGGTGAGGGCGCCGACCTCCAGGTCTGGATCCTCGGCACCAGCGCGGGCATCAGCGCCCAGGTCGCGGGCGCCAACGGCCTGCGGTTCGCGGCGAATTACCATGTCAGCCCGGCCAGCGTGCTGGAGGCCGCCGAGGGGTACCGCGCGGCGTTCAAGCCCTCCGCCGAGCTGGACCTGCCCTACGTCAGCGTCTCCGCCGACGTCGTCGTCGCCGAGGACGAGGCCACCGCGCGCGAACTGGCCACCGGCTACGGCCTGTGGGTGCGCAGCATCCGCAGCGGGGAGGGCGCCATCCCGTTCCCGACGCCCGAGGAGGCCAGGGCCCACGTCTGGTCCGACGCGGACAGGACCCTGGTCGCCGACCGCCTCGAAACCCAGTTCGTCGGCTCGCCGCAACAGGTCGCCGACCAGCTGGAGATCCTCCGCGACGCCACCGGCGCCGACGAGCTGATCGTCACCACCATCACCCACGACCACGCGGACCGGGTCCGCAGCTACGAACTGCTGGCCGGCGAATGGGGCCGGCGATGAGCTCCCGCCCCGCCCAGTGCCTCGAACAGCGGCCCGAACGCCACGGTCTGCGCCCGGCGGACCTGCGGAAGGTCTTCGGGACCTTCCCCACCGGGGTCACGGCCGTCGCGGCGCTCGTGGACGGGCGGCCGGTGGGCCTCGCCGCCAGCTCGTTCACGTCCGTGTCCCTCGACCCGCCGCTCATCTCGGTGTGCGTCGCCCACAGCTCGACCACCTGGCCCGTGCTGCGCGACCGGGCGCGGCTCGGGGTCTCCGTGCTCGGCGCCCACCAGGAACGGGCCTGCCGGCGGCTCGCCTCCCGCGACGGAGACCGGTTCGCCGGCCTCGACTGGCGCGCCACCGGCGACGGGGCGGTGCTGATCGAGGACGCGAGCGCGTGGTTCGACTGCACCGTCGAGCGGCACATCGAAGCCGGTGACCACGACATCGTCCTGCTGCGCATCCACGAGCTGGACGCCGACCACGGGGTGCCCCCGCTGGTCTTCCATGCCGGAGGTTTCCGGCGCCTCGAAGAGAATCTGAGGGAGTCCCTGTGACGGTCCAGGACATCGACCGGGTCGACCGGACACGTTTTGCCGAGGAGTGGCGGCAGTGGCGTGACGCGCACGAGCGGGTGCTCGCCGATCCGCACGGCTTCCTCGCGGTCACCAGCCTGCGCTGGCTGGACGCCGAGCCGGCCAGGTTCCCCGACGCGCCCGGCGCGTGGTCCACCACGGCGGACGGCGTACGGGTGGAGCTGGACGAGGGCGAGGAGCTGACCGTCGACGGCACGGCGGTGCACGGCACGTACAGCTTCGGGGCCCTCGCCGAACGCGCCAGCGTGTACGCCGGGGCGGGCGACGCCGTGATCGAGGTCGCCAAGCGCGGCGGCCACGACATCGTGCGCCCCCGCCACCCGGACAGCGAACTGCTCGCCGCCCACGTCCCCGCTCCCACGTACGAGCCCGACCCGCGCTGGGTCCGTACGGGTCGCTACGTGCCGTACGAGACACCCCGCGCGGTGACGGTGGGCGCGGCCGTCGAGGGGCTCCAGCACGTGTACGACTCCCCGGGCCAGGTCGAGTTCGATCTGGACGGCGGGACGCACCGGCTGACCGCGTTCAACGGCCGCGACCCCGGCAGCCTCTTGGTGCTCTTCACCGATGCCACGTCCGGCGTCACGACCTACGCGGCGAACCGTACGGTCGCCGTCGCGGCCCCCGACGCCGAGGGCGCGGTGCGCATCGACTTCAACCGGGCGACCAACCTGCCCTGCGCGTACACCGACCTGGCCACGTGCCCGCTCCCCCCGGCGGAGAACCGCCTGCCGGTCGCGGTCGAGGCCGGCGAGAAGATCCCCCACGAACGGCTCGGGGGACAGTAGGCCACCAGCCCGCGGATGCCTCGTGGACGGCCTCACCCCTCACGCCGGGGTGAGGCCGTCCACGACCGGCGAGAAGAGATGCCTGTGGCGGGCGGCGAGGGACGGACCCGTCGTATACAACTCCGGTCGCGCGGCCCGGGCCTGAGCGGAACCGGCCAGTCCTGTCAGACCCCTGGCGTGGTATCGGTGACCGGGGGCATCCTCCCCGTATGCGTCTCCTTCTGGCCCGGTGCCTGCGGTCCGCGGTTAACGCGCTGGTCGCTTTCGGGCACCTCTGGGTCTACGTCCCCCCGCTGCCCCCTTCCCCCACCGCACAGACGCTGCCGAGTCCCCCCGCCCCGCCCGGACCGCAGCGGTTGACGGGCCCGGCGCCGGGTCATCCCGAGCGGCTGTGCCCCGAAGTCCCGCTCAGCGAGACCGAGATGATGCTGCGCAGGCAGCTGCTCGGGGCCCGTGGCGCGGAACTGTCCGGCGACTGACCGCTCACACCGAGCCGCGCAGAGCGGCGAGGAGTTCCATCGTACGGAGCTGCTCCCGCGCGTCGCCGACGACACTGGCCACCAACTCCGTCGCGCCCGCGCGCGCGTAGCGCCGGACCGCCCGCTCGACGGTGGCCTCGTCCCCGGCGACGACGGTCTCGCTGAGCCGTGTGCTGCCCTGCCGCTCCAACTGCGCCTTGTAGTTGGGCAGCCGGGCCGCGCCGCCGAACCGCTCGTCGATGTCGCGCAGGACACGGTCGGGGTCGGCCGTCACGCTCATCAGGACGGTGACCACCACGCGCGGCTCGGGGCGCCCGGCGGCCGAGGCCGCGTCGGTGACGAGCGGCCGGATCCGCTCCGCGACCGCGTCGGGGCCGGTCCACACGGTGACCACGCCGTCGGCGAGTTCACCGGCGAGGCGCAGCATCCTCGGGCCGAGCGCGGCGAGTAGCACGGACGGCTCCGCCGCGCCGGGCACGTCGACCCGGCCGACCGCGGTGAGGGTCCTGCCGTGGTGGTCGGCCGGTTCGCCGCGCAGCAGCGGGCGCAGCGCCGTGAGGTATTCGCGGACGTGGTCGGCGGGGCGGTCGTACGAGTGCCCGTACTGCCCCTCGACGACGGGCCGGTGGCTCGGACCGACGCCGAGGGTCAGCCGGCCCCCGGCCGCCGCCTGGGCGGTGAGCGCCTGCCCGGCCAGCGCGAGCGGGTGGCGGGGGTAGGTCGGTACGACGGCGGTGCCCAGGTCGATGCCGCTCACCCGCTGCCCGGCGAGGGCCACCAGGGTGAGGGCGTCCCACGAGCCGTACTGGGGGAAGAAGGCGCTGTCGAGCCCCGCCCCGGCCGCGTCGGCGACGCGGCCGAGGATGGTGTCCAGCGTGCTCTGCTCGGTGTTGACGAAGATCCCTACGCGCATGGCCGCTCCAAGGTGAATCCCGGCTTCATGTTACGGGTCAGGACTGTACCGTAAGATGAATGCCTCATTCACTTTGACGGAGAGGTCCCGGACATGCGGTCGGACGCCAGGCGCAACCGTGAGCTGATCGTCGCGTCCGCCCTGCGCATGCTCTCCGGGTACGGCGCGGACGTGCCCATGGAGCGCATCGCCCGCGAGGCCGGGGTGGCGGTGGGCACGATCTACCGCCACTTCCCCGACCGTCAGGCGCTGTTGCTGGGCATCGCCACCGACGCGCTGCGGGACCTGCTCGCGTTCAGCCGCGTCGCCACGGACGCCGAGGGCCCGCGCGGCCCCGTACTGACCGGCATTGTCGGGCACTGCATGGGCCTGCCCCTTGCCCTGGTCAAGTCCCTCGCGGAGGCACCGGTCGTCAGCCCCGAACTGACCCACCTGCAAGGGGAGTTCGACGACGTCCTCCGGCTGACCGTGACCACCGCCCAGGAGGAGGGCGCCCTGCGCCGCGACCTCTCCCCGGACGAGATCGTCGACCTGATACAGGTCATGGTCTGCCGCCCGGGCGCCCGCTTCGACGACCCGATGACACGTGTGATGCTCGACGGCCTTCGTCCCCCGGCCGGCTCCCGACCGAATTGATAGCCATGGCTATAGTAGCCATGTACGCTATATTTATGAGCAGTGAGGGATCGCACGGACCCACCCCCGGCTATCTGGTCTGGCGGCTTTCCACCAAGTGGCGCGTCGCCGTCGACCGGGCGCTCGCGCCGATGGGGCTCACGCACGCCCAGTACGCCCTGCTGTCCTCGCTGTACGGCATGCGGCAGGCCGGACTGCGCCCCAGCCAGCGCGAGATGGCCGATCACACGGGCCTGGAGGCCCTGTACGTCTCCAAGCTGGCCCGCGCGCTGGAGGCCGACGGGCTCATCGAGCGGGTCCGTGACGCCAAGGACTCCCGCGCGGTGCGGCTCACCCTCACGGAGAGCGGGCGTGAGGCCGTACGTCCGGCCATGGACACCGTCCAGGCGCTGATGGACCGCCTCCTGGCCCCCCTGGGCGGCCGGGACGACTTCCGTACGACCGCGTTCGTGCGCGACCTGACCGCCCTCCTGGACGCGCCTCTCGAACCTCCGTACTGACATCCGGCGGAAGGACCCCGACATGCCCTCGACACCCGTGCTCGACTCGACCCTCCACTACGAGGACTCGGGGAGCGGAACACCCTTCGTGTTCCTCCACGGCAACCCCGGCTCCTCCCACGTCTGGCGCAACGTCCTGCCCCGCGCCGGCCAGGGACGGCTCCTCGCGCCCGACCTCATCGGGATGGGCCGCTCCGGCAAACCCGACCTCCCCTACCGCTTCGCCGACCACGCCCGCTACCTCGACGCCTGGTTCGACGCCCTCGGACTCGACCGCGTCGTCCTGATCGGCCACGACTGGGGCGGCGCGCTCGCCTTCGACTGGGCCGCCCGGCACCCGGAGCGGGTCGCCGGCATCGCGTTCCTGGAGGCCATCGTCAAGCCGCTGGCCCACGAGGACCTGACCCCGCAGGCGCGCGAGCGCTTCGAGCGACTCCGTACCCCCGGCCTCGGGGAGGAGCTGGCGCTCGATCAGGACCTCATGATCCGGCAGGCGTTCACCGGGGGAGTGCTCACCCCGGTGGACGGGAGGGACCTCGCCGCGTACCTCGCCCCGTACCCCACCCGAGACAGCCGCCGTCCCCTCCTCGCCTGGGCGCGCCAGATGCCGGTCGGCGGCGAGCCGGCCGAACTGGTCGCCCGCGTCAGGGCGTTCGACGCCTGGCTCGCGACCAGCACGCACGTACCGAAGCTCCTCATGACCTTCGAGGGCTCGCCCACCCTGCTCATCGGCAAGGAACTGGCCGACTGGTGCGCGACCCACATCGCCGCGCTCGAATCCGTCGCCTGTGGCGAGGCGGGACACCACGCGCCCGAGGACCGCCCGGAGGAGATCGCCGCCGCCCTCTCCGCGTGGGCGGACCGGCACGGACTGCGCCACGCGGCCTGACGGAGGCGGGCTGACGGGAGGCGGGAAGCGCGGCCGTACCGCGCCCGCCGCCCCCGCTACTCGCCCCGCCGCCTGATTTTGCTGCCCAGCCACACCAGCGGGTCGTACTTCCGGTCCACCGCCCTCTCCTTGAGCGGGATCAGGGCGTTGTCCGTGATCCTGATGTGCTCGGGGCAGACCTCCGTACAGCACTTGGTGATGTTGCAGTAGCCGAGACCGTGCTCGTCCTGCGCCGTGACACTCCGCTCGACACCCGACTCGCCGGCCGCGTCCAGCGGATGCATGTCCAGCTCCGCCACCCGCATCAGGAACCGCGGGCCCGCGAACGCGGTCTTGTTCTCTTCGTGGTCCCGCACCACATGACAGGTGTCCTGGCAGAGGAAACACTCGATGCACTTACGGAACTCCTGCGAGCGGTTCACATCCACCTGCCGCATCCGGTAGTCCCCGGCCGCCACCCCCGGCGGCGGTACGAACGACGCCACCTCCCGCGCCTTCGTGTAGTTGAAGGACACGTCCGTCACCAGGTCGCGGATGACCGGGAACGCCCGCAGCGGGGTGATCGTGATCGTCTCCTCGCGCGAGAAGACGGACATCCGCGTCATGCACAGCAGCCGCGGCCGGCCGTTGATCTCCGCGCTGCACGAACCGCACTTGCCCGCCTTGCAGTTCCAGCGCACCGCCAGGTCCGTGGCCTGCGTGGCCTGGATACGGTGGACGATGTCGAGGACCACCTCCCCGTCGTGCACCTCGACGGCGAAGTCCTTCAGCTCCCCGCCCGCCGCGTCGCCCCGCCAGACCCGGAACGCCGCCTCGTACACCGTCGACACCTCGGGGTCCGCCTTCCGGCTCACATCCGGGCTCACTCGTGCAACTCCTCTTCGGCCAGGTACTTGACCAGCTCTTCCTTGTCGAACAGGGCGAGCAGGTCGGGACGTATGGGCTCGGTCGTGTGCCGCGTGAGCGTGATCCGCCCCGCCGAAGGGCCGGCGGCCGGACCGTCCGGCGGACCGGTCAGCCGGCAGTGCAGATTGATCCGGCGCCAGTCGGGATCCATCCCCGGCCAGTCGTCCCGGGTGTGCCCGCCCCGGCTCTCCGTACGCTCCAGGGCCGCCCGCGCGACACACTCGCTGACCAGGAGCATGTTGCGCAGGTCGAGCGCGAGGTGCCAGCCGGGATTGAACTGCCGGTGCCCCTCGACCCCGGCCCGCCGCGCCCGTACGCGCAGGCCGGCCAGCTTCTCCAGCGCGTCCTCCATCTCGTCCTGGCGCCGGATGATGCCGACCAGGTCGTTCATCGCCTGCTGGAGTTCCTGGTGGAGCGTGTACGGGTTCTCCGGCGGCAGGCCGGTCTCCCCGCCCTCCGCGCTGAACGGGCGCAGCGCCTCGGCCGCCGCCGCGTCGATCTCCCCCTCGTGCACGGCCGGACGCCCGTCGAGCCCCGCGGCGTACGCCGCCGCGTGGAGTCCCGCCCGCCGGCCGAAGACCAGCAGGTCGGAGAGGGAGTTGCCGCCGAGCCGGTTGGAGCCGTGCATCCCGCCCGCGACCTCACCGGCGGCGTACAGTCCGGTCACCCCCGGGGCCGCGGCGGTCTCCGAGTCGACCGCGATCCCGCCCATCACGTAGTGGCAGGTGGGGCCGACCTCCATCGCCTCCGTGGTGATGTCCACGTCCGCCAGCTCCTTGAACTGGTGGTACATCGACGGCAGCCGGCGCTTGATCGCCTCCGCCGGCATCCGCGTCGACACGTCGAGGAACACCCCGCCGTGCGGGGAGCCGCGCCCCGCCTTGACCTCGGAGTTGATGGCCCTGGCCACCTCGTCGCGGGGGAGCAGCTCGGGCGGCCGCAGGTTGTGGTCCGGATCGTGGTACCAACGGTCGCCCTCGTCCTCCGAGTTGGCGTACTTCTCCTTGAAGACGTCGGGGATGTAGTCGAACATGAACCGCTTGCCCTCGGCGTTGCGCAGCACCCCGCCGTCCCCGCGCACCGACTCGGTGACCAGCAGCCCCTTGACCGAGGGCGGCCAGATCATCCCGGTCGGATGGAACTGCACGAACTCCATGTTCAGCAGCGGCGCCCCCGCCAGCAGCGCCAGCGCGTGGCCGTCGCCGGTGTACTCCCAGGAGTTCGAGGTGACCTTGAACGACTTCCCGATGCCTCCCGTGGCGAGCACCACCGCGGGGGCCTCCAGCACGAAGAAGCGCCCGGTCTCCCGGTCGTAGCAGAAGGTGCCCGCGACCCGCTCGCCGTCCTTGAGGATCCGGGTGACCGTGCACTCCTGATAGACCTTCAGCCGCGACTCGTAGTCGCCGGTCTCCCGGAAGTCCTCCTGCTGGAGCGAGACGATCTTCTGCTGGAGGGTGCGGATCAGTTCCAACCCGGTACGGTCGCCGACGTGCGCGAGCCGGGGGTACTCGTGCCCGCCGAAGTTGCGCTGGGAGATCCTGCCGTCGGGGGTACGGTCGAACAGGGCGCCCCAGGTCTCCAACTCCCAGACCCGGTCCGGTGCTTCCTGGGCGTGCAGCTCCGCCATGCGCCACTGGTTGAGGAACTTGCCGCCGCGCAGCGTGTCGCGGAAGTGCACCTGCCAGTTGTCACCGGAGTTCACATTGCCCATGGAGGCGGCGATCCCGCCCTCGGCCATCACCGTATGGGCCTTGCCGAACAGGGACTTGCAGATGACAGCGGTCCTGGCACCCCGCTCGCGCGCCTCGACGGCGGCCCGCAGCCCGGCGCCGCCCGCGCCGACCACGACGACGTCCCACTGCCGGCGTTCGAGTTGCGTCATGTGTGAAGGCTCTCCCTGTCCTAGAAGAAGTCACCAGAAGAAGTCACCAGAAGAAGTCACTAGAAGAAGCGCGGATCGGCGAAGGCTCCGGAGGCGAGCAGATAGACATAGAAATCGGCCGCGGCGACACTGATCAACGACGCCCAGGCGAGTTGCATATGACGGTGATTCAGCCTGCCGACCCATCCCCACAGCCGATAGCGCACCGGATGTTTCGAGAAATGCCGCAGCCGCCCTCCGATGACATGCCGGCAGGAATGGCAGGAGAGGGTGTACGCCCAGATCAACGCCACATTCACCACGAAGATCACACTCCCGAGCCCCATGTGGCCCCAGGCGTATTCCTCGTCCCGGAAGGAGAGCACGGCGTCGTACGTGAGAATGCCCGCGACCAGCAGGGCGGCGTAGAAGAAGTAGCGGTGGAGGTTCTGGAGGATCAAGGGGAAACGTGTCTCGCCGCTGTACGCCGCGTGCGGCTCGGCGACCGCGCAGGCCGGGGGAGAGGCCCAGAAACTCCGGTAGTAGGCCTTGCGGTAGTAGTAGCAGGTCATCCGGAAGCCGAGCGGGAAGATCAGGATCAGCAGCGCCGGTGAAATACCCCACCAGCTCCCGAACAGATCCCAGTTGGGCCCTTGACGCATCGTCAGACAGTTGTCCGCGAGGCACGGTGAGTAGAACGGCGAGACGTAAGGAGCCGCGTAGTAGTGGGAATTGGCGAACGCCCGCCAGGTCGAGTACACGACGAAGAGGAACAGGCCGGCCGCCGTCGCGGCGGGCGCGAGCCACCAGCGGTCCGTGCGCAGATGCCGCGCGGCGATGGCGGCACGTCCCGCGCCGCGCACCCCCGCACTGAGTGGGGGAGGTTCCGTACCGGTGGCCAACAAGATCTCCTCGGGAGAAGGACGCCGCCGACAACAGGCCCGCGGGCCCGCTCTAGGGGGCCCGGCGGTTGCGTACGCCCAGTCCCTCGTCGTCCGAGTCCGTCCAGAGCGCGCTGTCGTACGGCGTGTCGGGGATCGGGATGAGGTCGGGCACGCGGCCGGGCGCGGGGGGCGGGGAGCGTTGTTCACGCAGCTCGGCGAGGCTGCGCTCCAACCGTTCGACCGTGCGGATGAGGTCGTCCAGACGTTTCCTGACAGCTGCCAACTCGTCCTGCGATGACATCTCACCCTTCCGTCGCACGGCCTTGGGTGGCATGGGATGTACGGTCCCAGCAGTTGAGTATGCGCTTCAAATTGCGGACCGTCACGACCTCGCGCACGCCCTTTTCCGTCGCGGACACCGCATCGGCAGACATTCGGCACCACACCGGCACTGCCCGGGGCGCACACTTCCCAGGTGACTGCGTACCCGCCCTCCGGTGTGAAACGGACTGCCCCCGCCCACGAGCGGAATTCCGCGATCAGTGATCCGCTGCTCGCGATCCACTTCCTGGGAGGATTCGAGATGCGCGCGCCCGAGATCGAAACGGATCTGTTGCCCGTCGAGGCCGGGGCCGACAGTCATCTCGTCGGTGATCTCACCGAATTGATCAATGACGTCCACGCGGTGGAGGAAAGCGGCCTGTGGGCGGAGGGCACCGTAAGGACGACCACCGGGGAAGTGGCCGGAATGATCGCGGCGGGAGAGATCGCCGCCGCCCGGGTGGACGGCCGGATCGTGGGCTGTGTCCGTGTGCGGCGGATCTCCGGGGAAACAGGTGAATTCGGGATGCTCGCGGCCTCGCCGGACCATCGGGGTGTCGGGGTGGGGCGTGATCTGGTCGCCTTCGCGGAGGATCTGGGCCGGCGGAAGGGGCTCACCGAGATGGGGGTCGAGCTGCTCGTCCCCTGGGCGTGGTCCCACCCGTCCAAGGACTTCCTGTTCGACTGGTACACCCGGAGGGGATACCGCGAGACCGGATACCGCGAGATCGCCACGGACACGCCCGGCGCGTCCCGGTCGTATCCGGCCCGGCTGCTCGCGACTCCGTGCGACGTGCTGATCCTGCGGAAGGATCTCAGGAAGCACCGGGATCTCGGGGCGCGGCGGGATCCCGGGGGGCGGCGGGATCCCGGGCGCGCCCGCGCCTGACCGCCCAGGGGCGCGACCGGCGGCCCACCGGGCCGGGCGGCGGGTCCCCGGCGCCCCGCGCCGGACGGTGGAGGTGGTGGCGGGCGATCAGTTCGATCGTCACCGCGACCGCGAGGGACTGCACGGCCATCAGCGCGATCAGGACGAACAGCTGGACCGCGCCGGCGACCAGCGGGCTCGCACCCCCCAGGAGCACGCCGACAAACGCGCCGGGGAGCGTGACGAGACCGACCGTACGGGTCTGGTCGAGGCCCGGCAGCAGGGCGTCCGAGGCCGCCGGGCGGACGACCTCCAGCCGGGCCTCGCGGTCCGGCAGGCCCAGCGCCATCGCGGCCTCGACCTCACCGTGGCGCAGGGCCAGCTCGTCCAGCGACCGGCGTCCGGCGAGCACGGTCACGGTGAGCGCGCCCCCGATGAGGATGCCCGTGATCGGGATGAGCGCGATGCCCTTGAGCGGCACGAGCCCCGTCAGCAGGAGAGCCGCGACCACCGGCACCACCCCGGCGGCGAGGGGCGCGGCCGTCAGCCACCACGTGTGATTGCTGGTGATGCGCCGGCCCGCGGTCCGTACGGCCACGGCGAACATGAGGGCCAGGAACGCCAGCAGCGCCGGGAGCGACTTCACCACCCAGACGATCACGAACGAGACGGCGGCGAGCTGGACCGCGGCGCGGACCCCGGCGACCAGGATCTCCCGGGAGCGGCTCCGGCCGTCCTCGGGGGTGAGGTGGGTGACGGCCGCGACGCCCGCCGCCAGCAGGAGCAGGACGGCGAGCAGGATACCGAGGGGGAGGTTGACCGGTACGAGGGAAGCCGCGCTCGAAGTCACGCGCTCACCTTATGAGCCGCCCCGGCACGGGCGGCCACGGCCGGCGCCGGGAGTCGGGGCCTGGAGCCGGCGCCTGGACTTACTACCAGGAGATCAGCGTCCGGCCGTCGACAGGGCCGCGTGCGCGGGCGATGCCAGGTCGAAGAGGTGGTCCATGCTCTGGGCGGACAGCGCCAGGCTGGCGCAGCACACCAGCATCAGCACCGCGTGGGCCACCACCAGATGGTGACGGAGCCGGGGCGGCGGGGCGAGCAGGGCCCGGACACGCTGCGGCACGGGCCCGCCGGTGACCGCGAGCGTGTGCCGTGGCGCGTGTTTCGCCGCGAGCGCGGCCCGCGCCACCGCCCGCGCCACCAGCGAGCGGTCCGCCACCGCCGTGGCGGCGTCCTCGTCGGCCCAGCGCTCCAGCGCGAAGGCACCCGCCCCCGCGACCGGCCGCAGCAGCGGGTTCACGACCGCCGCCAACTGCATCACCAGCAGGAACACATGGTGGTGATGGCGCAGATGCGCCCGCTCATGGGCCAGCAGGGCGCTCCTCTCCCGGGCGTCGAGGGCGCGCAGCATGCCGGAGGAGACCACGATCCGCCCCGGGGAGCCGGGCACGGTGAAGGCGGTGGGTACGGGATCGTCGACGACGGCCAGTTCGCCCCCCGACGGCAGCGCGCGGCTCTCCCGCCGGGCGCCGAGGAGCGTACGGGTCCTGCGGTACGCGGACACGAGGAACGCCACCGCGCACCCGGTGAGCACCACCCCGCAGGCCAGGGCCACCGACCGGTCGACCGGGGTGTTCGCGGCCAGGACACCGGGGGACCACCGCCCCTCGGCGGCCACCAGCGGGATCTGCCCGACGAGTGTGAAGGCGAGCATCGCAAGCGCCGCCGCCCAGCCGCCGCCCGCCACCACCGAGGCCGACGTCAGCAGCCAGGCCGCCATCCTCGGGGGCAGCCTGCGCCCGGCCCACGGCGCCGCCACCCCCAGCACGGCGCTGACGGCGAAAGGCGTGAAGAGAGTGATCCGCACGGGCCGGCCCTTCGTGTGTCACGCGGTGGCTCTGCGAGTCACCGCTCCTCCTCGAACCGCCACACCGTCAGGCCGTGAGACGCCCGGGCAGCCAGTCCAGCTGGACGGCCTCCTGGAACGGGCCGCCTCCCTCGTGGTCGTTGAAGTCGTACTCCTCGATCGTCTTGTCCGCGCCCGCGTAGGCGTTGAAGGCACCGAAGACCGTCGACGGCGGGCACGTACGGTCCTCCAGGGCCACCGAGAACAGCGCCGGCGCCCGCCCGCGCGAAGCGAAGTGCACCCCGTCGAAGTAGGCGAGGGTCCGGCCCACCCGCTCGGTCCTGCCCCGGTACGTCTTGAGGTAGTTGCCCACCTCACGATACGGATCGCGGTCGGTGAGCGTCGTCGCCCGGGGGAAGTCGCAGAGGAACGGCACGTCCGGCGCCACGGCCACCAGGTCCGGCACCAGCCCGCCGACCGCGAGCGTGATCCCGCCGCCCTGGCTCGTACCGACGGCCGCCGTACGCGAGGCGTCCACCAGCGGATGCGAGCGGGCCGCCTCCACAGCACGCACCGCGTCCGTGTACACCCGCCGGTAGTAGTAGGCGTGCGGATCCTCGATCCCCCGGGTGAGGAAGCCCGGGTACGAGGAAGCGCTGCCCACGGGGTCGGGGGTGTCGCCGCCGTTCCAGCCACTGCCCTGCCCGCGGGTGTCCATCACGAAGTGCGCGAAACCGGCCGACGCCCAGAGCCGGTGGACGTGCGGGAGGCCGCGCCCGCCGCCGTAACCGAGGAACTGCACCACGACGGGCAGCGGCTCGCGCGTCCCCGCGGGCAGCACGAACCAGCCCTTGACCGGGTGGCCGCCGAAGCCGGCGAAGGTCACGTCGAAGACGTCGAGGGTCCTGAGCGCCGTCGGTACGGGCTCGAAGCGGGCGTCGAGCGCGTGGCCACGCGCCTCGGTGAGGGTCTTCGCCCAGAACTCGTCGAAGTCCTCGGGCTCCGTGGACGAGCTGCGGTAGTCGCGCAGCTCGTCGAGGGGCAGGTCGAACAGGGACATGCGGACCACCTTGGTCGGAAAAAGGCCGATGATCACACCGTACGGCCGCCGACGCGGCGGTTGAAGACCAGGCCGCCGATCCGGCCCGGCCCACGAGGCACCTCCAGGGCCCCTGGCCGCACGCGTGCGGCGCCGGGCCCGGTACTGTCCCGGGCGTGAGCGCCCCGGCGGGGGCGATCGAGAAACAGGAGCGTCCGTGACCAGCTACACCCAGCCCGGAGTTGTCCTCACCGACCACCGCTTCACGGTCCCGCTGGATCACGGCGACCCGTCGGGCGAGCGGATCGAGCTGTTCGCCCGCGAGGTCGTCGCCGGCGCGAAGGCCGGGGAGAACCTGCCCTGGCTGGTCTACCTGGAAGGCGGCCCCGGCTTCGGCGCCCGCCGGTTCGTGGGCCGGCAGGCCTGGCTCGGCCGGGCGCTCCAGGAGTTCCGGGTGCTCCTCCTCGACCAGCGCGGCACCGGCCTCTCCACCCCGGCCAACCGCCAGACCCTGCCCCTGCGCGGCGGCCCCCGCGAACAAGCCGACTACCTGGACCTTTTCAGGGCCGACTCGATCGTCCGTGACTGCGAGGCGATCCGCCCCCGGCTGACCGGCGACGCGCCCTGGACCGTCCTCGGCCAGAGCTTCGGCGGATTCTGCGCCACCCACTACCTCTCCGCGGCGCCCGAGGGCCTGCGCACCGTCCTGATCACCGGCGGCCTGCCCTCCCTGGACGCGACGGCGGACGAGGTCTACCGCGCCGCGTACCCCCGTGTCGCGCGCAAGGTCGAGGCCCACTACGCCCGCTACCCGCAGGACATCGGCCGTGCCCGCCGGATCGCCGAGCACCTCGCCGGACACAGCCCCGTCGTCCTGCCCACCGGCTACACCCTCACCCCCGAGGCCTTCCAGTCCCTCGGCTCTCTGCTCGGCGGCACGGACGGCAGCCACCAGCTCCACTACCTGCTGGAGAACGCCTTCGTACGGGCGCCAGGCGGCCAGGTGCTCTCCGACGCCTTCCAGGAGGGCGCCGCCGCGGCCCTCTCATACGCCGCGCACCCGCTGTACGCGCTGCTCCACGAGGCCATCTACGCCCAGGGCGGCGAGCCCACCGGGTGGGCCGCCGAGCGGACCCGCGGCGAGTTCGCCCGCTTCGACGCCGCCACCACCCTGGCCGGGGACGGTCCGCTGTACTTCACCGGCGAGAGCGTCCACCCGTGGAACTTCGAGAACGACCCCGCGCTGCGCCCGCTGCGCGAGACCGCCGATCTGCTCGCCGCCCGCACCGACTGGGAGCCGCTGTACAACACCGGCCGCCTCGCCGCCAACGAGGTCCCGGTCGCCGCCGCCGTGTACCACGACGACATGTATGTCGACACCGAACACTCGCTGCGCACGGCGCGGTCGATCCGGGGGCTGCGGACCTGGGTGACCGACGAGTACGAGCACGACGGGCTCCGTACCAGCGGCCCGCGCGTCCTCGACCGCCTGCTGGCCCTCACCCGTAACGAGATCTGAACCCGGGCCCCCGCGCCTCCGTGATCAGCTGCCCGGCCGCTTCGCCGCGTCCAGGGCCACCTTCAGGCCCGCCACGTCGAACGGCGCGCCCGGGTCGTCCCCGCCCGCGCCCAGGCCCAGCGGGTTCTTCGCGTACGGGATCACATAGGCCGGGGTGTCGCGTTGGAAGCGCCAGCTGTCGGCGAGCACGCCCGTGTCGAACGTGTCGTATCCGAGCTGATCGATCAGCCGCGCCGCCGTCGCCTTGGCGTCGGCGTTGTCACCGGCGATCGGCAGGACCGAACGGTCCGGTGCGCCGGCGGGCCTGGCAAGGGAGGCCAGGTGCGTGAACATGATGTTGTTGAACGCCTTGACCACGTACGACTGCGGAAGGTGGCCCTGGAGCAGTTCGCTCGTGGTCGTCCGCTCCTCGTCCAGCTCCGGGATCGCCCCGTCGCGCTGCGGGTAGTAGTTGTTCGTGTCGATGACCACTTTCCCGGCCAAGGGCTTCACGGGCACCTGGTCGTAGTGCTTCAACGGCACCGTCACCACGACCCAGTCACCCGCTTCCGCCGCCTCCTTCGCGGTCCCCGCGCGGGCGCGCGGTCCCAGCCCGGCCACCAGATCCGTGAGGGTTTCCGGGCCCCGGGAGTTGCTCAGGACCACATCGAGGCCCGCCGCCACGCCGAGCCGGGCGAGGGTGCCGCCGATGTGTCCACTGCCGATCAGTCCAAGAGTGCTCATACATGTGCGAGCGGACGGGGCACGGGCCGTATTCCCCGGCTGCCCTCCCTGACGGCACCCTTCTCCGCCGCCGAGCGGAAGTGCGGCGGCGGAGGGAGAATGGGAGGCGGGGGCGCGAGTACCGCTGTGCGTGGGCGGGCCCCACCCGCCTCATCACTCCCGCTCATGACCCCACCGACTCCGATGCTGGAGGTGGTTGACATGCTGCTGCCGGACAGGCATCTGGTCGCCGATCTGCTGAGCCGTTACCGGGCCTGGGAACGGCTGGTCCTGGCCGACCCGCTGGACACGACCACACGCGGCCGGTTCGAGGATGTCGCCTACACGTTGTGCGTGCTGATGGGCCAGCGCACCGCACGCGAGGCGATCATCAAGGCGGAGGCGTATCTGCGCCGCATCAAGCCCGTCCCGATCTTCCCGGAGGGCGTGGACGCCGTCACGCCGGGCGTGCACGACTGACGGCCCCCTTCCCGCAGCGGTGGAATTGACAAACGCCCTTGCTGTTTCTGCAATGGGGGCATGGACGACGACGCGGGCCTCGATGCCGTACTGAACGAAGTGGGGCCCCGGCTGCGCCGGATCAGGCGCGAGCGCGGGGCCACTCTGAACACCCTCTCCACCGCGACGGGAATCTCCGTGAGCACCCTGTCGCGGCTGGAGTCCGGCCTGCGCCGCCCCAGTCTCGAACTGCTGCTGCCCCTGGCCCGCGCCCACCAGGTCCCGCTGGACGAACTGGTCGGCGCGCCGAGGGTCGGTGACCCCCGGATCCGGGCGGAGGCGATCGTGCGCGGCGGGCGGACGATGCTGCCCCTCACCCGGCGGCCCGGTGGGCTCCAGGCGTACAAGGTGGTGCACCGGCCCGACGGCGAGGCGCCCGAGGCGCGCATCCACGAGGGGTACGAGTGGCTCTACGTCCTCGCGGGCCGGCTGCGGCTGATGCTCGGGGAGCACGACGTGGTGCTGGGCGCGGGGGAGGCGGCCGAGTTCGACACCCGCGTACCGCACTGGTTCGGGCCCGCGGCGGACGAACCGGTCGAATTCCTGAGCCTCTTCGGGCCGCAGGGCGAGCGGATGCATGTACGGGCCAAGCCGAAGGTGTCGTGAGGGAAGGCCGGGGAGAAGGCCGGGGGAGACGGTTCCCAGGTGGGCAAGCGACCGCTTAGTATGCGGAGCGTAGTGCTACTGCCCATCGTGTGGAGGCCCTGGTATGCAGGCATGGCGAGTGCACCGGAACGGTGAGCCGCGCGAGGTGATGCGGCTCGACGAGGTGGAGCGGCCGGTACCCGGGGAGGGACAGATCCTGCTGCGGGTCCTGGCGGCGAACATCAACTTCCCTGACGCGCTGCTCTGCCGGGGCCACTACCAGGTGCGCCCGCCGCTGCCCTTCACCCCCGGTGTCGAGATCTGCGGCGAGACGCCGGACGGCCGCCGGGTGATCGCGACCCCGGACCCCGGGCTGTCGCCCGGCGGTTTCGCGGAGTACGTGGCCGTGGACGCCGCGGGCGTCCTGCCCGCGCCCGGCGCGCTGGACGACGCAGAGACCGCCGCCCTCCACATCGGCTACCAGACGGGCTGGTTCGCCCTGCACCGCCGCGCGCGGCTCCAGCCGGGCGAGACCTTGCTGGTCCACGCGGCGGCCGGCGGGGTCGGCAGCGCCGCCGTCCAGCTCGGGAAGGCGGCGGGAGCCACCGTCATCGGTGTCGTCGGCGGCCCCGACAAGGCGCGCGTCGCCCGCGAACTGGGGTGTGACGTGGTCATCGACCGCCGTACGGACGACATCGTCGCCGCCGTCAAGGAAGCCACCGGGGGCCGGGGCGCGGACGTCGTCTTCGACCCCGTGGGCGGTGACGCCTACGCCAAGTCCACGAAGTGTGTCGCTTTCGAGGGCCGGATCGTCGTGGTCGGCTTCGCGGGCGGGGACGTCCCCGCACCCGCCCTCAACCACGTGCTGGTGAAGAACTACACGATCCTCGGCCTGCACTGGGGCCTCTACACCACCAAGGACCCGGACGCGGTCCTGCGCTGCCACGAGGAGCTGACCGCGCTCGCCGCGCGGGGCGCGATCAAGCCGCTCATCAGCGAGCGGGTGCCGATGAAGGACGCGGCGGACGCCGTCCAGCGGGTCGCCGACGGCGTCACCACCGGACGGATCGTCGTGATCCCGGAGACGGTCCCGGGAGAGACACCGGAAGCGGCACCGGAAGCAGCGACGGAAGCGGCACCGGAAGCGGTCCGGGAAGGCGGCCCCCGATGACCGACGCCGCCGGACTCCTCTCCCGTACCCACGCGTTGCTCGCCGCGCACCCGCCTGCCACCACCGACAGGGCCGACTTCCTCAGGGCCCGCTTCGACGCGGGACTCGCCTGGGTGCACTACCCCGCCGGGCTCGGCGGCGTCGGCGCGCCCCGCTCCCTCCAGGCCGTCGTGGACACCGAGCTGACCGCCGCCGGAGCACCGGACAACGACCCCAGGCGCATCGGCATCGGCCTCGGCATGGCCGCGCCGACGATCCTGCGGTACGGCACCGACGAGCAGAAGCGGCGCTTCCTGCGGCCCCTGTGGGTCGGCGAGGAGGTGTGGTGCCAGCTGTTCAGCGAGCCGGGCGCGGGCTCGGACCTCGCGGCGCTCGCCACCCGCGCGGTCCGTACGGACGACGGCGATTGGATCGTCGACGGGCAGAAGGTGTGGACCTCCAGCGCCCACCTCGCCCGCTGGGCCATCCTCATCGCCCGCACCGATCCCGGCCTGCCCAAGCACCTGGGCATCACCTACTTCCTCTGCGACATGACCGATCCCGGTGTCGAGGTACGGCCGCTGCGCCAGATCACCGGCGAGGCCGAGTTCAACGAGGTCTTCCTCACGGGCGTACGGATCCCCGACGCACACCGCCTCGGCGGGATCGGCGAGGGCTGGAACGTCGCCAGGACGACCCTGATGAACGAGCGGGTCTCCATCGGCGGCGCCCGGCTGCCCCGCGAGGGCGGCATGATCGGACCGGTCGCCCGGACGTGGCGCGAGCGGCCCGGGTCGCGCACCCACGACCTGCACCAGCGCCTCCTGACCCTCTGGGTGGAGGCCGAGGTGGCCCGGCTCACCGGCGAGCGGCTGCGCCAGCAACTCGTCGCGGGCGAACCGGGACCCGAGGGCGCGGGCATGAAACTCGCCTTCGCCCGGCTCAACCAGGAGATCAGCGGTCTGGAGGTCGAACTCCTCGGCGACGAGGGCCTGTTGTACTCCGACTGGACCCTGCGCAGGCCCGAGCTGGTCGACTTCACCGGACGCGACGCCGGATTCCGCTACCTGCGCTCGAAGGGCAACTCCATCGAGGGCGGCACGAGCGAGGTACTGCTCAACATCGTCGCCGAGCGTGTCCTCGGCCTGCCCGTCGAGCCGCGCAACGACAAGGACGTCGCCTGGAAGGACCTCGCCCGATGACTTTGACGACCTCGACGACTTCGACGACCTCGACAACTTCGACCACCGAGACGCCCGACACCACACCCGACCTGCTCTACTCCGAGGCCGAGGACGATCTGCGCGCCGCCGTACGGTCCCTGCTCACCGACCGCGCCGACGTGCCGGCGGCGCTCGTCCGCGCGGAGGCGGGCGACCCGTACGACAGCGGGCTGTGGACGGCGCTCGCCGGCGGGATCGGCGCCGCGGGCCTGCTGATCCCCGAGAAGCTCGGCGGCCAGGGGGCGAGCCACCGGGAGGCCGCCGTCGTCCTGGAGGAGCTGGGCCGGTACGTCACGCCCGCGCCCTTCCTGACCGGTGCGGTGGTGGCCACGGAGACGCTCCTCGCCTGTGACACCGGCAGCGCGGTGGTGGCCGGCCTGCTGGAGTCCCTCGCCACCGGCGGCCGGGTCGCCGTGCTCGCCGTACCCCTCGCCACCGCGCCCGACGCGCCCCTCCCCACCGGCACCGGACCGGTCGGCGGTGTCGCGGAGGCCGCACGCGCCGACGTCCTGCTCGTCCTGCGGGACGACGGCCTGTACGCGGTCGGTACGGAAGCGCCGGGCGTCGCCGTCGATCCCCTCACGCCCCTCGACCTGACCCGCCCGCTCGCCACCGTCACCGTGGACCCCGGCGCGGGCGAACGGATCGCCGACGCGGCGACGGCCGGCGCCGCCGTGCGCCGGGGGCTGCTGGCCGGGGCCGGACTGCTCGCCTCCGAACAGCTCGGGATCGCCGAGTGGTGCCTGGAGGAAACCGTCAGGCACACCAGGGAGCGCCACCAGTTCAACCGCCCCATCGGCTCGTTCCAGGCGCTCAAGCACCGGATGGCGCAGCTGTGGCTCCAGGTCGTCTCGGCCCGCGCCGCCGCCCGCAACGCGGCCGACGCCCTCGCCACCGGCAGCCCCGGCGCACCGCTCGCCGTGGCCGTCGCGCAGGCGTACGCGGGGCGGGTCGCGGTCCACGCGGCCGAGGAGTGCGTGCAGTTGCACGGCGGTACGGGCATGACGTGGGAGCACCCCGCCCACCTCTACCTCAAGCGGGCGAAGTCCGACGAGATCGCCCTGGGCACCCCGGGCCACCACAAGCAGACCCTCTCGCGGCTGACGAACCTCCCGGCACCTCGCTGACACCCCGACCCGGAGCGCGGGAACGGCCCCTCCGGCCCCCGCGCTCCGGTTCACACCGCCGGGCCCCGCCGCCGGCCGCGATCGAAGCGCGCGCGACGGGCAGTTGTCGAGCGGCCGAACACTTCACGCTCCGCGTTTTCCGCCCCGCCGCGGGAGCCGATACTCACCGGGACCGACCCACCGCGCCCCACCGCGTCCCCACGGAGCCCCCATGCCCCTCACCACGCGCCGCAGAGCCGTCAGCACGTTCGCCGCCGCCCTCACGGCGGTGGTCGCGGCCCCCGCGTACGCGCACGCCGCACCCGCCGCCACGGAGAAGGACACACCCCGGACCGGCCCCGGGCCACGGCCGTTGACCCACGCCCACGCCCACAACGACTACCTCCACCCCCGCCCCCTCCACGACGCGCTGGACCACGGCTTCACCAGCGTCGAGGCCGACATCTTCCTCGTCGGCGGCGACCTGCTCGTCGCCCACGAGGCGACGGACCTCGACCCGACCCGTACGCTGCGCTCGCTCTACCTCGACCCGTTGCGCGCACGCGTCCGGGCCAACCACGGCTCCGTGTACCGGGGTTACCACCGGCCCGTACAACTCCTCGTCGACATCAAGAACGACGGCGCCGCCGCCTACGCCGAACTGCACCGCCAACTGACCGGTTACCGCTCACTGTTGAGCACCTACGCGTACGGCGTGGTGCGCCCCGGCGCGGTCACCCCAGTCATCTCCGGCGACCGGGCCGCCCGTGTCCCGATGGAGGCGCAGCGCGTGCGCCACGCCTTCTACGACGGCCGCCTGGACGACCTCGGGACAGCGGCCGGCGCCGACTTCGTCCCGCTCATCAGCGCCAACTGGACCCAGACGTTCGGCTGGACCGGCGCCGGCCCGATCCCCACCGCCGAACGCGCCACGCTCCGCGCCCTCGTGGACACCGCCCACCGGCGCGGTCAGCGGGTGCGCTTCTGGAGCACGCCCGACCTGCCGGGGCCGGCCCGGGACGCCGTATGGACCGAACTGCTGTCCGCCGGCGTCGACCACCTCAACACGGACGACCTGGCCGGCCTCGAACAGTTCCTCAGGAACAACCGTAAGTAATCACGGTCACCCCAGGTCAATCACCCGTTCGGCGGACACGCCGGTCGGCCGTCAGGACCGTCTCCTCCGCCACACTGGCGGCCGAATGCCGCAATCGCGCTGCGGCGGAGGAGGTTGGCCATGGCTATTTCGATCTCACTGGTGCTGCTGCTGGTGGTCCTCGCGGTGATCTTTGTCCGCACCGGCGGGCTGAAGATGTCACACGCCGTGACCTGTGTCCTGCTCGGATTCTTCCTGGCGGGCACGAGCATGGCGCCGAGCATCACGGAGGGGATCTCCGCCACGGCGAACGTGGTGGGCGACCTGAGGCCCTGATCCGGCCTGATCCGGCGTGATCCGGCGTGATCCACAGGGACCCTCCCTGGGCGCGCCCCACGGCCGGGGCACCCGCCCCGGTCGGGCCACCTTGATCAGTCCCCCTTGATCAGCCCGCCTTGATCAGGTCCGCGCACTTCTCACCGATCATCATCGTCGTGATGCACGGATTGACGGCCGGCAGGAACGGCATCACGGACGCGTCGGCGACCCGCAGCCCCGTCACCCCCTTGACCCTCAGCCGCGGGTCGAGCGGCGAGTCCGGGTCGTCGGCGGCCCCCATCCGTACCGTCCCCGCCGGGTGGTAGACGGTGTTGTGGGTCTCGCGGACGTACGCGAACAACTCGTCGTCCGACCGGGCGCCGTGCCCGGGGGCCAGCTCCTTGCCCGCCCACTCCGCCATCGGCGCCCGCGCCACGATCTCCCGCGCCAGCCGCAGCCCGTACGTCATCACCCGGATGTCGTGGTCATGGGTGAAGTACCGCGGATCGACCTTCGGCTTGTCGCGGAAGTCCCGGCTCCGCAGCCGCACGGTGCCCGTCGACCGCGCCCGGGTCACGTTCGGGGTGAGACAGAACGCGTTGTCCGCCGTCGGATAGCCGCGCCGGTAGGTGTTCAGGTCGAACGGCACGGAGCCGTAGTGGAACATCAGGTCCGGCCGGTCCAGGCCGGGTTCGGTGTCCGCGAAGATCCCGATCTCCCACCACTGCGTGGAGGAGTCCACCATGGGCCGCTTCGCCTCCCACATGATCACGCCCTCCGGATGGTCCTGGAGATGGGAACCGACGCCGGGGGAGTGGACCAGTACCTCCACCCCGTTGTCCCGGAGGTGGTCGGCGGGACCGATGCCGGAGAGCATCAGCAGCTTCGGCCCGTCGACGGCCCCGCAGCACACGATCACCTCGCGCCGCGCCGTCACCGCGCCGCTGTGGACGGTGTCGGGCTCCAGGTACTCCACCCCGGTGCAGCGCCGGTTGTCGTCGAACAGCAGGCGCTTCGCCTGGAGTCCCGTACGGACGTCCAAGTTGGGCCGCTCGCCCATCACCGGGTGCAGGTACGACACCGACGCGGACGAACGTGTGCCGTCCTCCCGGGCGTTGATCTGGAACCAGTTCGCCCCGCGCACCACCGTCCGCCCGGTGTTGAACGGTGTGGTGGGGATGCCCGCCTCGGCGCAGGCCGCCAACAGGGCGGCGCCGCAGGGGTCGTGGGGCGGGACGGTACGGATCGTCACCGGCCCCGAGCGGCCGTGGTGGTCGCCGGGCGCGTCGTTCGTCTCCAGCCGCCGGTACAGCGGGAAGCAGTCGGCCGCGCTCCACCCCGTACAGCCGAGGGCCGCCCATTCGTCGAGGTCCTCGGCCGGTGCCCAGAAGGCGATGCAGGAGTTGTGCGAGGAGCAGCCTCCGAGGACCTTGGCGCGGGCGTGCCGCAGGAAGCTGTTGCCGTTCTCCTGGGGTTCCACCGGATAGTCCCAGTCGTAGCCGGACTCCAGCAGGGCCATCCACCGGTCGAGCCGCAGGACGTCCGGGTCGCCGACGTCCGACGGGCCGGCCTCCAGGACACAGACCGTCACGCCGGGGTCCTCGGTCAGCCGGGCGGCGATGACGGCCCCGGCCGTACCGCCGCCGACCACCACGTAGTCGTACGCGCGCACGGGATCACTGGTCTGTGCGGACATGGCTTCTCCAAAAGGGGAACTCAGGGGGCGGGAGTGGGCGCCGGCGGGTCCGGCGTCACCGACCGGTGCGCCTCCAGCACGCCGGTGTGTTTGCGCAGGACCAGCCAGTAGTACGTGAAGCCACCGCCCCCGACGATCCCGACGAACAGGAAGGCGCCCCACTCCAGGTACCAGTGGTGCGGCGGTGCGGCGTTGTACACGGCGCTGCGCGGCCAGGCGAGGTTTACCGACATGGCCAGGCCCCACACCACGGCCAGGATGTTGACCGGCAGCCCGAACCGTCCGAGCGAGAACCGCCCGGGGGCGGGCTGCCAGTCCCCCCGCAGGCGCTGGATCAGCATGGGGGTGGTGACCAGCAGATAGGCCACATAGATCATGATGATCGCGATGCTGGTGATCACCGAGAAGATCTGCGGCTGATTGATGTTGATCACCAGGATGACGATCGCGACCAGCCCGATGACGATCGCGGGCAGGACCGGGGTCTGGAAGCGCGGGCTGACCCGGGAGAGCAGCCCGGACGCGGGCAGGGCGTTGTCGCGGGCCATGGCGAACGCCAGCCGGATCCCGGCGGCGTGCACGGCCAGTTCACAGACGGTGATCGCGACGACCACACACCACAGCACGATCTGCCCGATGGTCGACCCGAGGGTGGACAGGACCACGAACTGGAGCCCGTCCGCCGACAGTTGGGGGGACCTGAGGTTCGGCACGGACAGCAGGGCGAAGAGCAGGATGAGCCCGCCGATGAGGAACGAGGCGACGAGGGCCCGCAGGATCGCGCGCGGCCCGTTGCGGCTGGGGTTGAGGGACTCCTCACCCAGCGAGGAGGCCGTGTCGAACCCGTACATCACATACGCGGAGGCGAGTGACGCCGTCAGGAAGGCGCCGAAGTAACCGAGCGTCTCGCCGGTGCCGAAGCCGTCGGTCCGCACGATCGCGCCGGGCCCGCGGGCCACATGCGCCGCCAGCAGTCCGATCAGGACGACGGCGGCGATCAACTCCACCATCACCCCTGCCGAGTTGATGCTGGCCATCAGCTTGACGCCGAACGCGTTGATCAGCGTGGTGAAGACGATCAGCGCCGAGCCGAGCAGGACCGCGTTCTTCGCCGCGTCGGTCTTGCCGCTGCCGTCCCCGATGAACTGGAACGTCCCCGAGATCTGCGGCAGTGTGGCCTGGTACGCGAGCGCCACCGCGGCGAGCGACACCATCGTGGCCGTCACCATCATCCAGCCGCCGAGCCAGCCGATGTGCGGACCGCCCAGCTTCTTCGACCAGTTGTAGACCGACCCCGCCACCGGATAGCGCGCGGCCAGCTCGCAGAAGCACAGCGCCACCATCAACTGGCCGAGGAAGACCATCGGCCAGGACCACCAGTAACCGGGACCCGCGAAGCGCACACCGAAGTTGAAGAGCTGGAAGGTGCCCGTCAGGATCGAGATGTAGCTGATCCCGGCGGCGAAGGTGTGGAAGTTGCCGAGGGTCCGCTTCAGCTCCGGCTTGTAGCCGAACGCGGAGAGCGAGTCGTCGTCGTCCTGGCTCTGGATCTCGTGGGCGGTCCGCGTCCCGGGCGCCGGGCCCGGCTTCTCCCCGTCCGGCCCGGTGGTCACTCGAACCAACCGAGCGGCCGGGGACCGAGGTTGCGCCAGACGTGCTTCACCTGCTGGTACTCCGCCAGCCCCGAGGGACCCAACTCCCGCCCGAAGCCGGACTGTTTCATCCCGCCCCACTCCGCCTGCGGCACGTACGGCTGGAAGTCGTTGATCCACACGGTTCCGGCGCGCAGCCGCGACGCCACCCGGTGGGCGCGGCCGACGTCCTGCGACCACACCGCCCCGGCCAGTCCGTACACGGTGTCGTTGGCGAGGGCCAGCGCCTCCTGTTCGTCGCGGAACCGTTCGACCGTCAGCACCGGACCGAACGACTCGTCCCGTACCACCGACATGCCGGGAGTGCACTCGTCCAGCACGGTCGGCAGGTAGTAGAAGCCCGCGCTCAGCTCCGGGTCGTCGGGCCGCGCCCCGCCGCAGCGCAGCACCGCGCCCTCGGCGACGCCGGCCGCCACGTACGCCTCGACCTTCTCCCGGTGCGCGGCGGAGATCAGCGGTCCCGTACGGGCGTGGTCGTCGAAGGGGCCGCCCAGCGGGATCGCGCGCGCCCTGGCCACGACGTCCTCCACGAAGCTGTCGTGCAGCTCCTCCTGGACCAGCAGCCGCGCCCCGGCCGAGCACACCTGCCCGGAGTGCAGGAACACCGCCGTCAGCGCGTAGTCCACCGCCGTGTCGTAGTCCGCGTCGGCGAAGACGATGTTGGGGTTCTTGCCGCCCAGCTCCAGGGCGAGCTTCTTCACGGTGGGGGCGGCGGCGGCCATGACGCGCCGTCCGGTGACCAGACCGCCGGTGAACGACACGAGGTCCACGCGCGGGTCCTCGCTCAGCGGCGCCCCGGCGGTGGCCCCCGCGCCGAGCAGGAGATTCGCCGTGCCGCCGGGCAGTCCCGCCTCGGCCAGCAGCCGCATCAGCAGGATCGCGGTGTGCGGGGTCAGTTCGCTGGGCTTGAGAACGAAGGTGTTGCCGGCGCCGAGGGCGGGGGCGACCTTCCAGGCGGTCTGGAGGAGCGGATAGTTCCAGGGGGTGATCAGCGCGCACACCCCGACCGGCTCGTGCACCACCCGGCTGTCCACCTCGGGGTTGCCGGTGTCCACGATCCGGTCCCGGCCGCCCGCCGCCACGAGGTTGCCGAAGTAGCGGAAGCAGTTCGCCACGTCGTCCATGTCGAACTCGCTCTCCACGAGCCGCTTCCCGGTGTCCAGGGACTCGGCGCGGGCGAGCACGTGTTTGTCGCGCTCCAGCAGACCGGCGACCCGCAGCAGCAGCCGGCCCCGCTCGGCGGCGGGGGTGCCGGGCCACGGCCCGCGGTCGTACGCGTCCCGGGCCGCGGCGATCGCCGCGGCGGCGTCCTGCGGACCCCCCTCGTCGACGGTCGCGACCAGGGAACCGTCCGCGGGACAGCGGATCTCGCGTGTCCGCCCGTCGAGGGCGGCGGTCCACCTGCCGCCGATGAACAGCTCCGGCATGGTGACTCCTCCGGTTCGGGTGGCACGCTGTGTGGTGCCCCAAGAACCGACAGTAAGGAGATCCGGGCGTGAGCGCAGGCCGGGAGGGAGCGGCCGGGGACCGGAGGAACCGTCAGGAGCGACCCAAGGACGCCACAGAGACGCCACAGGCCCGCCCGGGCGGTCCCTCCGGAGTCCCTCCGGATCCGACCGGGCCGATCCGTGAGACACGCCCTGAATCACCCGGAAGGCGGCTGTGACGCTGTCACGCGGTGGGGAGGACCGCCGCCGTCTCGCGCAGATGGCGGTGCAGGCCGCCGTGCGGGTCACCGGCGGGCAGCCACTCCTTGCGGATCTTCGCCACACACGTGTAGTTGGTGTCGCACACGTTGGCCAGCGGCGCCTCACCGGCCTGCGTGACCAGCTGGTACGCGTCCAGCTCGGAAAGACCGTAGTCGCGCGCCAGCCAACGCACCAGGTCCAGCTGGGAGATGCGGAACGCGTCCTCCAGCGGGCGGGCCGAGCCCGTCGAGATGATGTGGGTGTCGGACTCGATGCGCGGCCAGGGCGTCGGGACGCCCTTGAGCAGCTCCACGATCACCACGGTGTTCATGGCGCACTCGACGGCCACCCCGCACGTCTCGCCCTCCCCCTGCCGCGCGTGCCCGTCACCGAGGCTGAGCAGCGCGCCCTCCACGTTCACCCCGAGGTAGCAGGTCACCCCGGCGCGCATCTCTGGCGTGTCCATGTTGCCGCCGTGCGCGTCGGGGACCAGCGCGGACCGTACCTCCAGGTTGGCCGGCGCCACCCCGACCGTGCCGTGCATCGGGTCCATGGGCAGTTCGATCCGGATGTCGCTGTCGCGCGCGCTGAACAGACAGGTGCCGCGCTCCCGGTCGAGCTGCCACATCCACACGACCTCCGGCAGCGGCGGCTGGAGCGTCGCCGTCGTGGTGGTGGAGGTCAGCGCGCCGAAGAGCGGCACGGTGGAGGACGCCGCCCAGTCCCGCGCGGGCCGGATCGACACGAAGTGCACCGCCAGCGTGTCGCCGGGCTCCGCGCCCTCGACGTAGAAGGGGCCCGTCTGCGGATTGAGGAACGGGAACTCGCACACCTCGGAGACCAGATCGTTCACGGACCGTACGCGCCCCGCGAAGCAGTCCTCGGTGAACAGGTCCAGGACCGTGCCCGGAGTGATGCGCGCGACGGGCGCGACGCCGCCGAACGTCCAGGCGTACTCGCCCTTCTCCGGCCGTACGGTCAGGATCCTCGGGTCACTCATGGGGCGCGCCTCTTCCTCTGTCGGACCTGCGGACGTGCGGACATGCGTCTGTACGGGTGTGCGGGTGCGGCTCCGCGGTCCCGCCGGCGATCACCGTACGGCGCGGCCCCGGGCGGGCGGAAGACGCTCCCGGGTCGCACTCGCGCGGAAGACGCTCCCGGGTCACACGTCGCCGAGCGCACCGGCCAGCGCCGCGGCGGGGTCGTGGTCCCCGGGCCCCGCCGGTGCCCACCGGCCCCGCTCCTCGCGGAAGGGCCACCACCGCCCGTCCGGCCCCAGGCGCAGCTGCGCCCCACTGCCCTCCACCGTCCAGCGCGCGGGCCCACCGGACCGCAGCCGGGGCCGGTCGCCGTCCTCCCAGGCCCCGTCGAGCGCGGCCCCGGCGCGGGCCAGCGCCCCCGGCTCCGGGGTCCACTCCTCCTCCAGGGCGGCGAGCGCGGGCGCGCCCCCGTACCGCCAGGCCCGTACGGCGAGGTCCAGCTCGGCCCGCCCCCGGCCGGAGCCCTCGGCGAGCCGGGCCAGGAGCCTCTCGTCGTCGGCCGACACCGCCAGCCGTACGGCGTCCTGACCCGGTGTCAACTCCGCTTCCGGCGGCTGCTGTTCATGACCGGGCGCCAGCGCCTCCGACAGCAGCCGCAGGGCCCGCGCCGCCGCGTCGGCGGCCAGGAACCCCACCGCGTGGGCGTCGACCCCGGAGGGCGGCGGTGTGTCGGTGTCGAGCACCGGCGGCTGTCCCGCTCCGGGCGGCGGCGGTGGGGGAGGCGGCAGGGCCGGCAGAATGTCCCGCGCGGCGAAGGCCTCGGCGGCCGGCACCCCCTCCGGCGCCCCAGGCCGCGTGGGGGTGCCGTCGGCGGACTCCCCGGACGTCTCGCCCGGCTCGTCCGTACGGGCCGCCCGCGCCACACTCCGTACCTGCAACTCGTCCAGCAGCCGCCGCTCGCCCCGCCCCCGCATCAGCAGCAGGACGAACGGGTCCTGGTCCAGCAGCCGCGCCATCTGGTAGCAGAGCGCGGCGGTGTGCGGGCAGTGGTCCCACGCCTCGCAGCCGCACCGCGGCTCCAGATCGCCGATGCCGGGGAGCAGTTCGACCCCCGCGCCCGCCGCGTCCTCCACCAGATGCGGCGGCATCTCCCGGTCCAGCAGCGCGGCGATGTGCCCCGCCCGGTCGACCGCCATGTCGAGGAAGCGGTCCCACTCCTCCTCGCTCAGCCGCGGCCACAGCACGTCACTGCGCTGCGCCGTGCCGTCCCGGTCCCGTACGACGGCGGTGATCCGGCCCGGCCGGACGGACACCGCCCCGACGGCCCCCTCGCGGGCGTGCCGCCGCCCCTTCTTCAGCTGCTGGCCGTCCAGCGCGGTGTCCTCCAGCGCCTTCAGCCAGGCCAGGCCCCACCAGGACCGGGCGAAGCCCCGGCCCTGGGCGGGCGGCAGAGCCGCGAAGACCCGCGCGTCCCCGTCCGTACCGGCGCCACCGCCGCCGTCGTGCGCGCTCGCGTTCCCGGTCATCGGGCACTCCCTCGCAGCTCCACCAGATCCGCCAGTTCGGCGTCGGTCAGTTCGGTCAGCGCGGCCTCACCCGCGCCGAGCACCGAGTCCGCCAGCTTCTGCTTGCGCGCCAGCATCCCGGCGATGCGGTCCTCGATCGTGCCCTCGGTGATCATCCGGTGCACCTGCACGGGCCGGTGCTGCCCGATGCGGTACGCGCGGTCCGTGGCCTGCGCCTCGACGGCGGGGTTCCACCAGCGGTCGTAATGCACGACGTGCTCCGCCCGGGTGAGATTGAGCCCGGTGCCCGCCGCCTTCAACGACAGCAGGAACACCGGCACTTCACCGTTCTGGAAGCGGTCGACCATCGCCTCGCGCTCGGGGATCGGTGTGCCGCCGTGCAGGAACTGGCTCGGTGTGCCGCGCGCCGCCAGGTGGTCCTCCAGCAACCGCGCCATCCGTACGTACTGCGTGAAGACCAGCACACTCGCGCCCTCCGCGAGGATGGTGTCGAGCAGTTCGTCGAGCAGCTCCAGCTTTCCCGACCGGTTCGCGAGGCGCGGTGCGGTCTCCTTGAGGTACTGCGCCGGGTGGTTGCAGATCTGCTTGAGCCCGGTCAGCAACTTCACCACCAGGCCCCGCCGTTCCATGCCGCCGGCCCCGGTGATCGCCGCGAGAGTCTCCCGTACGACCGCCTCGTACAGGCCCGCCTGCTCCGTGGTGAGGGAGACGGCCCGGTCGGTCTCGGTCTTCGGCGGCAGCTCCGGCGCGATGCCCGGATCGGACTTGCGGCGGCGCAGCAGGAAAGGGCGGACCAGCGCGGCGAGCCGTTCGGCGGCCGCCGGGTCACCACCGCTCTCGATGGCCTGCGCGTAGCGGGTACGGAACGTCCCGAGGCGGCCGAGCAGGCCCGGAGTGGTCCAGTCCAGAATCGCCCACAGCTCGGAGAGGTTGTTCTCCACCGGTGTCCCGGAGAGCGCCACCCGCGCCTTGGCGCGGATCGTCCGCAGCTGCCTGGCCGTCGCCGAGTACGGATTCTTGACGTGCTGCGCCTCGTCGGCGACCACGAGGCCCCAGCCGGCGTCGGCGAGCCGGGGCGCGTCGAGCCGCATCGTGCCGTAGGTGGTGAGGACGAACTCGCCCTCCCGCAGGCCCTCCAGGGCGCGGGAGGCGCCGTGGAAGCGGCGGACCGGGGTGCCGGGCGCGAACCGCTCCACCTCCCGCTGCCAGTTGCCCATCAGCGAGGCGGGGCAGACCACCAGGGTCGGTCCCGCCGCCGACGGGTCGGTCTGCCGGTGCAGATGGAGGGCGATGAGGGTGATGGTCTTGCCGAGCCCCATGTCGTCGGCGAGACAGGCGCCGAGGCCGAGGGAGGTCATGCGGTGCAGCCAGTTCAGGCCGCGCAGTTGGTAGTCCCTGAGCGTCGCGTCCAGTGCGGCCGGCTGGGGGATCTCCTCACCGGCACGGGTGGCGGCGGATTCGGGATCGGCCAGCCGGTCGCGCAGCTCGGCGAGCCAGCCCGACGCGGTGACGTCGACCCGGCGTCCGTCGACCTCGGCGGAGCCGGTCAGTACGGCGCCGAGCGCGTCGAGCGGGGTGACGTGGCGGTCCTGGCTCTCCCGGACACGGCGTGCCTCGGCGGGGTCGATGAGCACCCACCGGTCGCGCAGCCGGACCACCGGGCGCCCCGCCTCGGCGAGTTGGTCGAGTTCGGCGCGGGTGAGCTGCTGATCGCCCAGCGCGAAACGCCAGTTGAAGGCGAGGAGCGCGTCGGCGGAGAGGAAGGAGGGCAGATCGCTCCCGGTCCGCCCCGGGCCGCCGCCGGTGGGGTCCGTACCGCCGGAGCCGTCCCCGTTCGCACCGGTGGCCTGAGACCCGCCCCCCGCCGGTGGCGGCCCGATCACCGCGCGGGCCGTGAGCGTCCGCGCCAACTCCTTGGGCCAGTGCACCTGGACACCGGTCGCGGCGAGTGCCCCGGACGCCTCGCCGAGCAGCTCGCCGATCTCGTCGTCGTCCAGCTCCACGGCGTCCGGCACGGCGGCCGCGAGCAGCCGCGCCAGCGGCGGCCAGGCGCGGGCCGCCCGGCGCAGCGCCAGCAGGGCGTCCATCCGCGCACGCGGTCCGAAGGCCGCCGCCGAACCCCCGGGGGAGCGCGGGTCCGCGGGAGCCGCCCAGAACTCCGCCGCGTCGGCGACGACCGCCGGGTCACTGACGCTGTGCATCTGGACCACGGCCCGGAAGACAGGACCGGGCCCCGCGAAGTCGTCCTCGCCCGGGACGTCCGCGCCGGACAGACCCGTCACCTCGACGCGGAGGGAGAGCCGTACCTCCGCGTCGTGGCCCGCGGCCACATCGCCCGCCCAGCCACGGAGTTCGGGGAAGCGCCGGGCGGGCACGGCGGCGAAGGCGTCACCACCGGCGGCGAGCGGCGCGGCGGGGGTACGCGGCAGGGTGTCGGCCACCGCGTCGAGGAAGTCCCTCAACAGCCCTTCCGGCTCGGGCAGAAGAACGGTTCCGGCCAAACCACCTCCGCCGAGCGGAACGGCGTGCGCGGTGGGAGGCATGGAAGCGGCGAGCGTACGGACCCGCTCCAGGTCCTCGGCCGTCAGCGGTCCGGCCCGCCACGCGTCGTGCCCGGTCCCGGTGAGACCGGGCAACATCCGTCCGCAGGAGGCCAGTTGCAGGGCAAGCAGCGTCGCCGCGCCCCAGAAGGCGCCGGACGGTGACACATTCTCCGCCACACGGGCCCTGGTCAGCGACGGAAGAGCGTCCCGCAGGGGCACCAGCAACGCCCTGACCATGAGAGGGTGGGCCTCGGTGTCGACGACGGCCAGCTCCTCCACGGAGCCCGGCGCGGACGGCGGTTCCGCGCCGTCGGGGTGCCAGTAGGCGATCCGGCCGGTGCGAGCCGGGTCCCCCGGGAGAAAGACCGTGGAACAGCGGGCGAGTTCGGAGACCCGGGAGAGCATTGCCGCGGGGAGCGTGTGCACAGCGAAGACGCATTCCTCAACTTTGACTACTGCGGGTGAGCCGCCGATGGTACCCGACCGCGAAGCCACGCGGTCCCGGAGCTGCCGTGACTCGACTCATACCGAAGCGGCGGGGTGTAGCCAGCACCACTGCCGACCCCCGGGAAGCCTCCCCTTCTTCCGGGGGGTGGCGCCATGGTCGCCACCTTCGCCGGGCCCGTACGTTTTTCTCCAGGTCAGCGCATACAGCGCGACCCTTCTTCCCGCACATCGGCCGACAGACCGGAGACCGACATGCCCCAGGCCACCACCGCACCCCCCGCTGTGGAGTCCATACCCGAACCGGCCACCGTCCGCGGCACCGGCAGCGACTTCGCGCCCTTGCTGCGGACGGTCAAGGAACAGGGACTCCTCGAGCGCCGGGTCGCCTGGTACGCCCGGGGCATCACGGTCAACCTGGTCCTCGTCGCCGCCGTCGTCACCGCCATGGCGCTCATCGGCCCGTCCTGGTGGACGATGCTCCTCGCGCCCCCGCTGGCGGTCCTCTCGGCCCGGATCGCGTTCATCGGCCACGACGCGGGACACGCCCAGATCACCGGCGACCGCGGCAAGGGCCGCGTCATCCAGCTCGTCCACGCGAACCTGCTGCTCGGGATGAGCCAGGAGTGGTGGAACGACAAGCACAACCGGCACCACGCCAACCCCAATCACATCGACAAGGACCCGGACGTCGCCGCCGACATCTTCGTCTTCACCCAGGGGCAGACGGCGGGCCGCACGGGACTGCGCGGCTGGCTCACCCGCCACCAGGCGTGGATGTTCTTCCCGCTGACGACCCTGGAGGGCATCGCCCTCAAGGTGTACGGCTTCCAGGCCGTCTTCTCGCGCCAGAAGGACACCCGCATGCCCGGCCGCCGCCGCGCGGTGGAGGGTCTACTGCTGGGCGCGCACGTCGCCGCGTACGTCACCCTGCTGCTCACCACGCTGACCCTCGGCCAGGCCGTCGTCTTCGCGGTGATCCACCAGATGCTCCTCGGCCTGCACCTGGGCATGGCCTTCGCGCCGAACCACAAGGGCATGGAGATGCCCGACCCCGAGAACAGCGCGGGCTGGGGGCACCTGCGCCGCCAGGTCCTGACCTCACGCAACATTCGCGGAGGTGTGCTCACCGACTGGTTCCTCGGCGGGCTGAACTACCAGATCGAGCACCACCTCTTCCCCAGCATGCCCCGCCCCCACCTGCGGCTCGCCCAGCCCCTGGTGCGCGCGCACTGCCACGCGCTGGGGGTCTCGTACGCCGAGACCGGACTGATCGACTCGTACCGCCAGGCCCTCGGTCACCTCCACGACGTCGGCGAACCGCTCCGTACAGGCGCATAGTGGAACTGGCGGACGTTCCTACGCGTTCACCGAGCAGTGAGCGGCCCATGGCCGCGAAGGAGGCGTCGGGATGTCGACACAAGCAAAGATCGCCGTCGGGGGAGTGGCCGTCGGCCTGATCCTCTGGGCGTTCGTACCGTTCTGGGTGGCCCTGCTGATCGTGGTGGGTGTGCCGGCGGCCACCTACCTGATGCTGGACCCGTCGCAGCGCCGCAGGCTGCGCCGGATCAACCGCAAGCAGATCGGCCGCTGACCGGGCCGGACAGCTGACCGGAGGGACCGCCGGGTTCCCCCGGTCAGCTCTGCTGTGCGCGGGCGTGCGGCGCTCTCACGTCGCTGGTACGTCGCTGTCACGTTCAGGCCCGCGGTGCGACCGGCTCACGCGGGGCGTACGGCCATGGCGTCGAGGGCCGCGAGAAGCGCCGGGAGTTCCGGGCCACGGGCGATCGGAAGCACTTCGCTGGGCTCGTCGTCCATCAGGACGAAGGCCATGTCGTCGGTCCTGGCGACGAAGGACCAGCCGGGGCCGTCCGCGCGCAGGGTCCGGGCATCGCCGGGGGCGAAGCTGGAGCGGACCCTGCCCAGGGGCGGAGCCGCCTCCACATAGGCGCGCAGCTCGGCGAGGACGCGCAGCAGCTCCGGAGGGGGCGGCTCGGTCCCGGCGGGGCTCCCGGAGGCCTCCCCCGGCTCAGCCGTACCCTCGCTCCCGGCGCCCGTCCCGCCGGGCGGCTCCTCCGTCGGGGGTGAGCCCTTCACAGCGGCGTCGTACTGCTCTCGCCACGCCGTCCAGTGCGCGGCGACCTCGTCCGCGCCGAGGCGCCGCTGCGCCGGGCCCCAGACCGTGGTGTCCGGCGGGGCGAGCGGCGTCCGCGCGATCCCTCCGGGCTCTCCGGCCTCCGGTACGAGGTCCGGATCCGGGTCGTGCGGGGCGGCCACGCCGGGCGCCGACACGGCCAGGTCGAGCGGCCAGCCGGGCAGCGCGCAGACCACGGTCCGCTCCTCCGGCGAGAGGTCGTACTCCATGCCGCAGTCCCAGGAGGCGATCGCGACGGCGACCAGCGACACGTCGTCCACCGCCACCGTCCAGCGCGCACCGTCGCCGTCCTGGCCGAGGACCAGCCCGTAACCCCGGCTCCAGGGTTCGAGCCCGAGGGCGGCGCACGCCTCCGGGTAGTCGTCCCCGAGGACGCCGGGGAACTGCGCCGGGGTCAGCAGAGCGGCAGTGAGCACGTACAGGGTGTCATCATCGATGGAATCGTCCGCTACGGCCACGACACCTCCCGATTCGAGCGGTTGTCGGCGCACCCTAGCCAGTGGACCACCCGGACGTCGAGAGTCCGCTACGGCCCGGTATCCGCGCAGTCGCTCCCGGGACCGCGCCGGACCTGCGCCGTTCTCACGCGGCGGGCAGCCCGAGGAGGCTGCGGGCCACCGTCTGCGGTGACTCGTCACGCTCCCGCGCCAGCGCGATCACGGCGCGGCACGCCAGCTCGCTGACGCCGAACGAGAGCGCTTCCGGCGAGACCCACCCGGCGGCCTCGTCGCCGCGCTGCTGATCGTCCTCCGCGCACGCCGCCACATAGGTGGCCGCCGCTTCGAAGAGGTTGTGCTGTCGTGCCCGGGGCTGTGATCCGGACGGTGCGGCGGGGCGGTCCGAGACAAGGATCCTGCGCAGTCGATCGAACACCGGGTCCACCTTCCCCTGCTGACGGGCGCTGCCTGGCACTCCAACGTACGGTCCGGGGCCCCCGGGCAGAAGAGGACGTCCGCGTCCAGGCGGCCGGTGGCTCAGTCCTGACGGACCGCCAGCGCGAGAAAACGGGTCTCCTCGTCCACGTACGACTGCAGCCGCCACCCCGAACCGGCCAGCAGCGGACGGAGGTTGGGCTCGGCCCGCAGGTCGTCCTCCGTGATCACCCGGCTCTGCCGGGCGGCCAGGGCCGCGCGGCCGATGGGATGGAACAGCGCCAACTGCCCACCGGGGCGCACGACACGCGCCAACTCCCCGAGACCCTCGGCCGGTTGCGGCAGGTGGGCGATCAGTCCGGCGGCGAACACCGCGTCCAGCGCGCCGTCCCTGACCGGCAGTACGGCCACGTCGGCCCGTACCAGCCGGCCGCTGCGGTGGCGATCCGCCCGTACGGCCGCGTCGAGCATCGCGGCCGTCAGGTCGACGCCCAGCACCGTACCCGCCGGTCCCACCGCGTCCCGCAGCGCGGGCAGGGCGCGGCCCGTCCCGCACCCGGCGTCCAGCACCGCGTCCCCGGGCCGCAGCCCGAGGTCCGCGACGGCCGCCGCATAGGCGGGGCCGTCGTCGGGGAAGCGGCTGTCCCACTCCGCCGCCCTCGCGCCGAAGAACCGCTGCACGTGCGTGTGATCGTGGGCCATGCCCCCATGATCCCCCAAGCGGCGCTCCGAGGCGCCGTACACCTAACGGGACCGGACGCGGGGCTGGACGCGGGGCTGGACAAGCGGCCGGGTGTACGGCCGATGCGGTTACGCTGGTCACTCCACTGACCTGCACCTCCTGGGAGACCGCCCTGTCCGAGATCCAGCGCCGCGACGCCCGACCCGTCGGGCCGCTCGGCGCGCCGCGCCCGGGAGTGGTGGACCTCTGGCTGCTGGACATCTCGCGGCAGGCCGAGGAGACCCTCGACCTCTCCGTGCTGAACGCCGGGGAACGCCGGCGGGCGGCGGCCTTCGTGCACGGCCGCGACCGGATCCGGTACGCCGTCGCGCACACCGCGCTCCGGCGCGTTCTCGGGGCGTGTGTGGGGCTCGCGCCGGAGGCGATCGTGCTGGGCAGGGACACCTGCCCGTGCTGCGGAGGACCGCACGGCAGGCCCGTACTGACGGATCCGCCCTTCCCGGTGCACTTCTCGCTGTCCCACGGCGGCGACCTGGTGATGATCGGTGTCGCGTCCGAGGCCATCGGCGTCGACGTCGAGCCGGTGGCCCTGAGGCGCGCGGTCGGCGATCTCGCCGCCGCCCTCCACCCGGCCGAACAGGCCGAGTTGGCGGAGCTTCCCGTCGAGGACCGGCCGGCCGGCTTCACCCGCGTGTGGACCCGCAAGGAGGCCTACCTCAAGGGCATCGGTACGGGCCTGGGGCGCGACCTGGCCGCCGACTACCTCGGGACGACGGAGCGGGCGGCTCTGCCGTCCGGCTGGACCGTCGCCGACGTACCCACGATCCCGGGCCACGCGGCGGCCTGTGCCGTACAGGGCCCCCCGTTCAGGACGCGGATGCGGCAGTTGCCGACGACACTCCATACGGCCGGGAGTGTGTCCTCGCCCCGCCGGGGACGGAACGAGGACGCCGCCGGTCCGCCCGCGTGAGTGACCTTCAGGTCACTCCGCGATGTCCGCCACGTTCACGACCTTGTCGATCCGTACCCGTACGAGCAATTCCCCGGGCCCGGCGTTGCGTTCCCCGACCTGCTGGGCGAGCTCCTCGCCCATGTACCGCGCCCCGAGCCGGACCGCCCACTCCAGCAGCTTCTCGGGGTCCTCGCTGAGTTCGGCCCGGCCCTCGATCACGACGAAGGAGAACGGCGGCCGCTCGTCGTCCACGCACAGCGCGACCCGGTTGTCGCGCCGCAGGTTGCGGCCCTTCACCGTCTCCTTGCCGGTGTTGAAGATCAGGTCGTCGCCGTCCAGGACGAACCAGATGGGCGCGACGTGCGGGCTGCCGTCCGCCCGTACGGTGCACAGCTTGCCGGTCCGGGTGCCTTCGCTGACGAACGCCTGCCATTGGTCCTTGCTCATGTGTGATGCCATGACGGCATTTTCGGCCGTCGCGCCGCCGGGAGCGCGGCGACGCCCCGGAGGTGTGCCGATCGCTTGCCCACGTGCGGTGGGTGAGGAAGGCTACGGGCGTAGCAGGGCATCGTGGATCATATGAACGCGGAGGACCGGCAATGCCGCTGGACGAGGGACTCGACGGACTGCTGAACGATCTGACCGGGCGGGTGGACCACATACGGCATGCGCTGGTGCTGTCCAACGACGGTCTGGTGACGGGCGCCAGTTCAGGTCTGGCGCGTGAGGACGCGGAGCATCTGGCGGCGGTCTCCTCGGGGTTGCAGAGCCTGGCGAGGGGTTCGGGGCGTCATTTCGGCGCGGGCGGGGCCCGGCAGACGATGGTCGAGTTCGACGAAGCGCTGATGGTGGTCACGGCGGCCGGCGAGGGCAGCTGCCTGTGCGTCCTGGCGACGGCCGAGGCCGATGTCGGGCAGGTCGCGTACGAGATGACCCTGCTCGTCAACCGGGTCGGGGAGCGACTCGGGGTCGCCGCCAGGCAGCCCGGACCCGTCACGCTGAGCGGTCTCTGACCTCTCGCCGAGAGTTATCCACAGGCTGAGCGGGAGGGGCGCGGATCGCGCTACGGTCGTCACCGAGAGTAATGAGAGCTCACGGGGGAGGACCGTCATGGACATCAGGATGTTCGCGAAGCACGGAGCGGCCGCGGAGACGGCTGTGGTGGCTGCGGTGGCAGAAGAGGGGGAGCGGGGGAGCGCGCCGGACGGGGCGCCGGAGACCGTTGCGGTCGGGCGGGCCGCGCGGGAGCTGGAGCTGAAGCTGGGCGAGTTCGAGCTGGCCGCCCAGCTGGGACACGTCCGCACCACGGCCGGGGCGGGCGGTGGGCGCCGGGTGGTCGCCCGGCGCGAGGTCGAGTGGCGGGAGATCGAGCGGCTGCGGGCCGCCGACGGGTTCCCGGACGTGTTGCGTGAGCGGGTACGGACCGTGGGCACGGCCGAGGGGGCGGGGCTGATGGCCATCAGCCCCGGCCGCTTCACCCGGCTCGCGAAGTCCGGATACCTGACACCGGTGAAGTTTTATCTGAACCGCTATCGCGCGGTGGTGTGGCTGTATCTGGCCGACGAGCTGACGGCGTTCGCCGCCAGGGAGGAGACCCTCCTGGCCGGGCGCTTCCCCAGGACGCTCACCGCGGGACGGGATCCGGACGACGACGTACGGCCACGCAACTGGCGCGGCCGGCGCATCGGCCACCTCCTGCACCTGAGCGAGGACCCCTGGGAGCGGGCGGCGATCACCGGGTCGGTGCTGGACCCGGCGCAGCGGGCCGAGCTGGTGGGCGATCCGTACGAGCGGGCGTATCTGAGCAGACTTCAGCCCGTCCTCGCCCACGGCCGCTCCGACTCGGAGGCGGCGCTGGCGGCGGTGCGCCCGCTGCTGCTGGCCGACCATCCGGACGAGATCCGCTGGCACCGCGCCAGTCTCACCGCGCTGCTCGACGAGGCCAGACGCACCCGGCCGGCCCCCCGTCCGGACTCGCACGGTGACGTCCCACCCCGGCCCCGCCCCGATCCCAATCCCAATCCCGATCTGGGTCGTGGTCGCGGTTTCGGTTCCGACGCGGGGGCGGCCCCGGAGAGTGACAAAAGCGTGCCCTGGCCGATGGCCGCCCACGAGCCGCTGCGGCGGGGCTCCGGGAAGGGGCTGCTGACACGGCTGCGCCTCAGGAAGGAGAAGGAGAGAGACCCAGGGCGGCCGGTCGGCGGTGCGCGGCCGTGAGCTGCGGTGAACAGGGCTGGGACGGCCGGCGGCCGGCGGTGGGGCGGTCGGGTCAGGACGCGACGCGCAGGACCAGCTTGCCGCGGGTCTCTCCCGCCTCGCCCCGGCGGTGGGCCTCGGCCGCCTGCTCCAGGGGGAGGACGTCGTCGAGTCCCACCGTGACCACTCCCTTGTCGATCAGCGCGGCGATCCGGCTCAGGGCGTGGCCGTCCGGCTCGACCAGGAAGCCGCTGACCCGCAGCCCTTGCTCCTGTCCCGCCCTGACGAGGTCGGGCGAGACGCCCGACGGGACGGGGACGAGGATGCCGCCGGGGCGCAGCGTCCGGAGCGAGCGGGTGCTGGTGGAGTCGTGTTCGTCCCCGACGAGGTCGATCACGGCGTCGACCTGGTGGACGGCGTCCTCGAACCGGACGTTGTGGTAGTCGACGACCTCGTCGGCGCCGAGCGAACGCAGCCAGTCGTGCTTGGCGGCGCTCGCGGTGCCGATGACATACGCGCCGAGGTGCTTGGCGATCTGTACCGCGAGGTGGCCCACACCTCCGGCGGCGGCGTGGACGAGGACCCGCTGTCCCGCCTCGACCTTCGCCGCGTCCACGAGCAACTGCCAGGCGGTGAGACCGGCCAGCGGGACCGCGGCGGCCTGATCGTGGCGAATCGTCGCGGGCTTGCGGGCGAACTGCCGGGAGGGGGCGGTCACATACTCGGCGTAGGCGCCGGCCTGGCGGGGGAACCACGGCATGCCGTACACCTCGTCGCCCACCTGGACGGTGTTGACGCCGCCCCCGACCTCCGACACCACTCCGGAGACGTCCCAGCCCAGGATGAAGGGAGGCTCGCCCAGTACGCCCCGCACCCCGCCGCCCGCGCGGGTCTTCCAGTCGACGGGGTTCACCCCGGCGGCGTGGACACGGACCTGGATCTCGGTCGGCAGCGGCCGGGGCCTGGCCACCTCGGCGAGCCGGAGGACCTCGGGGCCGCCGAGGCTGTCCTGGGTGATCGCGCGCATCGTGTTGTCAGTGCTCATGGCTGCATGCTCCTGTGGGTGCGTGCCAGGGACCGGGACGCCGCCCGGCCGGTTGCTGATCGACACCCAAAAAGCTATCTCCGAGGTAGTGGTATCTCGCAAGGGTGATTACTATCAATAAGAAAGCATGCAGCAAGGGGCGGGAAGCATGCGCCGAGAGACGGTACGGAAGGCGACCTGATGACCCTCGCTTGTACGACGGGCCGGCATGCCGAGCACGACGTCTACACCGCGCAGTGCCCGTGCCGTGACGTGCTCGATCTGCTCGCCAACAAGTGGGCGGCGCTGGCCATCGGCGCCATGGAGGACGGTCCGCAGCGCTTCGGCGCCCTCCAGCGGCGGCTCCAGGGCATCAGCCCCAAGGTGCTGACCAACACCCTGCGGCGCCTGGAGGACCACGGCTTCGTCGACCGGACCGTCTATCCGGCCGTCCCGCTCCACGTCGAGTACGAACTCACCGGGCTGGGCCGGGGAGTGGCCGTCCCGCTCGGTCAGGTGCGCACCTGGGTGGAGCAGCACCTGGACGAGATAGGGCGGCCCGCTGCGGAGGACGAGGCGTGCGTGCCCGCCCCGGTCTCCTGACCCGGCTCAGGGAGCGTCGCCGGTGACGACGGGGCGCTCCTCGGAGAACCGGCCCCACTTGCCGTCGGGCAGTTTGGCGCGCAGCTTCACCCGGTAGGCGTCGCCCGCCTTCTTGCCCACGTACACGCTGTACGTGGCCCGGCCCTTCGGGGGTTCGCCGCCCCAGATGAGGGTGGTGGCGAACTTCCCGTCGAGATAGATCTCGTACGTGGTGACCTTGGCCCCCGTCTGCGGGGCCACCCACGAGAGGTCCACGTAGTAGGCGCCGTCGGCGGCGTGGGACGCGGCGCGGAACTCGGTCGGAGCGGTGTCGGGGTCGTCGCCCGGCCCCTTCGGGGTGGTGATCTCGACGGTGCGGCTGACGGGCGAGGTGTTGTCCGCCGCGTCGCGGGCGGCGAGCGTGAAGGAGTAGTGGGTTCCGGGCCGCAGCCAGGTGATCCGCGCGGAGGTCGCGCCCCCGGCGACACTGTGGATCTTCGAGCCGCCCTGGTAGATGTCGTAGGACGTGACGCCCTGGTCCGCGGCGGACTTGGTCCAGCTCAGTTGGGCACCGCGCGGGCCGGCGCTCTTGCCGGTCAGCCCGGCCGGGCGGGAGGGGGCCTTCTTGTCCTCCGCGACGGCGGCGGGGGTGGTGGCGGACTTCTTGGCGCTGTGCGGGGAGTAGGTGCCGTCGCCGTCCTTGGCCCGGACGGTGAAGGTGTACGGGGTGGAGGGTTTGAGGCCGGTGATGTCGACCATGCTCTGGTTCGCCGGGACGTCCTTGATCTTCGTCCCGCCCCGGTAGACCTCGTAGGCGGTGATGCCGGCGCTCTTGGGCGCCTGCCGCCACATGACATGGACGGAGGTGGCGGTACCGGCCTGGGCGGTCACTCCGGCCGGGGCGGCGGGCGGGGCCTCGTCGGAGCCGCACGCGGTGAGCCCGAGGGCGGCCACGGACGCGAGCGCGGCAAGGGGGAAGATCCTTCTCAAGGCCGTGTCCTGCATGCCGTGTCCTCCATCCGGGGGGCAATGGTCTAGACATATATGACACAGGTGTCGGGTTCACATCAAGAGGCAGAGGCATAACGGTGGCGGGCTGCCCGGTTCCTCCCCCTCGGTTCCTCCCCCCGGGTTCCTGCCCCTCGCCAGGGGCGACACACCGCGGGCCGCGACACACCGCCGGAATCCTCCCGCCGGGCCGGGGTAGGGGTCTGACGGACAATGACGTGCTCACAGGGGGTACAAGGAAGGGCGTGGAGCGTGCGGATCGACCTGGCAGGCAGGACAGCTCTGGTGACGGGGTCCACTCAGGGGATCGGCGCGGCCATCGCGGCCGGGCTCGCCGGTTCCGGGGCCCGTGTCGCGGTCAACGGGCGGAGTGCGGAGTCCGTGGACAAGGCGCTGGAAGGGCTGCGCGCACGGGTGCCCGGCGCCGAGTTCGTCGCCGCGCCCGGCGACCTCGCCACCGAGGAGGGCGCGGCGCGGGTGCTCGGCGTCCTGCCCTCGGCGGACATCCTCGTCAACAACCTGGGCATCTTCGGGTCCCGGCCCGCGCTGGAGATCAGCGACGACGAATGGCGCAGGTACTTCGAGGTCAACGTCCTGGCCGCGATCCGTCTGACCCGTGCTTACCTGGGCGGCATGATGGAGCGGTCCTGGGGGCGGATCCAGTACATCGCAAGCGACTCCGCGATCGTCATCCCCGCCGAGATGATCCACTACGGAGTCTCGAAGACCTCGCTGCTCGGCGTCTCCCGCGGCTTCGCCAAGGCGGCGGCCGGCAGCGGTGTGACCGTCAACTCCGTGCTGGCGGGGCCGACCCATACGGGCGGCGTCGAGGACTTCGTCTACGAACTGGTCGATTCCTCGCTGCCCTGGGACGAGGCCCAGCGGGTCTTCATGCGGGAACACCGGCCGCAGTCACTGCTCCAGCGCCTGATCGAGCCCGAGGAGATCGCGCACATGGTCGTCTACCTCAGCTCGCCGTTCGCCTCGGCGACCACCGGCGCGGCGGTCCGGGTCGACGGCGGATACATCGACTCGATCGTCCCCTGATCCCGCGCCCCTGATCCCGCGCCCCGATACGGCGCCCGGCCACGGCTGCGACGCCGTGGCCGGTGCGGACGTGAGGTCAGACCTGGTGGACGAGCTGGGTGTTGAGTTCGTACCGGGCGCCGACGATGGCGAGCGAACCGTCGGCTATCTTCGCCGCCAGGTCGGGATCGGCGGCGAGGCGCCCGCGGATGAGCGAGACGTTCGCGTTGATGGTGGAGTCCTTGCGCGCGGCGCCCGTCTTGGTGCGGTCGATCGCGGGCTTTATCTCATCCGCCAGGTACTGGATGTGGGCGGGCAGGAGCGCTCCGGACTCGTCCGCGTCGACCGCTGCGGAGACGGCGCCGCAGGACTGGTGCCCGAGCACGACGACGAGCGGTATGCCCAGCTCCAGCACGCCGTACGCGATGCTGCCGCGGACGGCTTCGTCCAGGACCTCGCCGGCGGTCCGTACGGTCATCAGGTCGCCGAGGCCCTGGTCGAAGACGAGTTCCGGCGCGACCCGCGAGTCGATGCACCCGAGGACGATGGCGAAGGGGTGCTGACCGTCGACGAGCGTGCTGCGGACGACCTCCGTCTCGTGCGGGTGCTGCTCGCGGAAGGTGCGCCAGCGCCGGTTTCCCGCGTTGAGCGCGAGAAGCGCCTGGGCCGGCGTGGACGGACGGGGCTCCTCGGGACGGGGCCTCGCGCCCGCGGCCGGAGCGGCGAGCGCCACCGCGGTGGTGGCCGCGGTGCCCGCGACGGCCGCGCGCAGCACGGAGCGGCGCGTGGTGGCGCTGTGAAGGACGGGGGGTGTTTTTGCAAGTCTGGTGAACATCACGGCCGGAGACTATCCGTGACATCGTTGGCCATTGGTTGACATTGGTCTTTTGTTGACCTGCTCTTTAATCAGCCATGCCGTTTCGGCCCCGTGAGGGCACGGCCGGATGAAACGGGAGACCGAAGTGGCCGAATCCCTTCCGGTCTGCGAGGCCAGGCCCCAGTAGCGGCCCAACTGGCCGCAGGGTTGGCTCAGTTGAACAGCGCGATTGTCGGCCATCCCGTCCTGGCCCGGCGGCCAGGACGGCTTCACGCCCGACCTCCGCCCTCCCGCCGCGCCGGCCGACGGCCAATTCCCCACCTTGGTCTAGACCTTGACAGGGCGCACGCCCTTCCGCTTTGGTTCCCTCACCCCCCATGACGGCCGGACGGCTTGCGCCGCCCGGCCGTGGATAGGAGTGAGTCCCTTGAAGCGACGCGTCTTGGCACTGCTCACGGCGATGGTCTCGGCCCTCGCCCTCGCGATATTCCTCCCCGCCACCTCCGCGTCCGCCGCGGCGTGTGCCGCCGGGTGGAACGCCTCCACCGTCTACGTCGGCGGCAACGCCTCTTCGTACAACGGTCACAACTGGTCGGCGAAGTGGTGGACCCAGGGCGAGATCCCCGGCACCACCGATGTCTGGGCCGACCAGGGCACCTGTGGTGGCAACACGACCCCGCCGCCGACCAACCCGTCGGGATTCGTGGTCTCCGAGGCCCAGTTCAACCAGATGTTCCCGAGCCGGAACTCCTTCTACACCTACAGCGGCCTGACCGCCGCGCTGAGCGCCTACCCGGGCTTCGCGAAGACCGGCTCCGACACGGTCAAGCGCCAGGAAGCGGCCGCCTTCCTCGCCAACGTCAGCCACGAGACCGGCGGCCTCGTCCACATCGTGGAGCAGAACACCGCGAACTATCCCCATTACTGCGACACCAGCCAGTCCTACGGCTGCCCCGCGGGCACGGCCGCGTACTACGGCCGCGGTCCGATCCAGCTGAGCTGGAACTTCAACTACAAGGCCGCGGGTGACGCCCTCGGCATCGACCTGCTCCGTAATCCCAACCTGGTGCAGACCGACGCGGCCGTGGCCTGGAAGACCGGCCTCTGGTACTGGAACACCCAGAACGGCCCCGGCACGATGACCCCCCACAACGCGATGGTCAACAGCCGCGGCTTCGGCGAGACCATCCGCAGCATCAACGGCAGCATCGAGTGCAACGGCGGCAACCCCGCCCAGGTGCAGAGCCGGATCAACCTCTACCAGCGCTTCGTGGGCATCCTCGGGACCACCGCGGGATCCAACCTGAGCTGCTGAATCCCCGACAGTGCGGGCCGGGTGTCCGCACCCGGTGACCCGGGCCGGTCCGACTCCGTCGGGCCGGCCTTCGCACGTGGCCCCGCACCGCCCCGGGCCAGCTCCGCGTTGAACTGCGCGCCCGCCAGGAGCGAGAGATTGGTGACCCACAGCCAGACGAGGAACACGATGACCCCGGCGAGCGAGCCGTAGAGCCGGTTGTACGTCCCGGCGTGGGCCGTGTAGAGCGCGAAACCCGCCGACGTCAGGAGCCAGAGCACCACCGCCAGGATTCCGCCGGGCAGCGCGCGCCGCAGCCGGCGGGTGCCGGGCGGGCCGGTACGGAACACCAGCAGCACCAGTACGGCGGCCAGCGCCAGCAGCAGCGGCCACTTCAACCCGGCCCACACCGCGTCCACCGCGCCGCGCATCCCCAGGATCCGTCCGAGCGCCGCCGCGGCCTCCCCGGTCAGCACCAGGCTGAAGGCGCTGGTCACGAGCAGCGCCAGCAGGGCGCAGGCCGTGAGGGCGATCCGGGGCGCGGTGCGCCACGGCGGCCGGTGGTCCACCGCTCCGTGCATGGCGTGCAGGGCCCGCCGGAACACCCCGAGATAACTGGACGACGACCACAGCGCGCCGACCGTCCCGAAGCACACGAGCAGCCAGGCCGCGGAGCGCTGCCCGGCCATCTCCCGCAGCGCGTCGCTCACCAGGACACGCGACTGCGCGGGTACGAGCGCGGTCACCTGGGCGGCGAGCGTGCCGCCCGCGTCCGGTCCCGCGAGGCCGATCGAACAGACCGTGACGAGCAGCGCGGGAAAGATGGCCAGCACCGCGTAGTAGGTGAGGGCGGCGGCCACGTCCGTCGCGTCGTCGTGCCACATCGCGAGCGGCGTCCGCCGCAGGGCGCGGCCGAACCTGCGTGCCGTCGGTGCGGATTCCTCGGCGGACACGCTGCCTCCTGCGTTCGTACGGTACGACCGTCGTGTGCCGGCCCCCGGCACATCCTGCCCTGTCACCGGGCCCGGCCCCGGCGGTCACGACGGTGCGTCGCCCGACCGGGCTCCGTTCCCCTTCGTGTACCCCGTTCCCGCGCGCGCAGGGCCCGGTGGGTGAGACACCTGCCGGGTGACGGCGAGGGGGCCGAACGGCCGTACGGGCGCGGGCGAACCCCGGTGCGGAGCAGGGGAGTTCGTCCGGTCCGGGCGACGCCGGATAACTGTTTTGTCCCCGTCTCGTTGTCCGGGCGGGGCCGTGGCCCGTCTTCTGCCGCGCCCTCACCGACGAGCGGAGGTCCTTCATGCCACGTGAAACCCGGGAACACACCCCCTTACGGCAGGCGGCGACGCCGGACGGGGCCGGCCCGCGCGGCCGCACCCGCCGGAACTTCCTGCGGTCGCTCTTCACGCTGGGAGTGGTCGGCGGCACGGCCACGGTCCTGGCCCCCGTCGTCCGGGCCGGCCGCCGGACGGACGGCCCGGCGGCCCCGGGGGCCGGGGCGGCCCGCGCCGCGCAGGACGCGGCGGGCCGGGCCTTCGAGGAGATGTACCAGGGACGCCGGATCGAACTCGGCGCGGGTACGGGCGCGATGGGCGCGGGCCCGATGGGGGCCGGCGCCGTCACCGCCGCCGCCCTCGGCCGGTCCGCCTTCGACATCCGGATCGACGGCCGCCCCCTTCACGTCATGCGGCGTGCCGACGGGAGCTATCTGAGCGCGGTCAACCACTACGAGTCGTTCCCGACCCTGCTCGACGCCGCCCGCGCGGCCGTCGAGGACCTGCGGGGTGCCCAGTTGTCGCTCTCCGGCCCGGTCCACCACGTCTGACGGTCCGGTCCACCACGTCCGACATCACCAGCGACCTCGGGAGGGCCCTCACCGGTGTACACCAGAAAGAACCAGCGCAATCTCAGCGGCGCCGAGAAGAGGAGATTTGTCGGTGCCGTTTTGGAGCTCAAACGCCGTGGCACGTACGAGGAGTTCGTACGGCTGCACACCCGGTACTACGTCTCCGACGCCGAGGGCGGGGTGCGCGCCGGGCACATGGCTCCCTCGTTCCTGCCCTGGCACCGGCGCTACCTGCTGGACTTCGAGCGCGCCCTCCGCAAGATCGACGCCACCGTGACGATCCCGTACTGGGACTGGACGACCGACAACACCCCCGCCGCCGCCCTGTGGCGCGAGGACTTCCTCGGCGGCACCGGACGGGAGAGGGACCAGCAGGTCATGACCGGCCCCTTCGCCTACAGCGCGGGGAACTGGACCATCAAGGGCGGGGTGACCGACGACCGGTTCCTCACCCGGGACCTGGGCCGCCCCTCCTCCCCGATCGCCCTGCCCAGCAAGGCGGAGCTGGCCGCGGCCATGAACGAGAAGGTCTACGACGCGGCCCCCTGGGACTCGACCGCCACCTCCGGGTTCCGCAACCGCCTCGAAGGCTGGACGTCCGGCGGCCGCGAGCGCTGGCGCAACCACAACCGGGTGCACCGCTGGATCGGGGGAGCCATGCTGGGCGCGGCCTCCCCGAACGACCCGGCCTTCTGGCTGCACCACGCCTTTGTCGACCTGCTGTGGGACCGCTGGCAGCAGAAGCACCCGAAGGCGACCTATCTGCCGAAGAAGAAGCTGCCCGCCAGGGATCCCCAGCACGGCCGGGCGATCAGTCTGGAGGAGCCGCTGCCGCCCTGGAACGTCAAGCCGTCCACGCTGCTCGACCACCGCAAGATCTACCGCTACGAGACCTGAGGCGGCGGCCTGACGGGGCGTCGGCCCGATTCGTACGGTGTCCGCCCGCGGCCCTGACGGACGACGGCCCCCCGCGCTGGAGCGCGGGAGGCCGTCATTCAACGGGAACGTGTGGCCCGGGGGCCAGGCACGTCAGTCCGTGTTCAGCCGCCGTAGCCGCCGGTGTGGCCGCCCGAGATGTTGGCGCACGTGTTGCCGAACGCCGGGTTGAGCAGGCCGACCACGTTGACGGTGTTGCCGCAGAGGTTGACCGGGACGTGCACGGGGACCTGGAGCAGGTTGCCGGACAGGACACCGGGCGAGCCGATGGCCGCAGCCTCGGCACCGGCGTCGGCAGCGGCCATTCCGGCGCCACCGGCCAGCACGGCGCCCGTGCCGGCGAGAACAGCAGCTGCCTTCGCGATACGCGACATCAAGTTTCTCCTTGAACGTTTCGAGCACAGCCGCACGTTGTGCGGCCTTCACGCACGTTCAACGCCGCGACTCACGCTGGGTAACGGATATCGGCCCAATGGATGTGGAATCCACCGGATCAACCCCCCGGTCAGCGCAGCAGAGCCAGCCCGCCGACCAGTTTGTCCACCCGGTTGCGGGGCCCGACGAGGCTCACGGCGCAGTAACCGAGGGTGTCCTGCCCGGTCGCGGCGAGCACCCCGAGGTACTCGTCGTACACCCGTGCGGTCTGTGCCGGTTCGGGCATGTCCACGATCAGGATGTCCTCCTTCGTGGCGGCCTTGGCCCGCAGCGCGCGCAGCGCGTCCGCGTCCGTGGCCAGGACCGTGCACCCCGCCCACGGCAGGCCCGCGTGGGCGACGCCCGAGGCGTCCTCGCCGCCGGGACCGAGGAGATCGGGCAGGGCCTTGCCGACGGCGGCGGCCATGCAGGCGGCGGCGTTGGCCGCCCGGCCCGCCGGGAGGCTCTGATCCACGACGATCACCCACTTGAGCCTGGCCTGCCGCGTCGGGCGGTGGGTGGTCACGTCGTCGCCGGTCAGCTGGGGGAGGGACATGGTGCTCCTGCTATTCGTTCGTGTACGGACACCTCGATACGCTAGGCAGACGTCCCGTTCTTGTCGCCTGCCGCCGTATGTCGTGCGGTTCGAGAGGTGTTCCATGAAATTTGATGCGGTCGACCTCGCCCTGCTGCGGGAGTTGCAGAACGACGCACGGCAGACCAACCGCGATCTCGCGGCCAAGACCGGCGTCTCCCCGTCCACCTCGCTGGAGCGCGTGAAGCTGCTCCGCGAGCACGGGGTCGTCACCGGCTACCACGCGGCCGTCGACCTCGACGCGATCGGCCGCCCCGTCCAGGCGCTGATCTCGGTGCGCATCCGGCCGCCGGCCCGTCCGGTCATCGAGGGGTTCCGGGAGTGGGCGGCACGGCTGCCGGAGGTGATCGGCCTGTTCGTGACCTCCGGCGCCCACGACTTCCTCCTGCACATCGCCGTCCCGGACGTGAACGGCGTCTACGCCTTTGTCATCGACCGGCTCACCGAGCGCCGCGAGGTCGCCGACGTCCAGACGACGATGGCGTACGAACATGTCAGGCCACGCCGGATCGACCCGGCCGGTGACGAGGGGCAGGGGCGGTCCACGGCCTCCTCCCCGGTCCGTCGGCCGCGCTGACCGGGCCATCGTGTTAGCGTGAAGTGAGAGACGTTCTATCGCTTATCACTTATCGCTTATCGAGGAGCCGACATGTCGCAGACCTGGCTCATCACCGGAAGCTCCCGCGGATTCGGGCGGGAGCTGGCCCTGGCCGCCCTGGAGTCCGGGGACCACGTCGTCGCGACGGCGCGCCGCCCCGGGCAACTCGACGACCTCGTCCGGAAGTACGGGGACCGGGTGCGGGCGACCGCGCTCGACGTCACCGACCCGGCGGCGGCCCGCGCCGCCGTACAACTGGCGCTCGACGCCTTCGGCCGGCTCGACGTGGTCGTGAACAACGCCGGCTACGCCAATTCCGCCCCGATCGAGGAGACGTCCGAGGACGAGTTCCGCGCTCAGATCGAGACGAACCTGTTCGGCGTCATCAACGTGACGAAGGCGGCGCTGCCGGTACTGCGCCGACAGCGGTCCGGCCGCTTCGTCCAGTTCTCGTCCGTCGGCGGACGGGTCGGCGGTTCCCCCGGGCTTGCCCCGTACCAGACCGCCAAATTCGGCGTCGAAGGCTTCTCCGAGGTGCTCAACAACGAGGTGAGGCCCTTTGGTGTGCGGGTGATCATCGTCGAGCCCGGCGCCTTCCGCACCGACTGGCAGAGCACCTCCATGCGCCGCGCCGAGGTCGGCCCGGACTACGAGGCCAGCGTGGGCGCGATCCACCGGTACCGCGACGGCACCGACGGGGTGCAGGAGGGCGACCCGGCGCGGGGCGCCCGGGTCGTCCTGGACGCCGTACGGCTGGACGAGCCGCCGCTGCGGCTGCTGCTCGGGGCGGACGCGGTGGACGCCGTGGAGAAGTCGACGGAGGCGCGGATCCGGGAGACCCGGGAGTGGGCCGAGGTCAGCAGGTCGACGGCCTTCCCGGCGGAGTCCGGACAGCCGGAATGACGGGCGACGTGGGGACGGCCGGGGCACACGACGACCCCGGCGACCGCACGGAACCGCCGTCCGAACCGCGCCGCACGGAACCGCAGTCCGAACCGCGCCGCACGGCACCGTCCGAACCGCGCCGCCCGGCGCTGCGCCGCGACGCCGCCGAGAACCGCGCCCGCATGATCGAGGCGGCCGGCCGGGCCTTCGCCGCACAGGGCCCCACCGCCGGCATGGAGGACATCGCCCGCCTCGCCGGCGTGGGCCCCGCGACGCTCTACCGCCGCTTCCCCACCAAGGACGCCCTCGTCGCGGAGCTGGTCGAGGTCTTCTACGACAAGCTGGTCACCCTCGCGGAAGAGGCCGCGCGCCGGCCGCCCGGCGAGGGCCTCGACCGGTTCCTCCGTACCGTCGGCCGGCTCATCGCCGGCAGCCGGGGCTACCTCCCGGGCGCGTGGGGCGAACTGGCCCGCCCCGCGCAGGTGCGCCACCTGCGCGGGATCACCGACGGCCTGCTGGCCGAGGCGCGGCGGGCCGGCGTGGTCAACGACCAGGTCACCGTCACCGACATCGCGATGGTCGTGTGGGGGATACGCGGGGTCGTGGAGACGACGGGCGCCGCCGCCCCGGACGCCTGGCAGCGCCACCTCGACCTCGTCATGGCCGGGCTGCGTACCCCGCACATCGCCTTCAGCCGGCCGCCCCTGGACACCGGCCAGGTGGACCGGATGACGTCGGAGCCGCACGACTCCCCCTGAACCCGAACGGCGTCACCCGGGGCCCGGCGACCGCCCCGGGAACGATCTCACCCCGACCGCCGCGGCTGGAGCGTCGTCGCGTACGACCCGCCCCGCGCCAGCAGCTCCTGATGGCTGCCCATCTCCACGATCCGGCCGTGCTCCATCACCACGATCCGGTCCGCGTTCTGGATCGTGGACAGCCGGTGCGCCACGACAAACACCGTCCTGCCCGCCACCAGCCGCGCCAGCGCGTCCTGGATCAGCGCCTCCGACCGGTTGTCCAGCGCGGACGTCGCCTCGTCCAGCACCAGGATCCGGGGATCCCTGATCAGCGCCCTGGCGATCGCGAGCCGCTGCTTCTGGCCGCCCGACAGCCGCGCGCCCCGCTGCCCCACCACCGTGTCCAGGCCGTCCGGCAGGCGGTCCACGAATTCCGTCGCGTTCGCCGCGTCCAGCGCGTGCCGCAGCGCGGTCTCGTCCTCGCCGCCCGCCAGGCCGTACGTCACGTTCTCCCGGATCGTCCCCTCGAAGAGGATCGACTCCTGCGGCACGACCGACAGGAAACGCCGGTACGTCCGCAGATCGAGCGAGGCCATGTCCGCGCCGTCCAACAGGATGCGTCCCTCCGTCGGCCGGATGAAACCGATCAGCAGGTTCAGCAGGGTCGACTTGCCCGCACCCGACGCGCCGACCAGGGCTATCGTCTCGCCGGGCCGCACCGTCAGGTCGAAGCCGCGCACCGAGGGCTCCGCCGCCTCCGGGTAGCGGTATCCCATGCCCTCGAAGTCGATCCGCCCCCCGACCCGCTCGACGGACGTCTTGCCCTCGTTGCTCTCCAGGTCCGGCGCCTGGAGCACCTCGCCGATCGAGCGCACCGACTCCAGCCCCTTGGAGATGATCGGCGTCAGGTTCATCAGGGTCATCAGTGAGGCGGTCAGCGCGGTGAAGAACGTACTGATCATGACGACGTCACCGGCCGATATGCCCATCCAGCCGTAGTACGCGACCACCGCCGAGCCCGTCAGACAGCCGACCGCCAGGGTGTTCAGCAGGATCCAGGACAGCGAGCCGAAGCGCCCGTTGAGGACATCCAGCCGGAACCCGGCTGTCAGCACCCGCTCCAGCGTGTTGTCGACGCGGTGCAGCGCCGTACGCTCCAGGCCGTGGGCGCGGGTGACGGGGATCAGCGTGGTCATCTCGCCCACGCGTGAGGACAGCCGCTCGATCTCCAGCCGGAACTCCTCGTTGTTCGTACGGATCCGCGAGCGCAGCCGCCGTACCAGCAGCGCGGCCAGCGGCACGACCACGAGGAACACCGGCAGCACCACCGGCGTACGGAACCCGATCACCACCAGTCCGCCGAGCAGCGTCATGATGGCGCCGAGCCCCAGGTCACCGCTCTGCTGGGTCATCTGCTCGACGGCCTCGACGTCCCGTACCACCTTGGTCTGGAGGACCCCCGCGCTCACCCGCGCGTGATACCCGAGGGACAGGTACTGCATCCGGCGGCAGAGCGCGGACCGCAGCTCACGTCCCATCCGGCGGATGCTGGTGCTCATCAGGCGCGCGTAGAGCAGCGCCATCGGGAAATTGAGGGCGAGGACGAAGACGAGGGCCCCGGCGTTGTACCAGAGCTCGGAGACGGGCCGGTGCTCCACGACCACGTCGATGATGTTGGCCGTGATCAGCGGGAGCAGCCAGACCGGGATGTGCTTGACGGTGAACACCGCGACGACGAGGAGGAGTCTGCGGCGGTCGGGACGGAAGAGGTAGGCGAGGGTACGGAGCGGATGCTCCCCCGAGTAGTGGTGGTCCAGCGGACCGGGACGGTGGGCGGCTTCGGGTTTCTGCATGGTGAGCGGAGTCCTTTTCGGCGGCGGTCGCACGCGCTCGACGTGCGGCCGCAGTCTCCTCCGACCGGCCCCCGGACCGGAAGCGCTTTCCGGAGCGTGGACGCGGGCCGGGCGCGGGGCCGGAACGCGGGCCGGACGCGGGGGCCGGACGTGGACCGTGGACGCCGGTCCCCACCGGCTGCTCGGCGCGTGCGAAACGGCGATCGGTGAGAGGGTGGCTGCATGGCTGATCAGGGCGCTCGGCCGGGCGCCGGGTCGCTGCCGGACGACTGGCCCGCCGATCCGGAGCTGGGACTCGCCCTCAACCGCATGGGCAGTTTCGACTGGAACCTCGTCAGCGGAGCACTCCATCTGGACGGCCCCGCCCTCGAGGTGTTCGACCTGCGCGAGGACGAGTACGACGGCAGGGGCGAGTCGCTGCTCGCCCGTATCCCGCAGGACGAGGCGGAGCGGCTGAGCACCGTCGTGGAACAGGCCGTCGAGCGCGGCACGGACCGCTACGCCACGTACTTCCAGATCCGCTGCCGGGACGGGTCCCTGCGGTGGACCCACACCCAGGCCCGGATCAGCCGCGACGAGCGGGCGCACGCCGTCCGGGTCATCGGCATCGTCCGGATCGCCCACCACGACCTCGCCGACGCGGCCGCCAGGAACGAGCTGGACGCGGGCCGGCGGCGGCTGACGGAGATGGTGGAGCGCACCACCACCCTGCTGTCCCACGCCGAGACCGTGCAGGACGTCATCAGGGTCCTGGAGGACGAGGAGGCGCTCGGCCACCTCAGGGCGGAGAGCGTCTCGCTCGGGGTGGTCGAGGGGACGCGGATCAGGCTGGTCGCGCAGGGCAGGAACGGGCCCTTCGCGACGGAACTCCAGTACACCCGGATCGACGAGCCGTTCCCGATGAGCGAGGCGGTACGCACCGAGCGGCCCCGCTTCGTCACCTCGCGGGAGGAGTTCCGTTCCGCCTACCCGCTGCTCTGGCCGCACATCGAGCCGCTGGTCGTCTCCTCGGGGGCGTATCTGCCGCTGATCGCCCAGGCCAGGCCCATCGGCGTGCTCGCGATGCTCTACCCCCGGCACGGCGACTTCAGCGACTCGGAGCGCGCCCTGCTGGTCGCGCTCGGCAGCAGCATCGCGCAGAGCCTCCAGCGGGCCATGCTCTACGACCAGGAGCACGACCTCGCCGAAGGCCTCCAGCAGGCGATGCTCCCGCGCCACATCCCCGACATCCCGGGGGCGCTGACGGCCGTCCGCTACCGCCCCGCGCGGATCGGGCGAAGCGTCGGCGGTGACTGGTACGACGTGCTCCAGCTGCCCGGCGGCCGGGTGGGCCTGACCATCGGCGACGTCCAGGGCCACGACACGGACGCCGCCGTGGTCATGGGCCAGCTCCGGATGGTGCTCTGGGCGTACGCCGCCGAAGGCCACCCGCCCGCCACCGCCATGGCCCGCGCCGCCGCCTTCCTGCACGAGCTGGACACCGACCGCTTCGCGACCTGCACGTATGTGGAGGTCGACCTGGCGACGGGAGGCTTGCAGATCGTCCGTGCCGGGCATCTGGACCCGATGGTGCGGGTCGCCGGCGGGAGCTGTGGCTGGATCACGACGACCGGCGGGCTGCCGCTCGGCCTCGCCGCCGAGTTCGCCGGGGACGGCGGGATCGACTACCCGGTCACCACCGGGACGCTGGGCCCCGGCGACACGCTGCTGCTCTGCACGGACGGCCTGGTGGAGGAGCCCGGCACGGACCTCGGGGACCGGATGAAGGTGCTGGCGGAGGCGGTGAGGACGGGGCCGGAGGAGCTGCCGGACCTGGCCGACATGCTGTTCGACCGGCTGGGCACCCAGGGCGGCGGTGACGACATGGCCCTGCTGCTCCTGCGGAGGGACGCCCAGGCCGGGCCGTCGTCCCGTTTTCGTACGGGGTGGCTCGGCCACACCCCGTAGGAGCGGCGGGGGCGCGGACAGGGGGAAAGCGGCGGGGGCGCGGACAGGACAGCGGGTGGTCCTGTCCGCGCCTCCTGTCCTGTCAGCCCTCGGCGATCTCGCGGACCTCGGCGGTGACGGTCCAGTGGGCCGGGTGGATCTCGAGGAAGCGCCTGGCCCACTCCAGGGCCTCGGCCTTGTCCCTGGCCTGGATCAGTGAGTAACCGCCGATGACTTCCTTGGTCTCGGTGAAGGGGCCGTCCGTGTACCGGACCTTGCCGTCGGCCCAGGTGACCCGGGTGCCGTCGGAGGTCGGCGTCAGCCCGGCCGTGTCCAGCATGACCCCCGCCTTGGTGATCTCCTCCAGCAGCGCGCCCATGCGCTCGTCGAACTCGGGGCCGGGGGCCTCGGTCGGAGCGTTCTGTTCATCGACGCGGATCAGGGTGAGGAAGCGCGGCATGGTGACTCCGTAATTTGGTGGGGCCCTGGCGGGCCGGGGCGGGCCGGGGCGGGATTTTCCCCGCCTCTCATCCTTACGTCGAACGGGAGACGCCCGGATCGACACCTCCCCGGAAGTTTTCCGGGATACGTCGTGATCACCGCCGAGGGCCAGGGCGAGATGGGCCGGCGGGTGGCGTTCGGCGCTGTCATCGCGTGTTCTTCCCGGCGTTTCCCCGAACCCCTGGTTCATTGGTGTGTGCACGGCAATGCTGGCGGCAGACAGTCCTCACCGATGTGAATTCACCGTCTTTCAGGAGAAGTTGTGGGCCCAGGCAACGCCTGGCGGTGCGTCGTGCTGTTCACGGCGGCGACCGCCCTGACGGCGGGGGCGGTCTCCCCGTCCTTCGCCGACTCCACCCCCGCCCCCCGCCCGCTGACTACCGCCGAGATCCTGCGGCCGGTCGCACCCCCACCGGCGAGCTCGGCCGGCGGGACACCGGGGACGGTCACCGCCGGGGGAGAGGGCGGGGGACCGGACGGCGAGAGGCTGGACGGCGAGGGGCTGGACGGTGAAGGGCTGGAAACCGCCCGCGCCTCCCGGCCCGTCGCCCCCGGTGTCACCCTCACCTCCTACGACCGGCTCCAAGCCGCCGCGTGGCTGCGGGTCGACACGCTCTCCGTGGACCTCGACGGCGGTGCGAGGGCCGACTACCTGTCCTCCGGACAGGTCTCCGACCGGCGTACGGTCTCCGAACTGGCCGCGCTCCACGACCCGGGCGCCGGGCGCCGTACCGTCGCCGCGATCAACGCGGACTTCTTCGACATCAACGAGACGGGCGCGCCCCAGGGCCCCGGCATCAGGGACGGCCAGGTCGACCATTCCCCGGCGGCCGGCGCCGAGCGGGCCGTCGGGATCGGCCCGGAGAACGCCGGCCGGATCCTCCGGCTCTACTTCGACGGGACCGTGACCCTGCCCTCGGGACCGCACCCGCTGGCCGCGTACAACGCCGCGAACGTGCCGGCCGGTTCCCTCGGCGTCTACACGGCGGGGTGGGGCCGCGCCGACCGCGCCCTGACCGTGGACCGGGCGATCCCCGTCGCGGAAGTGGTCGTCCGGGGCGGTGAGGTCGTCTCCGTCGCGGACCGCCCCGGCACCGGGCCCATCGCGCCGGGAACCACCGTCCTGGTAGGCCGGGAAGCGGGGGCCGGGGCCCTCGCTGCGCTGCGCCCGGGTGACCCGGTGACGGTCGCGTACCGCCCGCGCACCGACAGCGGGCCGGTGCCCCGTACCGCCGTCGGGGGACGGGAACTGCTCGTCGTGGACGGCGTGGCGCAGAACCACGACGGCGAGGGCAACAACACCGCGGCCCCGCGCACCGCCGTCGGCTTCTCGCGCGACGGTTCCACGATGCGGATCCTCACCGTCGACGGCCGCCAGGCCGACAGCGGCGGGGTGACGCTCACCGGACTCGGCGAGATGATGCGGCGCGCCGGGTCGTACAGCGCCCTCAACCTCGACGGCGGCGGCTCCTCGACGCTCGTCGCCCGTGCCCCGGGCAGTGACACCCTGAGGGTGGAGAACAGCCCCTCCGACGGCAGCGAACGCGCCGTCCCCAACGGCCTCGCCCTCACCGCCCCCGACGGCAGCGGACGGCTCGACGGCTTCTGGGTCTCGACCCGTACGGCCGCGGCCGGTGCGCCGACCGTCGACCCCGTCAGGGGCGGCCACCCCGAGCGCGTCTTCCCCGGTCTGACCCGGCAGTTGACCGCGGCCGGTTACGACGAGACGTACGGTCCGGCCGCCGGCACACCCGAGTGGCGGGCCGTACGGTCCTCCGTCGGCCGGGTCGACGCGCACGGCCTGTTCACCGCCCGCGCGAGCGGCACCACCGAGGTGAGGGCCGAACGCGGACGGGCCGGAGGCGGCACGGAGCTGACGGTCCTCGACCGGCTCGACCGGATCCGCCCGACCACCCAGCGGGTCGGACTCGCGGACGCGGCGGCCTCCGGCACCTTCGGCATCGTCGGGTTCGACGCCCACGGCACCAGCGCGCCGGTCGAACCGCGCGACGTCACCCTGGACTTCGACCGCTCGCTCTTCTCCGTCACCGACGACGGCGCCGGGAACTTCACCGTCCGCTCCCTCACGGGCGCGGGAGCCGGCCGGATCACCGCCACCGCCGGCGGGGTCACCACCGCGCTCGCCGTCACCGTCGGACTGGAGGAGCGGCCGGTCACCGGCTTCGACGACGCCGCGTCCTGGACCTTCTCCCAGGCGCGGGCGAGCGGCTCCGTCGGCGCCGTACCGGACGGCCGTACCGGCACCGGACTGCGCCTCGGGTACGACTTCACGCAGTCGACGGCGACCCGCGCCGCCTACGCGCTGCCGCCCGTACCGCTCCAGGTCCCGGGCCGCCCGCAGTCCTTCGCGCTCTGGATCAAGGGGGACGGCCGGGGCGCCTGGCCCACGCTGCATCTCAAGGACGCTGGGGGCTCGGACCAGTTGCTGCGCGGTCCGTACGTCACCTGGACCGGCTGGCGGCAGGTGACCTTCACCGTGCCCGAGGGCGCCGCCACCCCGCTGAGTGTGTACCGCTTCTACCTCGCCGAGACCGCGGCCACGCGGCAGTACACGGGGGAGGTGGTGCTCGACGACCTGACGGCGCAGCTGCCGCCCACCGTGGACCTGCCCGAACAGCCGCGTCCCGCCGACCCGTTGATCGCCACCGCGGCCCGTACGGAGGGGCGGGACTGGCGGTTCGCGGTGATGTCGGACGCCCAGTTCGTCGCCCGCGACCCGGACAGCCCGATCGTGGACCGGGCCCGCCGCACCCTGCGCGAGATCAAGGCGGCGAAGCCCGACTTCCTGGTCGTCAACGGTGACTTGGTGGACGAGGGGGCGCCCGAGGACCTGGCGTTCGCGCGCCGGGTGCTGACCGAAGAGCTGGGGGACACGCTGCCCTGGTACTACGTGCCGGGCAACCACGAGGTGATGGGCGGGAAGATCGACAACTTCACCGCCCAATTCGGGCCCGCCCACCGGGTGTTCGACCACCGGGGGACCCGGTTCCTCACCCTCGACACGTCCAGTCTGTCGCTGCGCGGCGGCGGCCTCGCCCAGATCGAGGAGGCGCGGGCGCGGTTGGACGCGGCGGCGCGGGACGACCGGGTGGGCTCGGTCGTGGTGATCGAACACGTACCGCCGCGTGACCCGACCGTACAGAAGGCCAGTCAGCTGGGCGACCGGAAGGAGGCGGCGCTCCTCGAAGGGTGGCTCGCCGACTTCCGCCGTACGACCGGCAAGGGCGCGGCGCTGATCGGCAGCCACGTCGGGGTCTTCGACGCCTCGCGCGTGGACGGTGTGCCGTATCTCGTCAACGGCAACGCGGGGAAGGCGCCTTCGGCCCCGCCGGGCGAGGGCGGCTTCACCGGGTGGTCGCTGGTCGGGGTGGACCGGGTGTCCCCGGGCGCGTGGGCCGAGGCCCGGCGGGCGCCGTGGACGGGCGGTCCCGACTGGATCTCGGTCCAGACCCGCGCGCACACCGACGCGCTGACGCTCGACACCCCGGCGGTGCTGACGCCGGGACACCACGCGAGGGTCGCGGCGAACGTCACCCAGGGGAGCAGGCAGGTGCCGGTGGCCTTCCCGCTGAGCGCGGACTGGACCGGCTCGCCGAACGTGCTGATCGGGGACGGGCGGCAGGGGGCGGGGGACCGGCAAGCGGTGTCGCATCGGCCGGGGGTACGGGACCGGCACGCGGCGGCCTTCGACCCGGCCACGGGCACGCTCACCGCGCTGCGGCCCGGGACCGTGACCCTCGCGGTGACGGTCAACGGCGTCACCCGCTCGGCCCGGACCGTCATCGCGGCCACGGGGGCCTCCGTGGCCGCGATGACGGTCCGTACGCGTACGGGGTGAAACGGGCGAGACTTCGGTAGGCCGGCCGGCGGGCCGCCCGCGACTTTGGTCAGGGCGGCCGCTCCCGATGGCCGATGGTCCCGCGCCACCGCCCTCCCTAACCTCGGAGAGGTGAAGACCTTCTTCGGTTTCCTCTGCTTCGTCCTGCTGGCCCAGGGGGTGGGCGGCCTCCTGTACGAGCTGACCGGCGGGTGGTTCAGGCTCTGGTCCCTGGTGGCCAGGTCCGACTTCTTCGACGGCTACGAGATCTATGTGTCGGTCGTGCTGATCGTCGCGGGAGTCGCCATGGGTGCGGCGGCGGAGGCGGTCGATCGGCGCGTTGCGCCCTCGTCAGGGGACCAGGAGGGGAAAGGCAGTTGACGTGAGCCGCTCCGACGCGTCCCACAACTCCCGGGCGAGGACGGGGTCCTGGGCCGCCGCGCTCCGCCCGACGAGCCGGGGGTGGCCGCGCTGCTCTCCCCGTCCGCCGGGGCCGGCGTAACTCCCCCCGGCCAGCGGCTGGGTGGCCGCGAAGAGCGTGGGCAGCGCCCCCGCCGAACCGCTCTGCTGGATGATCCGCCCGACGGTGGCGGCCACGAACGTCATGGCGGGACCGAGGTGACGGTTGAGCCCGGTGGTGGCCGCGCCCGGATGCGCGGCGACCGCGAGGACCGGCGATCCGGCTTCTGTCAGGCGCCGTTGCAGCTCCAGGGTGAAGAGCAGGTTGGCGAGCTTGGACTGCCCGTAGGCGGCCTGGGCCCGGTACGGGCGCCGCCGCCAGTTCAGGTCGGTGAGGTCGAGGGTGGCCCTCTTGTGCGCGTTGGACGCGACGGTGACCACGCGGCCGGTGATCCGGGGCAGCAGGAGGTTGGTCAGGGCGAAGTGGCCGAGGTGGTTGGTGCCCAGATGCGTTTCAAAGCCGTCGGCGGTCCGCCGCAGCGGCACGTTGGCCACACCCGCGTTGTTGACCAGGACGTCGAGGGGACGGTCCCAGGCGGCGGCGAACCGCCGTACCGAGGAGAGATCGGCCAGGTCCAGGGGAAGCACCTCGGGGCTGCCGGGCAGGTCCGAGGCCGCCGCGCGCGCCGCGTCGACGCTCCGGACGGCCAGTGTGACCCGGGCCCCGGCGGACGCGAACGCCCGCGCCGTCTCCCGCCCGATGCCGCTGCCGGCGCCCGTGATCAGGACTGTACGACCGGTCTGGGCGGGGAGGTCGGAGAGGGACCACCGTGGGGTGTGCGAGGAAGGGCTCATACGTCCAATGTAGGCAATGGATACATTGTAGTCAATGGCAACATGGGGGTAGGGTGAGCCGATGAGCACCCCCCGGCCCTACCACCACGGCGACCTGCGGACGGCCCTGCTGCGGCAGGCGGAACGGACACTGGCGTCCCACGGCGCCGACGGTCTCTCGCTGCGGGAGCTGGCGCGGGAGGTCGGGGTCAGCCATGCCGCCCCGAGACGCCACTTCGCCGACAAACAGGCCCTGTTGGACGCTTTGGCCGAGGACGGGTACGAACGGCTGGGCCGCCGCCTGGACGCGGCGCTCGGCGGATCCGCCGACGTGTACGAGGACGGCGACTTCACGGCGCGGCTGGTGACCTTCGCGCAGGCGTACGTCGCGTTCGCGGTCGAGCACCACGCCCTCCTCGGCCTGATGCACACGTCGAAGGACGCGACCCGCGCCGCACGGCTCAGGGAGGCCAACGACCGGGCCTTCGCCGCCCCCGTCGCCCTGCTCGCGCAGGCACGGGCCCGCGGTGACATCGACGCCGACACCACCGGGCGCGTGGACCTGACCGTCCTCGCCGTCCTCCAGGGGCTCGCGGTCCTCGCCACGACGGGCATGAACGGTGACGGGCCGCTGGAGGAGCTGGTGTCCCGGACGGTCGGCACGCTGGTGGAGGGCCTGCGCCCGCGAGAGTCCGGGACGACCTGAGCCCGGCACCCTGAGCCCGGCACCCTGAGCCCGGCACCCTGAGCCCGGCACCCTGAGCCCGGCACCCTGAGGGCCCGCGGGCCCGGGGTGCTCGCTCAGGCCTGAGGAGGTACGGCCCCGGCCGCGACGACCGCCCGCAGGGTCCCCCGTACCGGCAGGGACGGCTGGAGCGTGAGCCCGGTCTTCGGCGGGTTCTCGCCTCCCTCCACGTCCACGTGGAAGCGCTGTGCGAGCGTCGCCAGGACCAGCACCGCCTCGACCATCGCGAACCGCGCGCCGAGGCATGCGCGCGCCCCGCCCCCGAACGGGAACCACGCGTGGTCCGGCACGCCGGGCGAGGCGTCCGGGTCCCAGCGCTCCGGCCGGAACGCCTCGGGCTCGGGGAACCACCGGGCGTCCCGGTGGGCGCTCCACTGGCTCGACCACAGGACCGTGCCCTCCGCCACCGGCCGTCCCCCCAGCGTCGAATCCCCCTTGGCGATCGCCGTCATCAGCCAGACCGGCGGATAGAGCCGCAGGGTCTCCTTCACGACCCGCTCCGTCCAGGTCAGATCCTTGACGTCGTCGTGCCCCGGCGTCCGGCCGGCGAGGACGTCCGCCAGCTCCCGGTCGAGCCGCGCCCGCGCCCCGGGATTGCGGGCGAGGAGGTACCACACCCAGGTCAGCGTTGTACCGGTCGTCTCGTGGCCGCCGATGTAGAGCGTCACCGCCTCGTCGCGGATCTCCTTGTCGCTGAGCGGCCTGTCCTCCTCGTCCCTGGCGGCGAGCAGCCGGCTGAGCAGGTCGTCCCTGGTCTCCCCGTCCCCGGCGCGCCTGCGGTGGTCGGTGACCCGCGCGACCTCACGGTCGATGACGGCCACGGCCTTCCTGAGTTGGCGGCGGCCCGGTGTGGGCACCCACGGCGGCAGGAAGAGGGTGAGCCCCCGGAACTCGCTGCCGATCTCCCGCTGCGCGATGTCCATCGCCGGACCGATCGCGCCCTCGCGCCCCGCCGTGTCGGCGCCGAACAGGGTGCGTACCGCGATGCGCTGGGTGAGACCGAGCATCTCCTCCCGGACGTCGACGCGCTGACCGTGCCGCCAGGAGACGGCCAGCGTGGCCGCGCAGTCCGTCATCGTGCCGGCGTGGCCCCGGACTTGACGGGGACGTACGGCCGGCTGGACCAGCGCGCGCTTGCGGCGCCAGGCCGGCCCCTCCGAGGTGACCACCCCGTCGCCGAGCACCAGCTTGAACGCCCAGCCGAGTTCGGGGTGGCGGTATTGCGTCTCCACGCCGGTGAGCAACTCCCCGATGTGCTCGGGCCGGGAGAGGAACAGGGCGCGCTGCGGCCCGAGTTTCCACTCGACGAGGTCGCCGAGCCCCCGTAACCGGGTGAAGAAGGCCAGCGGGTCACGGGCGAAGGCGGGCAGGTTCCCGATGAAGGGCACCTGGCGCGGGCCACGTACGGGGACGGGCGCGGGGACGGGCGCGGGGACGGCGGCGGGAGTGGCGGCGGTGGGAGCGGGAGTGGCGGGGGCGGGAGTGGCCACGGGGTCGACAGGATCGGTCGGGTGCGTCATGGCGGGTCCTCGGCGGTGGGAGCGACGGGGGACACACCCAGCAAAGCGCCCGCCCGGGGCTTGTGCCAGAGGGCCTGTGGCAGCCCCGTGGCCGCCCCCCCCGGTCACCTCACGCGAGCGGGTCGAGACTCAGCGCGGTGAACCGGGCCGTGAAGCCCTTGCCGTCGGGCGACGCGCACATCGGCCCGGCCTGGGCGGGTACCTCCGGCGGGAAGTAGGCCAGCCGCAGCATCGTCTCGGGGGCACCGCCGACGCCGTACAGGATCGTGACCGTGTCGCCCTCGCGGCGCAGTTCGACGGTCACCGGCCCCGGGGCGTCGGTCAGATACGCGAGCGGCACGACGTTCCAGTCGGACACCTCGCGCGTCACCACCGCGCTCAACTGCTGCCTGCCGTCGACGTACTCGATCCCGGTCTTGATCCAGTTCTTGCCGTCGATCCGCAGCAACAGCCCCGCCTGGTCGTACTGTTCGTGGTACTCACCACTGAACGTCGCCCGCAGCCGGAATTCCGCCGGCACCGGGCGCAGCAGCGCGTGCCCCGTGTCCCGTACGAAGCCGTAGTGCGTGGTCACCCAGAAGTCGGTGTCCGGGTCCGTCGTGACGTCGAGCGCGTCGTCGTACGGAGCCCAGTGGGCGGGCGGGTTCAGCCACGCCCAGTCGTCGAAACCCAGACATGCTTCCGTGCCGGTGGTGCTCTCGCCCATGGTGCCTCCTCGCGTCCGCGGTCGGCACACACCCTGCCACGAACCGGCCCGACACGCCGAGAGAGTCCGGTGTTCTTCCTGCTGAGAGGCCCTGCCGCCCGGCGCCCGGACTCCCGTACGCGGGAGTCGCGGGAGAAGGGGCTTGCCCTGGAGCGCGCTCCAAGGTGGAAGCTGGACGCATGAGCTCAGTGGTTCCCCGGCCGATGCCGGAGGCGGAGATCCCGGACGACGGGCTGACGATCGGCGAGGTCGGGCGCTGTCCGGCCTGCCCATCGACACCTTCCGCTACTACGAACGCGAATACGACGAACGCGAAGGCCTGACGGCGTCCCCCGCCGACCGCGCGCCCTCCGGGCAGCGCCGGTACTTCGCCCTGACCGCCATCGAGCGCAAGATCGCTTATTACCGAAAGGGCGCCACCTCTCCATGAAGAACGTGAAACTCGGATCCCAGGGCCTCACCGTCTCCGCCGAAGGTCTCGGCGCGATGGGCATGAGCGTCTGGTACGGCCCCCGCGACGAGCAGGAGGCCATCGCCACGCTCAACCGGGCCGTCGACCTCGGCGTCACGCACATCGACACCGCGGAGGCCTACGGTCCGTTCGAGAACGAGAAGCTGATCGGGCGCGCCCTGGGCGCCCGCCGCGAGGAGATCACCCTCGCGACGAAGTTCGCCACCGAGTTCGACGACGACGGCACGGCCCGCGGGCCGAACGGCAGCCCCGCGTACGCCCACCGGTCGGTGGACCGTTCCCTGAAGCACCTCGGCACGGACGTCATCGACCTCTACTACCTGCACCGGGTGGACCCCGGCGTGCCCGTCGAGGAGACCGTCGGCGCGATGAGCGAGATGGTCCAGGCCGGGAAGGTCCGCTACCTCGGCCTGTCCGAGGCGACCCCCGACCAGCTCCGCCGGGCGCACGCGGTGCATCCGCTGACCGCGCTCCAGTCGGAGTACTCCCTGTTCAGCCGCGATGTCGAGCAGAACGGCGTGCTGGACACCGTACGGGAGCTGGGCATCGGGTTCGTCGCGTTCTCCCCGCTCGGCCGGGGCTTCCTGGGCGGTACGATCACCCGCCGCGAGGACCTGGCCCCGGACGACGCCCGACGCGGCCTGGAGCGCTTCTCCGAGGAGAACATCGCCGCGAACGCCGCCCTCGCCGAGCGGATCGGCGCCCTGGCGAGGGCCCGGGGCGTCACCTCCACGCAGCTGGCACTGGCCTGGCTGATGGCCCGCGACGTCGTCCCCATCCCGGGCACCAAGCGCCGCACGTACCTGGAACAGAACGCCGCCGCGACGGACATCGACCTGACGGCCGCCGACCTGGCGTCGATCGAGGACCTGGCGCCCCACGGCAGCGCGGCGGGGGACCGCGACTAGGGCCTGTCCGGCGGATCTTCGTGGATCAGCCTGCGGTGCCAGGCGTCGCAGGCCCACGAAGATCCGCCGGACAGGCCCTAGGCGGTCTCCACGAGCGGCCATGGCGCGGAGGCGGGGCAGCCGCGGCGGAAGGGTGCGACGTCTTCGGCCTGTACCCCGGGTACGGTCGTGGTTGAAAGCGGAAGGGTGACTTCCGATTTCGCCGGTCGTTGTCCGGGCATGAAGAAGCTCACCATGCTGCTCGCAGCATTCGCCACCGTCCTCACCCTCGCACCCGCCGCCCACGCCTCGGAGGCCCAGCTCAGGGGAACCGCGCCGGCCTGCGTCACACGGGACGTCGTCAAGCACCGGAAGTACGTGAAGGTCACCAACAAGTGCGACGAGACGATGCACCTCAAGGTCGTCATCGACCTGGGGTCCGACTCGCCGTGTCTCACGTACCAGCCGGGCGAGCAGTGGGAATGGACTTGGGGCCGTGGCTCGTACGGCAAGGTCGTCACCTGCTGATCCTGTTCGTTGCGCGTGCTTGTCAGCCGTGATTGGCTCGCCCGATGGAGCTTTTGCTGACGGCGAGCGGTCTGCGCAACGAGACACTGCGGGACGCGCTGCGGGACATGCTGGGAAAGCCGTTCGAGTCGGCGAACGTCGTGTACGTTCCCACGGCGTCGGTCGCCGAGCCCGGGGACCACGGGTGGTTCGTCGCGGACATGAACCGACTGCACGGCCTCGGCTGGCGTGAGTTCGACGTTCTGGAGCTGAACGGCCTGCCCCGGCGGATGGTGCTCGACCGGCTGCTGCACGCCGACGTCATCTATGCCGCGGGCGGCAGTCACTACCACCTCGCGCGCAGCATCACGGGCAACGGCCTGGCCGATGGCTTCCTGGAGGCGCTGGAGAGCCGGGTCTATGTGGGGATGAGCGCCGGATCCATGATCTTCAGCCGGAATCTCACCGGGCACTCCGCCGACGTCATGGGGGACGCCCCGGACCTCCACGTGCTCGGTGCGACGACCGTGGAGCCGCCGTTCGGCCTCTTCGACTGGTATCTCAAGCCGCACCTGTACTCGCCGGATTTCCCCGAGCGGGACGACGCCTGGGCCGATCTCATCGCCGCGCGCGCGGACTTCCCGGTCTACTTCCTCGACGACGAGACGGCCGTTCGCGTCAAGGACGGCAAGGTGGACGTCGTTTCCGAAGGCCGGTGGCGGTTCCATCCCTGACTCAACGCGTGGCGGGGAGCCCCGGGCGGGACGGTGCGGTGGTCGGAGGGGTGTTCGCCGACGCACGGGCGCTCACCGGCCGGTTCGTCGCAGAAGAGCCCCATGCCCCACGCCGTGCCGCATGCGGTACGGCGCCGTGCAGCACGGGCGCCTCGACAGCGCCGCGCGAACCGAGATCAGCACGGCTACTCAACCGTGGTCGAGCGTCCGAGGTACGTGACGGGACCCGGATCCGGCACCTCGATCGGCCGGAAGCCGAGCCGGTCGTAGAAGGCGCGGGCGGCGGTGTTCGTGGTGACCATCGACAAGTGAGCCGCGCCGACGCCCTTCTCCCGCAGCGCCCCGAGGAACCGGAACATGAGGGCCCGCCCGTGCCCCTTCCGCTGCCAGCCGGGGAGCAGGTCGATGTGGAGATGGGCGGGGTACGCGGCCAGTTCGGGCAGGACCAGCCGTTCCGGATCGTGCATGAGGGCGATCATTTCCTCACTCGGTGTCCGGGGCGGCCCGGCCGGGGCCGGATAGCGGCCGGTCAGCGTCGGCAGCCAGACCGAGCGGAACGCCCGCGCGAAGGCGGCGGTGTCGGCCGTGCCGAGGACGTATCCGACGGCCTGACCGTGCCCGTCGTCGAGGACAAAGGTCAGCTCCGGCTCCAGTACGGCGTAGGGCGCGGCGAAGATGCTCGGCATCAGGTCCGGGTCCGGGTAGAGGTGTCGTGAGTCCTGGCCCTCGTCCGCGGTCCGTACGCAGATGTCGTACAGCGCGGGCAGATCCTCGCGGCGGTAGGCGCGGACAGTGGGGGACGGGGAGGAGGCGGGTGGCACGGTCATACGGAGCATGCTGACGCCCTGGGAGCGCTCTCACAAGTCTCCGGGCGCCCGACGTGCGTTCCTCGGCGCCCGCCGGCAGCCGCCCCTTCCCTCTACTCGCCGCCCCCGCCCCCGCCCCCGTCACGCGCCGGCCGGCACCCGGTCCAGGAAGCCGTACACCCGGTCGATCCGGCCGTCCCCGGCCAGCGTGAGGAGGTCGGAGCCGGTGACGGGGACGGAACCGTCCGCGTCCGAGACCAGCTCCCAGCCGAAGCGTGCGACGCCGTGGTGGCCGTCGACCGCGCCGGCGAGCCGGAACGTGAAGCCCGGGAACTGCTCCTGGGCCCCCGCGACGACGGCCGCGATCGCCTCCTGGCCGCTGACGTCCGCCAGCGGATCGGTGTACCCGCCGTCCTCGCTCCAGGCCGCCGCGACCGCCTTCGCCCGCGCCTCGGCGGACGGTGCGTTCCAGGCCTCGAAGTAACGGGTGACGGCGGTCTCGTAAAGGTTCACGGACATGGGAAATCAGCCTCCAGCGAGGTTCGGTCGGTCAGGGACCCGGGTCCCGGGCGGAGTGCGCCGCCCGGGACCCGGTGAACCCCAGCCTGCCTCGCCTGCCGGACAGCGTCGATTACGCCGGAGGTAATGCCGGAGGTAATGGGGGTGAGGCGAAGCCGGGTCAGGGACCGTCCGCGTAGATCTCCGCCGCCAGGTCGGCGAATTCCAGGGTCAGCGGCCCCGGCTGCCGGGCGCTCCAGGCCAGGCAGACCTGACCGGGCTCGATGTCCGTCACGGTGACCTGGCAGAGGTCGGGGCGCGTGTAGTAGAGCGCGGTGGAGCGCGGCAGCACGACCACACCCTGGAGCGCGGCCACGTACTCCAGCTTCTCCTCGACCGTGCGGACGACAGGCACCGGCCGTGGGTCCTCGTCGGGCCTCCTGTGGGGCAGGTCCCGCCACTCGGGGACGGCGTCGGGGTCCTGGAGCAGCCGCTCGCCGGCCAGGTCGGCGATGCCGACGGCCTGCTTCCCCGCGAGCCGGTGCCCGCGCGGCAGGACCGCCACCCGCGGCTCGCTGAACAGCGGGCGCAGGCACAGGTCCTCGCGGTCGGCAGGCATCCGTACGAAGCTGAGGTCGACCCGCCCGTCGCGTACCGCCTGGGTCTGGTCGTCCCACGACGTCCGCAGGACGTCCACCGTCAGCCCCGGGTGGCGCGCGGTGAGGGCCTGGACGGCGGTGGTGACCGTGATGCCGGGCATGAACCCGACCGTCAGCCGGTCCGTGCCGCCCGCGGCCCGGAGCGCCCGGCGCCGCAGACCCTCGGCGGCGGCCAGCAGCGCCACGGCGTCCTTCCGCACCTGCTCCCCGGCGGGGGTGAGCGCGGTCGAACGCCGGTCCCGGGTGAGGAGCTGGACGCGCAGCTCCTGCTCCAGCGCGCGGATCTGGCGGGAGAGCACCGGCTGGGCGATGTGGAGCCGCTCGGCGGCCCGCCCGAAGTGCAGTTCCTCGGCCACCGCGGCGAAGTAGCGGAGCTTCCTCAGATCGACGTCCACGGCTCTCCCAGGTCGGACAGGTCGAATTGTCCTGATGCCCCCAGGATATGACGACCCCGGGGGCGCCTGGCGTACGGGACTGACGTCCCCTCCCGCGGTCCTCAGCCGGCGGTGGCGGTGGCCTTCGGCTCCACCCCCGACGCACCGGCGGGCACGCCGACCCGGTCCGTCCTCGGGACGAGGAGCCGCTCGGCGAGATGGCCGAAGAGGAGCCCGAACGTCGTCCACAGGGTGACCTGGACGGCGAGAGAGGACAGCCGGAACTCCCAGATCAGGGTGGCCGGGAAGTCCTTGGGCACCTCGTTGATCGCCGGCAGGAAGCCGTAGGCCAGTCCGACGGCGACCACGAAGGCGGCCCCGGCCGCCACGGTCGCGTTCCAGTTGCCCAGGCGCGGCGCGAGCCGCCGGCCGAGCAGGAGCGCGCCGGCCGTGAGCAGGAGACTCAGCACGATCATCAGGAAGTAGAGCGTCGTCCGCTTCCCGATGGTGTCGCCGTTGCCGACGGCGGGCGGGTTGGCCGGGTACTTGAGGAACGGCACGACGTACACCGTCAGCAGCGCGCCGACGGACAACAGGACAGCGGTCGCGCGCGGTCCGAACCGGCCGACGCGGCCCAGCGCGTAACAGAACGCCAGGGCGGCGATGCCCCCGACCGCGATGCCGAAGATCAGCACACCGGTGGCGAGGCCCGCGGTGGACTGGAGGGAACGGCTGACGAGTTCCTCGCCGCCGTGCTCGTGGCTGTGCGCCTCCTCGAACGCGATGGCCGCGTCCACGGAGGGCTCACCGAGCAGATAGGCGACAACGAGGGCGAGCACACCGGCCGCGAGGCCGGCGAGCATGCCGCGCACGAGCAGGGCGCGGACAGATACGGAGTTCATGAGAAGGGGTCTCCCGGCCGGTCAGTGGCAGGGGAAACCGAGCAGATGGCGTCCGTCGTGGACCCATTCGTGCACGCTCTCACCGGAGATGACCGACAGGGCGCCCTGTTCCGCGCCGACGAAGTAGAGCAGGACGAGCATCAGCACGCCGAAGAAGAGCGCCCACGGGGCTATCTCCTTGAGCGAGAGGGGAGTGAGAGCCGGTGTTGCGGCTGTCGCGGGGGCAGCGGAGTGTGCCATGGCCGAACCTCCTGGGGAACACGCGTCCCGATCGTGGTGCCTGAGACGAAGGTGCCGGGTCTGACTTCCCGCAGAGGTACGGGTACACAGTGGCGCGACCGTGCCGGATTCTCACCGGACTTCCGTCACACCGTCGTCATGTCCACGCGACCGTACCGTCTGCGGACCTGGACCGCCACAGCGCCTGACGGCGGCCGGGGCGGAACAGTTGGCCGGATGTCAGGAAACATCCGGTCTGTCCGCCCCGGCCGCCGCCGGGTCGTTCGTTTCCGGGGCCGGCCGGCCCCGGGTCGCGTCAGGAAGCGCTGGTGGGAAGGGTGCCCCGTACCTCACGGGCGGCCTCGACCAGGTTCTCCAGCGAGGCGCGCACCTCGGTCCAGCCGCGGGTCTTCAGCCCGCAGTCCGGGTTCACCCACAGCCGCTCCGCCGGCACCGCCTCAAGTCCCTTGCGCAGCAGGGTCACCGCCTCGTGGGCGGAGGGCACGCGGGGGGAGTGGATGTCGTAGACCCCGGGGCCCACCTCGCGCGGATAGCCGGCCGCCGCCAGTTCGTCGGCGACCTGCATGTGCGACCGCGCCGCCTCCAGGCTGATCACGTCCGCGTCCAGGTCCTTGATGGCCTGGACGATGTCGCCGAACTCCGCGTAGCACATGTGCGTGTGGACCTGGGTGGCCGGACGGACACCGCTGGTGGTGATACGGAAAGCCTCGGTCGCCCAGTCGAGATACGCCGGCCGGTCGTCCGCGCGCAGCGGCAGCGTCTCGCGCAGGGCGGGCTCGTCCACCTGGATGACCGAAGTCCCGGCCGCCTCCAGGTCGTTCACCTCGTCGCGCAGCGCGAGGGCGACCTGCCGGGCGGTGTCGCCGAGCGGCTGGTCGTCACGGACGAAGGACCAGGCCAGCATGGTGACGGGACCGGTGAGCATGCCCTTGACGGGCCGGTCGGTCACCGACTGGGCGTACGTGGTCCAGCGCACGGTCATCGGCTCGGGACGCGAGATGTCCCCGGCCAGGACCGGCGGGCGGACGTAACGGGTGCCGTACGACTGCACCCACCCCTGCCGGGTCGCGAGATAGCCGGTGAGCTGTTCGGCGAAGTACTGGACCATGTCGTTGCGTTCGGGCTCGCCGTGCACCAGCACGTCGAGGCCGGCCTTCTCCTGGAAGGAGAGGACCTCCCGGATCTCGGCCTCGATGCGCTCGTCGTACCCGGCGGTGTCGATGCGTCCCGCGCGCAGATCGGCGCGTGCGGTGCGCAGTTCGTTCGTCTGCGGGAACGAGCCGATGGTGGTGGTCGGCAGCAACGGCAGCCCGAGGTGCGCACGCTGGGCCGTCGCCCGCTCCGGGTACGGCGCGGCGCGGCGCCCGTCCGCGTCGGTGACGGCCGTCGCGCGGGCCCGTACCACCGGGTCGTTGGTGAGAGCTGACCCCGCGCGGGAGGCCAGGTCGGCCCGGTTCGCGGCCAGTTCGGCGGCGATCGTGTCGGTGCCCCGCGCGAGACCGCGGGCCAGCGTGACGATCTCCTCGGTCTTCTGGCGCGCGAAGGCGAGCCAGCGGAGGATCTCCGGATCGATGTCCCGCTCGGCCGTGACGTCGAGCGGGACGTGCAGGAGCGAGCAGGAGGAGGACACATCGACGCGGTCGGCGAGCCCGAGGAGCGTACCGAGGACCGACAGGGACTTCTCGAAGTCGTTGATCCAGATGTTGCGGCCGTTGACGACGCCCGCGACCAGGCGCTTGCCGGGCAGCCCGCCGACGGCCGCGAGGGCGTCGAGGTTGGCGGCGGCCGGTCCCGTGAAGTCGAGGGCGAGCCCCTCGACGGGCGCCCCGGCGAGGACGGGCAGGGCGTCGCCGAGCCGGTCGAAGTAGGAGGCGACCAGCAGTTTCGGCCGGTCGGTCAGCGCGCCGAGGCCCCGGTAGGCGCGGGTTGTGGCCTCCAGCTCGGCCGGGGTCCTGTCCTCGACCAGCGCGGGTTCGTCGAGCTGCGCCCACTCGGCGCCGGCGGCGCGCAGGTCGGCCAGGACCTCCGCGTACACCGGAAGCAGCCGGTCGAGCAGCGTCAGCGGCTCGAAGTCCGGGGCGACACCGGGGGCGGGCTTGGCCAGCAGCAGATAGGTGACCGGGCCCACGAGCACGGGGCGCGCCGTGAGGCCCAGCGCGAGGGCTTCCCCCAGCTCGGCGACCGGCTTGGTGGAATCGGCGGTGAACACGGTCTCGGGGCCCAGCTCGGGGACGAGGTAGTGGTAGTTCGTGTCGAACCACTTGGTCATCTCCAGCGGCGCGACCTCCTGCGTGCCGCGCGCCATCGCGAAATACCCGTCGAGGGCGTCCGCCGCGACGGCGGCGCGGTGGCGTGCGGGGATCGCGCCGACCATGACGCTGGTGTCGAGGACGTGGTCGTAGTACGAGAAGTCACCGGTGGGCACCTCGTGGACGCCGGCGTCGGCGAGCCGCCGCCAGTTCGTACGGCGCAGTCCGGCGGCCGTGTCGCGCAACGCGTCGGCGCCGACGGTGCCTTTCCAGTAGCCCTCGACGGCCTTCTTCAGTTCGCGGTTCTGGCCCTGGCGGGGGTAGCCGTGCACGGTCGCCCGTGCTGCCGCGGCTGCGGACTTGTCTGTCACAGAACTCTCCTTCGCGAGCGGTTCTCTGCCGTCCCGGGGACGGTCGAGGGCGCGAAAGGAGCGACACGTCGGAGGGGCCACGTCCCGGGTGTCCGGGTACGCGCGACCGCCTGACATGCACGCCGACCCGCCCACGAGGTCACCGGGATCTCCGTGCGCGGTGTTCGCGCGCGGGCAGTGGCAGGTCTTCGGACTCGTGGGCGCGTCTCGTCGGACAAGACACCTACTGGCCGTCGCTTCCCAGACCCGATCCGGATCCAGTGCTGATGACGGCGGTCGTTCCCACTCACCGCTGCGGGGCAGTCCCGGATTCCCACCGGGTTCCCTCTTACGACGCCGCTGCCTGGCTGACAGGGCGAACCAACTGCATACGTCACCCTATGCCCTCATGTGAAGCGCCGGGAGCCCCTTTCGTATTCCGGACGGCGGGAAGGCCCGCTCACCGGATCAGGCCGCCATGATCGCCTCTGTCACCCGCGCCCCGCGGTCGGGCGCGGTGTCGATGCTCGGCATCAGGCCCGGGACCGCGATGCTGGGCAGGATGTGTCCCCACAGTATTGATATCCGCCGCCCGAGATCCTCGCGATTTGTCAGCGCGCGGGACATCAGCTGGATGCCGGCGAACGCGCCGACCAGCAGTTCGACCGTGTCCTGCGGGCGCACGCTGGGGAGCAACTCACCCTGCGCGCGTGCCTCTTCCATCAGGGACACCAGATGGACGGGCCACTGGCGGAAGGGGCCGCTGTGGTCGACGCCCGGGGGAGCGCTCTGGTCCACGGTGAGCCGGACGCTTCCCCTGAGCAGCGCGTTGTCCAGGAGCCGGTGGGCCACCGCGAAGGTGATGTCGATGACTTCCTGGAGCTTGCAGGGCTGCGAAGGCACGGTGCCGAGCTGCACCTGCTCGTCCAGGACCGCCTGGGCCAGGGCTTCCTTCGACTGGAAGTGGAAGTACAGGGCGCCCTTGGTGACCTGAGCGCGCTCCAGAACCATGGTGAGGGTCGTGGAGGAGTAGCCGTACTCGTCGAAGACCGCGCCGGCCGCCTCCAGAATCGCCATGCGCGTCCTGATGGCGCGCTCCTGTGTTGCCATGAATGACCCTTCCGCGCAGCCGGGTTGACCAGCACAAAACAAACCGCCCAGCCCGTACTATAGGGCTCAACGACTCCCCGAATGTCTCTCCCGCGCCGAAACCTTGGGACGGAGAGAGGTCTCCGGGACTCGCGAGTCCCATGGTGTCACCGGTACAGGACGGCCGGTTTTCGGCTTCCGCCCCGTTCGGTGGACGGGTCGTGACCCACGGTCGCCGGACCGGTGGTGGCGCCGGACAGGCCCTAAGCGGCGCGATCGGGGACCGGGCGCCGCGCCCACGAACGGACGATGCGCCCATTTCGCGCTTACTTTCCGTAGTCATAGGTAAGATCCCTGACGGTCCTTCGGGTCCCGCCCCCTCGCTCCCCTGACACTCCTCCCAGGGGCCAGTTTCCGGCAGTTCCCCAGGTTGCGGGGTGGTGGGCCACCACAGAGTGTGGGCCGCAGTTCACAGCGAACACGAACGAAGGAGAGCGCGTCGTGGCCACTCTGTGTAAGCCCGATGTGTCGGTTCCCGAGCATGTGATCACCATGGAGGACACCCTCGCCCTGGCGCGGTCGCTCCACGCCGACCACCCGCAACTTCCCCTCGCGCTCCGGTTGATCGAGAACACCGGTGTGGCCAAGCGCCACCTCGTCCAGCCCATCGAGGAGACCCTCAGGCACCCCGGCTTCGAGGACCGCAACCGGCTGTACGAGTCCGAGGCGAAGGCACGGGTGCCCGCGGTGGTGAACCGCGCCCTGGACCACGCCGAGCTGCGTGCCTCCGACATCGACCTGATCATCTATGTCTCCTGCACCGGCTTCATGATGCCGTCGCTGACCGCCTGGCTGATCAACACCATGGACTTCCCCAGTCACACCAGGCAGTTGCCGATCGCCCAGCTCGGCTGCGCGGCGGGCGGCGCCGCCGTCAACCGGGCGCACGACTTCTGCCAGGCGTACCCCGACGCCAACGTGCTCATCGTGGCCTGCGAATTCTGCTCGCTCTGCTACCAGCCGACCGATCTCGGGGTCGGCTCGCTGCTCTCCAACGGCCTGTTCGGTGACGCGGTGGCCGCCGCCGTCGTCCGGGGCAAGGGCGGCACCGGCATCGCGCTGGAACGCAACGGCTCGCACCTCGTACCCGACACGACCGACTGGATCGCGTACAGCGTCCGGGCGACCGGCTTCCACTTCCTGCTGGACAAGCGGGTGCCCGGCACGATGGAACCCCTCGCCCCCGCCCTCCGCGCGATGGCGGTCCAGCACGGCTGGGACGCGGCGGCCCTCGACTTCTACATCATCCACGCGGGCGGGCCACGCATCCTGGACGACCTCAGTCACTTCCTGGAGGTCCCGCCCGAGGCGTTCCGCTTCAGCCGCGCCACCCTCACCGAGTACGGGAACATCGCCAGCGCCGTGGTCCTCGACGCGGTGCGCAGGCTGTTCGACGAGGGCGGTGTCGAGGACGGCGCCAGCGGGATCATCGCGGGCTTCGGGCCCGGCATCACCGCCGAGATGGCCCTCGGCCGCTGGTCCACCGACTCCCTCGCCGGCCCCGCGCTGTCCGAACGGCACGTCCTGGCCACCCCGGTCCACACCGACCGGCAGTCGCCCGCGACGGAACCGGTGAGCTGAGATGACCACCAACACACCGGAGACGGCGGCCCACACGCGGGACACCGCCGACACGGAGGCGCAACCGGAGGCGCAACCGGAGGCGGAACCCGAGCCCGAGTCCGCGCCGTCGGTCGCGGAGGCGGAGCCGGACGCGGAGCGGGACGCGGACTCACACCCGGTCCGGTTCTGGGCGGTGCCCCACCTGCCCGGGCTGGACTTCGACCCCTTCCTCGCCGAGCGGCTGCGCGAGGACCCGGTCAGCCGGATCAGGCTCCCCCACGGCGAGGGGTTCGCCTGGCTGATCACCCGGTACGAAGACGTCAAGCTGGTCACCGACGACACGCGCTTCAGCCGCCAGGCACTCGCCGGCCGCGACGTCACCCGGACGACCCCGCACTTCGTCACGCTCGACGCGGCCGTGGGTTTCGCCGACCCGCCCGACCACACCCGGCTGCGCCGCTCGGTCGACAAGGCGTTCACCTCCCGCGGTACCGCTCGCGTCGAGGAGCGCGCCCGGCGGACCATGGACGACCTCATCGACGGCATGCTGCGCGCGGGCGCGCCCGCCGATCTGATGGCACGGATCAACGGGCCGTTCCCCCTGGCCGTGGTCAGCGAGATCACGGGCGTGCCCGAGCACGACCGGCCCCTGATGGGGAAGTGGACGGAGTCGCTCCTGACATCGGCGTACAGCCGCGCCCACAGCGAGCGCGCCAGGGCGGAGGTCGGGGCCTACTTCACCGGCCTGATCGGCCGGCGGCGTACGAACGGCGGCGACGACCTCGCGGCGGTGCTGGCCGAGGCGGTGGAGACGGACGAGTTGACCCTCGAAGAAGCGGTCGCGACCGCCGTCCTCATCCAGATCGGCGGCGCCCACGCGGTCACCAGCAACAGCGCCACCATGCTCTACGCGCTGCTCACCCACCCCGACCACATGGCGCGGCTGCGCGCGGAGCCCGAGCTGCTGCCCGCGGCCGTCGAGGAGCTGCTGCGCTTCGTCCCGCACCGCGACGGCGTCGGCCTCGCCCGGATCGCCACCGAGGACGTGACGGTCCACGGGGTACGGATCCGGGCCGGCGAGGCCGTCTACGCCTCGTACCTCACCGCCAACCGGGACCCGGACGTCTTCACCGATCCCGGCCGGCTCGACTTCGACCGGGACCCCGCCCCGCATCTGGCCTTCGGGCACGGACCACACCACTGCGTCGGCCCGGCGCTCGCCCGGACGGCGTCCAGGATCATGATCGCGAGCCTGCTGGAGCGGCTGCCGCGGCTGCGGCTCGCCGTGCCGCGCGACGAGGTGCGCCGGCGGCGCGAGGCACTGATCCGCGGCCCCGAGGCGCTGCCCGTCCTCTGGTGAGCGGTCCGCCCGTACCCGTCCCTCCCCTTCCCTGCCGCCCATCCCTTCCGTCTCCTCCCGGAGGACCGCATGACCCTACTGACCCGCCGGACCGGGCTCGCGCGCCCCGAAGGCCTGGTCGTCCCGCCGGGAGGCGGCACGACCGTCCGTACCGCCTCCCAGGAGGTGACCTTCAAGGTCACCGGCGAACACTCCCGGGTCGCCTCCAGCTTCGAGGTCGTCGTCCCGCCGGGCTTCGACGTGGGCGCCCACCGGCACGCGCACAGCGAGGAGCTGTTCTACGTCCTCGACGGCGAGCTGGACGTGCTGGCCTTTGAACCACGGGTGCTGAGCGACGACTGGCGGCACTGGGAGTCCGCGTCGGGCCGCACGGTCGTACGGGCGACGGCGGGCACGGTCATCGTCGTCCCGCCGGGCTGTCCGCACGCGTTCGCCAACCGCGGCGACGGACCCGCGCGCATGTTCTTCCAGTCGTCCCCGCCCACGGACCACGAGCGGTACTTCGAGGAGCTGCTCGACATCCTCAAGCAGGAGGGCGCCCCGGACCCCGACGCCGTCAACGAGCTGCGCGTGCGCTACGACATCCAGCAGCTCACGCCCCTGCGGCACGACGCCCGGGGGGAAGCCCGGGTCTAGGAGACGACGGGTACGGGCACCGAGCATGGACGACGCACCGGTCACACGACACCCGCCCGCGCGGCCGTCCCGGCCGACGCGGTGGGCCGTCGCGGGGGTCCTGTGCGTCGTGCTCGCGCTGACCGTCGGCTGGTCGCTGATCGACGGCGCCCTCGACGACGACGAGCCCGTACGGGACAACACCGAGCTGGTGCTGGGGCCGGGCGACGACACACTCGTCCTGCGGGTGGTGGGCGAGGGCTGGCAGCTGAGCAAGGCGGGGAGCGATTCCGGCAGCGGCCTGGCCCTCTCGCGCGGCGGTGTCGACTTCGTCGCGAGCTACGTCGCCGTCCCCGTCACCACCACCGCCGACGCCGGAGAGCTGTGGCCGGGTCTGCGCAGGATCCAGTCGGCTGTGGACAGCGACAGCACGCTGGGCGCGCCGGCCCGGGCCACCAGCGCCGGGGGAGCGCCGGGCGCGACCGGGACGCTGCGCAGGGGCGGCCGCGCGGGCAGGGCCGCCGTGTGGGTGTCGCCGGGGCAGGACTACGCCGTCGAGATCACCGTACTGGCGGAGCCGGACGCGGACCCCGGCGCTCTGGCGGACGGACTCGCGCAGGCCCGCGAGGTCGCCTTCCCCGGGGGCGTCCTGTGACCCCGGAGAAGGCGACCACTCTCCGCGCGTCCGCCGGGCGCAGGGTCGTGGGCCTGATGTGGGCCTTTCTCTGCGCGGCCGGCGCGGCGCTGATCCTCTACGACTTCTCGGGCCTCGTCCGGGTCTTCCCCGGCTCCGCCGTGCTGGCCGCCGTGCTGCTGCTGCTCACCGTCCTCGTCGGGGTGGGGATCCTGGAACAGGCGCGCCCCATCCGGCCGCCGTCCCGGCCGTGGGCCTGGAGCGCCGTGGCCTGGGGCGGCACGGCGGCGACGGGCAGCGCCATCGTGGCCAACACCGGACTCCAGGGGGTCTGGTTCAAGACCGCCGGAATCGACTTCGGCTCGCGCTGGGGCGCGGCCCTCACCGCTCCGCTGAACGAGGAACTCCTCAAGGTGTCCGGTGTGCTGCTGATCGCGCTCGGGTCGCGGCGGCTGGTCCGCGGGCCGCTGGACGGCTTCTTCCTGGGCGCCTTCACCGGACTCGGCTTCCAGGTCGTGGAGAACTGGACCTTCGCGATGAACTCCCTCGTGATCGCCGGGGGGATCGACGAGGGCGCCGCCGTCGGCCAGTCCTTCACCACCCGGGTGGTGCTCACGGGGGTCGGCTCGCACTGGGCCATGACGGCCGTGGCGGGCACCGGCGTCGGCATCCTGCTCGCCCACCGTTCCCCGCCGGCGCCACGGCGCCACCTCGCGGCCCTGCTCTGCCTCCTGATGGCGATGGCCATGCACTGGTTCTTCGACTCGCCGTTCCTGGGGTCCGTCGCGGGCATCGCGGGCAAGGCGGTCCTCAACTTCCTGGTCGCCCTGGGCTTCTACCTCACCCTGCGGCGCGGGGTACGGGACCGGGCCCGCGCCTTCCTGCTGTCCCCGGAGACGGACCTGTCCCCGGACCTGCTCACCCGGGGGTCGCGCCGGAGCGCGCTGCGCGGAGTGCCTCCCGCGCAGCGCGCGGACGCGGCGGCCCGCGCCGCCCTCTACCTGGACGAGGTGGAGGAGCACGCGGCGGTACGCCCCCGGACACCGCGACGCCACGGAGATCCGAACGACAGGCCCTAGTGTCCTGAGTCGGTAATTCGTCGGCAGTACGAGGCGAGGGATTCGAGGATCTGGTCGGCGGTCTTGGTCCAGATGAACGGCTTGGGGTCTT
>NZ_JBIUXU010000002.1:0-585750 GCF_044744165.1 Streptomyces sp. NPDC087420
TATCTGGCGTTGACTTTTGGCACGCTGTTGAGTTCTCAAGGAACGGACGCTTCCTTCGGTCCCGTCTCCGGGGCCCTCCGGGCGCTTCCCTTCGGTACTTCATTTTGTGTTGCTGTTGTTCTGTTCTTGCGTTTCCGACTCTATCAGATGCTTTCGTATCCGATTTCCCCGGCCGGCGGGGCCGCCTTCCAGGTTTCCGCTTTCGCGTTTCCCTTTCCAGCGATTCCGACTCTACCAGAACCTTTCGGGCCTGATTCCCAGTCAGAGGGGGTGTGCCGTCCCGGCCCTTCGGCCGTTCCGACGTCCCGAACACTAGCGGATTCCCCAGGCGACTCATAATCGAGAGATCGGGAGTTCGAAATGTATTTCGGCATGCGAAAATACATCCCGGCTGGGAGATCGTGCTGAGTTTGGGTGCCGCATCCGCGGCGGGAGTGGCTGCCGCCGGGCCGTACCGGCCCCGTGACAACTCGAAGAACCTTACGGATCCGGCAGGGGGCTGTCAAGCCCCCGTTCAGTCGAGATCCGTCAGCCGTCCGCCCGCGTCCGGCTGGGCGTGTTCCACCCTGCGCAGCAGGCGGATCAGCATCTCGCCCAGCACTCCGCGCTCGTCGCCCGAGAGGTCCTGGAGCAGCTCCTCCTCGAAGTCCGACGCCATGCGCATGGCCGCGAGCCACTTCGTACGGCCCACGTCGGTCAGCTCCACGATCACCCGTACGCGGTTGTTCTCGTCGCGGTCGCGGGTGACCAGGCCGTCGCCCGCCATGCGGTCGATGCGGTGGGTCATGGCGGCCGGGGTGAGGCCGAGGCGCTTGGCGAGTTCGCCGGGGCCCAGGCGGTAGGGGGCTCCGGAGACCACGAGGGTCTTGAGGACCTCCCACTCGGCATTGCTGATGCCGAGGTCGGCGACCTGCCGGCCGTACGCGACGTTCATGCGGCGGTTCAGGCGGCCCAGCGCCGAGACGATCTTCTCGACCTGGGGGTCGAGGTCGCGGAATTCGCGCTGGTAGGCGGCGATCTGCTCGTCGAGGCTCGGCTCCTGGAGGCCCTGCGGGGCGGGCTTGGCCGGGGTGTCGGACATCGGGGAAGTATCGCACGCATATGCGTAGGCTTCTAAGTCCTTCGATGTGTATTGTTAAGGTCTTAACTTTAGCTTCTAAGTCTTCGGACGTCAGTTCTTAGGTGGGTGAGTGTGACCAGGGAGTTGGGCGCGGCCATGCGCAGGATCCAGGCGGGCAACGCGCTGGGCGCGTTCGGGCTGGGGTTCACGGTCCCGTACCTCTATGTGTACGTGGCTCAGGTGCGGGATCTGGGCGCCAGTACCGCCGGTGTGGTGCTGGCGGTCTTCGCCATGGCCGCTCTTGTTGTCCTCCCCTTCACCGGCCGGATCATCGACCGGCGCGGTCCGCTGCCCGTCCTGGTGAGCGGGGCGGTGCTGGCCTCGGCGGGGGCCCTCGCCATGGGGTTCTCGGGGAGCGTGCCGACGGCGGTGATGTCGGCGGCGCTGCTCGGTGCCGGTACGGCCGTCATGCAGCCGGCGCTGGCCACGATGATCGTGTGGTGCTCGACGGCGGCGACGCGGACGCGGGCCTTCGCGACCCAGTTCTTCCTGGCGAACCTCGGGCTCGGGGTCGGCGGGCTGGTCGGCGGGCAGATCGTCGACCAGGACCGGCCGGGCAGCTTCACGCTGCTCTTCGCCATTGAGGCCGTGATGTTCCTCGTCCTGGCGGGCATGGCCGCCTCGGTCAGACTGCCCCGTCCGGCCGCCTTCGCCGTGAGCGCGCTGTCCAAAGACTCCAAGGACACCGACGCCGCCGGGCGCGCCGGGGGCGGGGTGCGGGCGCTGCTCCGCCACCGGGCGATGGTGCAGTTGCTCGGACTGGGCTTCGTGGTGTTCTTCGCCTGTTACGGGCAGTTCGAGTCGGGGCTCGCCGCGTACGGCACCGAGGCCGCGGGGATCGATCCCTCGACGCTCGGGGTCGCGCTGGCCGCCAACACGGCGGTGATCGTGATCGCGCAGTTCGTGGTGTTGCGGCTGGTCGAGCGGCGGAGCCGTACGCGCGTGATCGCGGCTGTCGGGCTGATCTGGACCGTGGCCTGGATCGTCGCGGGGTACGCGGGGCTCGGGCACGGGAGTACGACGATGGCGACGGCCGCGTTCATCTCCACGTACGCGCTCTTCGGGCTCGGTGAGGCGATGCTCGCGCCGACCGTCGCGCCGCTGGTGGCCGATCTGGCGCCGACGTCGATGGTCGGGCAGTACAACTCCGCCTTCGCGCTGGTCAAGCAGCTGGCGCTGGCGGTCGGTCCGGCGGTGGGCGGTCCGATGGGGGCGTCGCTGCACGGGCCGTACATCGTGACGTTCGTGCTGTTCTCGCTGGGGATCACCGTGCTGGCGCTGCGGCTCGGCCGGCGGCTCACGCCCGCGCAGGACCGGCCTTCGCCGGTGTCTGCCTCGCGGGTGGTCGCGCGGCGGCTGCCGGAGGGCGCGGAGAAGGCGGAGCCCGTAAGGACGCGGCCCGTACCGGAGCGGGTGGGCTGACCGCTCACGGCGGTCGCGCGTCAGCGCGGCAGGGCGAACTCGCACCAGACGGCCTTGCCGCCGCCCGGGGTGCGGCGGGATCCCCAGGACGAGGCGATCGTCGCGACGATGGAGATGCCGCGGCCCGCCTCGTCCGCCGGTTCGGCGCGGCGGCGGCGTGGCAGGTGGTCGTCGCCGTCCGTCACCTCGATGATCAGCCGGCGGTCGGTGCGGCGGAGTCTGAGGCGCATGGGCGGGGTGCCGTGCTGGAGGGAGTTCGCGACCAGTTCGCTGGTGGCGAGCACGCCCAGGTCGCACAGTTCGACCGGGAACCGCCAGGAGGAGAGCACCCCGGAGGCGAAGGCGCGGGCGCGCGGGGCGGCCTCGACGCCGCCGAGCAGGTCGAGTGCCGCGTTGTGGAACAGCTCCGCGTCGGGGCCCGTACGCGCCGGGTACTGGAGGACGAGCACGGCCACGTCGTCGTCGTGGTCGGCCGTCACGCCCAGGGAGCGGATCAGGCGGTCGCAGACGACCTGGGGCGAGCCGTTGGCGCCGGCGAGGGCGCGTTCCAGGGACTCGATGCCTTCGTCGATGTCCTCGCCCCGGCGCTCGACCAGGCCGTCCGTGTAGAGGACGGCCGTGGAGCCGGGCGGGAGCGCGATGCTGCCCGAGGTGTGCTGCCAGCCGCCGGTGCCGAGCGGGGGGCCCGTGGGGTCCGCCGCCCGTTCGACCGCGCCGTCCTCGTCGCGTACCAGGATCGGCAGGTGGCCGGCGGAGGCGTAGACGAGGCGGCCCTCGTCGGGGTCGTGGACCGCGTAGACGCAGGTGGCGATCTGGCTGGCGTCGATCTCGGCGGCGAGTCCGTCGAGGAGTTGCAGCACTTCGTGCGGGGGCAGGTCGAGGCGGGCGTAGGCCCGTACGGCGGTGCGGAGTTGGCCCATGACGGCGGCGGCGCGGACGCCCCGGCCCATCACGTCGCCGATGACCAGGGCCGTACGGCCGGCACCGAGGGTGATGACGTCGTACCAGTCGCCGCCGACCGCCGCGTCCTTGCCGCCCGGCTGGTACGTGGCGGCGACGCGCAGGTCGTCGGGCTGCTCCAACTCCTGCGGGAGGAGGGAGCGCTGGAGGGTGACGGCGGTCTGCCGGTGCCTGCGCTCGCTGGTGCGGAGCCGTTCGGCGGCCTCGGCGTGGTCGGTGACGTCCGCGGCGAAGATGAGGACACCGCCGGAGTCCGCGCAGCCGACGGGGGTGCAGGTGACCGTGTAGGAGCCTTCGCCGCTGTCGGGCCTGTCCTGGCGGTCGTGGCCGTCCTGGGCGTCCTGGCCGTCCTGGTGCCGGTCGGACCGGGCGCGGACGTGGACCTTGCGGGACTTGACCGTACGGGGCTTGCCGCTGCGCAGCACCTGGTCGAGGAGCGGCAGCAGGCCCAGCTCGGCGAGTTCGGGGCAGCTGTCCGCCACGAGCGTGCCGACGGTACGGGGGCCGAAGGCGGCCGCGTAGGCGCCGTTGACGTACGCGAGGCGATGCTCGGGGCCGTACACCAGGGCCACCAGGGCGGGTAGTTCGCCCAGGACCTCCCGTACGGAGAGGTCCTCCAAGGAGGGGACGCCGTCCGGCGCGGGGTCGGGCTGCCGCTCGTACTCACCACGGGCCGCGGGCACGGAGCCGCGGTCGGTCCGCGCGGCGGCGCGGCGCTGCGTACCGGGGAGCCGGGCGCTCCAACGCGTGAAATTCACGTCTGTTCAGGCCTCATGGGGTCGTGTTGCTGTTCGTCTTGGCCGAGCGGAGCCGAACGTGCCGGATCAGTCGGTGCACCGGATCACTCTGTGCAGAGGTGAGCCCACCTATGGTCACACGCGGGTCACGGCTCCAGTGTCGCCGACCGGACGGGCGGCGGGCACCGGCGGAGCGCCGGTCGTCGGGATCACCGGTGATGCCGCCGGTGACGCGTCCCGTCCACCGGCGTGGGCGTCAGCGGTCCTTGGACGGGTCGTCCGGCGTGTCCTTGGGCGTGTCCTCGGTGTTCCAGCCTTCCGCTGCGCCGGTCTTCCAACCGCCCGCGGCGTCGGTCTTCCGGCCTCCCGCGGCGAGTTCGAATTCGGCGCGCGGGTGTTCCAGTGAGCCGAGGGAGACGATCTCCCGCTTGAAGAGTCCCGAGAGGGTCCATTCCGCGAGCACCCGGGCCTTGCGGTTGAACGTGGGGACGCGGCTGAGGTGGTACGCGCGGTGCATCACCCAGGCCGGATAGCCCTTGAGCTTGCGGCCGTAGACGTGCGCCACGCCCTTGTGGAGCCCGAGGGACGCCACGGAGCCCGCGTACTTGTGACGGTAGTCCTGGAGGGGTTCGCCACGTAGGGAGGCGAGGATGTTCCCGGCGAGGAGCTTGGCCTGGCGGACGGCGTGCTGGGCGTTGGGCGCGCACTCCGTGCCCGGTTCGGCGGCGGTCAGGTCGGGTACGGCGGCGGCGTCGCCGGCGGCCCAGGCGTGGTCGGCGCCCTCGACGCCGAGCTGGGGGGTGCAGGTGAGGCGGCCGCGTTTGTTGAGGGGGAGGTCGGTGGCGGCGAGGACCGGGTGGGGTTTGACGCCGGCCGTCCAGACGAGGGTGCGGGTGGGGAAGCGGGTGCCGTCGCTGAGGACGGCGACGCGGTCCTCGCAGGAGTCGAGGCGGGTGTCGAGCCGTACGTCGATGTTGCGGGCGCGCAGCTCACGGACGGCGTAGCGGCCCATTTCCTCGCCGACCTCGGGGAGGATCCGGCCGGTCGCCTCGACGAGGATCCATTTCAGGTCCTCGGCCTTGAGGTTGTGGTAGTACCGCGTGGCGTAGCGGGCCATGTCCTCCAGCTCGGCGAGGGCCTCGACGCCCGCGTAGCCGCCGCCGACGAAGACGAAGGTGAGGGCGGCGTCGCGGAGGGCGGGGTCGCGGGTGGAGGAGGCGATGTCCATCTGCTCGATGACGTGGTTGCGCAGGCCGATGGCCTCCTCGACGGTCTTGAAGCCGATGCCGTGTTCGGCGAGGCCGGGGACGGGGAGGGTGCGCGAGACGGAGCCGGGGGCGAGGACGAGTTCGTCGTAGGTGACGTCGACGGTGCCGTCGCCCTCGTCCTCGGCACCGAGGGTCCTGAGGGTGGCGGTGCGCCGGGCGTGGTCGATGGAGACGGCCTCGCCGAGGACGATTTTGCACCCGGACAGCACGCGCCGGAGCGGGACGACGACGTGGCGGGGCGAGATGTTCCCGGCCGCCGCTTCCGGGAGGAATGGCTGATACGTCATATACGGCTCCGGGGTGACGACGGTGACCTCGGCCTCGCCGCTCCTGAGATGGTGCTGGAGGCGCAGCGCGGTGTACATGCCGACGTAGCCGCCACCGACGACAAGAATGCGCGCGGGAGGCGCGGCGGGCGGGGGTGCGGGGGTCGTCCCCCGGGAGATCTCAGCCATCACTCCCCCATGACGCAACGCCCTCAAGGCTTTGTCCACAGCCCCGACAAATTGTGTGACCGGAGGCGGTCGGCGAACCGGGGTACGCAAATGCGCCGGTAATGCTGGAGGAAGCCAGGTCAGAAGGGGTGGAGAGGGGTGAGGGAGATGGTTGAATCACCCATCTTCCGGTCCTTGCTCCGATCGGGGCATGCTCCGTGCGGAACTACCCCCTTCTGAATTGACCCGGGCTCAACTATGTTCGTACCTCGTCGGGGTGTACGGCCTGTGACGGGACAGGCTCACATCGTCGACTGTCAAGCGGGGAGTCTCCGGGGGGAGACATCATTACCGGGGGAACGCTTATGCACATTCAGGATTCGCATTGGCAGGCTGCCGTCGTCTCGGACGGGGAAGGCCGGTTGGGTGCGGGCGGGCGATCAGCTCCGCTCCGCGTGGACGCACAGCGCAATCTGGAGCATGTACTGCGAGCGGCTCGCGAGGTGTTCGGCGAGTTGGGGTACGGGGCGCCGATGGAGGACGTGGCGCGCCGGGCCCGGGTGGGTGTCGGCACGGTCTACCGGCGGTTCCCGAGCAAGGACGTGCTGGTGCGCCGGATAGCCGAGGAGGAGACCTCCCGGCTGACGGACCAGGCGCGTACGGCGCTGGGGCAGGAGGAGGAGCCGTGGTCGGCCCTCTCCCGCTTCCTCCGTACGTCGGTGGCGTCCGGCGCCGGGCGGCTGCTGCCTCCCCAGGTGTTACGGGTGGGCGTGGACGGCGACGACCCCGCGGGGGCGCGCGGTCAGGCGCCCGAGGCGGGGATGCGCGGTCAGGCGCCCGAGGCGCGGGTGCCTCAGCAGCGGCAGGCGGGCCAGCCGGACCTGCGGGTGGTCGAACCGCGCCTGTCGGTGGACGACCTGGACGATCCGGGGGCCGTGGAGCTGCTGGAGGTCGTGGGGCAGCTGGTGGAACGGGCCCGTGAGGCGGGTGAGCTGCGCGTCGACGTGACGGTGGCGGATGTCCTGCTGGTGATCGCCACGGCGGCGCCGTCGCTGCCGGACGCGGCGCACCAGGCGGCGGCTTCGGCACGGCTGCTGGACATCCTGCTGGAGGGGCTGCGGTCACGCCCGGCATGAGGAGCGGCGGGGCCGGGCGGGGGGCGTGCGCCCGGGCTCGTGCACGGGTCGGTGCGGGGTGCCTTTGGCGGTCGGCGGGGTGCCCTTTGGCGTTCGGCGCGAAGTGCGCGCGGCGGGCGGCGGGGGTGCCTGCGGCGCGGGGTGCCTGAGGCGGTTGGCGCGGAGTGCGCGCGGCGGGCGGCGCGAGGCGCCTGCGGCTGTCGGCGCGGGGTGGACTTACCGGTCCGCACCGGGTGCCCCCACCAGCCCGCGCCGGGCGGCCTTCGTCGCGCGACTTTCCTCGAACTGGCGTACTTTCAGGCGCTGTTGAGGCTTCCCCGAACGGGTGAAGTGTGGGGCTCGGGCCCGGGAAACGACCCCGGACGAGTGGTTGCGGAGCTTGAGAGGGCTTGGGCGCGGCGCGCTGTGGCACGCTGACCGGGTGTGTGGGTCGGACAGTGCGTGCGGGGGCTTCCGCGATGAGCGGTGATGGACGGGACGAGCCACTTGGTGGCGGTGCGGAGCCGCCTGGTGGCGGCGCCGAGGGGGGTACGGAGGGTACGGAGTCTGACGGCCCGGCGTCCTGGCAGGTGCCCAACCAGGGCGGCCCCAGGGAGCCGTCCGCGCCGGGAGGCGCGGGTGGGGCCGGTGGGCCGGGGGGCCGCTTGGGTGGTCTGGGTGTTCCGGGAGGCCCCGGTCGGCATTGGGGTCCCGATGGGTCCGGCCGTTCCAGTGGGCCGGAAGGCCCCGGTCGGCTCGATGGCCCGGGAGGTCCGGAAGGTCCTGATCGGCAAGGGGGTCCCAGTGGGCCGGGAGGCCTTGGTGGGCCTGGTCGGTCCGATGGTTCCGGTGGCCCTGGGGTCCCTGGCCGTCTCGGTGAGCCGGGGGCCTCTGGTGCGCCGGGAGGCGCGGGTGAGCCTGGTGGGCCGGGCGATCCGGAAGGTCCCGGCCGGCATTGGGGTCCCGGTGGGGCCAGCCGTTCCAGTGGGCCGGAAGGCCCCGGTCGGCTCGATGGCCCGGGAGGTCCGGAAGGTCCTGGTCGGCAGGGGGGTCCCAGTGGGCCGGGAGGCCTTGGTGGGCCCGGTTGGCCGGGGGGTCCCCATGGCTCTGCTGGCCCCTACGGTCCTGGTGGCCCTGGCGTGTCGGGCGTGTCGGGTGCCCCGAGCGCGCCGGGTAGTCCGCGTATGCCGGGCGTACCGGAGCAGGGAGGTCCGAGCGAGGCGGCTGTGCCGCAGCGCGGTGGGCCAAGCGACGCGGCCGTGCCGGAGCAAGGCGGACTCAGCGAGGCCGGTGTGCCGGGGCAGGGAGGGCCCAGTGAAGCCGGTGTGCCCGAGCAGGGCGGACCCAGTCAGGCCGGTGTGCCCGAGCAGGGTGGGCCCAGCGAAGGCGGTGGGGGTGCGGGGGTGCCCGGGCCTGTGGTGGTGCCTGGGCCCGCTACCGGGCCCGGTAGTGCCGGTCTTGGGGGCGGCGGTCTTCTGCCCCTGCCCGGCGGGGACGGCAGCGTGCCGACGCAGCGGGAGCGTGGGAGCGAGGACGATCCCCGGTTCGGCGAGGACGTCGACGTGCCGACGCTGGAGCTGCCGGCCGCCGGCCTGCCCAGGTCGGACGCGGACCTGGTCCAGCGGATGCGGGACGGCGACGACAGCGCGTACGAGGAGCTGTTCCGCCGGCACTCGGACGCGGTGCGCCGCTATGCCCGTACCTGCTGCCGTGACGCACACACCGCCGACGACCTGACGGCCGAGGTGTTCGCCCGTACGCTCCAGGCGGTGCGCGGCGGGGCCGGGCCCGAGCAGGCGGTCCGTGCCTACCTGCTGACGACCGTACGGCGCGTCGCCGCGTCCTGGACGAAGTCCGCGAAGCGCGAGCAGTTGGTCGACGACTTCGCGGCGTTCGCGACGCAGGCCGCGCGCGTCGCGGAGGTCTCGGACGTGGACACGCTCGACCTGGGCGCGGACGTACGGGCCATGCACGACGCCGAGCAGTCCCTCGCCATGCAGGCGTTCCGCAGCCTCCCCGAGCGCTGGCAGGCGGTGCTCTGGCACACCACGGTCGAGGAGGAGTCGCCCAGCGAGGTCGCGCCGCTCTTCGGACTGAGCGCCAACGCGACGGCCGTGCTGGCCGGGCGGGCGCGCGAGGGTCTCAAGCAGGCGTACCTCCAGGCCCATGTGAGCACCGCGCTCACCTCGGGCGGCGACTGCGCGCGTTATGCCGACCGGCTCGGCGCGTACGCGCGCGGCGGGCTGCGGATGCGGGCCGAGCGGGGGCTGCGCAAGCACCTGGAGTCGTGCGCGAAGTGCCGCGTGGCGGCGGGGGAGTTGGCGTACGTCAACTCCGGGATCCCGGCGCTGGTGCCGATCGCGGTCATCGGCTGGTTCGCGGCGGGCTATTCGCTCAAGGCGGCGGGGATCATCGCGGGCGGCGGGGCCGCGGGGGCCGCCGCTGCGGCCGGGGGTGCTGCGGGTGGCGCGTCCGGTGGCGCGGCTGCCGGTTCCGCTTCCGGGGCCGCGGCCGCCGAGGGGCTCGGGGCACCGGTCAAGGTCGGTATCGCGGGGCTGGTCGTCGTCGCGACGGCCGGTCTGGTGTGGGCCCTGTCGGGCAGCCCGGAGGACGCGGGCCGGCCGGACGCGAAGCCGCCGGCGGCGCAGCCGGTGCTTCCTGGGGTTCCGGTGCCTTCTCCGGCGAAGCCGGCTGCGCCTGGGCCTGCGCCCCGGTTGTCGACGCCCTCGCCTCCGTCCACTCCTTCGCGTACGTCTGCGCCTACGCCTGCGCGTCGTGCCACGCCGTCCCGGACGCCCTCTCCGGCGCCTGCGACGCGGCGGTCTTCGGCGAAGCCGGTGAAGCCGGTCGTGAAGCCCACGCCCAAGCCGGCGAAGCCGGCGCCTCTGCCCGTGCCCGCGCCCGCCGTGTACCAGGTGAACCAGTTGGAGTACGGCGTCCTCGGGGACGGCACCGCGCCCGAGGTGCGGCTCGGCGGGAGCGGCTGGCTCTGGCAGCGGTCGAGCGTCTCGATCGGCGGCACCCGGTACGCGTACGGCGTGACGATGCACGCGCCGTCCTCGGTGACGATCGACCTCAACCGGAGCTGTACCTCGTACGAGGCGATGGTGGGGGTGGACGACATGACCCTCGGGCTCGGTTCCGTCCGGTTCTCCGTCTACGGGGACGGGGGGCGGTTGTGGCGGTCCCCGGTGCTGCGCGGGGGTGGGGCGGCGGTGCGGGTGTCTGTGGGGATCGCGGGGCAGCGGTCGATCCGGCTGGTGGTGGACCCCGAGACCCCGTTCGACACGGTGGCGCTGGCGGACTGGGCGAGGTCTCGTATCGCGTGTCGGTGATCGGCCGCGCCTTTGCCCGGTGGGCGGCGCGGGTTACTGATTGTCCTCAATCGCCGGACGGGCTTGGTTGTGCCCGCTGCGGCCCGGTGGCCTGGTGCGGGTTGTTGCCGGGGGCCGGTCAGGGGCCGTGTCCTGCACTGCATGTTTTACGTCGCGTTCAGCCAGTCGTATTGGGTAACGATCGCCATGCGACACAAAACACGCTCTACGTTCCGGACACGACCCCTGCCCGTCCCCCTCCCAGGCCCGCGCCAAAACAACCCGGCCCACCCCGGGGCGGGCGGGGTCGTTCAGTCTCCCGTCCGGCGTGAGGGGGGCGGGGTCGGAGGAGGCAGGGGTGTCCGGACGTAAAGCGTCGCAACTCGCGCGAAGCGCGGTGAGGATAGCAGTCCGGACACCCCTGCCTCCGGAGGCCCCGCCCCCCGCCACCACGACAAACCAAGCCCGTCCGGCGATTGAGGACATCAGTAAGCGCAACGGACAACGGGCAGACGCACGGTCAAGAGCGCAACGTCGGCCGCGCCACCACCCCCACCGCACGACGACGTGGCGCCGCCGTCCCCGTCCAGCACGTGCCTCGCCGCGAAAGCAACCGCCGTAGCCACAGCTCCGTGGAGACCAGGTCCGCCAGCCCGTCCAGCGGCACCGGCACCCCCTCCGCCGCCGCCCGCAGCGCCTTGCGGACCACGCGGGCCTCGATCAGGCCCGCGTCGGCCAGGAGCGGCGCGTCGAAGAGGGCCAGCAGGTCGCCGATGGCCAGGCGCAGGCCCGCCCGGGTGGCCGCCGCCGTGCCGGCCCGGGACGTCGCGCCCCAGCCCGGCGGCAGGTCGTGGATGCCGGCGCCCGCGAGGACCGTACGCAGGACGTCCGCGCGGGCGCCCGGCTGGACGCGCAGCGCCTCCGGCAGCAGGCGGCAGGCCCGGACGACCTGGTTGTCGAGGAACGGGGCGTGCAGGCGCTGGCTGCGGATCTCCGCGGCCTGTTCCAGTACGCGGTGGTCCGCGGCGTACCGCGCGAGCGCCGCGCGCGCCCGCGCCTCGCCGGGGCGGGGGACGGACGTGGGCCGGGTCGCCGCGGTCGACAGGCGAACCGATACTTCGGCCAGCGCCTCGCCCGTGAGCCAGCGGGCGGCCGGACCGGGCCGGGACCAGGTGAGCGCCGCGAGCGAGGCGCCCAGCGGACCGTCCGCGGCGGGCGCGAGCGGCGAGCGGTTGGCCTCGGGCAGGCGGGCGGCGGCGGCTTCGAGGCCGGTGCGGTACGGCGTACGGGCCAGGCGGCGGGCGGCCCGGTAGACGGTGAGCGGGACGAACAGCGAGGCGGGCGAGGCGCCTTCGGCCTTGGCGACGGCCGCGACGGGGGACAGGAGGTGGCGTCGGCGCCGGTCGAGCAGCAGGTCGGCGAGGCGGGCGGGGTGCGCGTCCAGGACCTCGCGCGCGCCGGCCCCGGTGAAGTGGTCCGCGCTGCCCGCCGCGAGTCTGCGCCGGTTGCGTTCGGCCAGGACGAGGGAGGGGCCCGGCTCGTCGGTGAGCGGGCCCTCCAGCTCGGCGTACGGCAGGGCCTCCTCGCCCGCCGCGACGACGACGTGGTGCAGCCGGGGGTTCGCGGCGATGGACCGCGCCCGCTCCAGCTCCGCCTCGTCGCGCCCGCCGGTGGCCAGGTCGTTGAAGGTGACGGCGAGCAGCCGCTCCCCCGCGCCGGTGCCGTGCCCGAGGATCGTGCCGGGCGCGCCGGGCAGCCCGGCGGCGAGCAGCGCGAGCGTCCCGGACGCGCTGCCGCCCGACAGGTCGGCGCCGATGCCGGGCACCGGCGCCCCGCGGGCGGCGCGCCGTTCGGCGGGCCCCATGCCGGGGACGGGCCCGGGGTCCGGCGGCAGGGTCTCGGGGGCGTGGCGCGGGGCCGTCAGCCGGGCCCGTACGGCTTCCACCAGGGCGTCCCGGACGCCTTCGACGGCCCGGTCGGGGTCGAGTTGCGGCGCGGCGACGGCGAGCGAGGCGACCTGTTCGTACCCGGTGATCTCGCGGGACCCCTCGCGCAGGATCAGGGCGTGCCCCGGCGGGATGCGTTTGACCCCGTCGTACGGGGTGGCGTCGCGCAGCGCCTCCGGGCTCTCCGGGCAGGCGAGGAGCGCCGCCAGGTAGCCGATGTCGAGCTGCGCCTCGATGAGGTCGGCGAGCGGCAGGGCGGCGGTGGCGTACGCGGTGCCGGCCGCCCAGGGCGTGTAGAAGACGGGCCTGGCGCCGGCCAGGTCGCCGACGACGGTGATCCGGCGGCCGATCTGCGCGACGGCGGTGTAACTCCCGGGCCAGGCCGTGAGATGGCGCAGCGCCCCGCCGCGCGCCGCGAAGAGCCCGACGCGGAGTTGTTCGTCGGTGGCGCCGCAACAGCCCAGGATGGCGAGGCGGTTGACGGCGTCGATGGTGACGACCCGTACCTCGTCGGGACGCCAGTCGCCCACGGCCCAGAGCGGATCGGGGTCGCCCCATAGGAGTTGGGAGCCGACCGGGTGGACCGTACCGCCGCCCGATCCCTCACCGTCGGCGAACCCGACGGATCCCGCCGTGCCGTTGCCGCCCGCGTGCCCGCCCACCGCGCCGGCCACGGACCCGCCGACGCTCCCTGCCGTGCCCGCCGTTCCGAAACGCGCGGCGATACTGCTCCACCCCACCAACCAGCGCATCGCCGCCTCCACAGCCTGTGGACAAGTCACATCGAGGCCCGTCCCGGGAGCTCGGTCCGAAGCGTGGACAGTAGCTCGATCCGAGCCGTTCGGGGACATGCTGCCACGACAACAGCACACAGGAGTGGCCGCCGGTAGCCCCCGGGCGGCGGACGCGCGACAGGCGCGAACATGCGAATGCGCCATTGGCATGGGCCGGATGGCCAGGAAACAGCCCTCGGCAGACAGGCAGCATTCAGCCAATCTCCGGGCTCGACACGGCTCCGAAACGCCGTCATACGTTCAGTCCGGGAGGCGGAAAACGCCTCCCGGACTGATCCACCGCCCGCGGGGATTGGGGCGGCGGTGTCCCCCAGCCCACTGGTTCCAGTACGCAGTGGGCCGACCCACGCAGGACTCATGGAAGCGCTCCCGCTCCTCCGGGGCCAAGAGCGCACGGCCGGGCGCACGGCCACACACCCGGAGCACGAACATCACGACAGGGGCTTACGCGCGGACTCCCGCACGGACAACAATCCCGCCATAGGGAAGTCCGCCCCTTAACGGTCGGGATGTGGCGAACTACGCTGGGTTTACGAATGCCGCGCGCCTATGCCGCGACGTGGCGGCCGTCTGTGTGTCGAGGGGTGGCGCATGTCCAGGGAGCTACGCGGGCCGAACGAAAAGCTCGGAACCGTTCTCGCCCTCGCGGGAATCAGCAACGCCGGCCTCGCCCGGCGGGTCAACGACCTGGGGGCGCAGCGCGGGCTGACCCTTCGCTACGACAAGACCTCCGTGGCGCGGTGGGTGTCGAAGGGGATGGTGCCGCAGGGTGCCGCGCCCCATCTCATCGCCGCCGCCATCGGGGCGAAACTGGGACGGCCTGTCCCACTCCACGAGATCGGCCTGGCCGACGCGGATCCGGCCCCCGAGGTCGGTCTCGCCTTCCCGCGCGACGTGGGCGAGGCGGTGCGCTCCGCCACGGAGTTGTACCGGCTGGACCTGGCGGGCCGCAGGGCGGGCAGCGGGGGCATCTGGCAGTCGCTGGCCGGATCTTTCGCAGTGAGCGCTTACGCGACCCCCGCCTCACGGTGGCTGATAACACCCGCGGACTCGTCCGTGGCGCGGGATCCGACGGTCGCACGGGCCGCGCAAGGAGCGCACAACGGCCCTGGCGCGCACGGCGTGTCGGGCGGTCAGGGCGGGCCCGGCGGCGACTCCGCGGGGGAGATCTCACCCTTGCGGGTGGGCCACAGCGACGTGGCCAAGCTCCGGGAGGCGGCGTCCGACGCCCGGCGCTGGGACTCCAAGTACGGCGGCGGGGACTGGCGTTCCTCCATGGTGCCCGAGTGCCTGCGGGTGGACGCGGCGCCACTGCTCCTCGGCGCGTACAGCGACGAGGTGGGCCGCGGGCTCTTCGGGGCGACGGCCGAACTGACCAGGCTGGCCGGCTGGATGGCCTTCGACACCGGGCAGCAGGAGGCGGCGCAGCGCTACTACATCCAGGCGCTGCGGCTGGCGCGCGCGGCGGCCGATGTGCCGCTCGGGGGGTACGTACTGGTGTCGATGTCGCTCCAGGCGACCTACCGGGGCTTCGCCGACGAGGGCGTGGACCTGGCGCAGGCGGCGCTGGAGCGCAACCGGGGGCTCGCGACGGCGCGCACGATGAGCTTCTTCCGGCTGGTGGAGGCGCGGGCGCACGCGAAGGCGGGCGACGCCGTGGCGGCCGGGGCGGCGCTCAAGGCGGCGGAGGGGTGGCTGGAGCGTTCGCGCGACGGCGACGCGGATCCGGCGTGGCTGGGCTTCTACTCGTACGACCGGTTCGCGGCCGACGCCGCCGAGTGCTACCGCGATCTCAAGGCGCCGCGCCAGGTGCGGCGGTTCACGGAGCAGGCGCTGTCCCGGCCGACCGAGGAGTTCGTACGCTCGCACGGTTTACGCCTCGTGGTGAGCGCGGTGGCGGAGCTGGAGTCGGGGAATCTCGACGCGGCGTGCGCGGCGGGCACCCGGGCGGTGGAGGTGGCGGGCCGTATCTCGTCGGCGAGGACGACGGAGTACGTACGCGATCTCCTGCACCGCCTGGAGCCGTACGGCGACGAGCCGCGCGTGGTCGAGCTGCGGGAGCGCGCCAGGCCGCTGCTGGTCGCCCCGGCGTAGCGCCGGTGCCCGCCTTGGCGCTGGTGTACGCCTTGGCGCCGGCGCACGCCCGCTGTGTCCGCCCGCCGCCGTCCCGGACCCGCCCGCCGCCGTCCCGGACCCGCCCGCCGCCGTCCCGGACCCGTCCGGGCCGGTCCGGAGGCGGGCACGACCGTACGCCCCCGGATCACCTCCGGTGCACCTGGCCGCCCGCTCGTGGTTTGGCGGCGTTGTCAGCGGGCCAGTGCACTATCGGGGTGGGAGGTGGCACACGATGGACGGACGCGCGGACTTCGACTGCGACGTGCTGGTGATCGGCGGCGGGATCGTCGGCCTGTCGACGGCGTACGCGATCACGCGCGCCGCTCCGGGCACCCGCGTGGTCGTGCTGGAGAAGGAAGCGGGGCCCGCGCGGCACCAGACGGGCCACAACAGCGGGGTGATCCACAGCGGGGTCTACTACCGCCCGGGGTCCCTCAAGGCGCGGTACGCGGTGCGCGGCGCGGCCGAGATGGTCAAGTTCTGCGCGGAGTACGGCATCGCGCACAAGGTCACCGGCAAGCTGATCGTCGCGACGCGGCGCGACGAGCTGCCGCGGCTGCACGCCCTGGTCCAGCGGGGCAGGGAGAACGGGATTCCGGTGCGGGAGCTGGGCCCGGCGCAGATCATGGAGTACGAACCGCAGGTACGGGGCCTGGCGGCGATCCACGTCGGGACGACGGGGGTGTGCGACTTCACAGCGGTCGCGGAGCAGCTCGCGGAGTCGGTGCGGGCGGCGGGCGCGGAGGTGCGGTACGGCGCGGAGGTGACGGTCGTCGACCGCCGCGCGTGGGGGGTCGCGGTCCGTACGGGCGCCGGGGACGCGGGGGACGTCGTGCGGGCGCGCGCCCTGGTGAACTGCGCGGGGCTCCAGTGCGACCGGGTGGCGCGGCTCACGGGCGACGACCCGGGGATGCGGATCGTGCCGTTCCGGGGCGAGTACTTCGAGCTGGCACGGCCCGGCCTCGTCCGGGGGCTGGTCTATCCGGTGCCGGACCCGGCGTTCCCGTTCCTCGGCGTGCACCTGACGCGGTCCGTCGACGGCGGGGTGCACGTGGGGCCGAACGCGGTGCCCGCGCTGGCCCGGGAGGGCTACCGGTGGTCGGACGTACGCCCCGGGGAGCTGGCGGGCACGCTCGGCTGGCCCGGCTCCTGGCGGACCGCCCGCAAACACTGGCGGTACGGAGCGGCCGAGCTGCACCGCTCGCTGTCGAAGCGGGCGTTCGCCACGGCGGTACGGCGGCTGCTCCCCGCGGTGACGGACGCGGACCTGCGGCCCGCGGCGGCCGGGGTCCGGGCGCAGGCGGTGCTGCGGGACGGCACCCTGGCGGACGACTTCCTGATCCGGCGAGGGGCCCGCACGGTCCATGTGCTGAACGCCCCGTCCCCGGCGGCGACGGCGGCGCTGCCGATCGGGCGCGAGGTGGCGGCGAGGGTGCTGGAGGTGCTGGCGGAGGGGTGAGCCGGGGGCCGCGGTGCCCGGTGGGGCTCGGCAGGTCGGGGCCGCCCGGGGACTCCGTAGAATCGGAGGCATTGTGGCCGAGCCCGAGAAGACCGAGATGACCCAGATCGCCGAGACACCCGAGACGTCCGAGACGTCCGAGACACCCGAGGCCTCCGAGACGTCCGAGGGCGGCGCCCCCGACCGCGTCGCTTCCAAGGACAACACCGCCAAGCGGCTCGCCGCCCACCACGGCACGGTCATGAGCCGGATGTTCCCCAACGGCACCGGACCCGCCGCCGACCCGGCCGGGTCGCACTTCGAGCGCCGTATCCGCAGCTTCCAGCCGCGCCGCAGCCGGGTGACCGCCGGGCAGGCCGACGCGCTGCGCCGCAAGTGGCCCACCTGGGGGCTGGACGTCGACGGGCAGCGCGCCGTCGACCCGGCCACGCTGTTCGGCGGGCTGCCCGTCGTCCTGGAGATCGGATTCGGGATGGGCGAGGCCACCGCGCAGATGGCGGCCGCCGACCCGGCCACCGGGATTCTCGCCGTGGACGTGCACACCCCGGGGCAGGGCAACCTGATCCGTCTCGCGGAGCGGAACGGGCTGTCCAACATCCGGGTGGCCAACGGGGACGCGATCATCCTCCTCAGGGAGATGCTGCCGGCCGCCTCCCTCGACGGGCTGCGCGTCTACTTCCCCGACCCCTGGCCCAAGACCCGGCACCACAAACGGCGGCTGATCCAGCCGGAGTTCCTCGACCTCGCCGCGGACCGGCTGCGGCCCGGGGCCGTACTGCACTGCGCGACCGACTGGGAGCCGTACGCGGAACAGATGCTGGAGCTCCTCACGGCGCATCCGGGCTTCGAGAACACCCAGGAGGACGGCGGTTACGCGCCGCGCCCCGCGTACCGGCCACTGACCCGGTTCGAGGGCCAGGGGCTCGACAAGGGCCACGCGGTGCACGACGTGCTGTTCCGCCGGGCGGCCGACCTCGCTCCGGCACCCCAACTCCCCTCGGGTGACGCGGAGTAGTCGATCAGGCACCGTCGCCAGGTGCCGGTGCCGCTGGTTAGGGTCGACGGGTGTCAGCACCGCCCCCGCAGTTCCCCGCGCCCGGCCTCGGGCCCGCCCTGCCGCGCCGCGTGTTCTGGCGCCGCCGTACGTTCTGGGCCCACCGGGCGGTCAGGGCGACGGCGGTCATCACCACGCTCGCCCTGTGCGGTCTGGTGATCCTCGCGCTCGTCCGGGACCAGACCGGCACCGAGGGCTTCCTCGTCGGCCTCGGCCTCGCCGTCCTGCCCGTACCGCTGCTCATGACGGTGTTCCGCTGGCTGGACCGGGTCGAGCCGGGCCCGTGGCGCAACCTGCTGTTCTCGTTCGCCTGGGGCGCCTGCGCCGCCGCCCTGGTGGCAATCCTCGCGAACTCCCTGGCCACCCGCTGGATCGCCACCGCGACCGCCGACCCGCGGGGCGCGGAGTCCCTCGGCGCCACCGTGATAGCGCCGGTCGTCGAGGAGAGCGCGAAGGCCGGCGCGATCCTGCTGATCTTCCTGTTCCGCAGAAGGGAGTTCACCGGGCTGGTGGACGGCGTGGTGGTCGCGGGCTTCTCGGCCACCGGTTTCGCGTTCACCGAGAACATCCTCTATCTCGGGAACGCCTTCGGCGAGGACCAGTACACCGGCGGCTCCGGGCTCACCTCCATGACCGTCGCCACCTTCGTCGTACGGATCGTGCTGTCGCCGTTCGCCCACCCGCTCTTCACCGTGCTGACGGGCATCGGCTTCGGGCTGGCGGCGGCGGCACCCCGTCACCGCAGGCTGCGCAGAGGGGTGTTGCCGCTGCTGGGCCTGGTCGTGGCGATGGGCCTGCACGCGCTGTGGAACGGCTCGGCGGCGCTCTTCGGCCCGTACGGCTTCTACGTGGTCTACGGCGCGTTCATGGTGCCCGTCCTCGGGCTGGTCACCTGGCTGGCGATCTGGAGCAGGCAGCGCGAACTGCGCACGATCTCCGCCGAGTTGCCCGCGTACTCCGCCGCCGGCTGGCTGGTCCCCGCCGCGCCGCTCGCGCTCTCCTCGATGCGGGCGCGCACGATGGCACGCGACTTCGCGGGCCGTGCGTACGGGGCGCGGGCGGCGCGGGCCGTCGGGGAGTACGAGGCGTTCGCGACGTCCTTGGCCTTCCTGCGCCACCGGGCGGAGCGTGAGGCCGGCGCGCCCGACTTCGCCGAGCGGGAGCGGGAGTTGCTGCACCACCTGTGGCAGCGCAGGGGGATCGCCGGGCCCGCGCTCACGTACGCGGCGCGGGCCACGGGCCGGGTACGGGTGCCGCCGCCGTACATCGACTACGACGGCTACAACCCGTACCGCGACTGACAACTCCCCCACGTGCTACGCGGATGCGGCGGTCAGGTCCGCCAACTCCTCCGCCGTCAGCTCCAGTCCGGTCGACGCCAGCAGCACCGGCAGCTGCTCGACGGTCCGCGCGGACGCCAGGGGGGCCACCACGGTCGGCTGCGCCGCCAGCCACGCCAGCGCGACCGTGCCGACCTCGACGCCACGGGCCCCGGCGACCCGGTCCAGCGCGGCGAGCACGGCCTGGCCGCGCTCGGTCTCCAGGTGGGCGCCCGCCCCCGCCGCCCGCGGGCTGTCGACCGTGGTCCCGGGGCGGTACTTGCCGGTGAGGAAGCCCGCCGCGAGCGACGAGTACGGCACGGTGGACAGCCCGTGCTCGGCCACGAGGTCCTGGAGCGGGCCCTCGTAGGTGTCGCGGGAGACCAGGTTGTAGCGGGGCTGGAGGACCTCGTAGCGGGCCAGCCCCTCACTCTCGGAGAAGGCGAGCGAGGCGGCGAGCCGCTCGGTGCTGAGGTTGGACGCGGCTATCGCCCGGACCTTGCCGTCCTTCACCAGCTGGTCCAGCGCGGTGATGATCTCCTCGACCGGCACCTCGGGGTCGTCGAAGTGCGTGTAGTAGAGGTCGATGTAGTCCGTACGGAGCCGGCGCAGCGACTCCTCGACCCCGCCCTTGATGGTGGCCGCCCGCAGGCCCTTGTACTGGGGGTGGGCGCCGACCTTGGTCGCGACGACCACCTCGGAGCGGTTGCCGCGCGCGGCGATCCAGTTCCCGAGGACGGTCTCCGACTCACCGCCCTGGTGTCCCGGCGCCCAGGAGGAGTACGTGTCGGCGGTGTCCACGAAGTTGCCGCCCACGGCCGCGTACGCGTCCAGGACGGCGAAGGATTCGGCCTCGTCGGACGTCCAGCCGAAGACGTTGCCGCCGAGGGAGAGGGGGAAGACCCGGAGGTCGGAGGAGCCGAGGGTGCGGAGATCTGTCATGAACTGCCCCAACGACGCGGGGGCCGGGGGCTATTCCGGCCCGGGCTCGACAACGCCGGGGCCGGTGCTGTTCCGCCGCCCCCGGCGCGCGATCGATCCGCTACGGGTTGAGGCCCTTGCTCTGGAGCCAGCCCATCGGGTCGATGCCCGTGCCGCCCGGGGCGTGGACCTCCAGGTGCAGGTGCGGGCCCGTCACGTTGCCGGTCGCGCCGACGCGGCCGATGACCTCGCCCGTGGAGACCTTCTGGCCGGCGGTGACGGTCATCGAGGACTGGTGGCAGAACCACAGTTCCGTACCGTCGTCGAGCTCCAGCACCGTGCGGTAGCCGTACGAGCCGGACCAGCCGGCCGACTGGACCGTGCCGCTGTGGACCGCCTTGATCGGCGTGCCGGTCGGGGCCGCGAAGTCCAGCCCGGTGTGGTAGCCGGAGGACCACATGGAGCCGGCCTGGCCGAAGGTGGAGGTGATCGTGTACGAGACCACGGGGAGGGTGTAGCTCTCCGCGAGCTTGGCCAGGCGCTCCTTCTCGGCCTTGGCGGCCGCCTTGGCCTTGGCCTCGGCCTCCGCCTTGTCCTTCGCCGCCTGGATCTTCTTCTCGGCCTCGGTCTGGCGCTTCTCCGCGTCCGCCGCGGCCTTCTCGGCCGCCGCCGTCTGCTCGGCCGCCTTGGTCGTGGCGTCGGCCTCGGCCTGCTGCGCCTCGGCCTGCTGGAGGATGCGGGCGCGCAGCGCCTCGCCGGCGTCGGTGGCGCCCTGCTGGAAGTCCGCGGTGGTCATGCCCGCCGTGGTCAGCGGGTCGGTGGCGAGCGCGCTCGGCTTGGCCTCTTCCGTACCCAGCGAACCCACGCCCGGCAGCGACTTGGCGGCCGGAAGATTGTCCGTGATGGCATCGGGCAGGGATATGGAGACGGCGGGCTTGTCCTGCGCGGTGGCGATGCCGCCCGCACCGACGGCGGCGAGGACGCCGACGCCGAGGACCGTGGAACTGCGGGCCAGTCCGCGCTGCTTGGCGACGCGGTGCCTGCCTCGTACGGGGGGAAGCAGGGAGTCCTCGGTGGGATTCCACTCCCCCCAGGTCCGGTCCGCTTCGGTGCCGAACGTCGGCGGTTCGAAGGTTTCCGTTTCGAAGGGGGCTTCGAGGGCAGGCTTGTTGGACGCCACTGGGGCGCGCTCCTTTCCTTCCTTCTCGCCTACCGGGTTAGCTGACGGGTTCGGAGCAGGAAGGTCTCCTACGGGTGCTCTCGCGGCACAAGGCAGCAAGAAGCCCCCGATTCACCCCAATTGGTGGTTCCCCGGTTCCCTTGCGGGATTCGGCGCGTGCGGCACGGCGCCGTCCTTACGACGGCTGGGACGACCGCGCTGCGTTATCGAACGTTAATAGAGACATGGGCTTTATTCCAAGCTGTTCCGGATGATCGTTAACGAATTCGCAACGGACGTAACGGGACACATCGAGGCGCAAGCGGGCGAGTTGATCGTCTTCGGTGGCCACTCGGGGGGTCAGAGGTTTCTGACGGGTGGTCAGGCGTTGTGCGGAGCGGTACGCGGCGATCACGGAGCGTGCGGAACGGGTGGTGGGGCGTCGGACGGTGGGCATCGGGCATCGGGCATCGGGCGCCCTAGGGCACGACCGGCATCGTCCTGCGCCGTTCCGGCTGCCCCTGGACGGGCCGGCTGACCGCCAGCAGCGCCATGTCGTCCGTGTTGCCGCCGCCCGTGTGCACGCGTACGTCCCCGATGAGCGCGTCCAGCATCTCGTCGGGCCCCGGGAAGATCCGCCCGGACAGCCGTTCACGCGCGTCGTAGAAGACGCCCTTCGCGTTGCGCGCCTCGGACAGGCCGTCCGTGTAGAAGAGCAGGGTCGCCCCCGGCGGGAACGGCTCCGCGTCCGCGCGGTCCGGCCACGCGCCCAGCTCGCTCATCCCGAGCGGCAGCGCGTGGTCACCGGGTGCCAGCATCACCACCACGCCGTCCGCGTGGGTCAGCAGCGGCTCGGGGTGGCCGCGGTTGACCAGCCGTACCACCGCCTCGTCGTTCGGGATCTCGGCGAGCACGGCCGTGGTAAAGCCCTCGAAGACGTCGATCCCGTCCCGCCGCGTGCCCTCGCGCGTGAGGGCACGCTCCAGCCGCTGCGCGACCCCCTCCAGCGAACTCTCCTGCTCGGCGGCCTCCCGGAACGCCCCGATGACCACCGCCACCGCCTCGACCGCCTCCAGGCCCTTCCCCCGTACGTCCCCGACCACCAGACGCACCCCGTACGGCGTGTCCTGTACGGCGAACAGGTCCCCGCCGATGAACGCCCCCTCCTGCGCCGCCTCGTACCGCGCGGCGATGTGCAGTCCGCCGATCCGGTCGGCGGGTCTGGGCAGCACGGCGCGCTGGGCCGTCTCGGCGATGATCCGGGCGGACGCGAGGCGCTCGCCGCTCAGGCGCACGACCCGGTTGATGCCGAGCGCGAGGACGGAGACGGTGAGGACCGTCAGCAGTTCGGTGATGGCGTCGGCGCTCCCGACCGTGCCGTCGAGGAGGCGCAGGACCAGTTCGGTGCAGAGGGCGGCGACGCCGGTGAGCAGGGTGCCCAGGGGGGTGAAGAACGGAGCGGCGACCAGGGGGGCGGAGCAGAAGAAGGGCGAGGCGGTGAAGCGGGTGGGGGTCGCGGAGTCGAAGATCACTCCGACGACGATCACCAGCGCGGGCAGGTAGCGGACGACCCTGCGTCCGATACGGCCGGGCTCCGCGCCCACGCCCCGGTCGATGAAGCCGCCGTCCGGGATCCGGCCGCCACCGACCGCGACCGGGGTGCTGCCGGTACCGCCGGAGGGGTCGAAGCCGCCTTCGAAGCGGGTACCGAAGCCGGTGGCGGGGCCGGGCGGCCGGGGCGTACCGGCGGCGGGGCGCGTACCACCCGAGCCGGAGCCCGCTTCACCGGCGCCCTTCCCCGGCCTTCTCAGCCCCGGCTTCCTCAGCTTCCCCACCTGTGGTCTCCTGCCCGGTCCGGCTTCGGCTGCGGACGGTACCGCGCTCACCTCAGGCTGGTCGCCGCCGCGCCGGGCGGCGAGTCGCCATCGACCGAGTGGGCTACGGACCGATCGCTCCACCACTGCCCCTTCACCGTACGCGGCGGCCCGCGCGAAGGCGCCACCGCACGGGCGGAGGCCGGGAGCGACACCTGCCCGGGAACGCCGAAGGCCCGGATCCACTGGGGATCCGGGCCTTCGGTCCTACTGAGTAGCGGGGGCAGGATTTGAACCTACGACCTCTGGGTTATGAGCCCAGCGAGCTACCGAGCTGCTCCACCCCGCGTCGGTAAACCTGACTCTACGCCATCCGGACCAAGATCATTCCCATTTACGGCCGCCCCGCTCACCGCCCCCCTCGGTACCGCTCGCGCCCCGCGCCGGAGAAGCCGTACGGAGCTGCCCTACGCCGCTTCCACCACGTCGGCCCGCACCGCGGCGGCCCACTCCACGAGAAGCCGCTGGTAGCGCTCCTGCTCAGCGGCCGACAGCGCGCCACCGGCGCGCGTCCACAGGGCGCGGATCTCCCCATTGACCACGGCGGCGGACCGCGCGGGAGTGCCGACAGGGGTGCCGGCGAGATTGCCGACACCGGAGGAGGCAGACGAGTCGAACGATGAAGCGGACATGGAGGTAAGGCTACGGGGGGCCACTGACAATCGGCAGAGCGTGTCCCCCCAACCGCCACTCACCAGCGCCTAGGGTGGCACCGGTGATTGAAACCATCGTGTTCGACGTCGGCGAGACCCTCGTACGCGACGACCGGCAGTGGGCCTCCTGGGCCGACTGGCTGGGCGTCCCCCGACACACGATCTCCGCCCTGGTCGGTGTCGTGACGGCGCAGAACAGGGACGGCAACGACGCCCTGCGGCTGATCAAACCCGGCATGGACATCGGCGAGGCGTACCGCGCCAGGGAGACCGCGGGACGCGGCGAACACCTCGACGAGTCGGACCTCTACCCGGACGTACGGCCCGCCCTGGCCGCGTTACGGGCGCTCGGCGTCCGGGTCGTCCTCGCCGGGAACCAGACCGTACGGGCCCTGGAGCTGCTGCGCCGCCTCGATCTCCCGGCCGACCTGGTCACCGGCTCGGGCGAGTGGGAGGTCGCCAAACCGACCCGGGAGTTCTTCGCCCGGGTCGTGGAGGCGGCCCAGGCCCCGCCGGAGCGGACGCTGTACGTGGGCGACCATCCCGCGTACGACCTGTTCCCCGCCCAGCTGGAGGGCCTGCGCACGGCGCATCTGCGGCGCGGCCCGTGGGGCTACCGGTGGGCGGACGACCCGGAGGTGGTCGCGGCGGCGGACTGGCGGATCGACAACCTGACGCAGCTCACCCCGATCGTGCGGGCGGCGCGCGAGAAGGGGTGAGGGAGAAGGGGGCGCCTCACCCGACAAGGCGGCGGGGACGCCTCCTCACCCAGCGGCGCCCTCGTCATCCCCGACGCACTCGTCATCCCCCCGCCGCGTATTCGTGCGCCTGGCCGCCCTGCCACTCCACCCAGGTGGGATCGTCGAGGAGATCCCACGCGTCGGGCAGGCCGGCCAGGCGCAGGAACTCGACCAGATGGTCGTCCGAGTGGGCGAGCCCCATGATGCGCCCGCGGACGGTGACCCGACGGCCGCCTGTCCCGGACGCCCGGTGTACGACGATCGGTACGTCATTCATACGGCCAAGAGTGCGACGATCTCGCCCCGACCGCAGCATCTGGCGGCCACTTCTTTGCCGGCCCCGGACCCCGCCCCCGGACAAACCCGCCCCGACCGCCCACCGGGCCCGGACGCGGGCGGTGGGGGGCCGGGCGACAGGTGGTGGGCCGTGTGGGACTTGAACCCACAACCAACGGATTAAAAGTCCGCTGCTCTGCCAATTGAGCTAACGGCCCCGGCGCGACATCCCCGAACCCCCCGAGCATAGCCAGCGGCGGGGCTGGTGCGTGGCCGGGGAACCACGAGGCGGATCATGACCTCTGTAGTGTCACAGCATTTTCGGCCACGATGCTCGGTCGTCTCGGTCGTCCGGGGTTACGGGGAAGCTCGATGAGACTCTGCTTTCTGGTGGAGGAGCAGTACCGCTACGACGGCATGCCCGTCGAGGTGATCTCCCAACTCGTCGCGTGGGGGCACCGGGTGGACGTCCTGCGCCCCGGCAGTGCGCTGCTGCCGCTGTCCGACGTCGTACGGGCGGGCAGTCACGACGCCTGGGTGCTGAAGACGGTCTCGGGCGGTCCCGGCCTGTCGCTCCTGGAGGCCGCCGCCGGGGTGGGGCTCACAACGGTCAACGACGCGCGGGCGATACGGAGAGTCAGGGACAAGGCGGTGGCGGCGGCGATCGGCCACGACCGGGGCCTCCCACTGCCGATGACGTACGCGGCGTCGCACCCGGACGCACTCGCCGAGATCCCCTCCTCCGCCTACCCGTTGGTGGTCAAACCGGCCGACGGAAGCTCGGGCCGCGCGGTACGGCTGGTGGCGTCGCCGGAGCGAATGGCCGAGATACGCGGGGAGTTGGCCGGGGACGGCATGCTGATAGCGCAGCCGTACGTACCGAACTCGGGAACGGACCTCAAGGTGTACTGCGTCGGTGGCGAGCTGTACGCCACCGAGCGCAACTCCCCGCTCCACCCGGACCGCGCGACCCAGGAGCGGCGCGTGCCGCTCTCCGCGGAAGTGGCCGGAATCGTCACCGAGGTCGGGGCGGTCTACGGACTGGACCTGTACGGCGTGGACGTCCTCCTGGGCCCGGACGGCCCGGTGGTGGTCGACGTGAACGACTTCCCCAGCTTCCGCCAGGTACCGGACGCGGCGGCAAGGGTGGCCAGGGCGATCCTGAACTTGGCGCGCGGGGGGAGCCCGTCCGTACCCCCAGCCCTGCCGCCCCACCAGACCCCGGTCTCCGCCGTGGCGGGGGACGGCAGATGAGCGACCGCCGATGAAAATCTGCTTCCTGACCCCGAACCCGGACCACCCACTCCTCGCGGCAACGGAAAGACTCCTCAAACCGACCCACGAGGTAACCCACGTACATCCCAACCACCCCCTGCACCCCACCGCAGCCCCCCTGGCGGACGTCTACCTACTGAAGTCCAGAACACCCCGGGCACTGACCCTGGCCCGCTCGTTCGAGGAACGCGGCGCGAGGGTGCTCAACTCGGCGGCGGCCACGGAACTGTGCCAGGACCGCACGGCGATGGCAGACCTGGCCCTACAGGCAGCCCTCCCCTTCGCCCAAACCCACACCCCAGGCACCCTGGCCAACCTGACATCCCTGCCAATTCCCCGCCTCCCCCTCCCCCTCCCCCTGGTGGTGAAGAGCCGCCACAGCCGCCGAGAGGACCTGGTGGCCCGAGCCGACACCCCCGCACAGCTACAAGCCCTGGCAGCGAGCTGGCCCGAAGAGCCAGTAGTGATTCAGGAGTTCACCCCGAACAGCGGCTGGGACCACAAACTCTGGGTGATAGCCGACAAGGTCTTCGCCACCCACCGCCGCTCAGAACTCGCCACCACCCCCACGCCACCACCCCCACCCCCACTCACCCCCACCGACCTCCCCCCGACCTGGCTCACCCTGGTCCGAAAGGTCGGCAAGGTCTTCGCCCTGGACGTCTACGGAGTGGACATCATCACGACCCCCACAGGCGCCCCCCTGATCGTGGACATCAACGCGTTCCCCGGCATAAGAAACCAACCAGGCGCCCCAGAAGCCCTCGCGGCCCTGGCGCTCCGCGCGGCGGAAAGGTAACCACCATGGCCCCCTCGGCGAAGTGGGCTCGTTCGGTTGCCGAGGCTGAGCTGCGCCGACCGCTTCCCCGTCGGTACGCACACTCTGAAGGCGTCGCTCGGCGTGCGACCGAATTGGCCGGGATCGTGGAGGACGACGCCGAGCTGCTCGTCTCCGCGGCTGTCCTGCACGACGTGGGCTACGCTCCGCAGCTGGCCGTGACTGGATTTCATCCGCTGGACGGCGCTCGGTTCCTGCGGGACACCCACGGTGCCGATGCACGACTCGTACGGCTTGTCGCGAATCACACCTTCGCGCTGTTGGAGGCCGAGGAGCGCGGGCTGCGTGAGGTGCTGAAGGTGGAATTCCCGTCGCCGGAGAAGCGGTCGCTGGTGGATGCGCTGGTCTACTGCGACATGACGACCACGCCTGACGGAGATCGGACGACTGCCGAGGCGCGAGTGTCAGAAATCCTCAGCCGCTACGAAGCTGACAGTGTGGTGGGGCGGTTCATCCGTCGGGCAGCCCCGGAGATCTTTGCCGCCGTGGAGCGGGTGGAGGCGGCGTTGGCGAGTCAGCCCAGGTAGGGGTAGGTGCCGGCGAGGTAGTCGCCGATCTGTTGGCGCATGCTGGGGTGGATGTCGTACTGGTCGAGGTCTGTGGGCTGGATGAAGCGGACGCCGTCGGCCTCGTCGTTGATGGTGGGTTCGCCTCCGACGGGGCGGCCGATGTAGGTGTTCTCGTACTGCTGGCGGATCTCGCCGTCGGTGTACGCGACGATGTGGTTCGGGTTGGTGTAGATGCCCAGGAAGCCGGTGATCTCGGCGATGATGCCGGTCTCTTCCAGGCATTCGCGTACCGCGCACTGGGCCGCTGTCTCGCCGATGTCCTGCGCTCCGCCGGGCAGCGCCCACTGCCCGGTGTCGCGGCGGCGCTGGAGCAGGATGGCGCCGCTGTCGTCGACGACGAGCAGGTTGTTGGCCGGGATGAGGGTGTTCGCCTTGGGGGCCTCGGGGTCGTTGTAGTACTCAGTCCTGCCCATGTGCGGCGGTCCCCTCCTGGCCGGGTGCCCAGGGCCGCGCACCGGCCCAGACGGCTTCGAAGCTCTGAGCGTAGTTGTCGAACCACCCGGCGGCATCAACCCTTTTGAGATGGAGCACGGGATTGGCACTGGCCGGCTGGCCCCAGATGTGGGGGTTGGCCAGCAGGTTGTCGTCGTAGCGGAACAGGGAGGTGTAGAGCGTGGTGTCATGCAGCCGGACTTCACAGCCCGCCTCGGACAGCAGAGGGCGGTAGTAGGTCAGGGAAGCACGGATCTTGGCGGCGAGGGTGTCGCCGCCGATGCCTTCCTCGCGGCCCCGGACGGCGACCGCCCGGCCGTTCGAGTCGCCGAAGCACAGGCGTACCCGAACGCCGGCGGCGGCCCGCTCGGCGAGCATCTTGGCCACGCGTGGGTTGGACTGGGCGAAGAAGGTGCCGGAGAAGACGAGTAAGCCGATCTGGTCCCGCGCCCCTTGGAGGAGCGAGAGCCACGTGTCGCGGGGAACACTGGCGCGATTGGGGTAGGTGCCCACGAGTTCGGTGTCCGACCCGGAGCCCGGCTTGCCCACGCCCCGGGGCGGGGTGGGCCAGAGGAAGGTCTCTTCCACCCGCAGGTGTTGGGCGACCCGGAAGCGGTGCCGCGGGTGGGGCACACGCCCGCCGAGCCAGCGGCCGACGGTTTTGGGGTCCACCTCGCAGACCTCGGCAAGCGACTCGGGCGGCACGCCCCGCTGGGCGAGTACGGAGTGGAGTCGCTCGTTCACGGAAACCATACAAGCCCGGCCGAAGGTCGAAGGCAAGGACGTTATGGGACGTTTCCTCGACAGCTGACGCTACGCCAGGCTATCTACGCTGGTCTTATGGAGCTCATCGTCCTGTGGGACATCGACCACACCCTCATCGACAACTCGGAGGTGAGCAAGGAGATATACGCAGCCGCCTTCGCGTCGCTGACGGGGGCCGCTCCCACGCGGCCGGCGCGGACGGGGGGCCGTACGGATCGCCTGATCATGCGGGACATGTTCGTCCTGGACGGTCTGCCCGAGCCGGAGTGGGCGGTTGTCGAGGCCGCTCTTGCCCGTGCCGGTGAGGAACGCTTCGAAGATCTCCGGCGGCGTGGGACAGCTCTGCCGGGAGTACGGGCGATTCTCAAGGCGGTCTCGGTCCGGAGCGGTTGGGTGTCGTCGGTGCTGACCGGCAATATCGCGGCCAACGCCCACGTGAAGGTGTCGGCCTTCGGCCTCGACGCCCTGCTGGATCTGGCCGTCGGTGCTTACGGCGCTGACGCCCTCCAGCGGCCGGACCTGGTGACCGTCGCCCGAGAACGAGCCCAGCGCCTCCAGGGCGTGCGCGAGGGCGTTCCTGTCGTGCTTGTAGGGGATACGCCGCGGGATGTCGAGGCGGCACTCGCCACAGGCTCCGGGATCATCGCGGTCGCTTCGGGCATCCACACAGCCGAAGAACTGGCCGCCGCCGGCGCATCCGAGGTACTGCCGGATCTGTCGGACACCGCGCGCCTTCTCCAGCTCCTGGAGACCTACGCGGCACGCTGAAAACGTCCCAGGACGTCCCGGGCACGTCCGCATACGCGGTGACGCGGTCCTCGTACTCTCCGCCACCATCAGGTCTTCCACCAGGCAACTGGCCGAAGGAGGACCACGTGATCGGGGTAATCACCGGGATCCGCAGGATCCGGATGCTGTACTTACAGCTGCTGTATCGCTGCAACTTCGCGTGCCTGCACTGCTTCCACGGCGAGCGACTTCAGCACGCGGACGCCTTCACCGCCGAAGAGGCGATCAACCTCATCACGCTCATGCGCGACCACTACGGTGCGGAAGCCGTCACCCTGCTCGGCGGCGAACCGTTCGTCTACAAGGATCTTGCCCGGGTCGTCCAGCACACCAAGCAGGAACTGGGACTCCAGGTGGAGATCTGCACCAACGGCTACCGGGTCGAGCGCCGGCTGACCGAGATCGCTCCGCATCTGGACCTGCTCCGGGTCTCGCTGGAGGGCATCGGCGCTACCAACGACCACATCCGCAAGGCAGGGAGCTACCAGAGCGCGCTGAGCGCACTCGACCTCGCCAGGCAACTCGGTGTCCGTACGGGCGCGACCATGACGGTCACATCCCGCAACATCGACGAGGTTCTGCCGCTGGCACGCACCCTGGAGCACTTCGACGTACGGCAGTTGAAGCTCCACTGCCTCCGGCCTGTCGGCAACGCCGCCGCCCATCCGGAACTCCTGGTCACCAACACCAGCGCCTACGCCCGCCTGCGCGAGGAACTCCGGGCGGCCAAGCTGGTGGTCGAGGTGATCATCGACGAGGATCTGTCCGAGAACGGTGCTCCCGGAATCTGTACCCCTGCTGGTGGGCCGGTCGAGATCGAGCGGATCGAGGCGGACCCACGAGGCGCGCTCACCATGTCCTGCAAGGCGGTCGGCAAGGACTCCCACGCCTTCTGGTACGACAAGATCGCCGACCACATCGTCCACCGGCCCTCCGCCACCGACGAACTCACCCTCGCGGTGCCGGACGTGGTCTACGGCCGTGCCTGAGCACCCGCGGTTCGAGAGCCTCGAAGGACTTCGCGGCACCGGAAAGTCAACCGTCGCACCGATGCTGGCAGCATCCCGCGGCGCCATCCTGGTCCCGACCATGCCCTCCATCTATGAGCCCCTGAGACGGGAGGTGGACGCGCGAGGGAACGTCGACGCGCGGATGTGCTTCTACCTCTCCGCGCTGCTGACCGCGGCCGATCAGATCCGAAGCCACCTCATCGCCGGTGATCCGGTTGTCGTGGAGAGCTACTTCGCCCGCTGCCTGGCCAACCACCACGCCCTGGGCGCCGGCATCGACATCGCACTGCCCTCCGATCTGCCGCAACCCACCACCTATTACTTGATCTGCGCGGAGGACGAGCGCAGGCGCCGCCTCGTTCACCGTGACAAGCCGGTCTCCCGTTGGGACGTCCTCGCAGAGGACGCCGCCGACCGGATCAACCGCGCATACGCCCAGTTCCCGATGTACCGCATCAACACCACAGGGCTCGGACCCGAGGACGTCTGTCGCGCGATCTTGGCCACCGACAAGCGAGGAGCTCACCGCAGTGCGAACCCGGAGCCTGTGGGACCACACCCTTACGTTCTTCCCCCAGTTCCTTGCCGCAGTTGAGGAGCAAGCCGCTCCCGGAGCCACCGTCGCGATCATCGGGGCGAGCGACGGCAAATTTGTCCTGCCGCTGGCAGCCGCCGGCTATCGCGTCATCGCCGTAGAGCGCGACCCACTTGCCCTGCACGGCGGCGAGGTGCACCTTCCGGGTGACAAACGCGCCCACACGACAGGTCTTGTCGACCGTCTCAAACTCGAAGCCGTCTACGACCGGGTGCAGGTGGTGGAGGAGGACTTCCTCCAGGCCGAGCCCCTGGGGATGCTCTGCGACGCCGTCTGGACGAGTTGCTCGTGGCATTACAGTGCCAACCACCGGAGCCCGCTGGCGGAGTTCGTCACCCGTATGCAGGCCATGGTGCGGCCCGGTGGCCTGTTCGGCGCAGAGTTCATGATGCCCGTGGAACAGCGCCACCACGGGATCGAGCACTACACGTCGCCGGAGAAACTGAGGCGCCACTTCATCGGCGACTGGGATGTTCTGCTGACCCTGCGCACGAATGAATTCACCGAGCGAGCCCACGTCGGCCGGCTCCAGGACCACACCCACCGGATGGGCCTGCTCCTCGCGGCTCACACCCCCCACTCCTCCTGCCACCAGGAGAAGAAGGACTCATGAAGCACGAGTACGAAGCCAAGTTCCTGGCCATTGACGTCGCCGACCTCAGGGCACGGCTGACCGCTCTCGGCGCCGTCCAGGCGTTCCCGCGCATCCTGCTCACCCGCAAGATCTTCGAGAACGACGCCCTCGACGGCGGTGCCTGGGTACGCCTGCGCGACGAGGGCACACGTTCGACACTCACGCTCAAGCAGGTGACCGACGCCACCACGATCGACGGCACGACCGAGATCGAGACCGAAGTCACCGACCTGCAGGCCATGGCCGAGATTCTCCGGAACATCGGCATGAGCGAGGTCCGCTATCAGGAGAACTATCGCGAAGAGTGGCGCCTGGGCGAAGTCGCGTTCGACTTCGACACGTGGCCCGGCCTCCCGACGTTCATCGAGATCGAGGGGCCCGACGAGGCGTCCGTTCGGCAAGCCGCAGCGCTGCTGGAACTCGACTACTCCGAAGCCCGGTTCGGCAGCATCGACGAGATCTACAAGAGCGAGGCCGGGCGAGACATCCTTGCCGAGCCCACACTCCTCTTCGCCGATGAGGACCGGAGCGGAAAGAACCGAGCGCCAGGACTTCTGGAACGAGGGTAGGCGGCCCCGCCGCCGGGTGGTCCACACACGGCGGCCCCTTCCACGAGAAAGCGCCCCACCCGGCCGGGTGGGGCGCTTCTTGTGGGTCGGGGGCGTGGCCCTCTTCCCGTGCCAGTAGGCCGTGTGGGACTTGAACCCACAACCAACGGATTAAAAGTCCGCTGCTCTGCCAATTGAGCTAACGGCCCTCGGCGCGACACCCACGAGCATAGCCCGCCCGGCGGCGGGAGCCGATCGGGTATCGGGTGTGGGGGCGTCGCGTCCTCGTGCGGATGTAGGGCAGGGCCGGCCGGGCGCCCCTGGGGGTGTCCGGCCGGCCCTGCTCACTCAGCGGGGTGCCGCGGGTCAGTTGCCGCGCTTCCAGCGGGGCTTGTCGTCGCGGCGGCCGAAGGAGCCGGTGCCGGTGCCGGTCGAACCGCCGCGGTGGTCGTCACGGCGGCCCGTCGGGCGGTCGTGGGACGCGGCGGCGCGGAAGCCGGTCGTCGGGCGGTCGTCGCGGCGGTCGCGGTTGACCGGGCGGTCACCTACGGGGCGGTGCTCGCGGCGCTCGAAGGGGCGGCCGCCACGGTCGTCGCGGCGGTCCGCGCTCGGACGGTCGCCGCTGGGGCGGTCGTTCGTACGGTCGCGGTCGCGGTCGCCGCCGGGGCGGTCGTTCGTACGGTCCCGGTTGAAGCCACCACCCGCCGGGCGGTCGTCCCGGCGCTGGAAGCCACCGCTCGGACGGTCGTTCGTACGGTCGCGGTTGAAGCCACCGCCCGCCGGGCGGTCGTCGCGGCGCTGGAAGCCACCACGGTCACCGCTCGGACGGTCGTTCGTACGGTCACGGTTGAAGCCACCGCCCGCCGGGCGGTCGTCCCGGCGCTGGAAGCCACCGCTCGGACGGTCGTTCGTACGGTCGCGGTTGAAGCCGCCATCCTTGCCGCCGCCGTCACGCGGGGTGTAGCCCCGCGCGCCGCCCCGGCCGCTGCGCTCGCCGCGGTCGTCCCTGCGGTCGCCGCCACGGTCGCCCCGGTCGTCACGACGCCCGAAGTTGCCCCGGTCGTCGCGGCTCTCCCGGCGCTCCTCGCGCTGCGCCGGTACGGCCGCGGCCGCGGCCGCGGCTGCGGCCTCCGCCACCGCGCGCTCGGCCTCGGCGGCCACCTCGGCCACCGCCGCCTCCGGGTCGTCGCCCCGCTCGCGCGCCGCGCGGGCGACCAGGCGGTCGGCCTCCTCGCGGAGTTCGACGGCACGGCGCTGGACGCGCTCCAGCTGCTTGGTCAGGTCGACGGCCTCGCGCTCGGCCTGCTTGGCCGCGTTGTTCGCGGAGTCCGCCTGGACCTCGGTGAGCGAACGGGCGCCGGTGATCTCGGCGACCTCCGGCTCGAACACCCCGGCTCCCGCGACGATGTGGCGCGAGGCGTCGACGCCCGCGTCCTCCATCATCCGGAAGATCTGGCGGCGCTGGTGCGGCAGCGCCAGCGAAACGACCACACCGGACTTGCCGGCGCGTGCCGTACGGCCCGAGCGGTGGAGGTAGTCCTTGTGGTCCCCGGCCGGGTCCACGTTCAGCACCAGGTCGATGCCGTCCACGTGGATACCGCGCGCGGCGACGTCAGTCGCGACGAGCGCGTTGACGTACCCCTTCTTGAAGTCCTCAAGCACGCGCGTACGGGCACCCTGCGTCATCCCGCCGTGCAGCGCGTCGGCCTTCACGCCCGAGTCGCTGAGCTGCTCGGCGATACGGTCGGCGCCGAGCTGCGTCCGTACGAAGATGATCGTGCGGCCCTTGCGGGCGGCGATCGCGGCCGTGACCGGCGCCTTGTCCTTCGGCTTCACCACGAGCACGTGGTGGGTCATGGTCGTGACGTTGCCCTGCGCGCTGTCGACCTCGTGGTGCACGGGGTTGGTCAGGTAGCGCTTGACCAGCGTGCTGATCTCGTTCTCCATGGTGGCGGAGAAGAGCATCCGCTGGCCGCCGCTCGGCACCAGGTCGAGCAGCTCGGTGACCTCGGGCAGGAAGCCCAGGTCCGACATCTGGTCGGCCTCGTCGAGGATCGCGATCTGGACCTGGTCCAGCGAGCACGCGCCGCGGTTGATGATGTCGCGCAGCCGGCCCGGGGTGGCGACGAGGACGTCGACACCGCGCTCCAGCGCGTAGATCTGGTTCTGCATGGACGTACCGCCGCAGACGACCTTCATCTTCAGGCCGAGCACGTCGCCGTACGGCTGGAGCGCGTCCGCGACCTGCATCGCGAGCTCACGGGTCGGGGTGAGGATGATGCCGCGCGGCTTGCGCTTCTCGGTGTGGCCGCCGGCGAGCGTGGCCAGCAGCGGCAGACCGAAGGAGAGGGTCTTGCCGGAGCCGGTACGGCCGCGGCCCAGGATGTCCTTGCCGGCCAGGGCGTCCGGGATGGTCGCTTCCTGGATCGGGAAGGGCGCGGTGACACCGTTCTGTCCGAGCTTGCGGACGATGCCCTCGGGGAGACCGAGGTCGCCGAAGGTGACGCCGGGCGGGCCGGCGGGGACCTCGGGAAGCTCAAGGGCGTCGTCGGAGAGTTCGTCGAGCTCGGTGGTGTCCGAGGCCTCGGTGAGGGACTCGGTGGTGTCCGAGGCCTCGGTGAGGGTCTCGGTGGAGTCCGAAGCCTCGGTGACGGTCTCGGTGGAGTCCGAAGCCTCGCTCGGCTCCGAAGCCTCGCTGGAGTCGGCTGCCTTTTCGGCCACTACCGTCTCCGCGTCCTCGACGTCCTCGACGATCTCCACGATCGCGGTGGTCTCGGCGGTGATTTCCGCGACGGTCTCGGTGGTGCTTCCCGCGACGGTCTCGGTGGACTCGTTCTCGGGCATGACGGTGTGGTCAGTACTGGAAATGGACATGCGAAATGCGAAACCTTCCGGAGTCTCGGCACGCGCCCAAACTCCGTGATTCGCAAATCGACCGCCTCAATGCGGTCAGCCACGGCAAGGGAGAGTACGCGCCACGCGGCGCTCTTCTGTGTCGGCGCCAGGCAATGATCAAACGATCTACTACCATACGCACCCTCCCCCCACTTAGGCAAACCAGCAGGCCAGCCAGCTGCTCCGCGCCTCGGGTCACACCGGCCCCACCTGTGGAGACGCCGTCGGCATCTTCCGCATTCCCGTCCCGTCGCCCGGAAACATCTCGCCCGTCCGCAGGTTGGCCGCGGGCGACGCCGACGGCAGTACGGTCGGCTCCGGATCGGGCTCCGGCTGGGGCTCGGGAGTCGGCGGCGGCGGGGGCGGGTCGGACGGCTGCGGGGCCGGGCGGGTGGGCTCCTTCGTCGGCAGCGGCTCGTTCCACGGCGGCGGGGACGGCTTCCCGGGCTGCGGCGGCACGCCCTTCGACGGCGCGGGGGAGGCCGCCCGGTGCGACGAACTGGGGGTCGGCGAGACCTCCTTGGCCGTGCCCTCCCGGTCCGCGTGGACGCGGTCGCCGCCGCCGTGTTCCGTACGCTCCGGTCCTCCGCCGGAGCCGCCGGGCGCCTCGCCCGTACCGCCGTCCGGCGCCACCGCGGCGCCGTGCCGCCCCGCCGAGCGCGAAGGGGCCGGCTTCCCCGCGTCGTCGCCGACGCTCATGCATCCCGTGGAGGACGCGACCGCCAGGGAGGTGACGAGGCCGACGACAAGACGGCCTGGGGCGGACAACTGGCGCACGAGAGGCACCTCCGGGACACGGGACGGAGCCCCCCGCCGACGGCGGAGGGAAGGGTTCACTGCTTTTCCCGTCCAACTCCCTTTTCCCCGCGAGGGACACGGCCCCGCGAGGGACACGGCCGTGTCCCTCGCGGGGACACGGCCGCAAGGGCGCGACCGGCGCGCCTATCCCACCCAGCTACGCGCCAGCTCGACCCCGAGCAGCACCGCGCCGAGTCCTACCAGGACGGACAGGGCCACGTTCACCGCCGCCAGGAACCCCCGGCCGAGTTCGGCCAGCCGCAGCGTCTCGTACGAGAAGGTCGAGTACGTCGTCAGCGCGCCGCAGAAGCCCGTACCGATCAGCGCGAACGTCCCGGAGGAGACCGCCGCGCCGGACACGAAGCCGAGGACCAGGCTCCCGCCGGCGTTCACGGTGAACGTGCCCCAGGGGAAGTCCTCGCGGCCGGTCCACCGCGCCTGGACCGTACGGTCCGTCAGATACCGCAGGGGCGCGCCCACCATGGCGCCCACGATCACCAGCAGCCAGGTCACCGGACCGCCCCGCCCCCGGGCCGGCCACCCGGACCGCCGCCCCCGCGCCGTACCGTCCACCGGGTCGCCAGCGCCGCCGCCCACACCGCCGTCATCGCCCCCGCGACGGTCCCGGCCCCGTACGCCAGGGCCGTGGCGTCCTCATGACGCCTCAGCAGGTCGTGGAAGTCCAGCGCGTACGTCGAGAAGGTCGTGAACCCGCCCAGCACCCCCACCCCGAAGAACGGCCGTACGAGCGGATGCGCCGACCGCCCGTCCTCGGTGATCAGGACCATCAGGACGCCGATCAGCGCGCAGCCGAGCACGTTGATCCCGAAGGTGGTCCAGGGGAAGGCGTCGGGGGCGGTGGGCCAGAGCACGTCGGCGCCGTACCGCGCGGAGGCCCCGGCGGCGCCGCCCACCGAGATGACGGCGAGCACCGGCCCCCGCCGCCCGCCGCCGGTCTCGGCCCGGTGCGCGGGCAGGTGCAGATCGACGTCCGGATCCATCGGCCCCGGACGCGGCGGCTCACCCCGCGGCTCGGGACCGACCGGCTCGGGACCGACCGGCTCCCGGTCGACCGGCTCCGGATCCGGCGCGGGCGGACTCATACGGGCCTCACAGCGGGCGAGGTCGGGGGACGTGCAGCCATGAAGCTCATTCTGCTCGCCCTCATCCCGCTCGTCCCGGCCCCCCACAACACGCGATCTTCACGGACAATGGCCGGGTGCTGGAGATGACGCGCGACGCGTTCGAAGAACTGGTGAGCCAGGCCCTGGACCGGATCCCGCCCGAGCTGACCCGGGTCATGGACAACGTGGCCGTGTTCGTCGAGGACGAACCCGCCGCCGACGACCCCGAACTGCTCGGCCTCTACGAGGGCACCCCCCTGACCGACCGCGGCGAGTGGTACGCGGGGGTCCTGCCCGACCGCATCTCCATCTACATGGGCCCGACCCTCCGTTACTGCGAGACGACGGAGGACGTGGTGCACGAGGTGGCCGTGACCGTGGTCCACGAGATCGCCCACCACTTCGGCATCGACGACGAACGCCTCCACGAGCTCGGCTGGGGGTAGGGCCCGTCCGGCGGATCTTCGTGGGCCTGACAGGCCCTGGCGGCACCACGGGCCCCACCCGCCGCGCATGGCGCGACCCGGCCTTGGGCATATGCGCCCAATGCGCCGTGATGCAGACCGTTCCCCCGTCCGCACCACGCCCACCGGCATCCGGGGCCGGCTCGCACGCCTCCTCCCACCCCGTCTCAAGCCATTCCGCCCCGCCCCCACCCGCACCCTCCTCCCGACCCCCCACCCCTTCACCCGCTCCGTCGCCCTCCTCGCCGTCGTCCTCCTCGGCGCCTGGCTCGGTCTGCTGGTGGTGGGGAGCGTCAGGACGCCCGTCGGCCCGATGGACACCAAGATGACCCTCCGGCCGTCCCTGACCGGCGGCACCAAGATCAACGTCTCGCCCCTCGGCTCCCTGGAACTCGCCTCGCACCACGCGCCCCTGCGCCTGGACGTCGATGTCGACCGCCTCGACCCGGTCCGCTCCCAGGCCCTCGTCGACCACCCCGAGCGCCTCTCGGGCCTCCAGGAGGAGGTCGCGCACGACGTCGGGGCGGGCGCCACGGAGCTGGCCGTACGGTCCTGTGTCGCCGTCGTCTCCGGCGCCACCGCCCTCGGGCTCGCCGTCTACCGCCGCCCCCGCCGCGCGCTGGCCGCCGGCGGCCTCGCCCTCACGCTGCTCGCCGCGTCCGCCGCGGGCGCGTACGCCACCTGGAACCCGAAGTCCGTCCTGGAGCCCAAGTTCTCCGGCCTGCTCTCCTCGGCCCCGCAGGTCGTCGGCAGCGCCCGCTCGATCGTCTCCGACTTCGACGTCTACCAGAAGGAGCTGGCGCGGCTGGTCACCAATGTGACCAAGCTGTACGACGCGACCGCGACGCTCCCCGCGTACGCGCCGGACCCCACCACCCTGCGGGTCCTGCACGTCTCCGACATCCATCTCAACCCGGCCGCCTGGCACATCATCGGCTCGCTGGTGGAGCAGTACGGGATCGACGTCGTCATCGACTCCGGCGACACGATGGACCACGGTTCCGCCGCCGAGAACGGCTTCCTCGACCCGATCGCCGACCTCGGTGTCCCCTATGTCTGGGTCCGCGGGAACCACGACTCCCTGACCACCCAGCGCTACCTCCAACGGATGAAGAACGTCCGGGTGCTGGACGAGGGCCGGGCCGTGACCGTCGGCGGGGTCCGTATCGCGGGCATCGGAGACCCGCAGTTCACCCCCGACCGCTCGGTGAAGGCGCAGGGCGACCCGGCCGAGCGCATGGCGGGCATCCGCTTCGCCTCCGCCCTCCGCGACCAGCAGCAGGCAGGCACCCCCGTGGACATCGCGGTGGCGCACGAGCCGGTGGCCGCGCGGGAGACGGACGGCCTGGTCCCGCTGGTCCTGGCGGGCCACGTCCACCACCGCGAGACCGAGATCATGCCGCTGGGCACGCGCCTCAAGATCGAGGGGTCGACGGGCGGCGGCGGGCTGCGCGCCGTGCAGAACGACAAGCCGGAGAAGGTACGGGCCTCGATCCTCTACCTGGACCGGACGACGAAGCGGCTCCAGGCCTGGGACGAGGTGACGCTGGGCGGGCTCGGGCTGACGACGGCGGAGGTGAGCCGCCACCTCCCGAAGGAAGCGGGCACCCCGGGCGAGGGCCCGTCGCCGAGCACGTCGTCCAGCCCGTCACCGAGCACCACGTCCACCACCTCACCGACCCCCGCCGCCCGCACCCCCACCACCCCCTCAAGGCCCCCCACCCCCTCCCCCTAATACGTTTTGGCGATATCTCCGCCATCCCATATGCTTCTCACGTCCCCGACGCGCTGCCGAAGCGCCCAGGCGGGCCCATTAGCCCCCATCGTCTAGTGGCCCAGGACGCCGCCCTTTCACGGCGGTAGCACGGGTTCGAATCCCGTTGGGGGTACGCGTCACCGTGTGCGAGACTCGCTCTCGCACATTGCTTGGTCCTGTGGAGCAGTTTGGAGTGCTCGCCACCCTGTCAAGGTGGAGGCCGCGGGTTCAAATCCCGTCAGGACCGCTGCGGCCGTGAGGCCGCGTGGCTGGGTAGCTCAGTTGGTACGAGCGATCGCCTGAAAAGCGATAGGTCGCCGGTTCGATCCCGGCCCCAGCCACCACCGGAAAGCCCCGATCACCGATCGGGGCTTTTCTCGTCGAGTCCCGTCGGACCGCCGACAGGACTCCCGCCGGACCCCCCGCGGAAAACACGTTCGCCGACTTCCGGCGCGGGGTGAGATCCTGGGCTCGGTATGTCTACTTCCTTCGCCGACCTGTCGACCCTGCTGGACGAGGTCTCGCTGCGCGACGCGCAGCGGCTCGGCCGCCGGCTCGAAGGCTCCCGGCGCATCCGTAAGCCCGAGGCGCGGCAAGCCGTGCTCGACGAGATCGCCCGCGAGGCCGAGAAGGCCGCCGGGCGGACGCGGGCACGCGGTGCGCGTGTGCCCGCGGTCTCGTACCCCGAGCAGCTGCCCGTCAGCCAGAAGAAGGACACGATCCTGGAGGCGATACGCGACCATCAGGTCGTGATCGTCGCGGGCGAGACCGGGTCGGGGAAGACGACGCAGATCCCCAAGATCTGTCTGGAGCTGGGGCGTGGCGTCCGGGGGATGATCGGCCACACCCAGCCCCGCCGGATCGCGGCCCGTACGGTCGCCGAGCGGGTGGCCGAGGAGCTGGACACCCCGCTGGGCGAGGCCGTCGGCTGGAAGGTGCGCTTCACCGACCAGGTGAACCAGGACGCGACCTTCGTGAAGCTGATGACGGACGGCATCCTGCTCGCGGAGATCCAGACGGACCGCGACCTGCTGGCGTACGACACGATCATCATCGACGAGGCCCACGAGCGGAGCCTCAACATCGACTTCCTGCTGGGGTATCTGGCCCAGCTGCTGCCCCGGCGCCCCGACCTCAAGGTCGTCATCACGTCGGCGACGATCGACCCCGAGCGGTTCTCGCGGCACTTCGGCGACGCGCCCATCGTGGAGGTCTCGGGCCGTACGTACCCCGTGGAGGTCCGCTACCGCCCGCTCCTGGAGGAGGAGGGCGACGACGGCGACCGCGACCAGATCACCGCGATCTCCGAGGCCGTCGACGAACTCCAGTCGGCGGGACCCGGCGACATCCTCGTCTTCCTCTCCGGCGAGCGTGAGATCCGCGACACCGCCGACGCCCTGGAGAAACGCAAGCTGCGCGGTACGGAGGTGCTCCCCCTCTACGCCCGGCTCTCGCACGCCGAGCAGCACCGCGTCTTCCAGCGCCACAGCGGCCGCAGGATCGTGCTGGCGACCAACGTCGCCGAGACCTCGCTGACCGTCCCGGGCATCAAGTACGTCATCGACCCGGGCAACGCCCGTATCTCCCGCTACAGCCACCGCACGAAGGTCCAGCGGCTGCCCATCGAGCGGATCTCGCAGGCCAGCGCCAACCAGCGCAAGGGCCGCTGCGGCCGTACGTCGGACGGCATCTGCATCCGGCTGTACTCGGAGGACGACTTCGACGCGCGCGCCGAGTTCACGGACGCCGAGATCCTCCGTACGAACCTGGCCTCCGTCATCCTCCAGATGACCGCCGCCGGGCTGGGCGAGATCGAGAAGTTCCCCTTCCTGGACCCGCCGGACCACCGCAACATCCGGGACGGCGTGCAGCTGTTGCAGGAGCTGGGCGCGTTCGACCCGGAGCAGAAGGACGCCGCAAAGAAGCTGACGCCCCTCGGGCGCAAGCTCTCGCAGCTTCCCGTCGACCCGCGCCTGGCGCGGATGGTCATCGAGGCGGACCGCAACGGCTGCGTACGGGAAGTCATGGTGATCGCCGCCGCGCTCTCCATCCAGGATCCGCGCGAGCGCCCCGCCGAGAAGCAGACCCAGGCCGACCAGCACCACGCCCGCTTCCGCGACGAGACGTCCGACTTCCTGGGCTTCCTCAACCTGTGGCGGTACGTACGCGAGCAGCAGAAGGCCCTGTCCTCCTCCGCCTTCCGCCGGATGTGCAAGTCGGAGTTCCTGAACTTCCTGCGGATCAGGGAGTGGCAGGACATCTACTCCCAACTGCGTACGGTCGCCAAGCAGATGGGTCTCCAGCTCGGCGACGACGAGACGAACGCGCCCGACCAGGCCGTCCACGTCTCGCTGCTGGCGGGCCTGTTGTCGCACATCGGCATGAAGGACGTGAAGGAGGCCGGGCGCGAGACCGGGCGCGAGACGGGCAAGGGCGCTTCGGCGAAGAACGAGTATCTGGGCGCCCGCAGCGCGAAGTTCGCGATCTTCCCCGGCTCGGCGCTCTTCAAGAAGCCGCCGCGGTTCATCATGTCCGCCGAGCTGGTGGAGACCTCGCGCCTGTGGGCCCGGGTCAACGCCAAGGTCGAGCCGGAGTGGATCGAGCCGCTCGCCGGGCACCTCCTCAAGCGGACGTACAGCGAGCCGCACTGGGAGAAGGACATGGCGGCCGTGATGGCGTACGAGAAGGTCACGCTGTACGGCGTGCCGATCGTCGCCCAGCGGAAGGTCAACTTCGGCCGGATCGACGCGGAGGTCTCGCGCGAGCTGTTCATCCGCAACGCGCTCGTGGAGGGCGACTGGCGGACGCACCACCAGTTCTTCCATGACAATCGCAAACTCCTCGGCGAGGTCGAGGAGTTGGAGCACCGCGCGCGGCGCCGCGACATCCTCGTGGACGACGAGACGCTGTACGACTTCTACGACGAGCGGGTGCCGGACGACATCGTCTCGGGGGCGCACTTCGACGCGTGGTGGAAGGCGAAGCGGCGGGACGAGCCGGAGCTGCTCGACTTCGAGCGGTCGATGCTCATCCGGGAGAAGGCGGCCGGGTCCGTCACCAAGGACGACTATCCGGACTCGTGGGCGCAGGGCGGCCTCAAGTTCCGGGTGACGTACCAGTTCGAGCCCGGCGCGGACGCGGACGGCGTCACCGTCCACGTACCGCTCCAGGTCCTCAACCAGGTCACCTCGGAGGGCTTCGACTGGCAGATCCCGGGCCTGCGCGAGGAGGTCGTGGTGGAGTTGATCCGCTCGCTGCCCAAGCCGGTCCGCCGGCACTACGTACCGGCGCCGAACTACGCGAAGGCCTTTCTGGAGCGCGCGGTGCCCCTCCAGGAGCCGCTGCCGGTCACGCTGGCCCGGGAGCTCCAGCGGATGGTGGGGGTGCCCGTCCGGGGCGAGGACTTCGACCTCTCACGGATCCCGGACCACCTCAAGATCACGTTCCGGATCGTGGACGAGCGGCGCAAGCGGATCGCCGAGGACAAGGATCTGGACGCGCTCAAGGTCCAGCTGCGGCCCAAGGCCCGCCAGGCCCTCTCGAAGGCCGCCGCGGCCACCGCGGAGCGGGACGGCGGGGAGGCCATCGAGCGGTCGGGGCTGACGGACTGGACGATCGGCTCGCTGGTACGGATCTTCGAGACGCGGCGGGCCGGCCAGCCGGTCAAGGCGTATCCCGCGCTGGTCGACCAGGGCGCGACCGTGTCCGTACGGCTCTTCGACACGGAGGCCGAGCAGCAGCAGGCGATGTGGGCGGGGACCCGGCGGCTGATCCTCCTCAACATCCCGGTGAACCCCGCCAAGTTCGCCTCGGACAAGCTGACCAACCAGCACAAGCTCGCGCTGTCCCGCAATCCGCACGGCTCCGTCCAGGCGCTGTTCGAGGACTGCGCCACGGCGGCGGCGGACAAGCTGATCGCCGATCACGGCGGCCCGGCCTGGGACGAGGAATCGTTCCGGAAGCTGTACGACAAGGTCCGCGCCGACCTCGTCGACGCGACGGTACGGACGGTCGGCCAGGTGCAGCAGATCCTCGCGGCCTGGCAGGCCTGTGAGCGCCGCCTGAAGGCCACGAACAGCCTGGTCCTGATCAACAACGTGCGGGACGTCAGGGACCAGCTCGCGGCCCTCGTGCCGGCCGGCTTCGTCACGCGTACGGGACTGCGCCGGCTGCCCGACCTGATGCGCTACCTGGTCGCGGTGGACCGGCGGTTGCAGCAGATGCCGACCAACGTCCAGCGCGACACGACGCGCATGGAGAAGGTCCACGAGATGCAGGACGAGTACGCGTGGCTGCTCGAACAGCTGCCGCGCGGGAGACCGGTGCCCCGGGAGGTCCTGGACATCCGCTGGATGATCGAGGAGCTGCGGGTGAGTTACTTCGCGCATGCCCTGGGGACGTCGCAGCCCGTCTCGGACAAGCGCATCGTGAAGGCGATCGACGCGGCCGCCCCGTGACCGGGGCCCGGCCGCCGGTCAGTTCGACCGCACCCTCCGAGCTGCTGTAGAGTCTCGTTTCGCAGCCGGGTGAACCGGCCGCGAATCTGGTCCTGTGGAGCAGTTTGGAGTGCTCGCCACCCTGTCAAGGTGGAGGCCGCGGGTTCAAATCCCGTCAGGACCGCAGTATCGAGAAGGCCCCGCGTCGTGGACGCGGGGCCTTCTTCATGTCCGCGGGCCGGCCGCGGGGCCGACCGCCGGGCCGGTCCTTACGGGGTGGGCAAGCGGTCCTCTCGTACGGGAAAAGGCCCGTCAACGCCGCAGTCACGGAAGGTCCAAATCCGCCGCCGGGGCTCCGAGCCGCCTTGACGACGTCTTCCGGCGGGGGTACCTACAGATGAGGGCCCCCTTTCCGCAGCCGGGGACCCGCACCGGGGGTGGTGGGCATGGCGGCACCGACGACAAGACAGCCGAGACATGAGACAGGCGCACTGCTGCGCGCCCATCTGGCGGCCGCGTCGGGCCACCGGCACCTCACACGGCGCTGTGCGATCTGCCATCGCCTCCAACGGCTCGCCATGGGACCGGACACCGGCCCGGGCATCGGCCCGGGCATCGGCCCGGCCTTGGGCCCACTCATGGGCCCGGACACCGCCACGGACACCGCCACGGACACCGCCACGGACACCGCCACGGACACCGATACAGACACGGAAGAGTGACCCCAGGACTGAATCATGGTGATCGGGGCAGGCGCCGAACCGTCGTTGGCAAGGTGCAAGAAGTGTGACGGGAGTCACCGAACCATTTTCTACCAGAGGGTCACTTACGCCCGCCCTACAATCCGGCAATTTAATATGTGCAATTGCACCCTCCCCCGAACCCCTCCAGAAGCATCTGTCCCACCCTCCACACAGCGCGCCAACAGGGGCGGGACAGCCCCTTTCCGGGGCACAAAAAAGACCGCGCTGAACTCGGCGGAGTCCAGCGCGGTCGACGACTCGCCCAAATGGTGAGGGCATGGAGCCTGTTGGGGCAGGCGCCCGTCGTGTGGAGCTATGGGGGCGGGAGACCGAGTTGGGGGCCCGGCTGTTCCCTGGTTGGTCGTTCCCTGACGGTGAGGTCAGGTGGTTGAGCCCTGATCGGTCGGTCAGGCCTCGCTGCGCTGCTGCGGAATACCCGCAAGCAGTGCGCGAACCTCTGCCTCGCGATACCGGCGATGCCCACCGAGCGTGCGGATGGACGTGAGCTTGCCGGCCTTTGCCCAGCGTGTGACCGTCTTCGGGTCCACACGGAACATCGTGGCAACCTCAGCCGGGGTCAGCAGCGGCTCGGCGTCAGGGGTGCGAGCGGTCATGAGCGGCCTCCTCGGGAGAACCGAACCATCTCGGTTCTTTCCTCTAAATTCTGCACCTTGACCCACGTTGCCCGAAATGGCAGACGCGGGCCGAGTCGGTTATAGGACGAACGGCTTGTCCTCGGCACTACAACTACACCATCCGTCCAGCCACGTCGGCCAAACCGATGGAATTGCCCTCTGAGGTGTTCATCAGCGGCGGAAGCCGATGGACCATGCCATAGCGGACAGTCATGCCCCAGTGACGATCAGTCACAGAGTCACCGGGAGCCACCAACACCCCCCGCATAGCGTGCAATGCTGAGTATTCCGCCCCTACTTGGACGGAAGGAGCCCTCCCCGGACTCCTTGTCCTATTTTGACACGAGGAGGGGTGATGGGCGCAAGAGCCCCGTTAGTGCGGTCCGTCACGCTTGAGGGGTATAGGCCCGTATCGGGACCTCCGGCCTGGACAGGTGCGGACATGTTCAGTCCTGTCTGAAGCCCGGCCGAACCAAGGGGCGCGCCCCGTTCTGGGCGGCCCGTGAGGTCCGCCGGGCGCCTCAGTTCGCGAACTGCATGTCCCGGATCGCCTTCCAGCGCTCGGTGAGCCGCCCGTACGCCTCCCCCGCGCCCGCGCCGTCCCCGTCCCGCAGCGCCGCGATGCCGGCCGCCACGTCGGCCGCCGAGCGGTCCCCCGCCAGATGCGCCTCCGACAGGACGTACACGAGGCCGCCGTAGTCCAGCTCGACCAGCGAGCGCGGGTGGAACTCCTCCAGCCACCGCCCGACGTCCACCAGACCGTCGATCAGCGGCCCGTCGTCGACCGACTCCCGCAGCGTCCTGAGCGCGCGCGCCAGCCGCCGCCGCGCCTGCACCATCTCGGTCCGGTAGCGCATCACGGGCGCGCCGCCGCCGGCCGGCTCGTACAGCCGCTCGGCGTCGGAGAACAGCGTGAACCAGCGCACCGGCACCTGCCAGACCGCCGTCCTGATCCACGGCCGCGCGTCGGGGTTCCGGTCCCGCCAGCGCTCATAGTCCGCCGCCGCCTGCCCGCGCACCACCGGCGGCAGCACGGCGTCCAGGAGCGGCAGCGGCAGGACGTCCCCCAGCTCCTCCAGCGCCAGCCAGCCGCGCAGCCGGGTCCGCCACGGGCAGACGCACACCACGCCGTCCACTTCCGTCACGAAGGCGTCGCCGCTCTCGTGGACCGGTACGGGGACCGGCGGCGTGGGCAGCAAGTCGGCCAGGGAACGCCGTAGTTCGTCCTGTGCGGTCGGCGTACGGTCCCGCCGGGCATAACGCGCCCAGTGGCTCCGTTCGGGCTCGGGAAAGGCGGCCAGCGGCTCGTACACCCGCAGGTAGGACGCGTAAGGGACAAGTACAGAAGACACCGCCGGCATGACGGGATCGTCCCATGCCCGCACCCCCCGGGAGGGTGATCCTCGGCACTGCGGCTGAACCACGCCGCCCAGGAGACTTACCCTCGTGCCCAACTGGTCCCTCCCCACCCGCCGGAGGGGCTTTCCCGCCGCTTCGTACCTTGGGAGTCACCACCGTGACCGATGTGACCGACGGCGTCCTGCACACCCTGTTCCGATCGGAGCAGGGTGGCCACGAGCAGGTCGTGCTCTGCCAGGACCGCCGCAGCGGCCTCAAGGCCGTCATCGCCCTCCACTCGACCGCCCTGGGCCCCGGCCTGGGCGGTACCCGCTTCTACCCGTACGCCTCCGAGGAGGCGGCCGTGGCCGACGCGCTGAACCTGTCCCGGGGCATGTCGTACAAGAACGCCCTGGCAGGTCTTGACCACGGCGGCGGCAAGGCCGTGATCATCGGTGACCCCGAGCAGATCAAGACGGAGGAACTGCTCCTCGCGTACGGGCGTTTCGTGGCCTCGCTCGGCGGCCGGTACGTGACGGCCTGCGACGTCGGCACGTACGTGGCGGACATGGACGTGGTGGCCCGCGAGTGCCGCTGGACCACCGGCCGCTCCCCCGAGAACGGCGGCGCGGGCGACTCGTCCGTGCTGACGGCCTTCGGGGTCTTCCAGGGCATGCGCGCGAGCGCCGAGCACCAGTGGGGCGACCCGTCGCTGCGCGGCAGGACCGTGGGGGTCGCGGGGGTCGGCAAGGTGGGGCACCACCTGGTCGGGCACCTGCTCCAGGACGGGGCGCGGGTGGTGGTCACGGACGTACGGGACGAGTCCGTACGGCGTGTCACGGAGCTGTACCCGGAAGTCGGCGTGGTCGCGGACACCGAGACGCTGATCCGTACCGAAGGCCTGGACGTCTACGCGCCCTGCGCGCTCGGCGGCGTGCTGGACGACGTGACCGTGCCCGCCCTCACCGCGACCGTGGTGTGCGGGGCGGCCAACAACCAGCTCGCCCACCCGGGGGTCGAGAAGGACCTCGCCGACCGCGGGATCCTCTACGCGCCCGACTACGTGGTGAACGCGGGCGGCGTCATCCAGGTCGCCGACGAGCTGAACGGATTCGACTTCGAGCGGTGCCGCGCGAAGGCCGCGAAGATCTTCGACACCACTCTTTCCATCTTCGCACGTGCGAAGGAGGACGGGATTCCGCCGGCCGCGGCGGCCGACAGGATCGCCGAGCACCGGATGGCCGAAGCCCGCCCCCGGTGAGCGTGGAGGGGCGGCCGTACCCCCGTGGGGAGACGAGACTCACCCCCGGTCGGCGGGTCGCCCCTCAATAAGAGGTTAAAATCGCAGCTGACCAGCGAGGACGGCGCGCTTCGCAGGTCCGGAGCCGAGGCGCGTCCTGCGGGCGGCGTACCGTATGGCCGCGGAAGCAGGTACCGTTGAAGCCTACGGACGGGTCTCTCCGCGGAGAGCTCGTTCTGAATTATGAACGCGTGTCAAGACTCTGGGGCCGTCGAGCCCCGTCACCGAGGGGGTCGAGCCATGGGGCGCGGCCGGGCCAAGGCCAAGCAGACGAAGGTCGCCCGCCAGCTGAAGTACAACAGCGGCGGGACAGATCTGTCGCGTCTGGCCAATGAGCTGGGCGCATCACCTACGAGTCAGCCACCGAACGCGGAGCCGTTCGAGGATGACGAAGAGGAAGATGACCCGTACGCACAGTATGCGGATCGGTACAACGACGACGAGGACGAGGACGACGAGTCCGGACCCTCGGCGCAGCGCCGCGGCGCTTGACGTCCGCTGACCTCCGCATATCTCCGGATCTCTCCGGCGGTTCTCACCGACCCGGTCCAGGACTTCGGTCCCGGACCGGGTTCTGTGCTGCCCGGGCCCCGGAATCGGCCGGCGCGGGCAGCTCGCGCGATCAGCTCACCTAGTCAGCCCGCGTAGTCAGCTCGCGTAGTCACCGGACAGTGCCGCGCCGGTCGCGTGGCCGCCGCGCTCGGTGATCTCGCCCGCGACCCAGGCGCGCACGCCCCGGTCGGCGAGGGTGGTCAGGGCCGTGTCGACGGAGTCCGCGGGGACGACGGCGATCATGCCGACCCCCATGTTGAGCGTCTTCTCCAGTTCCAGCCGCTCCACGTTCCCCGCACGGCCGACGACGTCGAAGACCGCGCCGGGCGTCCAGGTCGAGCGGTCCACCCTGGCGTGCAGCGCGTCCGGGACGACCCGGGCGAGGTTCGCCGCGAGACCGCCGCCGGTGACGTGGCTGAACGCGTGCACCTCGGTGGTCCTGGTGAGCGCCAGACAGTCGAGAGAGTAGATCTTCGTGGGCTCCAGCAGCTCCTCGCCGAGCGTGCGGCCGAACTCCTGGACCTCGCGGTCCAGCGACCAGCCGGCCCGGTCGAAGACCACGTGCCGGACCAGCGAGTACCCGTTGGAGTGAAGACCGGAGGACGCCATCGCGATCACCGCGTCACCCGTACGGATGCGATCGGCGCCCAGCAGCTGGTCCGCCTCGACCACGCCCGTACCGGCACCGGCGACGTCGAAGTCGTCCTCGCCGAGCAGCCCGGGGTGTTCGGCGGTCTCGCCGCCGACCAGCGCGCAGCCCGCGAGGACGCAGCCTTCCGCGATGCCCTTGACGATGGCGGCGACCCGCTCGGGATGGACCTTGCCGACACAGATGTAGTCGGTCATGAAGAGCGGCTCGGCGCCGCAGACGACCAGGTCGTCCACGACCATGCCGACGAGGTCGTGGCCGATCGTGTCGTACACGCCCATCTTGCGGGCCAGGTCGACCTTCGTACCGACACCGTCGGTGGCGGAGGCGAGGAGCGGCCGCTCGTAGCGCTTGAGAGCGGAGGCGTCGAAGAGGCCGGCGAAACCGCCGAGGCCGCCGAGGACCTCGGGGCGCTTCGTCTTCTTCACCCACTCCTTCATCAGCTCGACCGCGCGGTCACCGGCTTCGATGTCGACGCCCGCGGCCGCGTAGCTGGCACCAGTGGTCGTATCGGACATGGCTGAGTACTTTCCTGTCGTCATGCGGTCGTCACGCTGTCGTCGTACGGATGCGGAACCGGTCGTCCTACGGATACGGAGCTACGGGCGGCGGAGCGCCTCGGCGGCCGCGTTGGCCGGTCCCGCCGCCAGCTCGGTCTCCAGCAGCTGCTTGCCGAGCAGCTCGGGATCGGGGAGATCCATCGGGTACTCGCCGTCGAAGCAGGCACGGCAGAGGTTCGGCTTGGCGATGGTGGTCGCCTCGACCATCGCGTCGAGCGAGATGTACGAGAGGGAGTCGGCGCCCAGCGAGACACCGATCTCGTCGATCGACATGCCGTTGGCGATCAGCTCGGCGCGGGTCGCGAAGTCGATGCCGAAGAAGCACGGCCACTTGACCGGCGGGGACGAGATCCGGATGTGGACCTCGGCGGCGCCCGCCTCGCGGAGCATCTTGACCAGCGCCCGCTGGGTGTTGCCGCGCACGATCGAGTCGTCCACGACCACCAGGCGCTTGCCCCGGATGACTTCCTTGAGGGGGTTGAGCTTCAGCCGGATGCCCAGCTGGCGAATGGTCTGGGACGGCTGGATGAAGGTCCGGCCGACATAGGCGTTCTTGACGAGGCCCGAGCCGTACGGGATCCCGCTCGCCTCGGCGTAACCGATGGCGGCCGGGGTGCCGGATTCCGGGGTCGCTATGACCAGATCGGCCTCGACGGGCGCTTCTTTCGCGAGTTTCCGGCCCATTTCCACGCGGGACAGATACACGTTCCGACCGGCGATGTCCGTGTCGGGACGCGCCAGGTAGACGTACTCGAAGACACAGCCCTTGGGCTTCGCTTCCGCGAATCGCTGGGTCCGCAGACCGTTCTCGTCGATGGCGATCAGCTCGCCGGGCTCGATCTCGCGGACGAAGGAGGCGCCGCAGATGTCGAGGGCGGCGCCCTCGGAGGCGACGACCCAGCCGCGTTCCAGCCTGCCGAGGACCAGCGGGCGGATGCCCTGCGGGTCACGGGCGGCGTAGAGGGTGTGCTCGTCCATGAAGACGAGCGAGAAGGCGCCCTGTACGTCGGGCAGGATCTTGGCGGCGGCTTCCTCGACCGTGAGGGGCTTGCCGTCGTCGTCCGTCTGGCCGGCGAGGAGCGCCGTGACCAGGTCGGTGTCGTTGGTGGCGGCCACGCGCGTGGGCCGGCCGTTCTCCTTGGGGAGGTCGGCGACCATCTCGGCGAGCTGGGCGGTGTTGACCAGGTTCCCGTTGTGACCGAGCGCTATCGAGCCGTGGGCCGTGGCCCGGAAGGTCGGCTGCGCGTTCTCCCATACCGAGGCTCCGGTGGTGGAGTACCGGGCGTGGCCCACCGCGATGTGACCGAGGAGGGAGCCGAGGGAGGTTTCGTCGAAGACCTGTGAGACAAGGCCCATGTCCTTGAAAACCAGGATTTGGGACCCGTTGCTCACTGCGATGCCCGCGGACTCCTGTCCACGGTGCTGTAGGGCATACAGTCCGAAATAGGTGAGCTTGGCGACCTCTTCGCCCGGGGCCCAGACTCCGAAGACGCCACACGCGTCCTGGGGGCCTTTCTCGCCGGGGAGCAGGTCGTGGTTGAGTCGTCCATCACCACGAGGCACACCACCGAGTGTAGGCGAGATCGACCACTGGTCCGAATTGGGGATGGGACGTGGCCGGATAACGCCCCTCCGGGCCGTACGCTCCGTGACGGGGTCGATTCGGCGCGTAGCCGGGCGGAGGTGTCGGCGGACGTGCGCGGGTGAGCGATACGGGCCGGTGCGGAAGCCGTGGCAGGCGGTGTCTACGCCTTCGGGGCGGGCAGCGCGGCGAGTCCGCCGTCCGCTGCCGTCAGCCACAGCCCTCCGTGGTTGACGTCATACGTGACCTTGCCGCGCAGGACCTTCAGCATGTGCTTCTCGACCGCCGACCGGGGTCCGGTACAGGCCATTTTTGTCGAGATCACCCGACTGAACGTAATCGTGTCGCCGGAGACCTTCGCACGGGCGCTGAATCCGTTGCAGCCCAGATTGCCCCGTACGGAACCGTCGTCACCCAGCGTGAAGAACGCCGAGCCGTCCGTCCCCGCCGGCAGACGGGCGGCGCTACCGTCCGAGGCGAGCGCGTTCACGGTCCACTTGGTGCCGGTGAGGGGCGCGGGAGATCCGCTGGTCAGGGTCAGGATGTCACCGTCCGACGAGGTCAGCGTCAGCCGGTCGCCCGCCACCTTCGACGTGAGCTTCCCCGTGAAGGCCGCGTCCAGCGCCTTGTCCAGCGCGTCGAGGTTCAGGACACAGTCGGCGGTCGCCGTCATCCGCTTCTTGCCCACGGTCACCATGTCGTCCGCGACGGACACGTCCACCTCGTACTCGTCACAGCCGGTGGCCAGCGTCGCCCGGGTCGTGTCACCGAACTCCAGGGAGGTGCCCGCCACCCCGGCGGTCCTTCTCCCGTCGACCGTCACGCTCTCGACGTTCCAGCGGACGCCGGTGAGCGCCGACTCCCGTACGGAGGCGTCGTCGCCCGACGCTCCCGTCGTCGTGGTCGAACTGGTCTCTGTCCCGCACGCCGCCAGGGTGAGCAGCGCGAGTGCGGTGATCGCGGTGACTGCGGTGCTCTGCTGTTTCTGCATGGGGGTGGGACGGATCCCCTACGCGGACGGTTCCGTACGGGCGGGCGCCCCTGCGCGAGAACCTCTCCGTGACTACAGAATCACCATCCGTATGAAATGGGGTGGCGCCCCTGCCTACGATCCTGAGTGACCGACGTCTCGCGAACTGACCCCCGACCGATCGGTCCGGCACCTGTTCGGATCCGAGATGCGCAGGTTGCGCGAACAGGCTGGGATGTCTCTGGAGGACCTGGCGGCCGTCATCAGGTACTCGCGGAGTTCGCTGCACCGCTACGAGACGGCGCAAGCGATGATCGCGCCGGACCTGGCGGCCAAGCTGGACGCGGCGTTCGGGACGGACGGGCTCTTCGCGAAGCTGTACGCGCTGGCGCGCAACGAGGTCCATCCGGACAAGTACCGGCGGCGCATGGAGCTGGAGGCGCGGGCGCGGACCATTGACGAGTACGCCGGGCATCTGGTGCCGGGCCTCGTCCAGACGGAGGACTACGCCCGCGCGGTGTTCCGACTCGGGGACCCGGAACTGACCCCGGAGCAGGTCGAGGAGAGGGTTGCGGCCCGCATGGGAAGGCAGGCACTGCTTGGGGCCGTTCCGGCGCCCTACCTGTCCGTGATCCTGGACGAAGCTGTCCTACGACGGACCATCGGCGCACCTGAAGTGATGCGGGCACAGCTGGAAGCGCTGCTCCGGCTCGCGGACAACCCCAGAGGCATCGTCCAGGTGCTCCCGTTCGCACATGGCGGTCACCCCCTGATGGGCGGATCGCTGACCTTGCTGACTTTCGACAACGGAACAGTTGTCGCCTACGAAGAAAGCATCGATACGGGCGAATTGGTGGAGGATTCACATGGTGTCAGCCGACGCCGCCGGTCCTACGATGTGATCAGGGCCAGCGCCTTGTCTCCGCGAGAGACAGCTGACCTCATCCGAGCCACCATGGAGGAACTGTCCACATGACCACGACACCGGATCTCTCCTGCGCGACGTGGGTCAAGTCGAGTTACAGCAATGCGGGCGGCGGCAACTGCGTCGAGTTCGCCCCTGCCGCCCTCACCACCACCGGACTGATCCCCGTCCGGGACAGCAAGATGCCGACGGGCCCGGTCCTCACGCTGACCCCCTCCGCGTGGACCGCCCTCGTCACCCTCGCGGCGGAAACGGACCTGCACTAAGAGCCTGTCGGATCGGAAAGCGCGGGACGGCCGCCGCGATGTCCGCCGATCAGCCGATCAACTCATCAACGGCAGCAGGCCGGACAGGTCCGCGCGCTCGCATGGGCCGACGAAGCCTGCTGCAAGGAGCGGCTCGGCCCTATCTGTCCGTGATCCTGGACGAGGGGGTCCTGCGGCGGACCATCGGTGCGCCGGAGGTGATGCGGGCGCAGCTGGAAGTGCTGTTGCCCCTCGTGGACAGTCCGGACGGAATCATCCAGGTCCTGCCGTTCCGGCATGGGGCACACGCGCTGCTCGGCGGCTCGCTGACGCTACGAAGAGAGCATCACCACGGGCCAGTTGCTGGAAGACGCGGCCAATGTGGCCCGGCACCGCCGGGCCAACGCGCTGTCTCCCCGCGAGACCGGCGCCCTCATCGCATCCGCCATGGAGGCACTTCCCACATGAGCATTTCGCAGGAGACGTCCCACGTCGAGTGGATCAAGTCGAGCTACAGCAACACCGATGGCGGCAACTGCGTCGAGTACGCCCCCGCCGCCCTCACCTCCACCGGACGGATCCCCGTCCGGGACAGCAAGATGCCGACGGGCCCGGTCCTCATGCTGAACCCCGCCGCCTGGACCGGCCTCGTCACCCTCGCGGCGGAAACGGACCTGCCCTAAGGGCCTGTCGGACCGGGACGATGTCTGCCGATCAACTCATCAACGGGAGCAGACCGGACAGGTCCGCGCGCTCCCCGCTCGCGCTCACGCGCGCCGCGTCCAGCGCCGCCGCCCACGTCGTACGGCCCGTGGCCAGCCGGATCCAGGTGAGCGGGTCGGTCTCCACCACGTTGGGCGGGGTGCCGCGCGTGTGGCGAGGGCCCGCCACGCACTGGACCACCGCGTACGGCGGGATCCGTACCTCGGTAGACGCCCCGGGAGCCTTCACCGCGAGGCCGTCCGCGAGCAGCCGCGTGCAGGCGGCGAGGGCCTGGCGGTCGTACGGGACGGTCAGCCCGGTCGCGCGGTTCAGGTCGTCGGTGTGGACGACCAGCTCGACGGTCCGGGTGACCAGGAAGTCCGCCAGCCGCATCGTCCCGACCCGTACCGGCACCAGCCGGTCGTCCGCCGCCCCCGGCAGCGCCGCCGCGACCCGGTCCGCGGCCCGCGCGAACACCTCCTCGACCGGCGCGGACGCGGCGAGCGCCCGTACGTCCTCGCTGATGCTGTCCGCGTACTCCGCCGTCGCGAACGGCCACTCGTCCAGTCCCACCACCGGTCCGCCCGGCGCGACCTCGGGCCCTTCGGCCGCGCGGGTGACCGATTCGACGACCATCGCCAGGTGCGCGGCCAGGTCCCGTACCGTCCAGCCGCCGAGCCCGGTGGCCGGCAGCGCCAGCTGCGCGTCGGTGAGCCCGGCGACGGCTTCCCGTACGGCGGCGAACTGCGCCAGCACGGCGGCTCGGGTCTTCTCGGGGTCGTACTTGCGCATGCGCTTCTTGGCCGGTGGCATGACGGCGAGGCTAACGGAGGGCGGGCGAGGGGGCGGAAAGGCCCTGAGCCTCCGGCCGGTGGATCCGGGCGGAGGCTCAGGGCCTTCAATTCACAACATCGACTTCACGCCTGGCGCGGGCGCTCCAGCGTCAGCAGCAGACCCTCGACGGCGCCGGGGCCCAGGCGGCCCTTGACGTCCGCCGCGGTGATGGCCTTGAGGGCCCACCCGTCCTCGGCGTGCTTGTTGAGCGTCTTCTCCAGCTTGTCGCTGTCCAGGGCGTCGCCGATGAGCGATTCCCGGAACGTCACGACCTTGTACTCGAACGCCATGCGGTCCATCCCTCGGTCATGCGTGTCCTGTGCGCACGGCGGGACGCGTACGCACGTCCGAACACGTGCGCGCCCAGCCAACCACGGCCGGAATCAGCCGAAGAGCGCGGGGATCGTGCTCCGGTGCGCGTCGGAGACCTCGCTCAGCGGGATGCTGAACTCGCCCTGGATCTCGATCTCCTCGCCGTCCACCACACCGATGCGCGTCGCGGGCAGACCGCGCGCCCCGCACATGTCGGTGAAGCGGAGTTCCTCGCTGCGCGGGACGGACACGACCGCGCGGCCGGCCGACTCGCTGAACAGGAAGGTGAAGGCGTCGAGGCCGTCGGGCACGACCAGCCGGGCGCCGGTCCCGCCGCGCAGGCAGGACTCGGTGACCGACTGGATCAGGCCACCGTCGCTCAGGTCGTGCGCCGCGTCGATCATGCCGTCGCGGGACGCCGAGATCAGGATGTCCCCGAGCAGCCGCTCGCGCTCCAGGTCCACCTTGGGCGGCAGGCCGCCGAGGTGGTCGTGGACGACCTGCGACCAGGCCGAGCCGCCGAACTCCTCGTGGGTGTCACCCAGCAGGTAGAGGAGCTGGCCCTCTTCCTTGAAGGCGATCGGCGTACGGCGGGCCACGTCGTCGATCACGCCGAGGACGGCGACAACCGGCGTCGGGTGGATGGCCGCGTCGCCCGTCTGGTTGTAGAGCGAGACGTTGCCGCCGGTGACGGGCGTGCCCAGCTGGAGGCAGCCGTCCGCGAGCCCCCGGATCGCCTCGGCGAACTGCCACATGACGTCCGGGTCCTCGGGGGAGCCGAAGTTCAGGCAGTCGGAGATCGCGAGGGGCTTGGCGCCGGAGGCGGCGACATTGCGGTACGACTCCGCCAGCGCGAGCTGCGCGCCGGTGTACGGGTCGAGCTTGGTGAAGCGGCCGTTGCCGTCCGTGGCGATGGCGACGCCCAGGCCCGTCTCCTCGTTGACGCGGATCATGCCCGCGTCCTCGGGCTGGGCGAGCACGGTGTTGCCCTGCACGAAGCGGTCGTACTGGTCGGTGACCCACGCCTTGGAGGCCTGGTTCGGCGAGGACAGCAGCGCCAGGACCTGCTCGCGCAGCTCCGCCGGGGTGGCGGGGCGCGGAAGCTTGTTCGCGTCGTCGGCCTGGAGGGCGTCCTGCCAGGACGGCCGGGCGTACGGGCGGTGGTAGACGGGGCCGTCGTGCGCGACCGTACGGGGGTCGACGTCCACGATCTTCTCGCCGTGCCAGAAGATCTCCAGCCGGTCGCCGTCCGTGACCTCGCCGACGACGGTGGCGATGACGTCCCACTTCTCGCAGATCGCGAGGAACCGCTCGACCTTCTCGGGCTCGACCACGGCGCACATGCGTTCCTGCGACTCGCTCATGAGGATTTCCTCGGGCGAGAGCGTGGAGTCGCGCAGCGGTACGTCGTCCAGCTCGACGCGCATGCCGCCGGAACCGTTCGACGCCAGCTCGCTCGTCGCGCAGGACAGGCCGGCCGCGCCGAGGTCCTGGATGCCGACGACGAGCTTCTCGGCGAACGCCTCCAGCGTGCACTCGATGAGGAGCTTCTCCTGGAAGGGGTCGCCGACCTGGACGGCGGGACGCTTCGACGGCTTCGTGTCGTCGAAGGTCTCGGAGGCCAGGATCGAGGCGCCGCCGATGCCGTCGCCGCCGGTGCGGGCGCCGTACAGGATCACCTTGTTGCCGGGGCCCGAGGCCTTGGCGAGGTGGATGTCCTCGTGCCGCATGACGCCGATCGCACCGGCGTTGACCAGCGGGTTTCCCTGGTAGCAGGCGTCGAAGACCAGCTCGCCGCCGATGTTCGGCAGGCCGAGGCAGTTGCCGTACCCGCCGATGCCCGCCACCACGCCGGGCAGGACCCGCCGCGTGTCGGGGTGGTCGGCCGCGCCCATCCGCAGCGGGTCCACGACCGCGACCGGGCGGGCGCCCATCGCGATGATGTCGCGGACGATGCCGCCGACGCCGGTGGCCGCGCCCTGGTAGGGCTCGACGTACGACGGGTGGTTGTGGGACTCGACCTTGAAGGTGACCGCGTACCCCTGGCCGACGTCCACGACGCCCGCGTTCTCGCCGATGCCGACGAGCATGGCGTCGTTGGCGGGGACCTTGTCGCCGAACTGCTTGAGGTGGACCTTGCTGCTCTTGTACGAGCAGTGCTCCGACCACATGACGGAGTACATGGCCAGCTCGGCGCCGGTCGGCCTGCGGCCGAGGATCTCGCGGACCCGGAGGTACTCGTCCTCCTTGAGGCCGAGCTCCTTCCAGGGCAGTTCGACGTCGGGCGTCCCGCTCGCGTGCTTGACGGTGTCGAGAGTCATCAGGCGCTTACCAGCTTCTTCAGGATCGAGGTGAAGAATCCCAGGCCGTCGGTACGGCCCGTACCGATCAGCGGCTCCACGGCGTGCTCGGGGTGCGGCATCAGGCCGACGACGTTGCCGGCCGCGTTCGAGACGCCGGCGATGTCGCGCAGCGAACCGTTCGGGTTGCCGTCCAGGTAGCGGAACGCGACCCGGCCCTCGGCCTCCAGCTCGTCGAGCGTGCGCTCGTCGGCGACGTACCGGCCGTCGATGTTCTTGAGGGGGACGGAGATTTCCTGGCCGGCGGAATAGTCGGCGGTCCAGGCGGTGTCGGCGCTCTCCACCCGCAGTTTCTGATCGCGGCAGATGAAGTGCAGGTGATTGTTGCGCAGCATGGCGCCCGGCAGCAGATGCGACTCGGTGAGGATCTGGAAGCCGTTGCAGATTCCGAGGACCGGCATACCGGCCTTCGCCTGCTCGATCACCGTGGCCATGACCGGCGAGAACCGGGAGATGGCCCCGGCCCGCAGATAGTCGCCGTAACTGAAACCGCCGGCCAGGACGACCGCGTCGACCTGGTGGAGGTCCTTGTCGCGGTGCCAGAGCGGGACGGGCTCCGCGCCGGCGATCCGGACGGCCCGCAGGCTGTCCCGGTCGTCGAGCGTGCCCGGGAAGGTGACGACTCCGATACGAGCGGTCACTTCGACTCCTCGACCTTCACGACGAAGTCCTCGATGACGGTGTTGGCGAGGAAGGTCTCGGCCATCTCGTGGATACGGGCGAGAGCGGCCTCGTCGACCGGCCCCGCCACCTCCAGCTCGAAGCGCTTTCCCTGACGGACGTCGGCGATCCCCTCGAAGCCCAGCCGGGGCAGCGCTCGCTGCACCGCCTGGCCCTGCGGGTCGAGGATCTCCGGCTTGAGCATGACGTCGACTACGACGCGTGCCACTGGCACTCCCGGTGGTGTGGTGCGGCTGTGTTCCGCTGCGTTCAGCTGCGTTCTGCTGTGTTCTCCAGGGGAATCCCCCTCGACCCCCCGAGCTCCCCTCAGCGTACCCGGCCAGAAAATCTACGCGAGTAGATATGAACAGGGATACGCTGCCCCCGAAGCCCCGCCGCAGATCAGGCCATGATTTCCGGAGGGGGTACGCCAGGGAAAAATCCCGGGAAAAAGTCGGGTTCCCCCATTGCCGCGAGACACGCTGATGCAATTGGCTGGGCTTCACAATGCGAGGCCGACCGCTGTACAAAGGAATACAGCGGAAAGCTGCATTGTCCCTTAACAGCCGGAAGGCCGGTATCACCGCACGTCAGCCGTGTTTCCACGACGGCCTCGGGCGAGGCGATACCGCAAGAAAGGACCGATATCCGTGGCGCAGCGCGTAGTGGTCACACTCTCCGACGATCTCGACGGCGGAGAAGCGGCGGAAACGGTCGCGTTCGGCCTGGACGGGAAGTCGTACGTCATCGACCTCAATCCCGCCAACGCGAAGAAACTGCGCAAGGCCCTGGCGCCGTACCTGGCCGCGGGCCGCAGGCAGACGAACGCCGCCAAGAACGGCAAGAACCGCGTCACCTACCGGCACACCGCCCTGGCCCCCGATCCGGCGGCCGTCCGGGCGTGGGCGCTCTCCCACAAGATGGCGGTACCGGCCAGGGGCCGGATCCCCAAGCGCGTCTACGAGGCTTTCAGGGAAGCGAGTTGAGCCTGAGGCGCCGCCCGGGTGCCGGGCCGGAGGCGGTCGCCGGCACCCGCGGGCGGCGCCGCACGGCGGCCGGGCGGCGCGGCATCGAACCGAGTTGGAACCACCCTCGCTGATCGGCTAGAGTCTGGAGCACGCCGAAGGGCAAGGCCGAAGGGCCGGACCCCAGGCAGCGTGCGGGTGTAGTTCAGTAGTAGAACGCCCCCTTTCCAAGGGGGAGGCGCAGTGTGCAATTCCTGTCACCCGCTCTGCATCGCTCGATCTTCGGTCCACTCCGGTGGATCGGTTCCACTCCGGTGGATCAGGTAGAGTGATGCGAAGTACGCATCGATTGGTTGATGTTTCTGACCTTGATGCAGTGCGGACGTAGCTCAGTTGGTAGAGCGCAACCTTGCCAAGGTTGAGGTCGCCAGTTCGAACCTGGTCGTCCGCTCAAGAAGGGGAAACCCCCGGTCGAATCGACCGGGGGCTTCTTCGTGTCGGTTCCCCATGCGCGTGCCCGTGCTCGATGACAAATGTCATCGGCGGCGATGACAGCGCGCACTGCCGGGTGGTCCGGTCCGGCGGAAGCCTGGAAGACATGACACCGACTTCGCACCCCGACGATCCTGTCATCGAGAGCGACGAGCTGCGCCGTACCTACAGCGGCGGCTTCACCGCCGTCGACGGCGTCTCCTTCTCCGTCGGACGCGGCGAACTGTTCGCCCTGCTCGGCACGAACGGCGCGGGCAAGACCTCCACGGTGGAGGTGCTGGAAGGCCTCGCCCGCCCGAGCGGCGGAGGCGTACGGATCCTGGGCCACAACCCGTACACCGAGCGCGCCGCCGTCCGCCCCCGGATCGGCGTGATGCTCCAGGAGGGCGGCTTCCCCTCCGACCTGACCGTCGCGGAGACCGTACGGATGTGCGCCGGCTGCACCAGCGGCGCGCGGCCCACCGGCGAGGCCCTGGGCCTGGTCGGGCTCACCGCGCGGGCCCGGGTCCGGGTCAAGCAGCTGTCGGGCGGCGAGCGGCGGCGCCTGGATCTGGCGCTGGCGCTGCTGGGCCGCCCCGAGGTGCTCTTCCTCGACGAGCCGACCACCGGGCTGGACGCCGAAGGACGGCGCGACACCTGGGAGTTGGTACGGGAACTGCGGGACGAGGGCACCACGGTGCTGCTGACCACGCACTACCTGGAGGAGGCCGAGGCCCTGGCCGACCGGCTGGCGATCATGCACCAGGGGCGCATCGTGACCTCCGGCACACCGGCCGAGGTGACCGAGGCGCGGCCGGCCACGATCCGGTTCGTCCTGCCCCACGACGTCCTCCCCGAACGGCTGCCGCTGTCGCTGCGGGCCGGCGCGGAGGGGCGGCGGGTCGAGATCCGTACCCGGCGGCTCCAGGAGGATCTGCACGAACTCCTGCGGTGGGCACGGGAGTCGGACGTACAGCTGGCGGAGCTGGACGCGCGGTCCGCCTCGCTCGAAGACGCTTTCCTCGACATCGCGGCGCGGCACGCGGAAACGGCGGATGCACGATGAAGACGGACACGACAGGTGTGGCTGACCCGGCGGGCGCCGTGCGGGGTGCCGACGGTGGTACGGGCCGGGTCACCACGGCGGCGGGGCGGCTCGCCGCCCTGGGGCGGGCCGAGCTGACGCTGCTCGTACGGAACAGGACGGCGCTGTTCACCGCCCTGTTCGTGCCCGTCGCGATGATGGGCTCGATCAAGGTCTCGCTCGAAGGCACCGACCTGGGCGGGGCGGGGGTGACCGTCGCCGAGGCGGCCCTGACCGGTGGCGTCGGCACGGTGCTGCTGATGGTCGTCTACTCGAACCTCGTCTCCGCGTACACCTCCCGGCGCGAGGAACTGGTGCTCAAGCGGCTCCGTACGGGCGAGACCGCCGACCGCGAGATCCTCGCCGGGACCGCGCTGCCCGCCGCCGCGCTGGCCCTCGTGCAGTCCGTGCTCCTGGTGGCGGCCGGCAGCGTGCTCCTCGACGTGGGCGGGGTCCGGCGGCCCGATCTGCTCGTCGCCGGGCTGCTGGCCGCGATCGTGCTGCTCACGGCGCTGGCGGCGACGACCTCCGCCATCACCCGTACCGTGGAGAGCGCGCAGATCACGACGATGCCGCTGTTCCTGGTCTCCCTGCTGGGCTCCGGCCTGTTCGTTCCGCTGGACACGCTGCCCGACCGGGTGGCGTCCGTGTGCGAGCTGCTGCCGATGACCGGAGTGATGACGCTGATCCGGGCGGGCTGGATCGGCGGGGTGGACGGCGCCGGGCTGCTCGGCGCGGGGATCAGTGCCGTGGCCTGGACGGTGCTGGCGGTGTTCGCCGTGCGGCGCTGGTTCCGCTGGGAGCCGCGCCGCTGAGGCGGAGTCCACGAGCGACGAGGATGAGGCGGAAAGGACGCGATGTCCCGGCTGACGGACCGATGGCACCGGAAGAGCAAGCCGGGCAAAGTCGAGAGCTACACCCGGTGGACGTTCCACACCTTCGGCCTGGTCGAGGTCAGCCTGGTCTGGAGCGTCGACCCGCTCCGGGGCTGGCTGGTCCTGCTGGCGGGCCTGCACGCCGCAATGTGCGTCGTCCTCCAGGACCGGGCGCTGGACTGGCGGCTCGGCAGGCGCGAGCGGCCCGTACGGCTCGGTCTGGCGACGGCCGCCCTGACGGTGGTGAGCGCCCTTGTGGTACTCGTCCTGATCAAGGCCGATGCCGTCGCCGACGACGCGTCGTCCGCCGTGCTGCTGGTCGCGTTCGCCACCTACGGCCTCGGGGCCATGTCGCTGACGCTGCGTACTTCCCGCCACATGGCGTACGCACTGCTGGGCACGATCGCCGGCACCGGGGTCGCGGCGACGGCGCTGCGGCTGCCCTCGTCCCAGGTCCTCGGCATGGTCCTCGCCGTCACGTCCGCGGGCGCGGCCATCGTCGTCACGTACATCCTCTCGCTGTGGCTGCTCAACACCGTCCGGGAGCTGGACGCGGCCCGCGAACTCCAGTCCCGGCTCGCGGTCGCGGAGGAGCGGCTGCGCTTCGGCCGTGATCTGCACGACGTGATGGGCCGCAACCTGGCGGTGATCGCGCTGAAGAGCGAGCTGGCGGTGCAGCTCGCCGAGCGCGGGCGGCCGGAGGCGGTGGCGCAGATGACCGAGGTGCAGCGGATCGCCCAGGAGTCGCAGCGGGAGGTACGGGACGTGGTGCGCGGCTACCGCGGGGCGGACCTGCACACCGAACTGGAAGGGGCGCGCGGGGTGTTGAAGGCGGCGGGGATCGACTGCCGGATCGAGGGGGACGACGGGGGCGGGCTGTCCGGGGAGGTGCAGTCGGCGCTGGCGTGGGTGGTGCGGGAGGCGACAACAAACGTGCTGCGGCACGGGGACGCGCGGCGGTGCACCGTACGGCTGACGGAGGGGCGGGGGTACGAACAGGTGGGGGAGGCGGTTCTGGTCGTGGAGAACGACGGGGCGGGGGAGGCCGCTGAGGTGAAGGCGGATGCCGGGGGCTCGGCGGGCGGTGGGCGGCGCGAGGCGCGGAAGGGCTCCGGCCTCGACGGGCTGCGGGAGCGGCTGGCCGTGGTGAACGGGACGCTGGGCGCGGGGCGGGTGGACGGCGGCCTGTTCCGCCTGACGGCACGGGTGCCGCTGCCGGGGCCCGTACCAGGGTCCGGATCCGTTGCGCCCACCGGAAAGGTGGCGGCGTGACGGACGACAAGGACGACGACCGCCGCGTACGGGTGCTGCTCGCCGACGACGAGCATCTGATCCGGGGCGCGTTCGCCGCGCTGCTCGCGCTGGAGGACGACCTGGTCGTGGTCGCCGAGGCCGCCTCGGGGCCCGAGGCCCTGGCCATGGCGAGGGCCCACCGGCCGGACGTGGCCGTCCTGGACCTCCAGATGCCGGGCGCCGACGGTGTGAAGGTCGCCACATCTCTCCGTACCGAACTGCCCGGGTGCCGGACGATGATCGTGACCAGCCACGGCCGCCCCGGCCATCTGAAACGGGCGCTGGCGGCGGGGGTGCGGGCCTTCGTCCCCAAGACGGTCAGCGCCCGCAGGCTCGCCGAGATCATTCGTACCGTGCACGCCGGAAACCGCTTCGTGGACCCGGATTTGGCGGCCGACGCGATCTCGGCGGGGGACTCGCCGCTGACCGCGCGGGAGGCGGAGGTGCTGGAGCTGGCCGCCGACGGGGCGCCGATCGCGGAGATCGCGCAGCGCGCCTCGCTGTCCCAGGGAACCGTACGGAACTACCTGTCCTCGGCGGCCTCCAAACTGGGCGCCGAGAACCGGCATACGGCAGTGCGTCTCGCACGGGAGCGAGGTTGGGTATAGTAGTTCTCGCGCCGAGGCGCTTGCGGACGTAGCTCAGTTGGTAGAGCGCAACCTTGCCAAGGTTGAGGTCGCCAGTTCGAACCTGGTCGTCCGCTCAAGAAGGGGAAACCCCCGGTCGAATCGACCGGGGGTTTTCTCGTGCCTCCCGCTTCCCCCCCGTTCCCCGCCTTCGGCTACGCCCAGCTGAGGCCGGTGAGACGTTCGTACGCCTCCAGGTACTTCGCGCGGGTGGCGTCGACGATCTCCTGGGGGAGCGGCGGGGGCGGCTGCTCGCTCGCGCGGTCCCAGCCCGAGGCGGGCGAGGTCAGCCAGTCCCGGACGTACTGCTTGTCGTACGAGGGCTGGGCGTGCCCCGGTTCCCAGGTCTCGGCCGGCCAGAAACGGGACGAATCCGGGGTCAACACCTCGTCCGCGATGATCAGTTCGCCGCCGTCGAAGCCGAACTCGAACTTCGTGTCGGCCAGGACGATCCCGCGTTCCCGGGCAATGTCGCGGGCCCGGCCGTACACGTCGAGGGTGGTCCTGCGCAGCAGCGCGGCGGTCTCCGCCCCGACCTGGCGGGCGACTTCCTCGTACGACACGTTCTCGTCGTGCTCGCCGACGGCGGCCTTCGTGGCGGGGGTGAAGATCGGCGCGGGCAGCTCGGAGCCGTCCACGAGGCCCTCGGGCAGCGCGAGCCCGCAGACGGTGCGGTGCTTCTCGTACTCGACGAGCCCGGAGCCGGTCAGATAGCCGCGGGCGACCGCTTCCACCGGGACCATGTCCAGGGACTTGCAGACGAGGGTGCGGCCGGCCCAGTCGCCGGGGGCGCCCGGGGGGAGGTCCGAGGAGATCACGTGGTTCGGTACGAGGTCCGCGAGCTTGTCGAACCACCAGAGCGAGAGCTGGGTGAGCACCCGGCCCTTGTCGGGGATCTCGGTGGGCAGGACCCAGTCGTACGCGGAGATGCGGTCGCTGGCGACCATCACGAGGTCGCCGGACTCGTTCCGGTACAGGTCGCGCACTTTGCCGGTGTGCAGATGCACGAGGCCCGGGACCTCCAGGGGCTCGGGCTTTTCGACGAATCCGGACACGGTTCCTCCGAGGGGTGGGACTTCAAGATCGCCTCGATTCTCCCGTATGCCGGAAGTCGTGGCGCCCGGGGGGCGGGAACCCCCGCTCCCTGGGGCGGGAACCCCCGCTCCCCTCCCATCCTCCCGCCCTTCAGTCCCGTTTGCAGATGCGGTCCAGGAGGTTGGCGGTGGCGCGCTGGACGCGGGGGTCGACGTGTCCCGGCCGGTCCAGTTTCGGCGACCAGGCGAAGGTGCCCGAGGCGAAGACGAGGGCGCCGGAGGGGGCGCGGTAGAGCGAAGTCTCCTGGTGGCGGCGGGCGTTCTCGCTGTCGCGGTACGGGGAGTGCGCGAGCAGGATGCGGTCCTCGTGCTCGGGGAGGGCGATACGGGGGTAGTACCGGTCGGCCTCCCCCGCCACCAGCCCCTCGATCTCGTCGCCCTCGCCGGCGCCGGTGGCCTCCCAGAGCCAGTGCCCGGCGTTCCGTACGACCAAGGGGTGGGGTTCCGGGACGCGGCCCGCGTACTGGATGCCCAGCAGCTTCTGCTCCGGCCGGTCCACGTCCCGCCAGAGGGCGGAGCGGCCGGGGCCGCGGCGCTTGAGGCAGGTGAGGAGGCGGTCGGGGACGCCGGAGGCGGAGGCGCCCAGCTCCACCTGCCAGTACATGGTGTTGGCGGAGAGGAAGACGAGGGAGGTGCCGTGCTCGCGCGCCTGCTCGACCGTACGGCGCATGGGGACGGACCAGTACTCGTCGTGGCCGGGGAAGACCAGGCCCCGGTAGCGCGTGGGGTCGACGCGGCCGGCGTGCAGGTCGCGGGCGTCGGCGTACGCGAGGTCGTAGCCGTACCGCTCGGCCCAGCGGATGAAGTCGTACGCGTGCCCGACATGCAGGGGCAGGCCCGCGCCGGCGTACGGGCGGTCGAAGGAGACGGTCGTGGCGGCGTCCTCCTCGCCGAGGAGGCGGCCCTGGTCGTCCCAGGCGTGGTAGAGGCTGGCGCCGGTGTGGCCGTCCTCGGGGTAGAGGTTGTACGCCTGCCAGGTGATGTCGGGGAGGAGCAGGAGGAGGTCGGCGGGGCGGTTGTCGCGGATGGTGAAGGGGATGTGGGAGCGATAGCCGTCGATGGTGGTGAGGACGGCGACGTAGGCGCCGAGCGCCCAGTACGACGGGATCTGGAGCCGCCAGGAGAGCCACCAGTGATGGCAGGAGACCGTACGGTCCGCGGCCAGGGGCGGGGGCTGGACGATCCCGGAGAGCCGGGGGCTGGTGGTTATCTTGGAGGCGCCGTCGCCGCTGTAGTGCCCGATCCGGTAGATGTCGACGGAGAACTGCTGGGGCGGATCGACCGTGATGTGGAAGTCGATGGACTCGCCGGGGGCGGCGGCGCCGGTGGACGCGAAGCCCTTGATCTGCCGGCGTACGTCGTCGGCGGTACGGGGGCCCGGGCTGCGCTCGCGGCCGAGCGTGGGGGCGGCGTACCAGGGGACGACCTGGCCGGTGTCGTCGAAGTAGTTCTCACTGCCGCGCAGCCACGGTAACGGGCCCTGCCCGAAGGGGTCGCTGACCGCATGGGCGAGAGCGCCCGATTCCCATCGCCGGATCTGCTCCGCCACCATGGTGCGCCCCTCTTTCGAGCCCCCGAGCCCCCGAGACAACTGGTGATAACTAGTGATAACTAGTGATGGGACCGCTGTTTCGACCGCCGGGGCTCAGGTGAAGGCGGCCGGTGCCCGGCCGGTTCTGCGGTCGACTGGCAGCGCCGGTCCCCAGCACATCACATAAAGCACTCACTCCGTCACCGTTCGTCGCGAATTGCCGAGAGTGGAAGCTCTGCGTCCGGATGCGGGCGGGGGCGGGGGGAGTTGGCGGTGGGGGTGGTGGGGGGCGAGGGGTTGGCGGGGAGGGTGGGGGACGGGGCGTCCCCCAACTTCCTCTGCCTCCTCTGCCTCCTCGGCGGGCTCCCCCGTCCGCTGCCCCCACCTGGCACCCCTCCTCCGTCCCCTCCACTGCACGTCTCCGCTGCGCCGCGCCCGCAGGATCCGTCCTGGCCGCAGGGGACGGAGGAGCCGGGAAGGCGGGTGGGCCGGGGGCGGGTTGGGGCGGGCTCGGCGGGGGGGGGTGGGGGTCTTGGGGGGCGTTGGGGGTGGGGCGGAGGTGCGGTCGGAGGTGCCGGGGAAGGTGGGGGGGCGCGTTGGAGCGGGAGGGGGCGGGGGGTGGGCGCGGGGGCGCTGGGGGCGCGCGGGGATGGGCGCCGGGGGGGCGCCGGGGCGTGGGGGAGTGGGCGTGGGGGGGGGAGGCGCGGGGGAGGGCGGGAATGGGCGTGGGCGCCGGGGGGCGGAGGGTGTGGGCATGGGCGCCGGGGGCGCGGGGGCCGGGGGCGCGGGGGCCGGGGGCGTGTGGGCGCGGGCGCCGAGGACGCGGGGGCCGGGGGGTGTGGGCGCGGGCGCCGAGGACGGGGAGCCGGGGGCGTGGGAGAGGCGGCCGGGACGCGGGGCCGGGGGGGCGCGGGCGCCGAGGACACGGGGCCGGAGGACGCGGGAGAGGCGGCCGGGGAACGGGTCGTCGTGACGGGTGGGAGAGTCCGCCGCTGTTGGCCGGGCACGGGGACGCTGGGGCACGTAGGAGACGGCGGGAGGGGGGTGGGCGACGACGCGGAGGCGGGGGCCGCGACGGGTGCCTGCGGGCGAGCCGCGCGGGCAGTTGCCCGCGAAGTACGGACCGACCCTGGCCGCCGCGCACCGCGCGCGCCTGAGGGCACGGCCGACGCGCCCCGGACAGCGCGGGCCACGCCGCCAACGGCCTCCCCCGAACGGGCCGAACACGGCCCTCCCGCAACTGGCCGGCCGCAGCAGCCCCGGCCCCTGGGCGGACCAGGCCTGATCCGGCCTGGCGAGCATGGTCCGTCTCTTTGGCTCATCCGGTCTTGGCCGACGATCGAGCCGCACCGAGCGCGCCGGCAGCCACGTCGGGTGAGCGAGTTTGAGCCGCCACCGCTGGCGCCGCTGCCGAGCGTCTGTCCCACGCTGGTCGCGTTCCTGGGTACGACTCTGGTTGCCGGAGGCGAGCCCGAATTGGTACGGACTGTCACGCCGTTGCGCTTCCACGGCTGGTGCCGGTGCCGGCCGGGGCCGCCTCCCTTCGAACCGCCCCCGAAGCCGTGCCGGCCATGCCTGGATCCATCTTGATGATCAAGACGACCAGGAGGCGCCCCTCGTGCGGCTCCAACTCGACCGTGACCGAACCTCGTTCGCCAGGACGGAGAACTGCGAGTTCGTACAGGGTCCCGCACCCGCGCTCGCGTAACGGCTCCGACCGGAACACCATGGCCGGAACACCATGGTTGGAGCCGGATGGGTCCGTCAACGAACACCGACAGCACCCGGCCGTCGGCCAACGCCAAGACCCGGATGCAGCACGGTCGAAACCCAGAAGGCTAACCCCTCACGAGGTCAACGGGCCGGCGCGTCAGCTCCGGCGGCAACGCCGGACTCGCCACGGCGGCGAACGCGCTGGCGCGCTGGCCGGCACGGTGAACCGCTGCGACAGTTTCAGCGGCGAGGAGCCTGGGGTCGCGTACCGACCAGTCCCCGACATCCGGATCGTCCGCCGGCCGCGACGGCAGCTCCGGGCCGGCTTCCGGGTCGTCCGAGGCGGCGTGCCGCAGCCGGGGATGGGGGTCGTCCGCGAACTGCGCGAGGCCGGGCCGGGGGAAGTGGGGGTGGTGCCGCAGGACCGGCCAGTTCCGGTCCTGCGCCGTCGCGTACGCCTCCACCATCAGCTCGTGTGGCGCGTGAGCGCAGAGGACGCGCCGTACCCCCGGAACCTCGTCCGCGGCCAACCGCGCCACCACGTCGGTAGGCAGGCGCCGCCGTATCGCCAGCGCCCGCCGTAGCCCGATGTGTGCCGATACGGAGATCCGGGGCGCCGTATCGGGCTCCGCCGTCCCTTCCTGAACCGGCGCGGGCCATGGGCACCACTCCGGGACGTGTACGGGATAGAGCGCGCATCGACGGGGCGAGCCAGACCTCAACCTCGGCGTCCTCCGCGAGGCGCAGCGCCGACGCGAGCCGGACGTCCTGATCACCGGTGGCGTCGCGCCGGGCGGACGTCTCCGCGTGCGCCTCCCGCGCCTCGGCCGTCAGCGCCTCCGGCTCCCCCTCCCCCTTCGCCCGGAACAGCCCGGCGATCTTCTCCCGCACCCGCGGCGAGGGATCGCCGGCCCCGGGGCCCCACGTCGTACGCGAGCCACGCCAGCACGCCGACATCCGCCGTCGGATTCTCCGCGACGGCCAATTCACGGCGATGGCATTCGCAGCGGTGACGCATCCCTCCTCGATATCCCTCGTCGTCGGCCGCCGGACGATATTCGTCGGACAAGGCTTGAGGGGCGGTGGCATCCTGGGCGCGATGCCGTCGGTGCGACGGTGGTCAACTCGTGGGGCGGTACCGGAGAAAGGGCGGCGCGGTGCACACCGTAGAAGTGGAATGGATCAGTGCCCTCGACCGGCTGCCCAAGGACAGTGACTGTGTGATGGGGGCGATCACCGGGCGCTACCCCGGCGATCCCGAAGGGGACGCCGACTCGCGGGTGGGCGAGGAATACTGGCTGGTCCTTCCCACCTACTTCCACTCCCGTCACGTCGACGAGCGGACCGGAACGCTGTTTCACGACTGCTTCGTGGACTCGGACAGGGTGGTGCGCCTGCCCTACGGTGGTCCGACGCCCGAACAGGTCACTCACTGGGCCGAGCTGCCGGTCCTCCCGGGCACCGCGGAGCGCCAGATCCTGGGCGACGGCGTACGGGCCGCCCTCCGCGCGGCTCTGCCTCACGCGCGATGAGCCGGACCCGCCCTGGACGAACTAGACGAGGCGGACCGGCTTCTCCGCTCGTACGCCCACCGCCGTCAGCCAAGAACGCAGCGGCTCCGCGTCGCCGTCCTCGACCAGGCTGAGCACCGGGCCCGCCAGATCCACCCGGCGTTCGCCGTCGATCAAGAGGGCCGGGCCGTCGAGCCAGTCCAGACCGGGCGCGGCGCCCGCCGTGTCGACGGCGGAGCAGCAGACCATCGCGGTGACGTGGTCGGCGAGCAGTTCACGGCCCGTACGAGGTGGCTGGAGCGGGAACAGCGGCAACGGGTCCGTCCCCCACGGCACCAGCACCTCGCCCACCGCCTCCGCGGGCACCGGCGGCGTCGCGGCCTCCTCGCGGGCCACCTCCGCGCTGATCCCGGCGGCGAGGGCGTCACCACGGGCGGAACGATGAGGCTCCCCGTCACCGGCACCGTCCCCGTCACCGGCGGCGTCGTCATCGTGTTCGGTCAGGCCGGAGGACGCGCGGGCGTTGGCGGACAGGGCGTCCGAACCCGGGTGCGGGAGCAGGGCCTCGTCGTCGGCCGCGTGCCCCGCACGATCCGTACCCGTGCCCTCATCCCCGGGGACTCCCGCCCCCGCCTCCGACAGGTGATCCATCACGCGGTCCAGCGTCGGCCCGGGCTGACCCACCGACCGCCGTACCCCCATCCCGTCCAGCACCCGGTGCAGCCGCGCCGCCTCCGCGCGCCACTTCCGGTCCACGACCTCCTCCGGATACTGCTGCCAGTCCACCGGCGACCAGTCGGGACCCGCCTCCGCGGGCCCGCCGTGGAAGAGGCGGGCGGCCAGCAGCGACGTGGCCTCGTCCACCAGACCGGGCTCTTCGAGCAGATCGCAGGCAGGGCGCTCGCCGAGCCGGGACGTGAAGCCCTCGGCGAGGCGGTCGCGGCGGGACAGCTCCGTCAGGGCGGAGACCACGCCCGCGTCCAGCCGCGAGGGCCACCGGCCCATGCGCCACGCGGGCAGCGCGACGCGGGTCAGCAGCCGGTCCCAGCCGGCGTAGGCGAGGCCGACCTGTTCCTGGGCCTGGATCCGCAGCCCGTAGTCGACCCCCTGCGCACGCTCGGACGCCGCCGCCGCGACCCCCCGTTCCATCAGCGCCGCGTGCTCACCGCAGGCGCGCAGGAGGAGCCTGACCACCAGGCCGACAAGAGCGAGCGCCACGCGCCGTACCGCACTCTGACCAGGGCGGGTCGCCACGGCCACCGCCGCGTCCAGCCCCCGTACGAACCGGCGGGCCGCGGCTATGTCCGGATGCGCCGACGGCCCCGTACCCGCGACCACGGGAGCCAGCACCGCCCGCAACTCCGCGACACGCATCCACCACAGGAAAGGCGATCCGATGACCAGGACGGGCGCGGCGGGGACCCGGCGACGGCGGCTGCCGCCGGTGAGGAGGCGGGCGTGCGTCGGGTGCGTACGGTCCTCCAGCCAGCTGTCGCAGTCCGGGGTGAGCGCTATGGCGGAGGGCATGGGGACGTCGAGCCGGTCGGCGAGGTCCCGGACCAGCCGGTAGAGGTCGGGGGCGGCACGCTCCGTGACCGCGACAGTGGGGCTGAGGGCCGGCCTCGCGTGCGCGATCACCACCCCGACGGCGACCGCCAGCACAAGAACGACAACCGCGATCGCCGTCACGGCCCAGCGGGCCGTGTCCCACCCCCCGCCGACCAGATGACCCGCCGCACCACCGGCGAGCAGCACGACGGCGGCGGCCGCGGGCAGCACCGCGACCCCCAGCGCTCTGCCGCGGACGCGCAACACGGCGAGGGCCCGGGAACGGGCACCCCGCACGCCGATCTCTTCACCGACAACCGAACCTGACATGGCCGGACCTCACCCCCTCTGCCCCGCGGTGGTATTGCTCACTCCCCCACTGTGGCACCCGCCACTGACATCGCAATGCCGGTGGGCCAAGTGCCGGAATGCTTGCGCCGCACCCTAGTTGGCGCTTCGCCGACCGTCATCCGGATGGCCTACTCGTCACTCGATGGAATGGCTTTGGTCAGAGATGCTGACACGGCCGGACAGCAGCGTTTTCGCCGGAGGCCGGTGGAGCTGCCGGAGACCGGCGGAGCCGCCGGAGACCGGCGGAGCGGCGGACCAGCTGATCGGAAACCACGGGTGAGCGACGGGGTACGGCAACGGGCGACCCGGTGACCGAGCCGCCCGTACATCTGCTGCTACTACCGGCTACTGGCTACTGGCCAATGCCTGCCGCCCGCCGCTGAGGCTTACGCCTCCTCCGCCGCCGCCCGCGCGATGTCCGTACGGTGCTGCGCGCCGTCCAGGCGGATGCGGCCCAGTGCCTCGTACGCCCGCTCCCGCGCCTGCGTGAGGTCCTTGCCCGTCGCCGTCACGGAGAGCACCCGGCCACCCGCGGTCACCACGGTGCCGCTGTCGTCCAGGCGGGTTCCGGCGTGCAGGACGTACGCCTCGGGCGCGTCCCGCGCCACGATCTCGTCCAGGCCCTCGATGGGGTCGCCGGTGCGCGGGGTGTCCGGGTAGTTGTGCGAGGCGACCACGACGGTCACGGCCGCGTCGTCGCGCCAGGTCAGCGACGGCAGGTCGGCGAGCGTGCCCTCCGCCGCCCCGAGCAGGACCGCCGCCAGCGGGGTCTTGAGCCTGGCCAGGACCACCTGCGTCTCGGGGTCGCCGAAGCGGGCGTTGAACTCGATCACCCGTACCCCGCGGCTGGTGATCGCGAGACCCGCGTACAGCAGTCCGGAGAACGGCGTTCCGCGGCGGCGCAGTTCGTCCACGGTCGGCTGGAGGACCGTCTGGAGCACTTCGCCGACCAGTTTGGGGTCGGCCCACGGGAGCGGTGAATACGCGCCCATGCCACCGGTGTTGGGGCCCTCGTCGCCGTCCAGGGCGCGCTTGAAGTCCTGCGCGGGCTGGAGGGGGAGGACGGTGACGCCGTCGGTGACGGCGAAGAGGGAGACCTCGGGGCCGTCGAGGAACTCCTCGATGACCACCCGGTCGCAGGCGAGCGCGTGCGCGCGGGCGATGGCGAGGTCGTCGGTGACGACCACCCCCTTGCCGGCGGCGAGGCCGTCGTCCTTGACGACGTACGGGGCTCCGAAGGCGTCGAGCGCGTCGTCGATCTGCTCGGGGGTGGTGCAGACGTAGCTACGGGAGGTCGGGACGTTCGCCGCGGCCATCACGTCCTTGGCGAAGGCCTTGGACCCCTCCAGCTCGGCCGCCTCCTTGGACGGGCCGAAGCAGGGAATGCCCGCGTCCCGTACGGCATCGGCCACCCCGGCGACCAGGGGCGCCTCGGGTCCGACGACCACGAGCCCGGCTTCCAGTTCGGTGGCGAGGCGGGCGACGGCCGCGCCGTCCATGGCGTCGACCGGGTGCAGCTCGGCCACGTCGGCGATACCGGCGTTGCCGGGCGCGCAGTGGAGCGAGGTGACCTGGGGGTCGAGGGAGAGAGAGCGGCACAGGGCGTGTTCGCGGGCACCGCCGCCGATGACAAGGACCTTCACGGGGGCAGCCTAGCGGGGCGGGGACGGGGGGCGGGCGGGGCGGGGCTCCGGGGCGGCCGGGGCCGGGCCGCCTAGGGCGGGGTTGCCGATGGGGCAACGACGTCGGTCCGGAGGCAGGGGCGGAGTGGCGGCGGGTCTCCGGGGCGACGGTGGCGACGGATCGCCCCCTGCCCTCGCCCGCCTATTCGTTCTGCCTGCTCGTTCTGCCTACTCGTTCGTGTATTCCTCGACGATCGTCGCGCCCAGCTCGCGCACGATCAGGTCATGGCCGGAGAGCGCGGAGTCGACCAGGTCGGGGTCGTCCTCCTCGGGGGTGTCGTCCTCGGGAGCCACGGGGTTGGGCGCGGAAAAGCCCTGGCCGGAGCCTGGACCGCCGGGGCCGCCGGACGAGGACGACGCCGGGCCATGACCTTGGCCCTGGCCCTGCCTCTGCCCCTGGGCGGACGCCTGGGATCCGTACCCGCCCGAGGACGCGGACGCCCCCGACGGACCGGGGGCGGCGGAGCCGGGTGCCGAGGCCTGGGCGGACCCGGAGGGCCGGGAACCGTACCCGCCGCCGCCCGTACCCCCCGTACCGCCTCCGGAGCCCCCGCCAACACCGCCACCGGCGCCGCCGCTTGAGCCGGACCCCGCGCCGGGCCCGGCGCCCGGCGCCGCGCCGGCGCCGTACCCCCCACCGTTTCCGGCGTACCCGCCGCCGGCGCTCGTACCTCCGTTACCGCCGTTGCTGCCGCCGCCTCCGCCGGAGCCGTACCCACCGCTGCTACCACCGCCACCGCCCGAGAGGGGCGGCCCAGCCGTACCACCCGACGGGTCGACGATGGCCTCGATCTTCCACTGGACATTGAACTGCTCGGAGAGCGCCTGCTTGAGGACGTCCTCGCTGCCGCTGCTGGTGAAGTTGTCCCGGGCGCCGGCGTTGATGAAGCCGATCTGGAGCGTCGTACCGTCGAAGCCCGCCACCTGCGCGTTCTGGCTGAGCAGGATCCAGGTGAAGCGGCGGCGGTTCTTCACGGCCTCCAGGATGTCCGGCCACATGTTCCGTACCTGCTGGGCGCCCTGCCCCATGGCGGGAGCAGGCGCGGGCGCGGCGGCAGCGGGCCCCGACGGCTGCCCGCCGGCCCCGGAGGCGGCGGCCGGACCCGACCCCGCCCCTGGCCCGGGCGCCTGCCCCTGGCCGCTCCCCTGCCCCTGCCCGGGGGTGGAGGCCGTCGGCCAGCCGCCGGGCCGGCGCGCGGCCTCGGACGCGGCAGGCGCGGCAGGGCTCGGCGCGGCGGCGCCGGGCCACGCACCGGGCCGCTGAGGCTCGGCGGCAGCAGGAGGTACGGGAGTGGCAGGCGGTACGGGATGGGCGGGCTGTACGGGATTCGCGGCCGGCACCGGAGGGGCGGGAGGCGCATGCCCCTCGGGCCCAGGCACGTACCCCACGGAAAGACCACCACCAGAGGCACCACCAGGGGCACCGCCACCGGGACCCCCCGAACCCCCCGCCCCGGGACCTCCGCCCCCGCCCCCAACTCCCGGCCCACCCGAGAAGACCGCGTTCGCGGCCCCCCGCTCCAACCGGTCGAGGCGTGCCTGCACGGACCGCTCGTCGTCGAAGGCGGCGGGCAGCAGCACGCGCGCGCAGATCAGCTCCAACTGCAACCGTGGCGAGGTCGCGCCACGCATCTCCGTCAACCCGGTGTTGACCAGATCGGCGGCCCGGCTCAGCTCCGACGCACCGAGCACCGACGCCTGCGCCTGCATCCGCTCGACCACGTCGGCGGGCGCCTCGATCAGCCCCTTCTCGGCGGCGTCCGGCACCGCGGCGAGGATGACAAGGTCCCGCAGCCGCTCCAGCAGGTCGGCGACGAAGCGCCGCGGATCGGCACCGCCCTCGATGACCTGCTCCACCACCTCGAAGGCGACGGCCCCGTCACCGGAGGCGAACGCGTCCACGACCGCGTCGAGCAGCGACCCGTCCGTATAACCGAGCAAGCCGGTGGCCATGGCGTACGTCACACCGTCCTCGGCCGCGCCCGCCAGCAGCTGGTCCATGACGGACATCGAGTCACGTACAGAACCGCCGCCGGCCCGCACGACAAGCGGCAGCACGCCTTCGGCGACCGGGATCTGCTCCTTGGCACAGACCTCGCCCAGGTAGTTACGCAGCGTCCCGGGCGGCACCAGCCGGAACGGGTAGTGGTGCGTACGCGAACGGATCGTCCCGATGACCTTCTCGGGCTCGGTCGTCGCGAAGATGAACTTGAGATGCTCCGGAGGCTCCTCGACCACCTTCAGCAGGGCGTTGAAGCCCGCCGGGCTGACCATGTGCGCCTCGTCGATGATGTAGATCTTGTATCGACTGCTCGCCGGCCCGAAGAACGCCTTTTCGCGCAGGTCACGGGCGTCGTCCACGCCTCCGTGCGACGCGGCGTCGATCTCGATGACGTCGATCGACCCCGGCCCGTTCCTGGCCAGGTCCTGGCAGGACTGGCACGTACCGCACGGCGTCGGTGTCGGCCCCTGCTCGCAGTTCAGACAGCGGGCGAGGATCCGCGCGCTGGTCGTCTTCCCACAGCCGCGCGGACCACTGAACAGGTACGCGTGATTGACCCGGTTGTTCCGCAGCGCCTGCTGCAACGGGTCAGTGACATGCTCCTGCCCGATGACCTCGGCGAACGACTCGGGGCGATAGCGGCGATACAACGCAAGGGACGACACACCTACGACGATATCGGCCCCCTAGGACAACGCACCCTTCCAGCGCTCCCCACCCACGCCGCACACCCTTCCCCCCACCCCCACACACGCAAGCGCCCCCCACGCACCCGCCAGAGCCAACCTACCCTTGCTGCCTTCCGGCCCTGGGGGAGTTCAGTCAGATAGCGCCACGTGAGGGGCTCCGCTCACAGTACCCGATCCCCACCCCCGGATACGAGTTCGCGAGCACGCCCCAGGATCTTGTATGGTTCGTCGCGGAGGATTCGCCTAGTGGCCTAGGGCGCACGCTTGGAAAGCGTGTTGGGGGCAACCCCTCACGAGTTCGAATCTCGTATCCTCCGCCATTGCTCTCACCGGGCAATACGTCGAAGGGCCCCACCGGTCGCGGTGGGGCCCTTCGACGTTCTCCGTCTCACTTCCCGTCTCAGTCCGGGTGTGGCGAGCCCCAGAGCGCTTCGCCAACCTGGCCGGCCACCTTCTTCAACATGGGCCCGGTGACGTGCATGTACCGAGCGCGCATCCGTGCCGCTCCCCCAGGCTCCCAACCCATGATCGCGTCAACGATGACGTCCGGAACGCCAAGGAGGAGAAGAACGGTCCCGGCCGTGTGCCGTGCGTCATGCAGACGACCGTCACGGACGCCGGCATCAACAAGGAGCTGCTTCCATCGGTGGTAGTCCGTGTTCGGGATCAGTGGCCCGCCGGTTGGTGAGGCGAAGACGTAGCTCTTGTCTTCCCACAGCTCCCCTGCTTCCTGGCGCTCCCGCTCCTGCTCCTCTTGGTGCTTGCGCAGGAGCTTGATCACCGGCTCAGGGAGGCCGATGGTTCGTCGCCCGGCACGGGACTTGGTGCTCTTGAATTCACGCCGGATTTGACGACGTTCCGCGCAGTAACCAGCCTTCCGGCCACAGGGATCGGTACAGCCGTGCTCATACTTGGGGCGCAGACGGTTCTTCCGCGTACGGATGTACCCGGCGTCGAGGTAGACGTCCTCCCACTGGAGCCCGAGCGCTTCACCCTGCCGCAGGCCGAGCGCCAGCGCGACAACCCAACGGGCGCTGTTGCGGAGCTTAGACGCCTCCAGGAGCAGGCTCTGGACTTCCTCGATCGTGTACGGCTCGATGTCCTCTTCTTCGAGCCGAGGAGCACGGGCAATCTCTGCCGCGTTCGTCGTGACGTGGCCACGCCGCACCGCTTCGCCCAAGGCCACCCGAGCCGTGCGATGGACGTGGTGAGCCGTACCGGCAGCGCTCCCGAATGACTGCATCTTCGCGTAGAAGGTCTCCAGGTGCTCGGGCTCCAGACGATCGAGCCTGTGGGCACCGAGACCGGGCACGAGGTGAACACGCACGTCAACTTCATAGCCGTCATAGCTGTTTTCGCTGACGTACTTCTTAGCGATGTTCTCGACCCAGTGCTCTAGCCAGGCCCCGAATGTCCACGCCTTCCCGGGCTTCCGCACCCGACCGGAGTCCCGTTCCTTTTCGAGCGCCCGGACGGCTTTGGTGACCTCTGTCCTGGTTTTACGCTCGATATGGCGACGGTCGGGCTTGCCGTTGTCCCGAACGCCGACAGTCACGCGACCGTGCCACTTGCCGTCTTTGCCGAGGTAGATCGATGAGGCCCCGTTGGGCTGGCGAGTTCGCTTCTGGTCAGCCATAGTCCCCCCTCACGCAGCCAGAGCAGGCCGGCGGAGCATCGCGACATAAGCGGGCAGCGCATCTGCGGGAACGCGACGCAGGCGCCCGACAGTGACCGACTCCAGTTCGCCCGTGCTGACGAGCTTGAAGCAGGTCGTACGACCGATCCTGAGTCGCCGGGCCGCCTCCTCAACAGTCAGTAGGACCAACGTCGAGTCCACGACCTCTACGATCAATTCAGGTGACCCGTTCACTGCCACTCCTCCCCCTCTTGGTCTTCCAGGTCGGCCCGTGCGTCGCGGGCGGTTTCGCGGTTGGCGTGGAGTTCGCGGGCGATGTTGGCGGCAAGCCAGGATTCGCCAGGGGTGTGTCCCTGTCCGGCGTACGTCCAGTGGGCGAGCACCAACATGGAGCCCTCCGAGTCATCGACCTCGGGCAGGCCCCGTTCACGGCGTTCCTGGCGTGCGCGGTAGTCGGCGCGGACCTGGCGCCGCTCGCTCAGGGTCGAGGAGTAGGCGCGGGACTTGGTCATGAAGTGCCCGCGAAAGCCGAGCATGTGGGACCAGCGCGCAAGCAGCCGTTCCGGGTAGGCGTCATCCATTTCCCAGCACGCTCCGATCAGACGCCGGGTGTGCGCGGGCAGGGCCACCTTGTCGAGTTCGGAGAGTTCCCCGATCCGGCGGTCCACGGTCTCCGTGGTCTCGGCTGCTTTGGTGGCGTACTTGGCGACGTAGGAGGCGACCGCACCGTCCGTCAGCTCCACCCCTTCAAGTCCCCCGATCGCCTGCACGTCGACCTGCGTACCCCACCGCAGCACGCGGGCGGGGAAGTCCCCGGCAGCGGCCACCGGTACGGCGACCTTGGCGGCGGCGGAACGGATGCTGTCGTCCAGGAGCGCGACCGTGGCCCAGGCCGGCGGGGAGGTGTCGGGCCCATCCGGACCGTCCAGCCGCACCACCGCGTGGAAGTGCACGGCCCCGCGCTTCTGGAACTCGGCGACCTTCCCGAAGGAGACCCGGCACGCCTCCTTCAACGCCGCCTGCGTCACGCCCGCACGAGCGGCGACCTCCCGGCGCAGGTAGATCGTGAAGCGCCGCCACAGGTCCCCGGCGTGGTTGTTCCACAGCACCGCGCCCGCGTAGTCATAGCGCTCGGGGTCGAGCGCCGTACCGAGCGCCGGATCACCGTCGGCATGCTGGGCACCACACCGGCAGCGGCCGGACGCGGGGCGGTTGTGGACCGGTCCGAACGAGGGCGCGGTGAGCGTGGTGAACACGCCGGGATGCTGACGGATCTTCCCCGGGACGCCCATCCGGCTGTCCCCGGTGATCCCGGCGCGGATTAGGTGATACACGTCCCCGGCATACGTCCAGGCGCAGGCGGGACAGCGGGAGGCACGGCGGTTGCCACAGGCGACCCGGAGCATGCCGCCCGGCTCACCCTCGGTCGAGTACGAGTACAGGACATCACCGGTCGCACGGTCACGGGTCACCGTCTGGCCTTGAAGCCGGATCGGATGGGCACAGCCGCCCGTACGGCGCACCTGCTCCTGCCACCGGTCGAAACCGGGGCTGTTCGCCACGCGGAGCAGGTCGGCGAGGGTGATGGGGTCGGTACCCAGGGAGACCGCCGCACCGGCCACAGCCTCAGGGGAAACGGGAAACACGGTCATGCGGCCACCGCCCATCCGGTCTCGCGCTGGGACAGCAGGAGCCAGACGAGGGGCCAGGGCAGGCGGTCGGCCTTGACCTGGTTGCACCGGGCGCAGGCCAGCACGAGGTTCGCGGCCCACCAGGTGCGCCACAGGGCATAGGGGATGTAGTGGTCCAAGGTGGCGTCCGCGTCGGTGAGGAACGACGCCCGGCAGTAGAAGCAGCGCGACTTCTGACGACTCATCAGACCGCCCTTGACACCTCGGCGGCGGACCGAGCCAGGACGGGAGCGACTCACGCGGCCACCGCCTTCAGGACGGGGGGCGCGGAGGTGAACGTCTGAGCGCGGTAGCCGGGCATCGGCTCGTCCTCGGGACCGATCGTGACCGGGTAGGTCTCGGCGATCTCGGCGCAGACGCACGGGACGATCAGGCCGACCTTGCCGGACAGCGATCCGTCCTCGTCCACGACGCAGCCCAGGCCGTCGCAGTCCGCGCACACCTGGGAGCCGAAGTTCGCGTCCTTGGGGCACATCACGTCACCGTCATGAGTGAGCACCTCCAGCCCATCCACAAGCACCCAGTTCCAGAACGGAAACCGGTCCGAACCGCAGCCGGGGCACGGCACACGCTCGTCGTACGCGTCCGACCACACGTCCACGGCCAAGAGCGACGACACGACAGACTCAGGCATGATGGAACTTCCCTTCGAGGGACGAGGGGCGGCGCGCTTGCTTGGCGGTAGGGGCGCCGTCCCGGCAGTTAGTTTGTGGGCAAACCCACGAACTACTCGAAGGTTAGCTAGTCACAGAAGGCCGCGCAAGAGGTTTGCCCACAAACCTGCGAAGACGCATCATGTCTGCATGGACCCGCAACCGACCGCCGTATCTCGCCCCATCCAGTTGCAGATCGCAGACGACATCCGGATGCAGATCGAACGGGGCGACCTTCTGCCCGGAGACGCGCTCCCGACCCTGGCCGACATCTGCCAGCGCTGGTCATGCTCAATGAACTCCGCACGCGGAGCCGTCTCCCTCCTCAAGGCGCAGGGACTCATTACGGCCGGTCGAGGCAAGGCGCCGAGGGTGCGCGTTCCGCCGGCGCGAGTGATCCGGTCTTCCGAGCGGCATCAAGTTGAGAAGGATCTGGCACGACGACCAGAGCGCGAGCGATCAACGGTCGGAGAAGCCGAAACAAATCTCGGCATGTCAATACACGAACAATCCTTCAGTACGACCTACGACACAGTGGCCGCGAATGATTCTCTGGCAAGCGCCTTGAACCTGACAGTCGGGGACTCGATTCTTCGCCGGGTCTACAAATCGTCCGATCAACAAACCAAGCTCCTACTTTCCTACAGCACCTCCTACATTCCATTGAGTCTGGTTGAGAAAAACCCAGACTTGCTGAACGCGGAGAATGAACCCTGGCCTGGTGGCACCATGCATCAACTTTCCACGGTGGGAATTGAAGTCATGACCGTCGTCGACGAGGTGACTGGCCGCATGCCCACCACAGTAGAGGTGCAAGCATGGGGGCTAACAGACGGGATTCCCTTGATCCTGTGCCGCCGAATCTCACTCGACCGCAACGATCGTGTCGTTGAGATTTCAGACGCTGAGTACCCGGCTGACAGGGCAGAACTGCGGTTCGTGACTCCCCTGAAACCATGGCGCAAGAGGTCAAAATCAGATAGCGAGGGAGGAGCGAAGTGAGCACAGCCATCAGCGAAGAGGATGAGATGTTCCTTAGCCGCGCCATCTTGATTTCCAGGAAATCTCTGGATCGCGGAGGCACACCCTTCGGCGCAATCGTCGTCGTTCGGGGTGAGATTGTCGGCGAAGGAGAAAGCAGCGTGGTGGAAAGGTGGGATCCCACGGCTCATGCCGAAGTCATGGCACTTCGGAAAGCAGGAGAGAAAATGAAGCGCCATCTTTTCGAAGATGGTGTCATGTACGCGAGCAGCGAGCCGTGTCCCATGTGTTTGGCTGCCTGCCTCTGGGCCCGAATTCCTCGGCTGGTATACGGCGCCGACAGTCTTGACGTGGCCCGCAACGGCTTTGAAGACGTGCAGTTTTACAGAGAGTTGGCCCTTCCCACCGAACACCGCAACGTCATCATCGAGGCTCAGAGCACCAAGCAGCACGAGCCCGCCCTCAAAGTTCTCACCGCCTGGACTGACAGCCTGCCCGAGCCGGTACGGCCCAAGCTCTGACCCGCTCGTGTTACAGGTTTCTCTACCTCATCAAGGCACCCGGCTGCGCTCCGCTCCGCCGGGCGCGCTTCCCGGCTGCGGCTGCGCCCGCGCTCCTGCCTCCGGCCCGCTCGGCGCTGCCGCCGCCGACGCGCGCCCGCAGTGGATAAGCCCGAGGACATGAGACGAGAACCCAAAGCCGCGGGCCAAGGCATGCCTCCGGCGGGGGCGCTACGGCACCGGGATGGAGGAGGCGCCGTTTGCGAGTGCCGGCCGGATCGTGGCGAGCGTTGTGGGCTCCCATCCCGACCACCTCCGACCCAGGCAGAGCCGAGCAGTTGGGGCCCAGGTCGTCAAGGTCGTTCGTACAGTGGCGCGCTCCACCTTGACGACCTGGGCCCCAACTGCTCCACGGTGTGTGGGTCGAAGGCGGACGGGATGGGAGCCGGGGTGAGTGGTGGGTTGAGGTGGGTGGTGGAGGTTCAGGGGAAGCCATGGGCCGTCTCAGTTTCCGTCTCATTCACCACGGTCCACCCACGTTCGCCGAGGGTCAGGCGTTGGCGCGCGAGGTGGGAGCGTACGGGCATGAACGCAGGTGAACGACCCCGGATCGCAGGTCGGCGCCAACGCACAGACTTGGAAAGCGTGTTGGGGGCAACCCCTCACGAGTTCGAATCTCGTATCCTCCGCAGCCGCCTGAACAGGCGTAACGAAGAACCCGGACCGCTCCAGCGGCCGGGTTCTTCTGCATGACCTGATCTCATTTGCAGTCTCTTTTATCTAGGGCATTCAAGGCATTTCGCACAGCAGGTCAGGATCACCCGCGCTCCGGCCCATCAGCACGCTCTCCGTGGGGAACTCCCCACCGAGTTCCGACCGTGAGCCCATCGAATACGCCATCCTTGGCTCCGCTCGGGGCTGCTCCGGTCCCCAGCCGAGTTCTCGGCCTCGCGAGGTGTTCCGCATGACGTCCCGATCCACACTGACGGCTTGGCTTGCCGGCCTCGACGCCCCGCGGCTGGCGCGCGTGCTCGGGATACGGAAGGACGCCGCGGTGCCACCGGAGCCACGTTCCATGGAGGAATTGGCGGAACGCCTTCTGCGGCCCGGCTCGGTTGCGCTCGTGCTGCCGCAGCTGGCCCTGCCGTACCTCCAAGTGGCCAAGGTCCTGGCCGCCTTGGGAACGCCCTTGTCGCGCGGCGCCCTGGCGAGGGCACTGGGAGCGACGGCGCCCGCTGCCGCCCGGTCACTGGACGGCGTGCTGGTGGCTCTGGCCGATCACGCTCTGGTCTGGCCTGACGGCGACGGGAAGCTCGCCATGGCCGCACCGCTGCGGAAGGCGTGGGACGCGCCACTGGGGCTGGACGCCCCCATGGAGGAGCTGCTGGAGGGTGTGACCTCCGAGGAGCTGCGCGGCATGCTCGTGGCACTGGGCATCAAGCCGCCCGGCACGCGGCAACATCGCACGACCGCCGTCCTGGAGCACCATGGGGATCAGCAACGCGTCGCCACAGTGATCGCCAATGCTCCTTCGGCCACCCGCCGGCTGCTGGAGCGCCGGGCGAAGTCCGCACCGCGCCACACGGAGTTCGTCGCGTTCGGAGCCCCCGGCGCCGACTCGCCGGGCGAGCGCTGGGCCTTGGACCGGGGCCTCCTGGTCCGGAACCGCCACGGGTACGGGCAGGCCCGTATGCCCGCCGAGGTGACACTCGCGCTGCGCGGGCCCGACTGGTCGGCCCCGTTCGAGCCCTTCCCGCCCGTCGCGAAGCTGGTGCCCGTCACCGCGGCGGAGGTGGACCGGGAGGCGATGGCGGCGGCTGCGGCGTTCGCGGCACAGGCCGCCTCGGTCCTGTCCGCCTCCTCGTCCGCTCCGCCGGCCAAGCTCAAGTCCGGCGGGATCGGCGCACGTGAACTGGCCAGAATCGCCAAGGCGGCGCAGGCCGACGGCGCTGTCGTACGCATCATCCTCGAGACGGCATACTCAGCCGGGCTGCTGGCGGTCGACGGCGATCGCGTCGCACCCACCGAGGAATACGACACCTGGACGGCGCGGGAACCCGCGGAACGGTTCGCGGAGCTGCTTCAGGCATGGTGGAGCTTGGGACTCACCCCTTCCCAGGCCCGCGACAAGGACAACAAGGCACAGCCGGCGCTGGCCGGGACGCCTCCCTGCGACGGCTGCCTGCAGGCTCGACACGGGCTGCTTGCCGCGGCGGCGATGCTCCCGGAAGGGCAGGGCGTGAAGGCCGCCACAGACCTGGTCCCGCTGGTGACCTGGCACCGTCCGCTCGCCCATTCGTCCACCCAGGACGAGACACCACTCGCCGCCGCGATCCGCGAGGCCGAGTTGCTCGGTGTCATCGCCCGAGGCGCACTCTCCCCCCTTGGTGCCGCTCTGTCGGCCGATGACACGGAAGGGCTGACCACCGTCTGCCGACGGCTGCTGCCCGAGGCCACCGAAACGGCCCGGTTCGGCGGCGACCTCACGGCCGTCGTCACCGGCACGCCCTCCGTGCGTGTCGCCGAACTCCTGGATGCGACCGCCGCCCGGGAGACCAGCGGCACGGCTTCCGTGTGGCGGTTCAGCGCGGACAGCGTCCGCCTGGCCCTGGACGCCGGCCACACCGCGGGCGAGATCTCGGCCGAGCTGACCGCTATCGCCGGTGGGGCCCTGCCACAGCCCTTGTCCTATCTCATCGCCGACACCTCTCGCCGACACGGCCAGGTGCGCATCACCCCCGCCGCCTGCGTCGTCCACGGCGAGGAACCGGCCCTCCTGGCCGAACTCGCCACCCACCGGGGGCTTGCCGCGCTCGGGCTGCGGCATCTCGCCCCGACCGTGCTCGTCAGCGGCAGCCCGCTCGACCAGACCCTCGCCACACTCCGGGCCCAGGGCTACGCCCCCGTCGCCGAGGCCACTGACGGAACCGTACGCATCGAGAAGGTCCCGCCCCAAAGGGCCGCCACCGTTCCTGCCCCGCGGAAGACCAGGGGACGAACGGGCCCCGAACGCAGGGCGTACCACGCGGCGGAAGCATCGACAGCCGTCGACTCGTCCGCCATGGCCGCCCGGCTGCTGACCGCCCCGCTGACGGCTCCGGAGCCCGACCCCTTCGGGACTGGAGGCCCCTTCCCCACGGACACCGAAGAGATTGTCGCCGGGTACGCGAAGCAGTTGACGTACACCGACGTCCGCCAACTCGCCCACGCCATCGACGCCGGTACGGCCATCCGGGTCGCCTATGTCGCCGCCTCGGGAAGCCACACCGTCCGTACCCTCAGCCGCCTCGGCCTCGACCCGCCCTACCTCGAAGCCTGGTGCCACCTTCGGGATGCCGAGCGTGTCTTCACCCTCTCCCGCATCCACGGGGTCATGCCAGAGGGGCATGGCTGAAGCCCCGGGGCCGTAGCGCTCGGTGGGAGCGTCGCTGCTGGACGTCCGACGCCCTCCATGCATCAACCTTGATATACTAGATGCACCTGCGGATATATAGCGAGGTGCATTTATGAGTCGCACAGTGATTGATCTCGACGACGAACTGCTGGCCGAGGTGGCGAAAGCCCTCGGCACGGGCACCAAGAAGGAGACGGTCAATACCGCCTTGCGCGAGGTACTGGAGAACAGGCGGAGAGCACTCGCACTAACGCGCCTGCGGGCGGCGGCAGGCGAAGGGGGCTTCGATCTTGAGCTCATCGAAGACAAGAGGAACTACCGTCGGTGAACTCGGCCCAGTTCCTCATCGACACCAGCGCCCTCGCCCGGTTCTTGCGCGGTGACGCCGAGCAGTACGGATGGGACCAGGCCGCAGCGGCTGGTCTCATCGCGACCTGTCCGATCATCGAACTCGAGTTCTTCTACAGCGCCCGCTCCGCCGACGACCGCGCGCGGGGAATCGAAGACCTGCGTCTCGTCTTCGGGTGGGTCCCCGTAGACGATCGGGCATACAGCCGGGCCTGGCAGGTGCAGGAAGCCCTGACCACACGTGGTCAGCACCGCGGCACAGGGGCAGTCGACCTGGTGGTAGCAGCCACCGCCGAGCTCCAGGGCCTCACGCTCCTGCACCGGGACCGCGACTTCGAGTGCATCGCCGCCGTCACCGGGCAAGCCCTCCAGTGGTACGGGCCCGACATCGGCAAGTGACCTTCACGGTCTCGGTTCTGGTCTCGTTCACCCCTGTCCGGATCCGTACAGATGGGTCCACCCCGAAGCCTCCACCGCTGGTCAGAACGCCCGCGACTTCCGCCGAACCCCCGTACGAACATTCGGAAAGCGTGTTGGGGGCAACCCCTCACGAGTTCGAATCTCGTATCCTCCGCCATTGCTCTCACCGGGCAATACGTCGAGGGGCCCCACCGTTCGTGGTGGGGCCCCTCGACGTTGCATGGTCTCAGGCGGACCTTCCGCAGAGCCGGACGACTCCCGGAGCGAGTCCCCGACTTGCTGCGCGTCCTTCCGCAGCGTCGGTCCGGTGACGTACCGAGCGCACATCCGGCCCCTCCCCCGGGCTCCCACCCCATGATCGAGTCCACGACGACATCCGTTGGGTTTGGTTGCATTCAGCGTGAGGCTGCTGCGTCCTGACCATCCCCGTCATGCAGCCGACGGAAGTACTACTGAACGTTGCGATAGACGTCGCGACGATTGCCGACGGCCAGGACCCACACGATCAGCTGTCCGTCCTCGACGGTGTAGACGACGCGGTAGTCACCGATCCTCAGCCGCCAACGGGCGCTGTGCCCTTGGAGGGCCTTGATGTCGAACGCCGCGACATCGCCGGCGTTCATCGCCTTCTGGAGTTCGGCGAGGCGGTACAGAATCCGCAGGGCATCCGGGCGTGAAATCTTGAGCATGTCCCGCTGGGCATGAGGCGTGAAGCGAGTGACGTAGCCCATGCCCGATCAGCCCTGGCCGGCACGGAGCGCGGCAGCCATCTCTTCGAGGGAGACCGACCCCTCAGTGCCTTCGGACTCGGCTTCGTCGGCCAACTTGTTGAGCCACGCATCCTCGGCATCCTCGGCGATCCGGCGCAGCCGCTGGTACTCATCGATGTCGATCACGACGGCTTCCCGCTTGCCGCGGCGCGTGATGATCGTCGGTGTTCCGTCACGCCGAGCGCGATCGATGACATCGGCAAGGTGACTGCGGACCTCAGCCATGGACTCCACCACTGGATCACTCATGTCATAAATGTAGCAGATGTACATGATGTGCGACCCATCGCGCACCGATGCCAGGGCCTACGCCTTCCGGGCGGCAAGCGCCTGCACGCGGCCAGCAACCTTCGTGCCCTGCTGCCCCACCGAATCTCGCGGTCAGGGGATCACCGGGGGTTGCAGTTCGGGTTGCATTCACCCCCGTTCAGCACCGTCCGCTCCCCGACAATCGAAGCATGCGGCCGCAGGTCAGGACGCCGACGGACCCCGCTGGACAGCCACACGAACAGTTGGAAAGCGTGTTGGGGGCAACCCCTCACGAGTTCGAATCTCGTATCCTCCGCCATTGCTCTCACCGGGCAATACGTCGAGGGGCCCCGCAGCTTGCTGCGGGGCCCCTCGACGTTCGTAGTGGCAGTTTTTGTTGCAGTTGCGGAGATCTGTTGGCGGGCGGCCGGTGGTTCGCCCTGATCCGGGGCAGGGCGCCGGTCTTGGCAGCTGTATTGATGCCTCGGGCCGCGTCGGGTAGCCGGCCATCCGACGCCCAGCACGTTTCCGGGCCTGCCTCGTTGGCCGTGGAGGAAGATGGCCGTCATGGCGGGTGGGAAGGGTGAACTGAGCGAGCTGCTGCGTCGTGCCGGCCTGGAGGTGGTCGGGCACGGCCGGGTCTCCCATGCGCGGCCCGCGGCGGCCGCCCGGCGCGCTGTGATCGCGGAGGGCGCAGAGCCGGCGCTCTCGGTGCCGGACGACCATGCCGACCTGGTCGCCGAGTTGAACCGGCAATGGCACCGAATCGCCATCGAGCACGATGTGATCAACACCGGCGGAGAGTTTCTGATCAGCGTCGCCGACCAGGGCCGTGCCTGCTGCGGACACGACCACTGGGCCAGAGTGCGGCTGGCGGAGCATGGGGATCTGGCCGGGCTCCTCGGCCCGAAGGCGGGCCGGCCGGAATTCGTGGCCATGTCCCTGGACGGAGAGAGCGTCCTGGGTGCCACGGCCGAGGAGTACGGGGTTCGGTTCGTCGCCGTCGCCCCGTTCACCGACTGGCTGGAGTCGTCGGCACAGGCCCGGGCCGCGGAGAGCCCGGAGGAGCGGGAGGTCGAGTGGAACACCGTCCTGCGGTGGAAACCGCCTCGGCCAGGCTGCACGGAGCGTGGCGCGACAGGCTGGCCAGAAATCGCTTCGCGCCCTCGTCCGTGCTGCTCCGCCTCCTCGACGTCGCCCCCGAGGAGCGGCTCCCGTCGTGGCTCCTCCATCGGGAGCTTCCCGAAGACGTGGTCGGGGCCTGGGTCGCGCACCCCGAGTGGCGGGTACGCAAAGCGTTGGGGGAGCGCCGGCTGCTCAACGCCGAGAAGCGCGCGGAACTCTTCCACGATCCTGAGGCCTCACATCGGTGGATTCTCCTCATGTGCGCGGTGGACGGCCGGTCAGCGCTCACCGCCGCGACGTACACCCAGCTCACCGCCGATCCCAGCCCGCGCGTGCGCGCCGAACTGGCCCTTCACGGCGACCTGCCGGCGCGGCATCTGACCGCGCTCGCCGCCGACCCGGACCCCGGGGGTACGCAAGGTGGCCGCCCCACGCGCCTGGGTCCACCTGGCCCCGTCGTCGCAGGCAGCCCTCCTCGCGGACCCGGATGCCGGGGTGCGCACCGAGGCCCTTCTGCGGCACCACCGGTCGACCCCGCTCTCCGCGGCCGGCATCGCCGAATTCCCCGGTGACGAACAGCGAGAACGTGCCGCCCGTACCTGCGTGCTCGCCCGTGACCTGGCCGAGGATCTGGTGCGCAGTGCCGAGACCGTTCTGCGCCGCGCCGCGGCGCAGAGCCCGAATCTGGACAGCGACTTGGTGGCCCTGCTCGGCCAGGACATGGAGCCCGGGGTTCGTTGGCTGGTCTCCGTCCGATCGGACCTCATGGAGGCGGAACGCTCCGGGACAACCGTCGAGTTCGACCCCACCGCCAGCTGCAATCCTCTCCCGTGGGTCCGGGACCTCGGGTACGACGAGGAGGCCATGTGCCGCTGCACCACCTCCGCGCACGTGATGCTCCGCCGCAGCGCCGCGTGCGCGAAGAATCTGCCACCCGACGTGGTCGACCTCCTGGCGCACGACGAGGACTGGGTCGTACGGCTCTTCTTGGCCGAACACTGTGCACAGGCCCCGGCCGACGTACTGCTGGAGATGGCGGAGAGCTGGGACGGCTACTCGGCCGCACGGATGATCGAGCACCCCAACTTCCCCCGGCAGGGGACCTTGCGTTACGCGGACGATCCCAACCCCCTTGCGCGCAAACTCGCTCTCCTCGATCCGAAGTCGACGGCTGAGCTGGTGGAACGGTTCAGCCGGGACGCGGATTCAGGCGTCCGTCGGCACGCCCTGCGCGATCAGCGCCTGTCCGCCGCATCCGTGATCCGCATGCTCGACGACCCCCACCACGGAGTACGGAACGAAGCAGCCACCGACCCGCGCCTGCCCACCCGCGTCCTCGCCGCCCTCCTGCGTGACACCGCGACCGCAACCGGCGCGGCCACCAACCCCGCTGTCCCCGAGACCGTCATGCACCACCTGCTGGACCTGTAGCCGTGACGCGCTGTCAGTACCCGGCGCCGTGTTCGAGACCGCGGCCCACTCCTGCACCGCGCTGTGGACCAATGGGGCTGGATCAAGGATTCAGTTCCGAAATACGCGACTGCACATAATCCTTCTCGCTTCGGGCATGCAGAACGTCGAGCACCGTCAATAGCTGATCAATGGAATACGGTCGCGAAATGATGAATTCATCGACAAGCATTTCTGGATAATGCGGATATTTTGCGTCCAAAAATTCAGACAGCAGGCCAGGGATCTTGTTCACGTCGCGTCGACGGGCCGCAGCAATGATGATATCTACTTTGCGCGAGGCTTCGGACGCCTCAATGAGTTCCCGGAGTTCAACTGGACCTTTACGTTCCGCGATGGCTTGAATGATCACTCGGGCCGGCTCATCCGAAGGAATTGCTTCAACGAGCTCCAGAAGCTCCTCCGCCTTTGACGTGTTTGCCTCCCATGCGAACCATGTGAGAATGCTGTCCGGCAGGTCAACTCCGTCAGCCGTGAGGAACCCCCATCCTAGGTGGCTGACGAGCTCGAAGACCTCGCGAGGCGTTCGGGTTTGTGCAAACGTAACGGAAATCATACCCGTAATGTCAGAGTCGTGTTGTTTTTCTTTTAGTTCTTTCAAGATAGCGCCTACGTCAGCAGCTGAACGGTGTTGCGCTACCAGCCGACGCAGTTTCTGCGAGCCTGGCCCATCCTCGAGAGCTGCTTCCTTCACCAGTAGGGGGACAAGCTCGTTGACTGGTAGTTGAATCTCTTCTGGTTTGGGTTGGGGCGTGCGGCGTGCTGTCCTTCGGAGGGTTTCAGTGTCTCGTAGCCTGTTCACCTCTTGCTGTAGCTCTTCTGCCCGCGAAATCGCATCGGCAGCATCTTGCAGAGCAATGTTGAGTGCGTCGGACTCACGCGAATCGTTCCCCGTCTCCGCGGATGCCTCTGCTGCCTCAAGCTGACTTTCGAGCGCGACGCAGCGATCTTCTGCGACGACGACGAGGTCCCGAGCCACCGCGAGCTGCTGTTGGAGCATTTCCACTTCCTCGCGGAGCCGCTCAACTTCGTCCTGCGCACTCTCGGTGCTTCTCTCAAGCTTCCGCACAACCTCACGCTCTGCCGAAAGTTGGGCGGCCCCGGCCCCTTCAAGTTCGCGCATGCTTACTTCAAGATCGGCGATGCGGTGTTGCCTGGCCTGCAACGCTTCCAGGAGAGCCTGTTCGCGGAGACCGGCCTGACGCTGCTCCCGGTCTGCCTGTTCCAGCTGGTCCTGAAGGGTCTGAACCGTATACAGGCTCCTGTTGCTTACGCGCAACGCTGCACGGTGTAGCGCCTTGGTGTGGTCGACCACCCCTCTCTGGAGTGGCTGCTGCTGCGAAGAACCCACTTCCGCCAGCAAGTTGCGCACAAACGGCCACGGAGGGATGCGTGTGCCATTGAGATATCTGGAAACCGTGCCTGGATCGCTGTGACAGCGCGTTGCGTAGCGCCGCACAGATATGCCTAAAGGCCGGAAGAGGTCTCGCAGATGCTCGGCCAGTGCACGCGCCTCTGCCGAGACGGCGTCGTTGATCGGTTGCAACTCGTTGCCCAACTTCGTTCTCCCCGCCGGTCTATGAGTCGGACGTACGTTGCAAATATTGGCAACGCGTGACAGTGGCGGCAACACCCCGGTGACCGGCGAATCTCGATGGAGACACCGACTCGACCCGAGTCACGAAGTAAAGGGGCTGGTACCACGTGCAGTCAGTACCTGCGTCGCCGCAGCGACCGGATGACATGACCACCGTCGTGACCTTGCTCAGCCTGGTGGCCGAACTGCCGCCTGGCGGAATGAGCGGGGCGGCGGAACTCTGCCTGGCCATGGCGATTGTGATCTTGCTTCTGGGTGCGCAGAAAGAGTGACGGAGGCAGGAAACACGACCTCACCAGGTCCAATCGCTGACATCAACGTCTCCGCATCTTGACGAACGGGGGCGGGCGGCCGACGGTGCCTCCTGCCGGACCTGTGCGCTGCGCAGCTCGCCCCCTGACCTCGCCTCCGGCGGTACACCTGCCCATGCATCGGAAGGCCGAAGCGGTCCCGGCCGACCAAAGTGGTGTCTGTCCCGCTTCGGTGCGTCGAAGGCCCGTGCGGTGATGGCAACTTGATCGAGATCGCGTGGATACGTGGCGGACGCAGATCGCCGTTTCCATGCTGAGGCCTGAGACTCGTATCCCACGCCAGGAGCCTGCGATGAAAACCAACTCCTCAGCTCGTGAACGGTTCGACCGGCGGCACGCCGTAGCTCTCGCCATCGCTGTGTTGATGGTCGCCGGTACAGCGTCCGTGACCACATCCAGAGCCGGTGCGACCGGGCGTCCCTCCGAGAGACCGGTGTCCGTCGACCTCGAAACGGCGACCGTGGCCCAGTTGGGCGGTTTCCTCAGTTCCGGCAAGATCTCCAGCGCCGGGCTCACCAAGGCCTACCTGGAGCGCATACGGGACCTCAACTCGCGGGGGCCCTCGCTCAACGCGGTACGTGCCATCAACCCCGACGCGATGCAGGAAGCGGCCGCCGCCGACAAGGCGCGGCGCGGCAGGGGGCCGCACAGCCCGTTGCTCGGTATTCCGGTCATCGTCAAGGACAACATCGATGTCGAGGGGATGCCGACCACCGCCGGTTCGGTCGCGCTCGCCGACTCGTATCCCTCGAAGGACGCGCCGATCGTCGCGCAGTTCCGCAAGGCCGGCGCGGTCATCATCGGGAAGGCCAACCTCACCGAGTTCGCCAACTACCTGACCAGCGGGATGCCCGGCGGCTACAGCTCGCTCGGCGGGCAGGTGCTCAACGCCTACGACGCGAGCCAGACTCCGAGCGGATCCAGCGCCGGTTCGGGTGTCGCGGCCTCGATCGGCTTCGCCGCCGTCACCGTCGGGACCGAGACCTCCGGGTCCATCCTCAGTCCCGCGTACTCCAACTCCGTCGTGGGCATCAAGCCGACCGTGGGACTGGCCAGCCGTACGGGCATCGTTCCGATCGCCGCCAGCCAGGACACGGCCGGCCCGCTCACGCGCACGGTCGCCGACGCCGCGGCCACGCTCACCGCGCTCGACGGCAGGGATCCGGCGGATCCCGCCACCGCCTCCAACCCGCTCGTCGGGCACGACTTCAGCAAGGACTTGTCGACCACCGCGCTGCGAGGGGCCCGTATCGGCGTCGTCGCCAGCCAGATCCCCGCTACGGGAACCGACAACCGGGCCCTCTGGGACGCGGCCGTCACCGCTCTCAAGGACCGGGGCGCGACGCTCGTCGATGTCACCCTGGACACCTCGGGGCGCTCCTCGACGGTCCTGTCCTACGAGTTCAAGCGCGACCTGAACGCGTATCTGGCCCGGCTCCCGAGGAACGCTCCCATGAAGAGCCTCGCCGACATCATCGCGTACAACAACGCCCACGCCGGTGCGGCGCTGAAGTTCGGACAGGTCAACGCTCTCAACTCCGAGGCCAAGGACCTCGGCGCCGACAGCGCCGACACGGCCGCCTACAAGGCGAGCCGGGCCCAGGATCTGGCCGACAGCAAGGACCGTATCGACGCCGTCATGAAGGACAACAACCTGACGGCGCTGCTCTTCGCCAACAGCGGGAGCGCGGGCATCGGCGCGAAGGCGGGGTACCCCTCGATCAGCGTCCCGGCCGGCTACCAGGCCGCCAACAGGCGGCCGTTCAGCATCTCGTTCCTCGGTCAGGCGTGGAGCGAGCCCACCCTCATCGGCTACGCCCATGACTACGAGCAGGCCACCAAGCTGCGCCGGCCGCCGACGGTGATCAATCCGGCTCCGTACCGCTGCACCGCTCTCACCGGCCTCGGGGACTCCTGCGCGCCCTGACGCCGGGTCTGTTCAGAGGGAGTTCCTGGCACTTGTTTCGTGGAGGGGGGCCGCCGGCAGGGCACTGGCGGCCCCCCTCCCCTCACCCGCGCGAACGGTGCCCGCCGTCCTGTCGGTCGGCGCCTGCGGCCGGGTCACCGCCGGCCTTCTTCGGGCTCGGGCTCGGGTTCGGGGTCGGGTTCGGGGTCGGGTTCGGGGTCGGGGGCAGGCTTCACGCCGTCCTGGCTGCTCGGGCTCCATCGGAGCCAGAGGTCACCGCCGTCGGGCCGGTAGCGGTCTCCGTCGTCCAAGCGCACCTCCGCCAGGAGCCGCTCAGCCCCGTCCGGAGCCCGGCGGTGTGGTGCGAGAAGCGATTCCAGTTCGTCGTAGCGGTCATCGACCCCTCCGTTCGCCGGATGCTCGTCCCTCCCGGCGTCGGAAACCTCGTACCTGACGAAGATCATCCACTGCTCACGCTCCATCGCCACCGCCGCCTCGCTCGCGGGCCACACCGCGTACTCGTCGGCTTCGTTGGCAGGGTGGAAGTCCCACCCCTCGAAGTAGTGCGGGACGCCGTTGATGGGCGCGAGTCCCTCGCGCGGCCCGTCGTACCACTCCAAGACGGTATACACGCGCTCGAAGCCGTCCGCGATCAACCGCTGCTCATCCCAGGGCTCGGCCATCCCGGCAGGCTACCGGCCTGTCGGCGGTGGTGGCCATGGTGCAACACACCGGCGGAATATGTGCGGTTGAGACGGGTTTCGGGTGTGCGCCCCGGGGGCGTGCGGGGCGCGGGATGTGCGCTGGGGACGTCGCGCGCCGGGGTGGAAGGCATTGCTTTCCGTGTTCATCAAACTACATACTGTAATCGCCTCTTTGGCTTTTCGTGTGCCGGGAGTGCTCTCGTATGTGTCCCCTCCGTCACCTTGAAGAGGAGTGCCATGCCCCGGCCAACGGTGCGAGATGTCCTGGTGGTGGCCGCCCAACCCCTTCTGCTGCTCGCCGCCGTCGCCGTCTTCGTTCCCACCGTGTGGCGCGGCTGGGAGCCCGGCATGGCCACCTTCCTCTTCCAGTTCGCGGTGCTCGGGCTGCTTCTGGTGCTGGAGTTCGTGATTCCGTATAACCCCGCATGGCGGCCGGACCGGCGGGAGTGGGGGCACTACGCCGTGTACTACGTCCTCACCGCCGCCGGGGGCGCGCTCGGGCAGAATCTGGTGCTCCTGGGTGTCGGCGCGGTGGCGAATCCGTATCCGGTGCTTCCGCTGTGGGGGGAGATCCCGCTGGCGCTGCTGCTCGGCTCCCTCGCGAGTTACGGGGTGCACCGGGCCGGGCACACCTACGCGTGGCTGTGGCGGCTGCACGGGGTGCACCATGTGCCGGACAAGGTGAACGTCGGCAACAACAGTGTCAACCACGTGGCCGACGTCGTCATTTCGCAGGGGTTTGTCCAACTGGCCCTCGCGCTCGTCGGATTCTCCGAGCGCGCGGTCTTCGCGGTGGGGCTCTTCGTCGTGGCGCAGGGGTACTTCGTCCACGCCAACATCCGCGTACGGCTCGGGCCCTTGAACCACGTCCTCGCCGGTCCCGAGCAGCACCGGCTGCACCACAGCACCGAGCTGTCGGAAGCCGGCCACTACGGCTCCGACCTGTCCGTATGGGACCGGCTCTTCGGTACGTTCACCTGGCGTCCCGGTCGTGAGCCGGCGGCGGTCGGACTCGCCGATCCCCGCACCTTCCCGGAAACCGGTCGCATTCTCACCACACTCGCCCACCCCTGGCGCCGCTCCGCCGGGTGACGAGCCCTCTCACCGCTCCTCTGTTCCTTCTCCGTTGTTTCTTGTCCGTTCACATTCGTGCGGCGCGCCGCTCCCTTCGCGTGCGCCTGTTTGGCGACCCAAGGAACGATCATGTCTGCACAACCTTGTACGTCCCCGTCGGCCACTCCCCCAACGACCGCGACGTCGTTCCCCGAGAAGGTCGCCGTCATCGGCATCGGCTGCCGCTTCCCCGGCGGAGCCAATGACCACCGGTCCTTCTGGCGCAATCTGGTCGAGGGCAAGGACTGCATCACGCCGACGCCCGCCGACCGGTACGACGCGGCGGGCCTGGGCAGCGGGGACAAGGCCAAACCGGGCCGGCTCGTGGGCGGCCGCGGCGGCTACATCGACGGCTTCGACGAGTTCGACCCGGCGTTCTTCGGCATCAGCCCCCGCGAGGCGCATGCCATGGACCCGCAGCAGCGCAAGCTGCTCGAGGTCGCCTGGGAGGCCCTGGAGGACGGCGGACAGAGACCGGCCGAGCTGGCCGGGCGGGACGTGGGGGTGTTCGTCGGGGCGTTCACCCTCGACTACAAGATCCTCCAGTTCTCCGATCTCCGTTTCGACACCCTCGAAGCCCACACGGCGACCGGAACGATGATGACGATGGTCTCGAACCGTCTCTCGCACTGCTTCGACTTCCGGGGCCCGAGCCTCTCCATCGACTCCGCGTGCAGCTCCTCCCTCGTGGCGGTGCACCTCGCCTGCGAGAGCCTGCGACGCGGTGAGAGCGCGCTGGCCCTGGCCGGCGGCACGCTGCTGCATCTGGCGCCGCAGTACACGATCGCCGAGACCAAGGGCGGTTTCCTCTCCCCCGACGGCCGCTCCCGGACCTTCGACGCCCGAGCCAACGGTTACGTACGGGCCGAGGGTGTGGGGATCGTGGCCCTCAAGCTTCTTACGGACGCGGTCCGCGACGGCGACCCCATCCACGCCGTCATCACGGAGACCGGGGTCAACCAGGACGGCCGTACCAACGGCATCACCGTCCCCAGCGCCGACGCCCAGACCGCGCTCATCGAGCAGGTCTGCGCCCGGGCCGGGATCAGCCCGGGCAGCCTCCAGTACGTGGAGGCGCACGGCACGTCCACCCCGGTGGGCGACCCGATCGAGGCGAACGCGCTGGCGCGCGCCCTCGCCGTCGGGCGCGAGCCCGGTGCCGCGTGCTACGTCGGTTCCGTCAAGACGAACATCGGGCATACGGAGTCGGCGGCCGGGATCGCGGGGCTCATCAAGACCGCGCTCAGCCTCGAACACCGGCTGATCCCTCCGCACATCAACCTGGAACGCGTCAATCCGGCGATCGACCTGGACGCCGCGCCGTACGCGATTCCGGACCGGGTCACCCCGTGGCCCGCTCATGAGGGGCCGGCTCGGGCGGGCGTCAACTCTTTTGGTTTCGGGGGCACCAACGCTCACGTACTGCTCGAAGAGGCGCCCCTGGCTGCCGGTGAGGATCCGACGACCACAGTCGAGGCGGCGCCGGCCTCTCCTGAGGACCCCTCGGCCACCGTGGAGGGCCTTCCGGCGTCCGTCCCCGGGCGGCGTTCCGGCGCCGGCGGTCTCCCGTTCGCCGTGCTGCCGCTCAGCGCCCATGACACCTCCGTACTGCCAAGGCTGGCTGAGTCCGTACGAGCGGAAGTGACAGCCCAGGGATCGCATGGGGGTGCCTCCCTCACCGACCTCGCCCACTCCCTCGCCTGCCGCAGGCAGCATCACGACGCCCGGCTGTCCGTGGTCTACGAGACGCATGACGATCTGGACCGGGCATTGGCGGCGTACGTCCGGGGCGAGGAGCACCCCCGTGTCCTGCGCGGCCGGCGCCGCGAGGGACAACAGACCGCGCCCGCCTGGGTGTTCACCGGCATGGGGCCGCAGTGGTGGGCCATGGGCCGCGAGTTGTTCCAGACCTCGCCCGTCTACCGGGAGGCGGTCGAGGCCGTCGACCGGGAGATCGCCGCGCAGGCCGGCTGGTCGCTGACCGCCGAACTGAACGCCGACGAGGACGTCTCCCGGATGGCGCGGACCTGGCTCGCCCAGCCCGCCAACTTCGCCGTCCAGGTGGGCCTGGCCGCCCTCTGGCACGCCCAGGGTGTCCATCCCTCCGCGATCGTCGGCCACAGCACCGGCGAGGTCGCCGCGTTCTACGAGGCCGGGGTCTACAGCCTGCGGGACGCCGTACGGATCGTCCTGCACCGCAGCCGCTTGCAGCACCGGCTCGCCGGTACGGGCACCATGCTGGCCGTCGGTCTGCCCGAGGCCGAGGCGCTGCGGCGTGCGGCGCCCTTCGGGGACCGCCTGTCCGTCGCCGCCGTGAACAGCCCCGGGGCCCTGACACTGGCCGGGGACCAGGCAGCGCTCGCCGCGTACGCGGAACCGCTCCGCGCCGAGGGGGTGTTCACCAAGTTCCTCGACGTACAAGTCCCGTACCACAGCGCCGCGATGGAGGAGATCAGGGCCGAGCTGCTGGCGGAGCTGGCCGGGATCGAACCGCGTCCCGCCCGGGTGCCCCTCCACCTCACCGGCCGGAAGGGACGCGCCGAGGGGCCCGAACTCGACGCGGACTACTGGTGGGACAACGTCCGTGACACCGTACGGTTCCGCGACGCCGTCGACGCGCTGCTCGACGACGGACACCGTACCTTCCTGGAAATCGGGCCCCATCCGGTGCTCGGCCACTCCATCAAGGAGTGCTTCGCCGCGCGTGAGGGCGACCGCGAGCGGCTGACCGACGGCTCGTCCGGGGCCGGGGGCCCGTACCAGACCGTGAACGCGCTGCCGTCGATCCGCCGTGCCGAGGGCGAGGCGCTGCGCTTCACTACCTCCCTGGCCGCGCTGTACACCCTCGGCTGCGCCATCGACTGGAACGCACAGCACCCGCGCGGGCGGTGGGTGCCGCCGCCGCGCTATCCGTGGAAGCGGGACCGGTACTGGACCGAGCCCGCGCCCGTGGCGCAGGTCAGGCTGGGCCAGGTCGACCATCCGCTGCTGGGCCGGCGTCTCGCCACCGCGGAGCCCGCGTGGGAGGTGGCGCTCGACGTGGAGACCACGCCGTACCTCGCCGATCACCGCATCCAAGGAAGGACGTTGTTCCCGGCGGCGGCGTACGTCGAGATGGCGTATCAGGCGTTACGCGTCCTGACGGGTGGTACGGACGCCGAGTTGGCCGACATCGAACTGCGCAAGGCCCTCTTCCTGCCCGACAACGCCGCCCGCGCGGTCCAGTTGTCGCTCTCCGCGCAGACCTCCGCCTTCACGGTGGCCACCGGCGGCGACACCCCCGCCGTCCACGCGTGCGGTGTGGTGCGCGGTGGAGCCCCGGCCGCCCGCACCGCCGCGTTGGACGGGGCGGCGATCCGGGCTCGGGCGGACGGGCGCCTGGACTCCGCCGGGTGTTACGAGACGCTGAGCGCTTTCGGGTACGAATACGGCCCCGCGTTCCAGGGCATCGCGGAGGTCTGGCGGGCAGAGGGCGAGGCGCTGGCTCTGATCCGGCCGCCCGCGTCTGTCGGCGGTGCCGACGGACACCATGTGCATCCGGTTCTGCTCGACGCCTGCTTCCAGACGCTCCTGGTGGCCGGGCTCGGGGACGCGGGCGCGGGCGCGGGCTCGGACACGGGCTCGGGCATGGGCTCGGGCATGGGCTCGGGCATGGGCTCGGGCATGGGCTCGGGCATGGGCTCGGGCATGGGCTCGGGCATGGGCTCGGGCATGGGCTCGGAATCCGGGGGCGGGATGCTTCTCCCGCTCACCATCGAGGCGGTACGTACGGCCCCGGTCGGCGACCGGGCCCTGTGGGCGCATGCCACCGTCACGCGGCGGGCGGAGGACGAACTCGTCGGTGACATCACCCTCTACACGGAGGACGGCGAGCCGCTCGGGTACGTACGCGGCTTCCGCGCCGCCGACGTGGAACAGGCGTCGGCGGCGGTGGGCGTTTCGACCATCGACGGATGGCTCGCCGAACTCACCTGGACGGACGCGCCGCTGGAGGGCGACCGGGACGCGGACGCGCCGCTGGGAAGCGCCCTGGAAGCGGCCCCGGCCCCCGTTCCGGTTCCGTATCAGAGCCCGCCGGCCTCCGGCACCTGGCTGGTGTTCGCGGACAGGCCCGGCGGGGTCGCGGACCGCCTCGCCGCGCTCGCGGTGACGAGCGGTGCGCGCTGCCACCTCGTACGGCCGGGTGACGTCTACGCCTTCGACCGGGACGGAGGGGATTCCCGGGTGGTCCCGGGCAGCGCCGACGACCTCCGCCGCCTGCTCGCCGACCTTGCCGCCGACGCCACCGAGGCCGGCCGCCCGGCCCTGGAGACCGTCGTCCACCTCTGGAACCTGGATCTGCCCGCCCTGGAGGACACCGGTCGCGGCGACCTCCCCGCGCACAGCACGCTGGGCGCCTACTCCGTGGTCGCCCTGGCCCAGGCCCTTCAGGACGCCCCGGGCCAGTCGGCGGCGCCGGCCGCACTGCACCTGGTCACCCGGGGAGCCCAGGCGGCCGCCCCCGGAGACCCCGTGGAACCGCTCGGCGCGCCCGTCTGGGGCATCGGCCGGGTGCTGCGCCACCAGGAACTGACCGCGCACCGGGGGAAGCTGATCGACCTGGCGCTCGCCCCGGCGGACCCCGCGGACGGACCCGGGGCGCGGGGCGGCACCGGCGCCCACGCCGACACCGCAGCCCACGCCGACACCACAGCCCACGCCGACACCACAGCCCAAGCCGACACCACAGCCCAAGCCGACGCCACAGCCCACGCCGACACCACAGCCCACGCCGACACCACAGCCCACGCCGACGCCACAGCCCAGGCCGACGCCGCGGCGCTCCTCCGGGAGATCCTCGCCCCGCCCGCCTCCGGCCAGCCGCAGGACGAGGTCGCCCTGCGTGGTCCTCGGCGTCTCGTCAGCGGGCTTTCCCGGCCCGAGGGGCTCACCCGGCCCTTTCCGCCCCGGTTGCGGGCGGACGGGACGTACCTCGTCACCGGGGCGTTCGGGGCGCTGGGCAGGCTGCTGTGCCGCTACCTCGTTCGCCGAGGGGCCCGGCACCTGATCCTCGTCGGCCGTACGGAGCTGCCCGACCGCGCCACCTGGCGCGGCCTCGACCCGGGCTCCCCCGCGAGCGCCGCCGTCCGCTTCGTCAAGGAGTTGGAGGCGCTCGGCGCCCATCCCGTACACGCGGCCCTCGACGTCTCCGACGAGCGCGCCCTGGCGCGCTGGCTGGCCGAGTACCGGGATCGGGACGCTCCCCCGGTGCGCGGCGTCTTCCACCTCGCCGGGCACGTACGGGACACGCCGGTGCGGGCCCTGGACCGCGCCGCGTTCGACTCCGCCTTCGACCCGAAGGCCGCGGGGGCCTGGCTCCTGCACCACCACCTGCGCGACGAACCGCTCGACCACTTCGTCCTCTTCGCCTCCGTCGCGTCCCTGCTCACCACCACCGGCCAGGCCAACTACGCCGCCGGCAACGCCTTCCTCGACGCCCTCGCCCACCACCGCCGGTCACGCGGGTTGCCCGCGCTCAGCCTGGACTGGGGGCCCTGGGCCACCGGCATGATCGAGGAGCTGAGCCTGGTCGAGCACTACCGCGCCGTCCGCGGCATGAGCTCGCTCTCCCCGGCCGCGGGCATGGCCGTCCTGGAGCGGGTCCTCGGCCAGGACCGCGCCCAGCTCCTGATCGCCACCGTCGTCGACTGGCGGACCTTCCTCGCCTGGTACCCCTCGCCGCCCCCGCTGGTCAGACACCTCGCGGCCGAAGCAGCCACCCCCACCGCCCAGGGCGAATCCGCCACCCTGAACGGCGCGCCCGACGAACAGGGCCGCTACCTCGACCAGTTCCGCGCCGCCTCCGGTGAGGAGGAGCGGGCCCGGCTCGTCGCGGACCGCTTCCTCGGTTGCGCGTCGTCCGTCCTGCGGATGAGCGGCGACCAGCTCGACCTGGACGCGGGCCTGGGCACGTACGGCATCGACTCGCTCCTCGCCATGGAGCTGCGGGCCAGGGTCCAGACCGCGACCGGGGTGGCGCTCCCGGTCGTCGCGCTGCTCAGCGGCGCCCCGCTGCGCGAGCTGACCGCTCAACTGCTCGCCGCCACCGCGGACCTGGCCTCACGGACGACGGACGGGCCGGGGGACGCGGCGGCCGTGGACGTCTACGAGGACCCGTCCCGGCACCCCCTGACGCAAAATCAGAAAGCCCTGTGGTTCCTGAAACAGCTCCACCCGGACGGCTTCGCGTACAACATCGGCGGCGCCGTCGAGGTCCGTACCGACATCGACCCCGAGCTGATGGCCGCCGCCGTACGCGCCCTGGTGGCCCGGCATCCCGTACTGCGGGCGAACTTCGTCATGGAGGACGGCCGGCCGCTCCAGACCGTCTCGGACGCCGTCGAGCCGGACATCGAGGTCTTCGACGTCGAAGGCATGGAGTGGGACGGGATCCGCGAGCTGATCGTCGAGGAGTACCGCAGACCGTACGACCTCGCGCGTGACCGCCTGATGCGCTTCCGGCTGTTCCGGCGCGGCCCCGACCGCTGGGTGCTGATGAAGGCGGTCCACCACATCGTCTCCGACGCGATCTCCACGTTCACCTTCATCGAGGAGCTGCTCGCCCTCTACGAAGGCATGCGCACGGGCCACGTGGTCGAACTGCCGCCCGTCCAGGGCCGGTACGTCGACTTCCTCAACCGGCAGAACCGATTCCTGGCGTCCCCCGACGCCGACCGCATGCTGGACTACTGGCGCGGCGCGCTGCCCGCCGAGGTCCCCCCGCTCACCCTCCACACCGACGCGCCCCGCCCGCCCGTACAAACCCACAACGGCGCCTCGGAGTTCTTCGTCCTGGACGGCGAACTCAGCGCCCGGGTGCACGCCTTGGCCCGCGAGCACGACGTGACCGTCTTCATGGTGCTGCTGTGCGCCTACTACCTGCTGCTGCACCGCCACTCCGGTCAGGACGACGTCATCGTCGGCAGTCCGGTGACCGGGCGCACGGACGAGGACCTGTCGTCCGTGTACGGCTACTTCGTCAACCCCCTCCCGCTGTACGCGAATCTGGGCGGCGACCCGACCGTCGCCGACCTCCTCGCCCAGGTCCGCGGGACGGTGCTCGGCGGGATCGACCACCAGGAGTACCCCTTCGTCCTGCTGGTCGAGAAGCTGGGCCTGCAACACGACCCCAGCCGCTCGGCCGTCTTCCAGGCGATGTTCATCCTGCTCGCCCACAAGGTGTCCTCGCAGCAGTACGGCTACCACCTCGACTACATCGAACTCCCCGAGGAGGAAGGGCAGTTCGACCTCACACTCTCGGCGTACGAGGACGAGGCCGAGCGCCGGTTCCACTGCGTCCTGAAGTACAACACCGACCTGTTCCGGCCCGAGACCGCCCGCCGGCTGGCCGGGCACTACCGCAACCTGCTGGAGGCGCTGACCCGTACACCCGGCGACCGGCGGGTGGCGGGGCTCGACATGCTCGGCGAGGACGAACGCCACGAGATCCTGCACGGGCCGGCCGCCAGGGGCCGGGTGCTGGACCCGGAACCACCGGTGCACCAGCTGTTCGTACGGGCGGCGGCGCGCACCCCGGAAGCGGTCGCGGTCACGGTTCCCGCCGCGAGTCCCGGCGGGGAGGCCCGCCACCTGACCTACGCGGAGCTGGAACGGGCCTCCGGTGTGCTGGCCGGGCGGCTGCGGGCCCGGGGGGCGAGCGGCGGGGTCGTCGCGGTGTGCCTGCCGAAGTCTCCGGAGCTGATCGTCGCGCTGCTGGGCGTACTGCGCGCGGGGGCCGCCTATCTGCCTCTCGATCCCGGTCACCCGGCCGAGCGGCTCGCGTTCATGGCGGGCAACGCGGACGCGCGCCTGGTCCTCACCGACCCGGCGGGCGCGGAACAACTGGAGCTGCCCGGGGCGGAGTTCCTCACCGACGTCATGGCGGAGGACCCGGAGGACCCCGAGGGCCCGGAGGACCCAGAAGGCCCGGCCGCCGACGCCCCCGAGGACATGCCCGTCGGCCCGGACACCCTCGCGTACGTCATCCACACCTCCGGATCGACGGGCCGCCCCAAGGCCGTACGGGTCTCCCACGGCGCCCTCGCGGCCCTCGGCGCGGCCTGGCGCGAGGAGTACGGGCTGGAACCGGGAGTGGAATCACGACCCGCGTCCGCACCGCGCGTCCATCTCCAGATGGCCGGAGTCTCCTTCGACGTGTTCACGGGCGACCTCGTCCGCGCCCTGTGCTCCGGGGGCCGGCTGGTCCTCGCCGACCGTGAGCTGCTCCTCAACACCGCACGGCTGTACGAGGCGATGATCACCGAGCGGGTCACCTGCGCCGAGTTCGTCCCCGCCGTGGTCCGCGCGCTGATGACCCACTGCGAGGAGGGCGGCCACCGGCTGGACTTCATGCGGCTGATGATCGTCGGCTCCGACACCTGGAAGGTCGCGGAGTACGAGCGGCTGCGCGGCCTCTGCGGCCCGGACACCCGGGTGGTCAACTCGTACGGCCTGACCGAGGCCACCGTCGACAGCGCCTGCTTCGAAGGACCCACCGACGGTCTCGACCCGAACAGCACGGTCCCCATCGGCAGGCCGCTGCCCAACTGCGTCCTGCACGTCCTCGACGCCCAACGGCGGCCCGCACCGACCGGTGTCACCGGCGAGCTGTGGGCCGGCGGGGCCGGCCTGGCCCAGGGCTACGCCGGAGACCCGGAGCAGACCGGCGAACGTTTCGTCACCCTCACCCTGGACCGGGGCCCCGGCGCCGTCCCCGAACGGCTGTACCGCACCGGTGACCTGGCGCGCCGGGACGCCCAGGGCCGCATCCACCTGCTCGGCCGCGCCGACGCCCAGATCAAGCTGCGCGGCCACCGCATCGAGCCCGGGGAGATCGAGTCGCTGCTGACGGCGCTCCCCGAGGTCGCCGACGCCTACGCCATGGTCAGGACCGACGCCGGCGGCGAACCGGCCCTCTGCGCCTACGTGGTACGCGCCCCCGGCACCGCCCCCGACCCACGTGCCCTGCGCCGCCACCTCGCCGCCCATCTGCCCACGTACCTCATCCCGGCCCGTCTGCACACGCTGGACGTCCTCCCCCTGAACGCGAACGGGAAGGTGGACCCGGACGCACTGCCCGTGCCCGCCGCCGAGTCCGCGCAGGAGCACCACGAACCACCCGTCACGCTCTACGAGGAGCGCGTGGCGGCCCACTGGAAGGCGGTGATCGGCCTCCAGCGCATCGGCCTGCACAGCGACTTCTTCGACTCCGGCGGCAGCTCCATCACGCTCATCGAGCTGATCCACCGCCTCCAGAGGGAGTTCGGCATCGCGATCCCGGTCGGCCTGCTCTTCAAGGTGACGACGCTGCACGGCATGGCCCGTACGGTCGAGGACATCGTCACCGGCCGAGTCTCCGGCAACCTCTCCCACCTGTCCTTCAACACGGGCGGCGGACCGGTCGTCTTCTGCTTCCCGCCGGCCGGCGGACACGGCCTCGTCTACCGCCACTTCGCCGCACACCTCCCCTCGTACGAGCTGATCGCCTTCAACCACGTCGACGGCGACAAGAGCACGCGCTACGCCGACCTCGTGGAATCGCTGCACCCCGAGGGGCCGTGCCTGCTCCTCGGCTACTCCCTGGGCGGCAACCTCGCCTTCGAGGTCGCCAAGCGGCTCGAACAGCGGGGGCGCGAGGTGGCACATGTCGTGATCATGGACTCGTACCGCATCGAGGAGGAGTACGGGATCTCCGCCGAGCACACCGAGGCGTTCGAGCGCGAGCTGCGGGACCATCTGCGCCGCCACACCCACTCCGAGACCGTCACGGCCCAGACCCTCGAACAGGCCAAGGACTACCTGGAGTACTGCGGGCGCACCCCGAACCACGGATCGGTCAGCGCGACGGTCACCGTGATCTCCGACGAGGCGAAGGTGCCGTTCTACAGGGCCGGGCAGCGCGGCAGCTGGCACACCACCTCCACCACCGTCAGCCGGCTCGTGCGCGGCGCCGGCCTGCACGCGGAGATGCTCGACGAGAAGCCCGCCGAGCGGAACGCGGCCCTGGTGCTGTCCGCCCTCGGCGACCACATCGCGACCGCACCGCGGGAGCGTTCCGCTTCCGTGGAGGACGGCAACACAGACAGGGAACTCCGTGACGCGTGACAACAGGCCCTTGTGGGAAGCCCGCCCCCCGCGGGTCCCGGCAGCTGATCGCAACCCGGGAGACCCACCCCGGGTGATCATCATCGGCGCGGGCATCGGCGGCCTCTCCACCGGCTGCTACGCGCAGATGAGCGGCGCCGAGACCCGCGTCTTCGAGCGCCACGTCGTCCCCGGCGGCTGCTGTACGGCATGGGCGCGCGAGGACTACGTCTTCGACTACTGCATCGAGTGGCTCACCGGTACGGGACGCAACAACGACGCCAGCAGGATCTGGCGGGAGCTGGGCGCGCTCGACGGCAAGTCGATCGCGAACTTCGAGATGTTCAACACCGTCACCGACGAGACCGGCCGCTCCGTCACCTTCTACAACGACCCCGACCGCCTCGAAGCGCACCTCCTGGAGATCTCGCCGGGCGACGCCCGCCCGATCCGGGCGTTCTGCCGCGACCTGCGGCGCTTCATCCGCGTCAACCACTATCCCTTCCTGACCCCGCCGCCCCTCCAGTCCCCGCGCGAGAAACTGGCCACCCTGCGGGCGGTCCTGCCCGCCTTCGCCCTGTTCTGGCGTACGGCCGTGACCCGTATGGAGAGCTTCTGCGACCGGTTCGAGGACCCGCTGCTGCGCCGGGCGTTCCCGTTCATCTTCTTCCAGGACCACGAGGTCTTCCCGCTGCTGCCCTACCTGTTCAACATGGCGAGCGCTTACCACCTCAACGCCGGTTTCCCCCAGGGTGGTTCGCTGGGCCTGGCCCGCTCGGTGGAGGACCGTTACACGGCGCTCGGCGGGCGGGTCGACTACCGGGCCCGGGTGGAGCGCGTCCTGGTGGAGAACGACCGCGCGGTCGGCGTGGAACTGCGCGGCGGGGAGCGGCACTTCGCCGACCACGTCGTCTCGGCCTGTGACGGAGTCACCACCATGCAGGGGCTGTTGGGCGGCAAGTATTCGAGTCCGAGGGTCGACAAGCTCTTCGAGATGACCAACCGCCCGGACCTGCTCTACCCGGGTATGGTCTCGGCCTTCGTCGGGATCGACGGCGAGCTGGACCCGGCCGCCCGGCACAGCACCACGTACCTGCTCTCCGACGAGGACTGCGCGGCGCTGCCGGGTGTCCTCCAGAAGAGCCTCGTCGTGCAGATGCGTTCGCGCTACTCCGACGGATTCGCCCCGCCCGGCAAGTCCGTCGTCCACTGCACGTACTTCAGCGACTACGCGTCCTGGAAGCGGCTGCGGACCACCGACCGCAAGGCGTACTGGGCCCGCAAGCAGGAGGTGGCCGACTTCGTCCGGGGCTTCCTGGAACGGCACCACCCCGGCATCGGCGACGCCATCGAGGTGGTGGACGTGGCGTCCCCGGCGACCACCGAGCGGTACACCGGTGTGCGGGGCGGCAGCATCCTCGGCTGGAAGTCGTTCACGGCGGCCGACGACGTGATCACGGGCCTGATCAACAAGGACCGGATGCGGCTGCCCGGACTGGCCGGCTTCTCCATGGCGGGCCAGTGGTTCGCGGGCGGCAGCCTGATCCGCGCCGCCGCGGGCGGCCGGTTCGTCACGCAGTACCTGTGCAGGGAACTCGGTCTGGACTTCCGCGCCTGGGAGAGCGGCGGTACGACGCCCTGGCATCCGGACCGGCTGGGACCGCTGCCCCAGCTCGAAACCCGCAGGGTGCGGTGACGGCCACAGTGACAACCACGACGAACACGACAGCCACGACAACCGCCCGCAGAAAGAGCATGATCATCATCGGCGGGGGTCTCGGCGGCCTCTCGACGGGCGCGTACGGCCGGATGAACGGCTACCGCACCCAGGTCTTCGAGATGCACGAGATCCCGGGAGGCTGCTGCACCGGATGGGGCCGCGGTGACTTCACCTTCGACGCCTGTATCAGCTGGCTGCTCGGCAACGGCCCCGGCAACGAGATGCACCAGATCTGGCTCGAACTCGGTGCGCTCCAGGGCAAGGAGATGCGCCACTTCGACGTGTTCAACACCGTACGGGGCAGGGACGGCCGCACGGTCTACTTCTACTGCGACCCCGACCGGCTGGAAAGCCATCTGCTGTCGCTGTCCCCGCCCGACGCCCGCGCCATCCGGTCCTTCTGCGCGGGACTGCGCAAGTTCATCGCCTGCCTGCCGACGTACCCCTTCCTCAAACCGGTGGGGCTGATGAGCCGCCGGGAGCGCTGGCGGATGCTGGCCGGCTTCCTCCCGTACTTCAACCTCTTCCGTACGTCGATGTCCGTGCTGATGTCGGAGTACTCGGCCCGCTTCAAGGACCCGCTCCTGCGGGACGCCTTCAACTACATCCTGTACGAGAAGCACCCGGGCTTCCCCGTCCTGCCGTTCTACTTCCAGATGGCCGCCCAGGCGCACCGGTCGGCCGGGGTGCCCGAGGGCGGCTCGCTGGGCCTGGCGCGCTCGATCGAGGAGCGTTACCTGCGACTCGGCGGGGAGATCACGTACAACGCGATGGTCGAGGAGATCCTGGTCAGGGACGACCGGGCGGTCGGCGTGCGCCTCTCCGACGGGCAGGAGCACTACGCCGACATCGTCGTCTCGGCCTGCGACGGGCCGCGCACGCTCCTCGACCTGCTCGACGGGCGCTATCTGGAGGGCGAGTACGCCACCCTGTACCGGGAGACCCTGCACCGGCCCGGCATGGTCTTCCCCGGGTACGCGAGCGTCTTCCTCGGCCTGCGCCGCCCGTTCCCGGACGCCGACCCCACCACCACCCACCTGCTGGACGAGGCGACGGCGTCCCGGCTGACCGGCATCCGGCACCCCAGCCTCAACGTCCAGTTCCGCAGCCGCTTCTACCCCGAGCTGTCGCCCGAGGACACGACCGTCATCTACGCCACGTACTTCTCGGACACCGCCGCGTGGCGAGAACTCGCCGAAGGCCCGGAGCGGCTCAGCCGTCCCCGCAGGGGAGCGGAGCTGCACACCCTCCCGGTCCGGCGCGGCAAGGCGTACGCCCTCGCGAAACGACGGACGAGGGACGCCGTCGTCGACTTCCTCGACGAGCTGTATCCGGGGCTGAAGGACTCCGTCGCGGTACGGGACACCTGCACGCCCCTCACCCAGATCCGCTACACCAACAGCTTCGAGGGAACCTTCCTCGGCTGGCAGCCCTTCGTGGAGAGCGGCGAGTTGATGGAGGAGCTGGTCAAGAAGAACGGCCCCGTCCTGCCCGGTCTGGAGAACTTCTACCTCTCCGGCGTGTGGGCAACCACGGGCGGCCTGATCCGCGCGGCGGCGGCGGGGCGCCAGGTCATGCAGTTCATCTGCCGGGACGACGGCGTCGACTTCACGGCGTCGGTCGACACGAGCGCGCCGCCGCCGACGCATGTGGACATCCCGGTGGGCCCGCAGAGCTGAGAGCGAACGCCCCCTCCGCTGTGCCACCTCATCCCTCCCCCTTCTGAGAAAGGCACCTCCGTGACCGTGCGCCCCGATGCCTGCCCGATCGTCCGGGACACCTCCCCGGAGCCCCTCGCGTACCCGTTCTGGACCACCGGGGGCCTCGGACTGCCCGACGGTTACGGGAAGTTGCGCGACCGGCCCCCCGTCCGGGTCCGGCTGCCGTACGGGGACGACGCCTGGCTCGCTTCCAGTTACGAGGACGTGCGCGCCGTCCTGTCGGACCCCCGGTTCAGCCTCGCCGAGGCCGTCCACCGCGACCAGCCCCGTATCGGCCCCATGCCCAGGACCGGCGGAGGCCTCATCGCCCTCGACGCCCCCCGCCACACCCAGCTGCGCGCGCTGCTGGCCAAGGAGTTCACCGCCCGCCGCATCGAACGCCTCCGGGGCCATGTCGGTGAGGTGGTCGACGGGCTGCTCGACCGGATGGTGGCGGCGGGCCCGCCCACCGATCTGGTCGAGGACTTGGCCTTCCCCCTCCCCCTGACCCTCATCTGCGAACTCACGGGGGTGCCCGAGGCCGACCGAGCGGGGGTACGGACCTGGGCGGACGCCGTGTGTTCCGGCGGCGTCACCCCCGATGTCGTACAGCGGCACGCCAAGGACTTCTTCGCCCGCATGGACGAGTGGGTCGAGGCCCGCCGCCGTACCCCCGAGAACGACCTGATCACCGTCCTGGTCCGCGCCTCCGACGAAGGCGTCCTGACGGCGGAGGAACTGACCGGCCTGCTGAACGAGATCCTCATCGGCGGCTTCGTCACCACCACCAACCAGATCGCCAACTTCTTCGCGGTCCTGCTGCTGCCGGGCGAGGCGGCGGCCGGCGGCGCGGAGGTACTGACGGCAGTCCGCGCCCGACCCGAGCTGATCCCCCGGGCCGTGGAGGAACTCCTGCGCCTCGTCCCCCTGCTCAACGGCCTCACCCTGCCCCGCTACGCGGCCGAGGACGTGGAACTGGGCGGCGTCCTGGTCCGGGCCGGCGAGCCGGTCGTGGTCTCCCAGCCCGCCGCCAACCACGACCCCGCCGCCTTCCCGTCCCCCGACCGCCTCGTCCTCGACCGCCCGGGCACCCCGCACATCAGCTTCGGCCACGGCATCCACTACTGCCTGGGCGCCCACCTGGCCCGCCTCGAACTCCAGACGACCCTGGAACGCGTGACGACCCGCCTGCCGGGGCTGCGACTGGCCGTGCCGGAGGAGGAGTTGCGCTGGCGGGACAGAGAGTTCTTCAGCGGCCTCCGCTCGCTGCCGGTCGCCTGGTGAGGACCACGGGGCGGGGCGGCCCCGTCCGGCTTCACGGTCGCTTCCGGCCTCACGGTCACTTCCGGCCCCGCGGTCACTTCCGCCAGAACAGGTGGTGCTTCACCCCGCTCCCGCTCGGGCTGGGGACGACGTCCAGGTGGAACCGGTCGAGCAGCTCGTCGGGGGACTCCCAGAGCCGTAGTCCGGAGCCGTACTCCACCGGTGAGACCGCAATGTGCAGGGTGTCCACGAGGTCGGCGTCGAGGAACTGCCGGATGGTGCTCACCCCGCCGCCGAGCCGGACGTCCTTGCCCCCCGCCGCCTCGCGGGCCTGTTCGAGGACCGTGGCCGGGTCGCCCTCCACGAAGTGGAACGTGGTGTCGGAGAGCGTGAGCGAAGGGCGCTTGTGGTGGGTCAGGACGAACACCGGTGTACGGAAGGGGGGTTCGTCGCCCCACCAGCCCTGCCACTGGTGGTCCTCCCAGGGACCGCGCTGGGGCCCGAACTTGTTGCGGCCCATGATCTCGGCGCCGATGTTGCGGTCGTAGTCCCGCGTGAGGTAGTCGTCCAGGCCCCGGCTCCCCCCGGGTTCGGTGCGCATCGGCCAGCTCGCCGTGGCACCGGCCCAGGCGAACAGCCTCTGCGGCTCGACATGACCGAACGGCTGTTCAAGGGTCTGGTCCACACCGGCACCGATCCCGTCACTCGACACATTGAAGTTCTGGACCCTCAGCAACTGCGTCACGTGTTCCTCCTGTGATGGGACAACAACGGTAACGAGACCGTCCGGGCCGGGGAAACTCATCGCCGGGTGCGCCGGACGAGGTCGGGGAGGAGGACCCCGGTGACGCACGCCCGTCCGCATGGAGGAGGATGCGGGGTGGGAGGGGATTTGAATGTGTTCAAAAATGCGGGAGCCGGTGCGGGCGCGGGCGCAGGCGCGTGTGAGGGACAGGTTCTGGGCCGTGCTGACGGCCTCAGTGTCGGTGCTGTGCGTCGAGGCCGTGCTCGGGGCGATCGCTCTCTTCGTACAGGAGCAGACGTACGAGAACGCGGGTCTTCCCCACCACCCGATGGCGGTCCTGCTCCTGATCGTGGCGGCGCCGTTCCTGGCGGTCGCCGGGGCCGTCCTCGGCGCCCTGCTGTCGGTCGGCCTGGTGATGCCGGTGCTGGTCGTGGCCGCGTGGCTCGGCCGCCGGCTCTCGGGCGAGGCGTGGCGGTGGGTCCCGGCGACGGCCGCCGCCGTGACCACCCCGCCGGCCCTGGCCGCGGCGGTGCTCGCGGAGACCGGCCTCCTGCCGGGCCTCGGCCTGTGGCTCGTCACGACGGCGGCGCTCACCGCCACGGCACTGGTCGCCCGCAGGCTGCTGCTGCCGGACCGCCCGCGGCTCTCCGGCGGCGTGATGTTCGGGCGGGTGGTGCTGTACGGAACACTCGCCGTCGTCACCGCCGTCACGCTCGCCGGCATCGGCCTGTTCGCCGGGATCGGGTACGAGCCTCCGCGGCTGAGCGCGGAACGGGTCACCGGGACGTGGTCCGACGGAAGGGGCGGCACGCTCGTCCTCACCCCGGACGGCACGGCCACGGCGACGGGCGTCGAGACGTTCGCGGACGACTTCATCGATCCCGTGATGCGCGAGTGCACCAGCACCGGGACCTGGGAGTACGACCCGGGGAACGGACCCTGGGCCCAGGAGGTGGCGGTGTCCGCCGACAACTGCCCCACGGTCACCTGGGAGATATTCGGTACCCCCGAGCACCCGAAACTGTTCGTCCACATCGGCGACCCCGACAGCTGGGACCTCTACATCCTTCAACGCCGCGACCACGCGTGGCTCGCGGACTCGACGATCCGGAGCAGGACGACGGCGTGATGGCGGGCGTGGCGCGCCCGCGCGAGCACGGCACGGGGTCCCTGTCACATCTCTTCGCGCCGTTCCGTCGTACGTGTGCAAGCACGTGCTACGGCAGCCGGCAACGGCAGAGGAGATCACCATGAGCGCCCGTCTTGACGTCTTCAGCAGTCCGACCCTGGGCAACGTCTTCAAGCACATCATCGCGGCGGGGAAGGTGCTTCAGGACTCGACACTGCCCGCCGCGACCCAGGAGCTGGTGAGGCTTCGTGCCAGCCAGATCAACGGGTGCGGCTTCTGCACCGACATGCACACCAAGGACGCGGCCGCCGCGGGTGAGACCTCGGTACGTCTCAACCTGGTCGCGGTGTGGCGGGAGGCCACGGTCTTCACCGAGGCCGAACGGGCCGCGCTGGAGCTGGCGGAGCAGGGAACCCGTATCGCCGACACGGCCGGCGGGGTGTCGGACGAGGTCTGGGCGAACGCCGCCAAGCACTACGACGACGAGCAGTTGGCCGCGCTGGTGAGCGGGATAGCCCTGATCAACGCCTTCAACCGGGCGAACGTCATCATCCAGCAGCCGGCAGGCGACTACCGGCCCGGCCAGTTCGCGTAGCCGCCCAGGGGCACCCGGCCGGGAGTGCCCCGGCCGGGTGCTCGATACGCCGGTCGCGCCCGCCTACGCGCCCGCCAGCAACGGGTCGAACGCCGTGGAGCGTTGGCGGCCCGACATGAAGGAGAGGAAGTCCTTCACGAAGGCGCTGCGGGAGTACGTCGCGGCCGTGCCCGTCACCGTGCGGTGGAAGCCCGTCCGGAACAGGGCCCGGTACTCGGTCGCGTCGATGGAACCGTTGCCGTCCGCGTCCGTGACGTCGAAGAGCACCTCGGCGACCCGGATCAGCGCGGGGCCCGCGAGGGAGGGGACGGCGGCCGCGTACTCCTCCCTGCTGACGCGGCCGTCGCCGTCGGCGTCGAGGGCCGCTTGGAGTTCCCTCCACCACTCGGCGTACGCGTTGTAGAGCCTGGTCTCCTCCGGTTCGTCCAGATCGAGGCGGGAGGACAACTCCCTCGCCATCGCCGCGAGATCGGGCCAGTCCAGGTAACCGTCCCCGGTCTGGTCCAGTACCTCCGCGAAGAACTCCCCGGCCTTGCTCTGCGCGCCCGTACCGTCAACTGGACCGTGCTGTACGGGAAAGGGCGTGACGAGCCGGAACAGCGCACCCGCCCTCTTCATCCGGCCGCGCAACGCGTTGAGCGTCGCGGCCTTGGGGTCGTCGCTGTCCGGCGACAGGTAGAGCAGGCTGGTGAGCTGGTCGGTCCGCAGCCAGTGGTCCGGCAGGAAGCGCGCGAGGCCCGCGGCCATGTAGGCGCTCTGCATCAGCGCCTGCGCGCCCGGGATTTCGGGCAGTCCCGCGCGCCGGCGGAAGGGTTCGGGCAGGGACGCCACCGTGATCGTGCCGATGACCGGGCCGGCCAGCGCGCGACCCGCCGCCCACACCGTGGGCAGGCCGTCCAGCAGCGGGGGCGCCGGGAGGTGGTCGAAGAGCTTGTAGAGGATGATGCGCAGCGCCTCGGTGTTCTCCAGCTCCTCCTCGACCATGTGGTCGTAGTACTGCCAGAACTCCGGCAGCGTGGGCGGCAGATGACCGGCCCGGTCCCCGAACGCGGCGAGGAACGCCTGGAATTCGGCGTACAGCCGCTCCATGGTGATCCGGTCGAGCGGCTGCCCGCTCAGCCGGCACATGGTGACGGAGCTCTCGAACAGCGTCGCGACCACCCAGGCGCGGACCTCCGGGTCCATCGCGTCGTACGGCCGGTTCTGGGGATCCGTACCGCTCAGCCGCCCGTGCAGACGGTTCAGCCGCGCCGCCTCCCGCTGCCGGGTCTCCTCGTCGGCGCCGAACATGCGCTGGAGGCTCACGAGGGTGTTGCGCAGCCGCCGCCACGGGTGCGCAACAAACGTCGAGTTGTCGATCAGGGCCGCGCCGATCTGCGGGTGCGCGGCCTCCAGGACGGTGGCCCTGACCATGGCAAGCGCCCAGCGCGGGTCGTTGAAGAAGCGGTGGAACTGGGAGTCGGGACCGAAGAGCGACGACCCCGGCGGCGGCCCTGGCTGGGATTCCGGGGTCGGCCGGGTGGCGTCGTGGTGGTCGGTGCGGTCCGAACCGGGGCTCTGGGGGCCGCTGTTGCCTGTGTCCGTCACGGGTGGGGTTCTCCGTTCGCGTACGGTGTCACGCCGCCGAAGCGGCGCTCGCGTTGCTGGTAGGAGTGCAGGCACTCCAGGAAGTGCGGCGCGTGGAAATCGGGCCAGAGTGCCGGCGGGAAGATCCACTCGGCGTAGGCCACCTGCCAGAGCATGAAGTTGGAGATGCGCTGCTCGCCGGAGGTCCGGATGACCAGGTCCACATCCGGTGTGTCGGGGAAGGGCAGATGAGCCGCGAAGTACCGCTCGTCCACGGCCTCGGCCGGCACCCCGCTGCGGATGAGGGACCGCGCCGCCTCCACGATGTCCCTGCGCCCGCCGTGGTCGAACGCCACGGTCAGCGTCATGCCCCGGTTCGCGTCGGTCAGCGTCATCAGGTCGGCGAAGTCCCGGGCGAGTGGTGCGGGGATCCTCGGGTCCGCCACGCCGAGGAAACGGCAGCGGATGCCGCGCGCGTGGAGGAGCGGGGCGTGTTTGCGTACGACGCGGCGGACGAGTCGCATGAGGTAGTCGATCTCGTCGCTGGGGCGCCGCCAGTTCTCGGTGGAGAACGCGTACAGACTCAGCCACTCCACGCCCGCCGTCCGCGCGGCCTCGATGACGTCGATCACCGTCGTCTCGGCGGCGCGGTGCCCGGACGTACGCGGCAAGGAGCGCTGCTCGGCCCAGCGGCCGTTCCCGTCCATCACACACGCGACATGCCGCGGCACGGCCCGCGGCGGGGCCTCCCCGGCCGGCCGGCCCGACCGGCTGTGGGCCGACGGCCGGGCGGCCGTGCCACCGAGTCCTTCACCCGTCACACGCGCTCTCCTGGCTGTCGCCGCGCCGTTCCCCAACACTCAGCAGAGTGCCGGTGCGGGTGCTTGGGCGTGCCGTGATCCCGGCATGTTCATCCTCAGGACGCCAGTCCTATTTGCGCGTCTGCCCGGTGCGTTTGGCGCGGCTTACCGATTGTCCTCAATCGCCGGACGGGCTTGGTTTGTCGTGGTGACGGGGGGCGGGGCCTCCGGAGGCACGTATGTCCGGACTGCATGTTTTACGTCGCGTTCAACCGGTCCAATTGATTGACGATCGCCACGCGACACAAAACACGCTCTACGTCCGGACACACGCACCTCCTCCGACTCCGCCCCCCTCACGCCGGACGGGACAGTGAACGACTCCCCCCGCCCCGGAGCGGGCCAGGTAGTAGCGCGGGCCTGGAAGGGGGACGGGCAGGGGTCGTGTCCGGAACGTAGAGCGTGTTTTGTGTCGCATGGCGACCGTTGACCAATACAAGGTGCTGAACGCGACGTAAAACATGCAGTGCAGGACACGACCCCTGACCGGCCCCCGGCAACAACCCGCACCCGAAAAGCCAGCCCGCAGCGGGCACAACCAAGCCCGTCCGGCGATTGAGGACAACACGAACCGCAACCCGGTCACCGAGAACGCGCGGCCCACCGGCCCCAGACCGCCCGTCCGGCGATTGAGGACAACACGAACCGCAACGCGGTCACCCAGACGCAGGCCCACGGGCGCCCGCCACCCGCATAGGAACACCCCGAAACGTCTGCACCAGGATCACCGCCGCCCCCGCCATCACACACTGATCCGCCAGGTTGAAGATCCCCGAGTCGCCGATCTGGATGAAGTCCAGCACCGCGCCGCGCCCGAAGCCGGGCGTACGGAACAGGCGGTCCGTGAGGTTGCCGCCGGCGCCCGCGAAGACCAGGCCCAGGCCGACCGCCCAGCCGGTGGAGCGCACGGACGGCGCCACGCGGGCTATGAAGACCACCGTCGCGATCGCCAGGAGCGTGAAGACGAGAGTCGCGTCCGGCGCGAAGGATCCCGCCGCCCCGGAGTTGCGGAAGGCCGTGAAGGTCACCTTGCCGCCGAGCACGTGGGTCGGTTCGTGGCCCTCCACGACCACCGCGGCGATCGCCTTCGTGCTCTGGTCCACCGCGAGCCCGGCGGCCGCCGTCGCCCACAACACGTACGTCCGCCGCACCGCACACCGTCCGATCCTTGACCCTGTCCCTCACACCGAGCGCGAGCGCCCTCACCGAGCGCCCTCACCGAGCGCCCCCGTCGAGCGTACGTGGACCGGACGGCAGTCCCCCTACGGGGACGGCAGTCCCCCTACGCGTCCGACATCTTCGGCATCTCTCCCTCGGTCCTCGCCGTGTCGATCACCGAGAAATTCGCGCCCTGCGGATCCGTGAGCGCCGCGAAGCGGCCGAAGGGGGTGTCCATCGGGCCGAACTGGAGCTTCCCTCCGTGCCCCACGGCCTTCTTCACCGTGCCGTCGCAGTCGCTGACCGCGAAGTACACGTTCACGTACGACGTCATGTCCGGCGGGAAGTCCTCGCCCATCTTCATCCGGCCGAGAACGGGCCGCTTCTTGTCGCCGACGCTGAAGACCTTGAAGTCCATCTGCTCGCCGGCCATGGTCTGTGCCCCGTACGGGAAGACCTTCGGCAGGAAGGCGTCCGTCCCGGCCGGGTCCCGGGTGAAGAACTCGGCCCACGCGTACGCGCCCGGCTCGCCCTGCTTCTCGAAGCCCTTGTGCTGCCCCGGCTGCCAGGCGCCGAAGACCGCGCCGGTCGGCTCCTTCGCGAGGGTCATCGACCCGAAGTCGCCGACCCGCATCGGCTCCGCCAGGATCTCGCCGCCCGCCGCCCTCACCTTCTCCGCCGTCGCCACGACGTCGGGCGAGGCCAGGTAGAGGCACCAGGCGGACTCCCCCTCGGAGCCCGGCATCGGCGGGACCACGGCCGCGACGGCCTTCCCGTCCGAGTAGGCCTGCGTGTAGTCGCCGTATTCGGACGCGCTCTCCCCGAAGGTCCAGCCCAGCACGTCACCGTAGAAGTGTTTGGCGCCTTCCAGATCGGTGAACATGGCGTCCACCCAGCACGGTGCGCCTTCTGGGTACTCGGTCATGATCCATACCCCCTCAATGGGGTGCAATATGAGAAATTTGCCCGTTCTTTTACGGTAGTCAGTCCGGGCGCCGCCCGCGCGGGGAGTGGCGCGGGGAGTGATCGTGGCGCGAGGCCGACCGGTCTCAGACGTCGCCGTCCGCCGGACCGTCGCCGTCCCCCGAACCGCCGCCGCCCCCCGCGCCGTCGCCCTCCACCAGCAGAGCCCGCTCCCAGGGCGACAGCTCCGCGTCCGGGGGCGGCTTCCTGGTGGCGGAGTAGCGGGAGCGGCCGACGGGCACCTTCAGGACCTGCGCGGGAAAGAGCAGGTAGAGCCGCTTGGCCCTGATCGTCGCGCCCTGCGAGGCGCCCTGCGAGGCGCCCTGCGAGGAGCCGCGCGCCGACCCGGCGTGGAAGATCTCCGTGAGCACCCCGCCGAGGTCCCTCGTGGACACGTCCTCGAAGATCCAGTCGTCGAGGAGGAGCCGTACCTTCCGCGCGGTCGGTTCCTTGCCCGTGATGCCGATGTACACGTCGGAGCCGCCGAGCCTGCCGGCCCAGTCGGCGAACCAGTTCCCCCGCCTGACGTGCCGCTGGTGGAACGTGGCGCGCTGCCCGCCCGCGGAGCGGACAGCCTGCTCCGCCTCCGTCACCACGGGCAGCTTGGTGTCGCGTTGCGAGGCCATCGCACGAACCTTCCTCCGGCCGGTAACCCCACCGTACGGCGGCGGCCCGTCCGAAGGGATCCGTGGGTCGAACACCACACCGGATACGGCAGGATGGCACCGCACGCCGAGGCGCCGCGCTCCACCCGCCGACGTGCCCCCTCTCCCCCTGTCCCCACCCCCTCTCCGTCCCCACCTCACCCCCCAAGAACGAACAGGTGATGCAGCGATGCCCCCCTCCGGCCTGCCCCCGTCCCCCCGCCCCCAGGCCCGCCCGGCGCCGGGAGACCACCGGTGAACCGTGCGCTCACCTGGCACGACCTGCTCATAGCCGGCGGCGCCGTCGTCATAGGACTCGCCGCCGGGCTGCTCCTCCGCATCGCCCTGCGATGGCTCGGCGAACGCGCGACCAGGACGCGCTGGGGCGGCGACGACATCATCGTCGGCGCCCTGCGCCTGCTCGCCCCGTGGGGAGCGTTCGCCATAGGTGCCTCCGCCGCGGCCGCCGCCCTCCCGCTCACCCCGACGGTCGGCCACAACGTCAATCAGGTGCTGGTCGCGCTGCTCATACTGGCCGCCACCTTCGCCGCGGCCCGCGTCATCGCCGACCTCGTCCAGTCGGTGACCCTGTCCCGGTCCGCGGTGGCCGGTTCCGCGACCATCTTCGTCAACATCACCCGGGTCACGGTGCTGGCGATCGGCGTCCTGGTCCTGTTGCAGACCCTGGGCGTCTCGATAGCGCCCCTCCTCACCGCCCTCGGCGTGGGCGGCCTGGCCGTCGCCCTGGCCATGCAGGACACCCTCGCCAACCTGTTCGCCGGGGTGCACATCCTGGTCTCGAAGACCGTGCAGCCCGGCGACTACATCCGGCTCAGCAGCGGCGAGGACGGCTATGTCGTCGACATCAACTGGCGCAACACGGTGGTACGGCAGCTCTCCGACAACCTCGTGATCATCCCCAACTCCAAGCTCGCCAGCACCATCATGACCAACTACCACCGCCCCGAGCAGCAGATGTCCCTGCTCATCCAGGTGGCGGTCGGGTACGGCAGCGATCTCGACCAGGTCGAGCAGGTGACCAAGGAGGTCGCCGACAAGATCATGTCCGAGGTGGCCGGCGGGGTCCCCGACCACGAGTCGCTCGTCCGCTTCCACACCTTCACGGAGGCCGGCATCGGTTTCACGGTGATCCTGCGGGCGCTGGAGTTCGGCGACCAGTACCTGATCAAGCACGAGTTCATCAAGGCTCTGTACGGGCGCTACCGCGCCGAGGGCATCGAGATCCCCGTACCGGGAAGAACCGTCATCATGCGCCGGCAGGAGAACGCCACCATCCCGCGCCCGCGCCAGGAACAGCGGGAACAGGGGTAACAGGGGGAACAGGGACAGCGGCAGGGGCAGCGGGAACAGCAGGAACAGAACGGCTGACCTGCCCGTTGCCGTACACATGGCGACTCTTGGACTCATCGGCAGCGGACACATCGGAAGCACACTGGCGCGCATCGCGGTCGCGAACGGACTCGACGTCGTGCTCAGCAACTCGCGCGGCCCCGAGACCCTCGTCGACCTGGTGGCGGAGCTGGGCCCGCACGCCAAGGCCGGCACCCCGGCGGAGGCGGCCGCCGCCGGGGACTGGGTCGTGGTGACGATCCCGCTCAAGGCGTACCAGCAGGTCCCGGTCGAACCGCTCGTCGGGAAGACCGTCCTCGACACGAACAACTACTACGCGGCCCGCGACGGGAATCTGCCCGAGCTGGACGCGGGGACGACGAGCAGCGAGCTGCTCCAGGCGCACCTGGAGGGTGCGCACGTCGTGAAGGCTTTCAACAACATCTACTTCGAGCACCTCGCCGTCCTCTCCCGGCCGAAGGGCGCACCGGACCGCAGCGCGCTGCCGATAGCCGGGGACGCGGAGGGGAAGGCGCGGGCGGTGGAGTTGCTCGACACCCTGGGCTTCGACGCGGTGGACGCGGGGCCGCTCGCGGAGGGTTGGCGGTACGGGCCGGGGACGGACGCGTACGGCAGGCTGTACGGGGAGGAGCGTGACGTCAACTTCATGCAGCGGAAGGCCGCCCCGGCTGCGGCGGCCGAGGTGACCGAGACCCTGGCAGCGGCGCAGCGCTGAGCGTGGGGGGGGGTGCCCCTATGGGTTTGGTCAAGCTGATCGGGCGGGTTGGGGTGCGTAGAAGGTGCCGTCGCGGAGCATGGCGAAGAGGACGTCGGCCCGGCGTCGGGCGAGGCAGAGCAGTGCCTGGGTGTGGTGCTTGCCTTGGGCGATTTTCTTGTCGTAGTAGGCCCGGGAGGCCGGGTCGCCGAGGGCGGCGAACGCGGAGAGGAAGAAGGCTCGTTTGAGCTGTTTGTTCCCTCTCCGGGAGGGCTGTTCGCCGCGGATCGACGAGCCGGAGTTGCGGGTCGCCGGGGCGAGCCCGGCGTAGGCGGCGAGGTGGGCGGCGGAGGGGAAACTGCTGCCGTCGCCGACCTCGATGAGGATCCTGGCTCCGGTCCTGATCCCGACTCCCGGCATCGAGATCAGGACCTTGGAAAGAGGGTGGGCCTCCAGCAGTTCCTCGATCCGCCCGGCCAGGAGCTTGCGCTGGTCGAGGACGGCGGTGAGTGAGGCGGCCAGGCTCGGGACGATCAGTGCGGCTGCCTCGGTGCCGGGCACCACCACGGTCTGCTCGTCCAGCGCGGTGAATATGTCCTCGGCCAGTCGCTCGGCCATCCGCGGCGCCTTCGGTCGCAGCAGCGTGACCAGGCGGCGCCGGCCTGCCTTGCGGATCTGGGCCGGGGAGCCGAACCGTTCCAGCAGGGCCAGGACGGCCGGGTGCTGCAGCCGCGGGCCCAGGACCCGTTCCAGGGACGGGTGGATCTGGGTTAGCAGGCCGTGGAGCCGGTTCGCGACCCGGGTGGCCTCGCCCGTCAGGTCGTCGTCGAATCCGACGATCACCCCCAGCTCGGCGATCGTCTCGTCTTCGAGGTCGACCGAGCGCAGGGTGTGGGGCATCGCGCGGGCGGCGTCGGCGATGATGAACGCGTCCTTCGCGTCGGTTTTGGCCTCACCGGGGTAGAGGTCGGCGATCCGCCGCATCGTCAGGCCCGGCAGATAGGCGACCGGGCAGCCCATGTCCCGGGCCACGGCCAGCGGCAGGGCGCCGATCGAGGCCGGCTGGTCGACCACGACCAGCACCGTTCCGTGCTTGGCCTGGAGTTTCGCGAACAGCTCCCGGAGCTTGGGCTCGGTGTTGGGCAGGCGCTTGTCGAACGCCTTCTTCCCAGCCGGTGTGACGGCGGTGGCGTGATGTTCGCCCTTGCCGACGTCCAGGCCGAGAAAGACGTCGATGTCGCCGGTGTCGATCACGTGCGTCCTTTGGTCGTGCCCTGCCCGGCCTCACCCACGGCACCGATCCGCCACATCCACATTACGAAGAGCCTCCCTGGCTCCCGGAGGAGTCGGTGGTCATGCCCCTAATCAGCGGTCAGTCAGTGCCTCCGGGCCCAGTGACACCACCCCCGGATCATGGTTAACAAGGGGGGGAAGTCATGCCGGGCCCGGAGGCCGGAAGCCCCGTTGCGGGACCACGAAAAAGGTAATGGGGGGGGCGGTTCTGGCCGTACGTATCGCCAGAGCCGCCCGTCACCCCGCGGACCCGGTCGGCGTCAGCGCCGCACCTCCGCCGCGAACGGAACCGACACCGCCGCGCCCGCACCCGCGCCGGCCGCCGTCGGATGTGTCCACAGCCCGGCCTCCGCCAGCCGGGGCAGCACGCCCTCGCCGAACCAGTACGCCTCCTCCACGTGCGGGTGGCCGGACATGATGAACTCGTCGATGCCCAACCGGCTGTACTCCTCGATGCGTTCGGCCACCTCGGTGTGGCTGCCCACCAGCGCCGTCCCCGCGCCACCCCGTACCAGACCGATCCCCGCCCACAGGTTCGGCGAGATCTCCAGCCCGTCCGTACTGCCGCCGTGCAGGGCCAGCATCCGCCGCTGCCCCTCCGACTCGCTGCGCGCCAGACCCGCCTGTACGGCCTTGATCGCGTCCGGCGAGAACCCCTCCAGCAGCCGCCGCGCCTCGGCCCAGGCCTGGTCCGCGGTGTCCCGTGTGATCACGTGCAGCCGGATGCCGAACCGCACGGTCCGGCCCTCCTTCGCCGCGAGGCCGCGGATCCACTCGATCTTCTCGGCCACCTGCGCGGGCGGCTCGCCCCAGGTCAGATAGACGTCGCTGTGGCGCGCGGCGACCAGGCCGGCCGCCGGGGAGGAACCGCCGAAGTACACCGGCGGTACCGGGTCCGGGACCCGCGCCAACTTCGCCTCCTCCACCTGGAGATGCTCGCCCTTGAACGTCACCGTCTCGCCCTGCCAGAGGTCCCGGACGATCGACAGGAACTCACCCGTACGCGCGTAACGGGCGTCCTTGTCGAGGAAGTCCCCGTACGCGCGCTGCTCGTGGCTCTCCCCACCGGTGACAACGTTGAGCAACAGCCGCCCGGGCGCGTGGCGTTGGAAGGTCGCGGCCATCTGGGCGGCGAGCGTCGGCGCCACGAAGCCCGGCCGGAAGGCCACCAGGAACTTGAGCCGCTCGGTCTCGCGCGCCAGCATCGCCGTGGTGAGCCAGGCGTCCTCGCACCACGCGCCGGTGGGGGTCAGCGCGCCGACGAACCCCAACTGCTCGGCCGCGCGGCCGATCTGGGTGAGGTAGCCGAGATCGGCGGGCCGCTGCCCGCCCGCCGCGCCCGCGGGGAGGCCGTGGCCGCCGCCGACTACGTGGCGGCTGTCGCCGTAGGTGGGCAGGAACCAGTGGAAGGTGAGACTCACGGAACTCTCCAGAAGACGAAGTACGCGACGAACAGGACGGGCGAGGCGGCCAACCGGGCCGACACGCCCTCAGAGCAGACCGTGGCGCGGTGGCCGCGTCCCGCTCAGGACGTAACGGCCGATGTGCTGCACCTTCCAGCGGACCGGATCGTGCAGCGTGTGCGTGCGCGCGTCGCGCCAGAACCGGTGCAGGTTCAGGCTGTCCAGCGCCGCCCGCGTCCCCGCCACCTCGAACAGCGCGCTGCTCGTCTCCACCGCCGCCGTCGCCGCCTGCACCTTCGCCGCGGCCACCGCGATCGAGGCCTCGGCGGCGGTGTCGTCGGTGAGGTCGGCCGCGGCCGTGTCCACCGCGGCGGCCGCCGCCACGAGCAGCGCGTCCGACGCCCGTACCTGGAGGGACAGTTCGCCGAACCGCTGGATCAGCAGCGGGTCCTCCACCGCGCTCTCGTACCCGCTCTCGAACCACGGCCTGCTCTTCGTACGGACGAACTCGGCGGACTCCGTCAGCGCGGCCGACGCGATGCCCGCGTCGATGGCCGCGTGCAGCAACTGCGCGACAGCGCCGTGCAGTTGCGGCCCCTGGAAGGTGAGGTGGTGCGGTACGACCCGGTCGGCCGGCACCGCTACGCCGTCCAGGCGGACCGTCCCGCTCGCGGTGGTGCGCTGCCCCATCCCGTCCCAGTCGTCGACGACCGTCACCCCGGGCGCGTTCCTCGGCACGTACGCGACGTGCAGCGCGTCCTCCTCGGCGCGCGCGAGGACGGGGATCCAGTCGGCGAACAGCGCGCCGGTGGAGTAGTGCTTCTCGCCGGTCAGCCGGTACGAGCCGTCGGCCTCGGGGACGAGCTTCGTACGGATGTCCTGGACGTGCTTCGTACCGCGCTCGGACTGCGCGTTGCCGAACCGCCGCCCCGCCAGCACCTCGCCGAAGAAGAACTTCCGCTGCTCCGGACTCCCCTGCCGGCGCAGCACGTTCACGTACACGAAGTGGTTCTGCGGAATCTGGGACAGGCTCGCGTCGCCCGTGGCCAGCAGCCGGAAGACCTCGGCGAGCGTACGGGCGGAGACGTCCGCGCCGCCGTGGGCGCGGGGCACGGTGATGCCGAGGAGGCCGGAGGCGGAGAGCCGGTCGAGTTCGGCGTACGGCAGCGTGCGGTCCGCGTCCCGCTGCCCGGCACCGGCCCGGAAGGCGTCGGCCAGCTCGGCGGCCACGGCGAGGGCTTCTGCCCCACCGGTGATCACGTGCGCCGGCGAGGGGGGTTGGGGTGCGGTCACGGTACGGCCTCCGGGAGAGAAACGGGTCAGCGGGCGGAACAGGAATCGGTACGGCGGTGCTCAAAAAGACGGCTGTCCGAGCGGGAAGGCATCACGCGGCCACGACGTCCGCCGCCACCGTCTCCGCCGGCACCCGGTCGGGCCGCCCCCCACCGCGCCGCAACGCCAGCGAGAACTGGTCCACCACCTGGTCCAGCGCCTCCCGCGACTCGGGATCCACGACCACGCCCCCATCGTCCAGCACGGTGATGTGCCGGTCGAGGACGAACCAGCCCTGGACGATGTGCGCGGCCCCCATGGAGGACAGCACCGGCCGCAGCGCGTAGTCGATGGCGAGCACATGCGCGGTGGTGCCGCCGGTCGCCAGCGGCAGGACGGTCTTGCCGGCCAGCGCGTACTGCGGCAGCAGGTCCAGCAGGGTCTTCAGCAGCCCGGAGTACGCGGCCTTGTAGACGGGGGTCCCGATGACCACCCCGTCGGCCTCCTCGAACAGCCGCTGGGCCCCGGCGATCGCCGGATGCCCGACGTCGGCCCCGAGCAGGGCCTCGGCGGGCAGCGTACGGACGTCGAGCGGCACGACGTGGTGGCCCTGGCCGGTGAGACGGCCGTCCAGATGCCGGAGCAGCCGGGCGGTGCGGGACGTGGGGGACGGACTGCCGGAGACGGAGAGGATCGTGGCCATGGGATTCACCTCGGGAGGGGAGGGCGCGAGGACGAGATTCATGAATATCTCGTTAAACAAAGCGGCCGACTGTAGGCGGACCACAAAAGACGGAGGAAAATGCGCGCTCCCCCGGCGACCAACAAGGAATTCCAGCAGTCAGCCCCGCGTCAAAATTCGCAGGACGGGGAAATTCCCAGCACTCAGCACGCGGTACTTGGCACTCAGCCCGTGCGCAGACAGAGGGCACTGGAGACGCGTACGAGGTCGACATGACGGCGCCGGGTCAGCTCTCGCAGATCCCTCATCAGCACGTCACCGCCTCGCAGCATATTCAACAGACCCATGACCGGAAGCGTACTCGCGCCCTCCCGCACGGGTCGATTCGGTATCCACGACGTGGTGATAGGGTTTACCTTCCAGTGGGGGCTGAAAGGCGAAATCGCCGATGCGAATAGAGCAGCTCGAATACATCGAAGCGGTGACCCGGCTGGGTTCCCTGCGCCGCGCGGCGGAAGCCCTGCACATCTCGCAGCCGGCCCTGAGCGAAACCGTCCGCAATCTGGAACGCGAACTGGGCGTCGACCTCCTGGACCGCCGCCGCTCCGGCGCGAGGATCAGCGCCGAGGGCAGCGAACTGCTGCCGCACATCGTCGGCGTCCTCGACGCGGTCGACCGCCTCCGCCGCGCGGCGGACGACCAGCACCGCACCAGCCGGACCCTTCGCCTCGGTACGGTCAACGCGGCCACGGTCCCGCTGCTCGTCCCGACCATCCGGGAGTTCCGCGCCGCCCACCCGGAGACCCAGATCGAGGTCGTCGGCGCCCAGCAGGCCGACATCCACCGCGAACTGCTGGAGGGCGGCCTCGATCTGGGCCTGGTCAACTACCTCCAGGGCGACGACAAACCCCCGGGCCTGCACACCACCGAACTCCTCCGCGGCCGCCCCGTGGCCTGCGTCCGCACCGACAGCCCCCTGGCCGCCCAGCGCACGGTCTCGGTGGCCGACCTGCTGGCCCAGCCCCTCATCGTGATGCGCCCGGGGTACGTGATGCACCGCTACGTACACCGCCTTCTGGAGGGCCGCAGCCCGACGTTCTCGTACTCCACGGACGGCGCGGAGATGGGCAAACTGATGGTCGCCGAAGGCCTGGGCACCACGATCCTCCCGGACTTCAGCGTCACCGGCGACCCCCTGGAACGCTCCGGCCTGATCACCCACCGCCCCCTGGCCACCCAGGACACCACGGTCCTCCTGGTCCTCCACCGCCCCCTCTCAGGCCCCACCCCCACAGCGTCCCGCGCCCTCCACGAAATCTTCGTGAAGAGCGCCAAGACCTACACCCACACCACCACCCCCCAGGACAAGCCCTAGCCCGCGCTCACCTCACCCGGCCTCCAGCGGCTCCGTGCGCTGCGGACGCCGTACGGGACGCCGCTCCAGGGGCATGACCACCGCGGCGCAGAAGCGGTCCACCGCGTCGTCCACGCTGCGGATGAAGCCGGACTCGGCGTTGCCACGCGTATTGCCCATTCCCTTGAACAGGGAGAGCCGGAATCCGGTGATCTCGACGTCCCCCTTGGGCAGCAGGTCGCCGGGCTCGGGGCGCAGCCGCTCCAGTGTGCCGCGCGGCCCGCCGCCGTCCCCCGCCACCAGCGTCTGGACATGGAGGTCCGCGGGCGCGTCGGCGAGCTGCCGGATCAGGCGCTTGGCCCAGGTCAGGGGGTAGCCCTGGTCGGGCGCGGGGATGTCGACCGACGTACGGAGCTTGCCGGTGCGCAGGTCCGCGGTGATCGCGAGGATGCCCTGGGTGCCTTCGATCCGCAGCTCCGCCTCCAGGCGCCCCTCCTGGCAGAGCAGATCGGCCAGCGCGCCCCGGCGGGCCTTCGCATCGGTGGCGCGCCGCACCCGCTGGACGGGCAGGACCTTCTGCCCCAGCTCACCGCCGAGCCGCAGACAGACCTGCCGGACCAGACGCTCCCAGCTCGCCACGACGTCGACGGCCCGTGGATCTCCCTGGCAGAGCGTTTCGTCGTCGATCCCTTTGCGTACGGGCACCCAGGCCGGGCCCATGTTCTGGAAGCCCTGGCAGCCGGAGTTCTCGTGCTGGAGATAGTGCAGCAGCTCCTGGAGGAGCCAGGCGTGTGCGGCGTTCCCGACGCCCTCGTGGCGGATCAGCATCTGCGCCTGGTGGGCGACCTCGGCCCAGGACAGGTGCCACAGGACGACCTTGTGCTTGCGGCGCCCGTCGATCTTCACGTCGACCAGCGGAGTGCCTTCCAGGGCCACGTCGTTGCACAAGGTGATCACCGCGTCGTAGCCGCGCCGGGCCGCGATGTCCATGTAGTCCTGGACCTGCTGGTCCTTGAGGGGATTCCCGTTCGTCTTCGTCTCCACCAGAGCGGTCCAGAGCTTGCCCGCCCGCTCCACCCGGATCACTCCGTCCGGGCGCTTGGGGCTGTCTCCGTGCGGCAGGGAGACTTCGGTGAAGGTCTCCATCCGCCCGACCGGGGCCCCGAACCCGGCGGTGAGCCGCCGGCCGAACTCGGGCACCTGCGCCATCACGGAGAGCAGGACGGACGTCGCCCTCGTCTCGCGCTCCCGGTCGCTTTTGAGCGACGGTACGGGAAAGAGCCTGGCCGGCTGCCAGGCGTTATTGTCCGCCAGGCTCTTCTTGGCGACCCTGGGCAGGGTCACTTTCTTTCTGACGGTACGGGGCCGGCGCGGCGCCGGCGGCGCGTGCTCCACCGCCACCTGTGCCGGGATGATCACGGCCGGACCGGTGACGGTGGCGGTCCCCGCCCCGTCGCCGGGCTCCCGCTCCACCTCGTCGGGCACCGCGGCCGGGTCCTCCGCGGCGTCGTCCACATCGATGCCGAAGTCCGTGGCCAGGCCGGCCAGGCCCGTCTCGTACCCCTGCCCGATGGCACGGAACTTCCACTCGCCGCCGCGCCGGTAGAACTCACCGAAGACGAAGGCGCTCTCGGACCCCGCGTCGTCGATGGAGAACCCGAGCATCTCCTCGCCCGTGCGGTCGCAGACCGTCAGCCGTAAGCCGTTGAGGTCTCCGAACCGCGCGCCCTCGTACCGGCTGGCGGCCACGACGATCTGTTCGACGCTCGCCTCCATCTCCGTGAGGCCGAGGCTGATGCGGTCCTCGCTGCCGCTGTCCGTCGGGGTCTTTCCCAGCAGGTGCACGCTCCCGTCGGCGGCCGCCGGGTTGTTGTAGAAGAAGAAGTCGGCGTCGCTGCGGACCTTTCCGCCGTCCCCCAGCAGCAGCACGGAGACGTCCGCGTCCCCGTCCCCCTCCTCGCTGCTCCAGCTCAGGCCCACGCGCACGGAGCCCGCGTCCTCACTCAGGGCCGCCAGTCCGACATTGGCGCCTTTGACGATCTCGTACATGTCCGCCCACCCCCTGGTGGCGGGCCACCTCCTCCCCAGGGGTGGCCCTCCACGTCGTGTCGTGTGACGCACCGCACATTCACGGTGCGAAGGAGTGGAACCTTAGCGGGCCCGTCAGGTCGCCGCGCCGGGAACCGGTTCGGGGCGGGGGAACCTGATGCGGGTTGCCGAGGTGCCGAGGCCTGTGGGGGGTGGGGGGATGCGGCGGGTGGTGCCCGCGCGGTCCTCGATCAGGTCCGCCTCCTTGTAGCGGGAGCAGTCGCGGTGCCAGACGCGGATGCCCGAGAGCCAGTTCTCCAGCTCCTTCACGTAGCCGTCGAGCGCGTCGCGCGCGGTGTCGTCCAGGTGGAAGTCGTCGTAGAGGGTGGGGAGTTCATGGGCGACGACGTGCTGGAACTGGCGCATGCGGGAGTTCATCAGGTCGTCGATGATCGCGAGGCCGGTCGCGTAGTCGCAGTCGAAGAAGTTCTGGACCACCAGGATGCCGTTGTGGATCTCGCCCTCGAACTCGATCTCCTTCTGGTACGAGAAGACGTCGTTCAGGAGCATCGCGTAGTCCTGGGCGGCGTTCTGGAGGGACTGCATGGGGCCGGTCCGGTAGATCTCGGGCGGTACGGCGTCGCCGAGGCCGATCCGGCACAGGTTCATCGTCAGGTCCGAGCCGAACGTGCGCCGCCGCATCTCGATGTAGTCGACCGGGTCGGGGATGCGGTTCAGGAACTGGTTGTTCATCTCCCACAGCCAGCTGTCGATCATCTCCTCGACCGACGTGCGGAAGGCGCGGCGGCCGTCGACGTCCATCGGTCCCGCCGTACGGACCCACAGGTCGGCGAGGCTCCTCTCCAGGCCGGTGAACGGCACCGGTGTCTCGTCGGACTCGACGGGCATGAACAGCAACAGCCGTTCGTTGCACGCCTTCGCGCCGGCGAGGTCGCGGACGCTGCCGTAGATCACCGGGTACAGGTCGTCGCCGTACGTCCCCCAGGCCAGCCAGTCCGACGACAGGTCCAGGGCCTCCGGCGTGGCGTCCGGGTGGATGCCTGCGGCGCACAGGGGGAGGTCGATGCGGCGCAGGCGCTTCTCGTCCCAGACGTCGGAGCCCGGCCTGCCCGGCTGCGCCTCCAGGATCCCCATGCGGTGGCACCACTCGACCACGTGCTCGCGGGAGTGGGCCAGGTGCGGGCTGAGCTTCGGCTCGAACGGGATCTGGAAGTCCGGCAGCACGGAGGGGCCCACCCGCTGGAACGGGACGTGGCTGAAGCTGCGGATCCGCGCGGGGGACCCCGCCGTGAGCGTCTTGAGGTAGGCCGACGCGGCCGTGCCCAGCCCGACCGGTGTCATGGAGAAGCCGGGGACGACGCCCGGACCGAGTCCGCCCGCGCCGGCCCCCACGCCGACCGCGCCGGCCGCGCCCGACTCGGCTCCGTTCATGTACCGGCTGGAGCGCATGTGCCACTCGTGGCCGCCCGACTGCCAGTCCTGGAGGCCCTTCACGTACGCGAGGACGTCGGCGCAGGCCACCGGATCGAGGCCCTTCTCCGCGAAGAGGGGGCCCAGCTCGGTCAGCGTGGTGTTCTCGAACTGCTGGAGGCGGGAGGTCAGCAGGTCGTTGACGGCGTCGGCCGCCTCCTGTGTCGTACAGCCGAGGAACTTCTCCAGGACGAGGACGCCGTTGCTCAGCTCGCCCTCCTCCTCGATCTCCCGTTGGTACGAGAACAGGTCGTTGCGCAGGTGGACTCCGTCCGAGAACGTGTCCTTGAGGACCCGCAGCGGCCGGGACGCGGCGACGTCCGCCGGGATCTCGGCGCTCACGTACTCGATGAGCCCCGCCGACCAGGGCGCTCCGCCGACCTTGCGGCGCATCTCGATGTACTCGACCGGGTTCGCCACCCGCTCCGCGTTGATGTTCGCGAGCTCCCAGTCGGATTCGTTCAGCAGGTTCTCCGTGCTCTCGGCGAACCGCTCCCGCCAGGCCATCGACATGCTGGGGACCGTACGGGCCCAGAGGTCGGCCAGGCCCGCCTCGACGGGATTGGTCGGCTCGGGGAAGCCGTCGGCGAGGTCCATCGGCATGAAGGCGGCCAGCCGCTCCAGATACGCCTTGCCGCCCTCGCGGTCCTGGGGCTTCTTGAAGACCTCCAGGAAGTGGTCGTCGAAGAAGAAGACCCACACGTACCAGTCGGTGACCAGCGACAGCTGGGGAGCCGTGCAGTCCGGGTGGGTGTACGAGCAGAGCAGGGCGTAGTCGTGGGAATCGAGGTCGTGCTCGTCCCAGACGCCGGATCCCTCCAGCATCCCCATGTCCCTGGCCCATTGTTTGGTGTGCGCTCTCGCCTCCTCCAGATGCGGATTGAGCCGGGCCGGATAGGACATGTAGAAATCCGGCAGTTCAAAGGGCTGTGTCACTGACGCGTGGCCTTTCCCGAAGCTTCCGGGAGCGTTCCCTGTCACCCGGTCGGCTCAGCTCTACCCCTCGCCCGGCGCCCCCATCCGCACCACAAAACAGTCATATGAACATACTGATCGGGCGGCCTGTGGACAGCCTGCGTGCGGCCCGCCGGATACCGCGCGATCATGAGGAAATGAGCACCAAGATCCAGCTGGCACAGCAGCCGGAAGCCGATGACCTGCTCGGCCGCAGCCCCCTGGCCGCGCTGGTCGGCATGCTGCTGGACCAGCAGATTCCGATGGAATGGGCCTTCTCGGGTCCGTACACGATCGCCGTCCGCATGGGGCGCGACGACCTCGACGCCCGCGAGATCGCCGCGTACGACCCCGAGGCCTTCGCGGCCCTCCTCACCGAGAAGCCCGCCGTGCACCGCTATCCGGGCTCCATGGCCGCGCGCGTACAGCAGCTCTGCCAGTTCCTGGTCGAGCACTACGACGGGGACCCCGGCGCCCTGTGGCGTGACGTCGCCACCGGCGCCGAAGTACTGACGAGGCTGAACGCGCTCCCGGGCTTCGGCAGACAGAAGTCCCAGATCTTCCTGGCGCTGCTGGGCAAGCAGTTCGCGGTCCGCCCGCGCGGCTGGCGCGAGGCCGCGGGGGCGTACGGCGACGAGGGCTCGTTCCGCTCGGCCGCCGACATCACGGGACCGGAGACCCTGGCCAAGGTCAGGGCCTTCAAACAAGAGGCGAAACGAGCCGCGAAGCAGAAGGCGGAGAAGAAAACGGGGAAGACCCCCGAGAAGGCGGAGAAGCCGGAGAAGCGGGACAAGCCACAGAAGACGCAGAAGGCGGGGAAAAAGGGCTGAACGGCACCGGCATGGTTCCCAGAAGCCCCGCCGGTCGCTAGTTTTCCCTGACATTTGTTCGCACCGGAAGGACCCCCTGTGAACGCAACACCCCGCGCCTCCCGCCGAGTTCTGGCCATAGCGGCGGCCACGGCCCTCGCCGCGCCGCTGCTCCTGGCGGCCTCCCCGGCCAGCAGTACGCAGTCGCACCACCACGGCTCGCACGCGGCCAAGGACGCGGCGAAGCTCTCCCGGGAGCTCGTCCGGGAAGCCTCCGCGCAGGACGTTCTCCGGCACCTGAAGAAGTTCCAGGCCATCGCGGACGCCAACGGCGGCAACAGAGCCGCGAGCTCGCCGGGCCATGAGGCGTCGGCCGCGTACGTGTACAACGAGCTCAAGAAGGCCGGCTACCGCGTCTCGTACCAGACCTTCGAGATCACCTACATAGAGACGCTCGCCGAGACGCTCCGGGTCACCGCGCCGACCCCGCGCGACGTCGCCATCTCCGCCCTGTCGTACACCACGTCGACCCCGGTCGGCGGCGTCACGGCCGAGCTGGCCGCCGTCCCGCTCGACGCGACCACGGGCTGCGAGCCCGAGGACTACGCGGCAGGCGCCTTCACCGGCAAGATCGCGCTGATCCAGCGGGGCGGCTGCACCTTCGCCATCAAGCAGCAGCAGGCGGCGGCGGCCGGCGCGGTCGCGGCGATCATCTACAACAACACGACGGGCGTCATCAGCGGCACGCTCGGCGACCCGGACGCCGGGGTGATCCCGACCGGGGGCATCACCCAGGCCGACGGCGAGGCCCTCGCCGCCGACCTCGCCCAGGGGCCGGTGACGGTCACGGCGGAGATACGCCAGTTCCAGGAGCAGCGGAGCACTCGCAACGTGATCGCGGAGACCAAGGCGGGCGACGCCGACCGTACGGTCGTGCTCGGCGCCCACTTGGACTCGGTCGAGGCGGGCCCGGGCATCAACGACAACGGTTCCGGCTCCGCCGGCCTGCTCGATGTCGCCCTCGACCTCGCCAAGACGCACGACAAGCCCGCCAACAAGGTCCGCTTCGCCTGGTGGTCCGCGGAGGAGCTGGGCCTGCTCGGCGCCGAGGCGTACGTCGCCGGGCTCACCCCCGAGCAGCAGGCTGACATCGCCCTCTACCTGAACTTCGACATGATCGGCTCGAAGAACTTCGCCCAGTTCGTCTACGACGGCGACGACTCCGACGCCACCGGCGCCGGCCCCGGCCCCGACGGCTCGGCGCAGCTGGAGAAGGGCATCAACAACTTCCTCGACCGCCGCGGCCTCCCGCACGAGGGCACCGACTTCGACGGCCGCTCCGACTACGGCCCCTTCATCGACGCGGGCATTCCGTCCGGCGGCACCTTCACCGGCGCCGAGGGCATCAAGACCGCGGCCCAGGCCCAGAAGTACGGCGGCCAGGCCGGCGTCGCGTACGACGCCTGCTACCACTCCGCCTGCGACAACCTCTCCAACATCAACACGAAGGCCCTCGACGTCAACGTCGACATCATCGCCGACGCCGTGGGCACGTACGCCCACGACCTGCGCGCGCTCCCGAAGCGGCCCGCCTCCGCGCCGGCCGCGCGCATAGCCGGCGCGCGCACCGGCGTCACCGCCGACGGCCACGCCGCCACCGAGTAACGGGAACACCGGCGGGCCGTGGACGGCGGCGAACTCCCCGTCCACGGCCCGCCACCGGTGTCCGTCCGGGGGTGATCTAGGCGCCCCGGTCACCGGAGGCGATGCCTCCGCTCACACTTCGCTCCCGCTTTGCCATCTAATGCCACTTTTGAACTCGGGCGCCATGGCTGCGCCCGGAGCCTCTTGACCGGTAGGCTTTCCGTGTGATCTTCAAGCGCATCGGTAACGGGCGGCCGTATCCCGACCACGGCCGGGAAAGCACCCGGCAGTGGGCGGATGTCGCGCCGCGCCCGGTCCGCCTCGATCAGCTCGTGACCACGAAGGGTCAGCTGGACCTGGAGACGTTGCTCGCCGAGGACTCCACCTTCTACGGAGACCTGTTCGCGCATGTCGTGAAGTGGCAGGGCGATCTCTATCTGGAGGACGGACTGCACCGTGCCGTCCGCGCCGCCCTCCAGCAACGACAGGTCCTGCACGCCCGCGTCCTGGAGCTCGATCTGGGCTGAGGCGGGTCCAGGAGAGTGACGGACTGAGCCTTTCGGGCCCATTCCTCACCCCGACCGCGCAACCCATTGATCATTTAGTAGGAATCACCACCGGGGCCCACTACGCTGCGCCCATGAGCATGCTCACTCCCCCCGGCATGGGCGGAAAGTACCGCATCACGGGTAACAAGTACCCGCGCATGCGCCGCCCTCGGCGCCGCCACAGGATCGTGCTCGCGGCCGTCGCATCCGTTGTTGCCCTCGGCCTGGCCGGCTGGGGGACCTTGCAGCTCGTCGACGTCTTCACGGGCGACGGCAAGAAGACCACCGCCGCCTCGAAGTCGCCCGCCTGCAAGCCCTCCGCAGCATCCGCCAAGGCGCTGCCGAAGCCCGGCCAGATCAAGGTCAACGTCTACAACGCGACCCCGCGGGGCGGTCTCGCCAAGACCACCGCCGACGAGCTCAAGAAACGGGGCTTCGTCATCGGCAAGGTGGGCAACGCGCCCGCTTCCTACGACAAGAAGGTCCGGGGCGCCGGGATACTGCTGGGCGCCCCCACCGCCGCGGACGGGCCCCTCACCGTTCTCGGCACCCAGCTGACGGGGGCCGCGTCGAAGACCGACACCCGCAAGACCCGGGACGTCGATCTGATCCTCGGCACGGGGTTCAAGAAGCTCAACGTCCAGCGCGAGGCGGACCAGGCGCTGGCCACCCTGTCGAAGCCCGCCCCCAAGCCGGCCTGCGGCGAGCTGGGCGCCCCGCGCAAGGGCTGACCTCCCGCCGTACCCCCGTGCGTACCCGCCGCTCTTCCGTCCCCGGTCGCCGGGCGGGCCCACCGGCCCCCGGCGACCGGGGACACGTGCACCCGCGCGCCCGTCACCAGGGCGGCGGACGAGGCCGCCGGGGTCGCTATCCGGCCAGACCGTACATCCGGTCGCCCGCGTCACCGAGGCCCGGGACGATGTAGCCGTTCTCGTTGAGGCGCTCGTCGACGGCCGCGGTGACGACGGTGACCGGCGCGCCCGCCAGCTCGCGCTCCATCACCTCGACGCCCTCGGGCGCCGCGAGGAGCACTACGGCCGTCACGTCGTCCGCGCCGCGCTTGATCAGCTCACGGATCGCCGCGACGAGCGTGCCGCCGGTGGCCAGCATCGGGTCCAACACGTAGACCTGCCGCCCCGAGAGGTCCTCGGGCATCCGGCTCGCGTACGTGGACGCCTGGAGCGTCTCCTCGTCGCGGATCATCCCGAGGAAGCCCACCTCGGCGGTCGGCAGCAGCCGCACCATGCCGTCGAGCATGCCAAGACCGGCCCGCAGGATCGGGACGACCAGCGGCCGGGGGTGGGAGAGCCGCACCCCGGTCGTGGCGGTCACCGGGGTCTCGATGTCGACCTGTTCGGTACGCACATCCCGGGTGGCCTCGTACGCGAGCAGGGTGACCAGCTCATCGGCGAGGCGCCGGAAGGTCGGGGAGTCGGTGCGCAGGTCGCGCAACGTGGTGAGTTTGTGCGCCACCAAGGGGTGGTCGACAACAAGAATCCGCATGGCGACCACAGTAACCGGAGGCCAAGGCGCTACGGCCTGCCACCGACGGCCGAACCTCCCGGGCAGGACCGGTGGCATCAACCCGGGGTACGGAGGGAAGGTGGATGGAGGTCATGAAGTGTCGGGAGACACATCCATCGGTGGGATGGTGAGGCGACCGTGCCGGACAGGGACCAGCGACAACCGGACCAGCAGCAGGCCTCGGACCTGGGCGTGCGGCCCGAGAGCGAACCGGACCGAAGGCCCGCTCCCGAGGCGGACGGGAGGCCCGGCGCCGAGCGCGACCGCAGGCCGCCCCCCGAGCCCGACCGTGGCTCGCGGTCCGGCCCCGACCCCCGCCCCCTCCCCGGCACCGACCCCGTACCCGGCCCCGGCCCCGGCCCCGACGTCGGGGCCCCGACGGACGCGGCCCGCAGCCGCCGTCGCGCGCAGTTCCTGCGGGAGCTGAACGAGGCGAAGGCCCTGCGCGAGCGCGTGAAGCCGCGCCGGGCCCGCGCCGCCCGGATGCGCCAGCAGATGCGCATGCGCACCTTCCGCTGGTAGTCCGCCGGTGGTCGCCGGCAGTCGGCAGGGCAGCCGCGCCGAGCCACGCCCGGCCGCCACGCGCCCTGCGGGCACACATCTCGGGGGCCCCGGCGCCCTCCTGGGACACTTCCGCGCCACCCGAGGGGTATCCCGCGCCCCGCGGCGGGGGCAGGCCCAATAAAATGGCCTTACGACGCAACGGTGGAAGACCTCTCGCGACGCGTTCGTTTCTGCAACGATTCCGAGTGGGCGGGGCAGAGCAGCGCACCGCCGGATCGTCACCTCTGACCAGTGGGAGAGTCACGGTGTACTTCGCCGCACTGCTCGCGCGCACCGAAGACGGGTGGCAAGCGAGCGACACAGAGCTCGACGACGTGGAGACCCTGTCGGATCTGACCGACCTGGCCCGCGAAGTCTCGGTGGACGAGGACACGGTCCTCGTCTTCATCGAGCAGGAAGACGCCTGGTTCGGCATCGTCCGTGTGGAGGGCGAGGAGGACCCTCGTATCTACGTCTCGGACGCGGCCGCGGCCGCACGCTCCTCGTACGGGGAGATTCTCATCGATGAACTGACCGGCGGGGACGACGACGACCCCGCCGACGACCTGGACACGCTGGACCTCGACGGTACGGAGGACGGCGAACCGGACGAGAACGACGAGGAGGACGAAGTGAGCCCGGTGGCGAGCGGGGAGATCCTGCCCGCGGGACCCGTCGGCGACCAGGAGATCCTCGTTGATCTCGGCCTGTCCGAAGGGGATCTGCTGGCCCTGGAGACCGACGCCATGGCCGAGATCGCGGAGGCTCTGGGAGCCGCCGAGGTCCTGGAGACCGTCCGCTAGTGCCCCGGCACGACCCTGTGCCCGACCCCATCCCGGATACCACGCCGGATCGTGTGCCGGATCGCGTGCCGGACCCGGTACGCGATCCGTGGCGTACCTCCATGCGCCGCGCCCTGGACGAAGCAGCGCTGGCGGCCGAGCACGGCGACGTACCGGTCGGTGCCGTCGTGCTGTCGCCGTCCGGGGCGGTGCTGGCGGTCGGCCACAACGAACGTGAGGCGACGGGTGACCCGACGGCCCATGCGGAGATCGTGGCGATCCGCGGGGCGGCCGGGGCACTCGGCGCGTGGCGCCTGACGGGCTGCACGCTGGTCGTGACCCTGGAACCGTGCACCATGTGCGCGGGCGCGATCGTGCAGTCCCGCGTGGACCGCGTGGTGTTCGGCGCGCTCGACGAGAAGGCCGGGGCGGCGGGTTCGCTCTGGGACGTCGTACGGGACCGGCGCCTCAACCACCGGCCCGAAGTGATCCACGGCGTGCTCGCCGACGCCTGCTCCGCCCTGCTGACGACATTCTTCCGCGACCGCTGACGCCCCTTTGACGCTCCTTCACGGATACCGATTTCGGAGCACGGCCCACTGTGGGCTAAGCTTTCTCCCGGTAGCGTGTCCGAGCGGCCGAAGGAGCTCGCCTCGAAAGCGAGTGTGGGGAAACTCACCGAGGGTTCAAATCCCTCCGCTACCGCAGGTAGACGAAGGGGCAGACCCATTTGGGTCTGCCCCTTCGCTGCGTGTCGTCTCAGTTGCCGTCTCACTTGGCCACCAAGGACCGCGATACCCGGCAGGCAGATGGCCCCGCCAGCTCAGTGGCGAGCACTCGTCCGAGCAAGGCTCATTGGCTCCACACACGGACTTGAGCGAACCGACCCGCGCCTCATCCACGACCCCGTAGGCTCCCATTTAGAGGTGGCTGCGACGCCATGTCTGCCTGACCCCGGATCATGACAGACAAGAGCTGCGGGCAGAAGCCTCCCTCAGAAACCAGCCGGGAAACCGAACGGGTGACCGAGGAGAAGAGAAGGAAGGGCCCGAACTGGGCTGCGGCCTCGTTCCTGATCAACCTGTGGCGCCTTGTGCGCGACTGGCTGGACAGGATGAGTGACCACAGTCTCTAGTTCAGGCCCCTGCTCTCCTGAGATGGCCGCATACGCGGCCGGACCTCTGCCCTAGGGCAGAAGCGGTACGCCCTGACCGGCGCACCGGGGGCCGTGGCGCCGGTATGCCGGTGCCGCGGCCTCCGTCTTTGGGAGGTGCTGCTGGGAGGTGCTGGCCATGGGGCGATGTATCAGTAGCGGTTCTGATCTCAGTTCATTCGGCGGCATCCCGGAACGCTCTGAGGATCCGCCGCAACCTTGGTGTCCTGGCGGAGAGACACCGTGTTAGCACCCTCAGCGTAGCGGTCCATCCCCGCGTGCGCGGGGGAAACACCTTGGGAGCAGGGCAAGTCGACTTGCGCTGCCCCCGGGCGGGCGGAAGGACAGCGGTCTTCGACCAATGGGTTCGCTCCCTCGTCGGAGACGTGCCACGGCCGGCCGCGGTGACGAAACTGCCAGCCCTCATCCCTTCACCGGCCTCATACGCAGCCTTTGGCGAAGATCGACCGACCACCGCCCCGCGCGAAACTGGGTATCGGCCGTCCCGGCCTGCCTCCGCAAGGTGCGGTCAGGCTGGGATCGGCGCTGCGGCTGGCTCCAGGGTGCGGAGAAAACGTGACTGGAGGGCGTGCAGGACCCGGTTCTCGCGCTGGGCCGCAAGCGCACGCCCGTGAAGCCGGTTGGCGAGGCCGGCAAAGTGCACCAGCACATCCTCCGGCGGCCAGGCCACTCTGGCCTGGGAAAAAGCTCTCGCACTCAGCTCACGACCTGCGGTGCCCTGCGCAAGTTGCGACAACTCAGCGCTTCTGGAGCGGATCTCGTGGAGCAGCCACCAAGCGTCCCTCATCTGCTGCGGGTCCAGCACCAGCACTCCGCGGCTCACCTTCACGCTGGGTCGGCCGACCGCGGCATGTACCTGTCCCGCCTTGGGAACCACGAGGATCGGGCCGGGGACTTCCGGTGGACCCGAGCTGTCCGCAATGCCGACATAGGGCAGGGGGGCACGCAGGACGTCAGCAGGTGCCACCCATCCTTCATCTCCCGCAGCGACGGCCGGGCGGGCGGCAGTACCTGTCCAGGCACCGCCGACGACATCTCCGAATGTCATTCTCGGCCAGTGCAGGCCGTCCGTGGCAAAGACACCGAAGTACGCGTCCGCAAGTGCCACCGCTGTACGGGCAATGCGGTCGTTGATCCTGGTTCGGCTCTCGATAGCACTGATCACGCGCAAAGCCCGATCCCGGTCTGCCGGAGACGGCAGAGCGACGGGCAGGTGCCGCAGCGATCTGAGCCCGAGCGTGCGCTGTACCGTCCCCGCTGCGTGTGCCTCGCACCAAGCGCGGGCAGTGGGCATGGCAAGCCAGATTCGGAGCCACTGGGCGAGGCGGGGGTCAGCACAGCGGATCAGAGCCACCGTGCGTGCCACGTTCCAATCCGCGTGATCCGGCCCGGTCAGGGCGGCCTCACCGATCCGCCCTACAAGCACGATCAGTAGATCACCCGAGCGCAACCGAGTCCTCGGATGCGCGTCCGCGACTTCGTGCTTCACGCGGACCACCTCCGACGACTCAATACGACCGTCAGCGATGTCTCCGGCCCGGAGCATGGGAATGCCTTCGGGGTCGAAACGGCCCGGGCGGTTGATGCCGTATCCGACCACCTCCACGCCCGGTAGCTCAGCGAGCGCCACCCACTGCGGAAGTTCGCTCATCACGTCCCCAACACATCGCGAAGTTCATGCTCCAGGCGCGAAGCTTCCGCGAAGTGCTCATAAAGTTCTTCGGTCAACGCCCGCACCCTTCGCTCATCCTCGCCAGGGGCGGTTTCTGCGACTACCGGCGCAACATAGCGTGCGGGCTGGAGGTCAAAGTCCGCTGCCTCAACCTCCTCCAGGGCTACGGCCCGGCACCACCCAGGGACGTCGGCGCAGTCGTGTTTCGACCAGCTGTTGAACGTACTGGCGATCCGCTCCACGTCCGCGCCGGTCAAGGTGCGTCTGCCCCGGCTCACCTGAACACCCGTGTCCTGCGCGTTGATGAACAGAACACGGGCTGCCGCGTGGGCGCGCTTGGACTTGCTGAAGACCCACAGACAGGCGGGAACCCGTGTGTGCGAGAAGAGGCCGGACGGCAGCTGGATGACTGCGGCGACCACGTCGTCGTAGAGGAGCCCGGCACGGATGCGCCGCTCGGCTCCACCCCGGAAGGCCGCACCGTTCGGCAGCAGAATCGCGGCGCGGCCGTCGGCTCTGAGCGCGCTCAGCACATGCTGTACCCAGGCGAGGTCGGCCTTGCTCTTGGGCGGCGGTCCATAGCGCCAGAACACGAACCCGGCGTCCGTAAGGGGCATCCGCATGCTGAACGGCGGGTTGGCAAGGACAACACTGTACTTCTCGCCGGAGTCCGATCCGTGGAGAAGACTGTTGTCCGAGCCGATGTCCCGGGGCAGAGTGTCTTCCAGACCGTGGAGGATCAGGTTCATCGCCGCGATCGAGCGTGTGCGGGCGTTGATGTCCTGACCGAACAGCCGGAGCACAGGCCCGGTGCGATCCGCAGGTCGCCCACCGTGCGTCTCGACGTAGCGCGCGGCCTCGGTCAGAAGTCCGGCCGAACCGCAGGCCGGATCGTAGACTTCGTCACCGGGTGCCGGCGCCATGAGCCCCACCATCGTCCGTACGACATCGCGCGGTGTGTAGTAGTCCCCACCTGCCCGGTTCTCCGAGAACCGCGCGAGGCATTGCTCGTACAGATCCCCCTTCGCGCCCGCCCGGCCCGCCCGGTCCAGGAGGGCGACGAGGTCTCGCAGTGCCAGGTCCACCCTCCGGCTGTCGGAGCGCATCTGCCCGAGGACAGCCTCGTTGTCCAGGTCGATGTGAAACTTCCCGTAGCGGCCGCTCCAGGCGCGCAGAGCCCGCTGGACAGGCTGATGGACGAGGTCGGGTTTCTCAGCCACCTGGCCGACAAGCTCTTCCCAGGTCGGCCGCCCCTGCGCCTCCCCCTCGGGTACGTCCGAGACCTGGCGTAGGAAGACCATGGACAGAATGAGCTGCTGCATCGCATCGAAGGTCATCTCGTCAGGCAGCGCGTCCACAGCTCGCGTCAGCCAATCGACCTGGGACCTGGTCTCTTCCACTGCATCCACCTTGTCGGGTCAACGCCGGGCGGCGAGGACGATCACAACTGCGATCGCGGCGACCACCGCAAACGCGCTTCCCCCATGCTGCACCGAACCGAGCACGTCTTTGTGCCGCGCGTACTCGACGATGCCTGCCGCCAACGCGACGTTCATTGTCAACGACGCCCCGAGCCACCACGGCCACGACTGACTCACCTTTACCCCGCCCCTCACCGCCTGCTCCGGATAAGCTCACTCTAGCAGCAGACAGTTCGGGTATGTCACAGCAGGCGGTTCGGGAATCCACTGCGACTCCGTCGACTGGACATGAGTCCTACCATCAGTGGGATAATGCAGGCATGGCCATTGAGCACGCACCCCCAGACGAGACCACCGTCAAGAAGTCGGTCACCATCCCCAGGTCACTCGCCCGCGAGGTTGAAGCCCGCACAGGCGCCCGCGGGTTCTCGCGCTTCGTCTCCGACGCCGTTGAACACGCCCTCGCCCTCACCAAGACCAGGGAAATCGTCGAGGCGTACGAGGACGAGCACGGCTCCTTCACGCCCGAAGAGATCGAGGAGGCCCGTCGCGCATGGCACGGCGAGTGACCCCGGCGTTTCCGCGCGCCCTCCTCATCCTCGACGCACAGCCACTGTCCCTGCTGGCCGAACGGGACCGCGGGATGACCCTGATGCTCAAGGTCGCCGAAGCCGAGGGATACGCGGCCGCGATCTCCACCGTCAGCATCGCCGAGGTCCGCCGTACCGGACAGGCGGCGACGCACCTGCGCTGGCTCCGCTCCCGGCTCACTGTCATTCCCGCGACCGAGATCATCGCCGACCGCGCCGCCCAACTGCTGGAGGACGCCGGCCTCGACGGTCACGAGAACGTCGTCGACGCGCTTGTGGTCGCCACGGCGGCGTGTTCGAGCGGACCGATGAAGGTCGCCTCCACCGACGGTTCCCATATCCCGAAGCTGTGCCATGCAGCGTCCATCGATCGCGGCAGTCCCGTGGAGTGGGTCCGTGTCTGATCCCTCCGGACATGGACCGGCTCAGCGCAGGGCGGTTCAGCGCAGGTGGGCGATGACCCTCGCGAAGTCCGTCATGTGTGCTTCCAGTACGGAGAAGTAGGTCAGGCCGTACGTCTCGCGGTAGCCGATCAGGGTGTCGGCGATCTGGCGTTCCGAGCCGACCAGCACGTTGGGCATCTGGAGGATCTGTTCGTCCGTCAGGGTGGGGGCGACGCGGCGCATCGTCGTCATGTCCGCCTCGCCCGGGTCGGCCAGGACCACCGCGGAGACGAACAGGTTCAGCTCCAGGCCGGCGAAGCGGGCGCCCGCCTCGGCCCGTACGAACTCGATCCGTTCGGCCAGCACCTTCCGGGGGTCCGCGCCCGGCGGGGTGGCGATCGACATGACCGGGAACCCGACGATGTCCGCCTCCTTGGCGGCCAGCCGGAGCATGCGGTCGCCGATGCCGCCCAGCAGGAGCGGCGGGCCGGGCCGCTGGTGCACGGGGGGCAGGTGCTGCTCGGAGGCGAACAGCCTGCGCAGTTCCTCGACCGTGTGCGCGAGATGGTCGATCCGCCGGCCGGGGGCGGGAAACGGCAGCTCGGCCGCCTCGAACTCGGCGGCCATGTAACCGGCGCCCAGCCCCAGTTCCAGCCGGCCCCCGGTCAGCTGGTCGGTGTGGGCGACGTCCCGGGCCAGTACGGCGGGCCGGTAGAAGCCGGTGTTGAGGACGAGGGTGCCCACCCGCATCGTGCTGGTCGCCTCGGCGGCGGAGACCAGGGCGGGGAACGGTGCCGGCATGCCCAGGTGGTCGGGCACCTGAAGGACGTCGTAGCCGAGGTCCTCGGCCTGCCGGACCCTGGCCTGCCAGGCGGAGCGCGATCCGGGGGTCAGCAGGCTGACGCCGAAACGGAAGGGACGGGTAGGCATGGCTTCCTCTCACAGAGCACGTTCCCCCTGCACCGAATTTACCCCGATGGTCGATACATGATCACCATATGGGGCGTTCATTTGGTTTTATACGGATTGCCACGCCTTCGTCGGCCCTCTTTCCGACCCCCCGGCCGGACGCGGTGACGCGACGCTCGAACACCCTCCGAACATCGGCGTTCATACGGTTAGACTCTCGCGACCGCACAGGGGGCGGCCGCGGACGGCTGGGGAGGCAGTGGAGGATGGCGCAAACGAGAAAGATCGTGTTCTACGCGGTCACCGTCTTCGTGCTCTTCACGATCGTGAAATCCCCGGAACGGGCCGCGGATCTCGTCCAGGTAGGGTTCGAGGGCATTTCGAGCGCCGCGCAGAGCGTCGGCACGTTCATGACGGAGCTCGTCCAGTAGTGCCGTCCAGTACTGCCGTCGAGTAGCCCCTAGGAGTGCCCCTTGATCCGCCACCTGGTCCTCTTCAAGCTCAACGAGGGTGTCTCGCGTGACGAGCCCCGTGCGATCGCCGGGGCGAAGGCCTTCGAGGAGCTGGGCGGCCAGGTCGCCGAGGTGACGTTCTGGGAGTGCGCCTGGAACATCAGCGACCGGCCCATCGCCTACGACTTCGCCATCAACTCGGCCGTGGCGGACCGGGACGCGCTCCAGCGGTACGCCGACCACCCCGCCCATCAGGCGGCCGTCGCGCAGTGGCGGGAGTTCGCCACCTGGGTGATCGCCGACTACGAGTTCTGAGCCTTCGCTCCCCCTGCCCCACACCTCTCCGGTGTGGGGCTTTTGGGTTTATTGCCCCAACTTGCCGTCAACACGGTGTTATCGGGTGCTTGCACACAGTGCACATGTCTTGTGATGCTATGACCGCTTTTGACGGATGAGTTGACCGTAGTCGACCGCAAAGGGGTGGCGTGACCGTGCCGGCCAGTACTACGCCTCAAGTGCCGCCCCAGAACGAGACCGGACCACGGGTCGGCGGCGAGCCCCGACCAGAACACGTGTCCGAGCCCCGCCTCGAACCAAGAGCGGACACCGACGCACGCCCCACCACCGCCCAGAGCCGCGGCGCCGACACCCGGGCCCTGACCCAGCTCCTCTTCGCCCAGCTCAAAGACCTCGAACCGGGCACCCGGGAGCACAGCCGCGTGCGCGGAGCGCTCATCGAGGCCAACCTGCCCCTGGTGCGGTACGCCGCCGCGCGGTTCCGGAGCCGTAACGAGCCGATGGAGGACGTCGTCCAGGTCGGCACGATCGGCCTGATCAACGCCATCGACCGGTTCGACCCCGAGCGCGGGGTGCAGTTCCCGACCTTCGCGATGCCGACCGTCGTCGGCGAGATCAAGCGCTACTTCCGCGACAACGTACGGACCGTGCACGTCCCGCGCCGGCTGCACGAGCTGTGGGTCCAGGTCACCGGCGCCACCGAGGACCTGACGACGGCTCACGGCCGCACCCCCACCACCGCCGAGATCGCGGAGCGGCTGAAGATCTCCGAGGAGGAGGTCCTCGCCTGCATCGAGGCGGGCCGCTCGTACCACGCGACCTCCCTGGAGGCCGCCCAGGAGGGCGACGGCCTGCCCGGCCTGCTGGACCGGCTCGGTTACGAGGACCCGGCGCTGGCCGGGGTGGAACACCGCGACCTCGTACGCCATCTCCTCGTACAACTGCCCGAACGGGAACAGCGGATCCTGATGCTGCGGTATTACAACAATCTGACGCAGTCGCAGATCAGTCAGGAATTGGGAGTCTCCCAGATGCATGTGTCAAGGCTTCTTGCCCGAAGCTTTGCCCGGCTGCGATCCGCAAATCGGATCGAGGCGTAACTCTCAGGGGTACGTTCACGCTCCCCCGCCTTTTGTCTCGCGCCCCTCCCGGAAAAGCCCCACACCCCCTCTTTCCTGCGCAGACGTCACCCTTACTTGTCGACATGTCACTACAGCGTGTTGCCGACATGTGACATTCTGCTGGAACCGCGTTTGCCGCAGCCCCACCGCCGGTATTCAGGTGGAGGCTGCGTTCCTCCGACGGGAGCGGCCGCCGCGACCGTCCGCGACCTCAAGGGGGTGGCATGTCCGTAGAACAGGGCAGCTCGAAGGTGCTCACGCTCACAAAGAGCGCTCCCGCGCCCGAGGCTCTCGACACCGTGCTCGACACCGTGACCGTGGTCCAGCCGCGGGTGTCCCAGCCGGAAGCCATCGACACCCGCACTCTGTCCCGCTCCCTGTTCCTGCGGCTCGCCGTGCTCGACCAGGACAGCCCGGAGCGCACCTACGTACGCGACACCCTCATCGAGCTCAACCTGCCGCTGGTGCGGTACGCCGCGGCGCGGTTCCGCAGCCGTAACGAGCCGATGGAGGACATCGTCCAGGTCGGCACGATCGGCCTGATCAAGGCGATCGACCGGTTCGACTGCGAACGGGGCGTGGAATTCCCGACGTTCGCGATGCCGACGGTCGTGGGCGAGATCAAGCGGTTCTTCCGCGACACGTCGTGGTCGGTGCGCGTCCCGCGCCGGCTCCAGGAGCTGCGCCTCGCGCTGACGAAGGCCAGCGACGAGCTGGCCCAGAAGCTGGACCGCTCCCCGACCGTGCCCGAACTGGCCGTGGTGCTCGGGGTGTCGGAGGAGGACGTCGTCGACGGCCTCGCCGTCGGCAACGCGTACACCGCGTCCTCGCTGGACTCGCCCTCCCCGGAGGACGACGGCGGCGAGGGTTCGCTCGCGGACCGTCTCGGCTACGAGGACATGGCGCTGGAGGGGGTGGAGTACCGCGAGTCGCTCAAGCCGCTCCTGGCCAAACTCCCGCCCCGCGAGCGGCAGATCATCATGCTGCGGTTCTTCGCGAACATGACCCAGTCGCAGATCGGCGAAGAGGTGGGCATCTCACAGATGCACGTCTCGCGCCTCCTGACCCGCACGCTCGCGCAGCTGCGGGAAGGGCTGATCTCGGACTGACGCCGACGGACCCCGCCCTCATGTCCTTATGTCCGGGCGGGGTTCCGCAATGACGAAGCATCGCCGCCCACGTGGGACGGCCGGATGGGCTCAGGCGAAGGCCAGCCAGGCCACCACGGCCAGGACGACGACCACCGCGACCACGCCGACGATGAGTCCGACCTTCGGCCCGCTCTGCTGCTGAGGTGCCTGCCGGCGCTCCGGCTCACCGTCGTCGACAAACGCGCGGAACATCTGAGTGCTGCCCGCGGGGTCGGGATTTCCCTCGGGTCCCTGCGGGGCATGGGGGTTGTGTGCCATGGGGCAGGACCCTAGCGAACGCGCGCACCCCGCCCAACCCCGGGCCCACCGCCGATCGCCGTGAATCGGCTCCGGTGACGCCTCCGGTGAGTCCTCCGAGGCCCCCGCCGCCCGCTCGCGCCCCTCGTTGACCCGCACCCTGCCAAGCCTTTTGGGTTCCTTTACCCCTCTCAGTCCGCTTTCATTTGCCTGTAGCAACCAACTGCTTCTACAGTTCTATGGTTGCCCCAAGCAACAAGATATTGGGTGACAGCTGTTCGGGAGGCGGGGGGGGCGGGGCCGATGGCCGCACGGAGTCAGTACGCGGAGCTGGCCCGGCAGCTCAGCGCCATCGGGGCCGTCAAACGGGGTCTGGCACGGACGCTGCCCGCCGACTGCCCGGGTGGCTGCGCCGCCGTACTGACCACGCTGGACCGGTACGGGGAGATGCGGATGAGCCCCCTCGCCGAGCTGCTGGCCGTCGACATGTCGGTCACCAGCAGGCACGTGGCCCACGCCACCCTGCGCGGCTGGCTGGCCAGGTCCCCCGACCCCGCGGACAAGCGCTCACGGATCCTGCGGCTGACCCCGGCGGGGCACCTGCTGCTGGACGAGCTGACGCGGCGGACGACCGAGATGTTCGCGTACGCCCTCGCCGACTGGACCGACGACGACGTCGGCCGGCTCAGCGCCCTGCTCGACCGGCTGCGCGAGAGCTTCTCACCCGACCGGCCGCGCGACGGCTTCTGACCCGACCGGCCGGCGAGCGCTTCCAAGACGACACAGGACAAGGAATTCCATGGCTACGACCACACCGACCGGTGTGCGGGGCGGCCACGCCAAGCGTGGCGGCGAACCCGCCCCCGTGACCGGCGCTCCCATGACACACCGTCAGATCATGGAGGCGCTCTCCGGGCTCCTCCTGGGCCTCTTCGTCGCGATCCTCTCCTCGACGATCGTCACCAACGCGCTCCCCGAGATCGTCTCCGACCTCGGCGGCGGCCAGAGCGCGTACAGCTGGGTGGTCACCGCCTCGCTGCTGGCGATGACGGCCACCACCCCCCTGTGGGGCAAGCTCTCCGACCTCTTCAGCAAGAAGCTGCTGGTCCAGATAGCCCTCGTCATCTATGTGACGGGTTCGATGGTCGCCGGCCTCTCGCAGAGCGCCGAGATGCTGATCATCTGCCGGGTCTTCCAGGGCATCGGTGTCGGCGGCCTCTCCGCCCTCTCCCAGATCGTCATGGCCGCGATGATCGCCCCGCGCGAGCGCGGCCGTTACAGCGGCTACCTGGGCGCCACCTTCGCCGTCGCCACCGTCGGAGGCCCGCTGCTCGGCGGTGTCATCACCGACACCAGCTGGCTGGGCTGGCGCTGGTGCTTCTACGTGGGCGTGCCGTTCGCCGTAGTCGCCCTCATCGTGCTCCAGAAGACGCTCAAGCTGCCGGTCGTCAAGCGCGAGGTGAAGGTCGACTGGTCGGGCGCGTTCTTCATCAGCGCTGCCGTCTCGCTGCTGCTGATCTGGGTCACCTTCGCCGGCAACAAGTACGAGTGGGCCTCCTGGCAGTCGTACGTCATGGTCGGCGGTTCGGTCGTGCTCGGCGCGCTCTTCGTCCTCGTCGAGTCCAGGGCGCGGGAGCCCATCATCCCGCTGCGCCTGTTCCGTAACCGCACCATCACGCTGGCCTCGATCGCGTCGCTCTTCGTCGGGATCGGCATGTTCGCGGGCACGGTCTTCTTCAGTCAGTACTTCCAGCTCGCCCGGGACAAGTCCCCGACGATGTCCGGCCTCATGACCATCCCGATGATCGGCGGCCTCGCCCTCTCCTCCACCGTCTCCGGCCAGGTCATCACCCGGACGGGACGCTGGAAGGCGTGGCTCGTCAGCGGCGGGGCGCTGCTGACGGCGGGTCTCGGGCTGCTCGGCACGATCCGGGTGGACACCCCGTACTGGCACATCGCGATCTACATGGCGCTGATGGGCCTCGGCATCGGCATGATGATGCAGAACCTGGTCCTCTCGACGCAGAACCAGGTCTCCACCAAGGACCTCGGCGCCGCCAGTTCCACCGTCACCTTCTTCCGCTCGCTCGGTGGTGCGGTCGGGGTCTCGGCGCTGGGCGCGGTGCTCGGCAGCCGTATCACGCACTACGTGAAGGACGGGCTGGCCGACCTCGGGCCGCAGGGCGCGGCGCTGGGGCACGCGGGTACGGGGGGCGGGGCGATCCCGGACCTGGCCGCCCTGCCCGTTCCGCTGCGGAACGTGATGGAGAGCGCGTACGGCCATGGCGTGGGTGACGTCTTCCTGTTCGCGGCGCCGGCGGCGCTGCTCGCCTTCCTGGCGACGCTGTTCATCAAGGAGGTCGCGCTGAGGACGAAGGCGGGCGGGGAGGGGGCGGTGCCGGAGGCGATCCCGGCGCAGATCCCGGCGGAAGGTCCCGCGGAGGTTCCGGCGCAGGGTGTGCCGGCGCTCGTGGGGGCGGTGGCGGGTGCCGGTGGGGTGTCGGGTACGACCCCGGACACGGCTCCGGGTACGACTCCGGACACCGCTCCGGAACCGCGGGGCATCGCCGTACGCGGTGTCGTGCGGGGCGCCGAGGGCACCTCGGTGCCGACCGCGGCCGTCACCCTGATCTCCCTGGGCGGCAGCCAGTTGGCCCGCTCGGTCGCCGAGCCCGACGGCTCCTACCTCCTGCACGCGCCCGGCTCCGGCTCGTACGTCCTGATCGCCTCCGCCGACGGCTTCCAGCCGCAGGCCTCCACGGTGGTCGTCGGTGACGAGCCGGTCGGGTACGACATCCTGCTGTCCGGTACGAGCGGTCTGACCGGGACCGTACGGAGCGCGGACGGCGGGCTGCCCGTCGAGGGCGCGATGGTGATCGTGGCCGACGTGCGCGGAGACGTACTGACCACCGGGAAGTCCACCGAGCGGGGCGAGTTCGCCTTCACCGAGCTGGTCCCGGGCCCGGTGACCGTCGCGGTGAACGCGTCCGGCTTCCGGCCGCTGGCCCTGCCGGTGGAGATAGGCGGCCACGGGATCACCCGTATCGAGGCGGTCCTCCAGTCCGGCGCCCTGGCGCAGGGCACGGTCAGGGCGGGCGCCGCCCGCCGCCCCCTGCCCGACGCGCGCGTGACGCTCGTCGACGCGGCGGGGAACGTGGTGGCCACCGCGACGACCGGGGACGACGGGGCGTACGCCTTCGCCGACCTGGACGCGGGCGAGTACACGGTCATCGCGACCGGATACGCGCCGGTGGCGGGCTCGTTGACGGTGGCGGGGCGCGGGGTCGAGGGACACGACATCGAACTGGCCCACCCGGGCGCGTAGTCGGCCACCCGGGCGCGTAGTCGGCCACCCGGGCGCGTGGTCGGACCGCACGCGGCAGAGGAACGAAAGAGGCAGAGGCACGATGGGACTTCGCGGACAGGTACGGACGCGGGACGGCTGGGCGCTCCCGCACGCGGTCGTGACCATGACCGACATGACCGGCGCGCAGGTGCTGAGGGCGGCGGCGGACGAGGACGGGGCGGTGCGGGCGGAGATCCCGCTCGCGCCCGGTCCGTACACCGTGATCGTGACGGCCCTCGGGTACGCCCCCGTCGCCTCCACCGCGCTCGTGACGGCGAGCGGCAGGGCCGAGGTCGGCACGGTGGTCCTGGCCCGGCAGAACGGCACCGAGCTGCCCGCGCCGGGCGTCTGGAGCCTCGACCCGGCGCATTCGTCGGTGGGCGCGGTGGCACAGCACCTCGGGATCTCCAGCGTGCACGGCCGGTTCAAGGAGTTCGGCGGCCGGATCGAGATCGTGGAGTCGGGGGGCTCGTACGCGGGCTCCCGGGTCGACGCGGTCATCGCCGCGGCGAGCATCGACACCGGCAACACCCTGCGGGACAAGCACCTCAGGTCGCCGGACTTCCTGGACGTGGAGCGGTTCCCGGAGATCACGTACCGGAGTACGGCCCTGACCCCCGCGGGTCCCGACCGCTGGACCGTGCACGGTGAACTGTCGCTGCACGGAGTCGTACGGGAGGTCGGTCTCGACCTCAGCTACCTGGGCGCGGGCCCCGATCCGTGGGGCGGGCAGCGGGCGGCCTTCCGGGCGACGGCGGAACTGCGGCGGGAGGACTTCGCGATGAACTACAACCAGGTCGTCCAGGCGGGCATCGCGATGATCGGGACCACGCTGCGGGTGGAGTTGGATGTGCAGGCGGTGCGGGGCGAGAGCGTACCGGGCGCGGAGTCGTAGGCTCGGTCCCATGGCACCGAACATCGCAACGAATACGACCGTGGACCTGGCCGGACTGCTGGAGTTCGTACGGCCCAGGCACCGCTCGATCCTCCTCACCACGCGCGCGGACGGGCGCCCGCAGGGCTCGCCGCTCGCGTGCGGCGTCGACAACTCGGGCCGGATCGTGGTCTCCACGTACCCGGAGCGGGCGAAGACGCGGAACGCGAAGCGGGACGAGCGGGTGAGCGTGCTCGTCCTGTCGGACGAGTGGGACGGCCCCTGGGTGCAGGTGGACGGGGCGGCCGAGGTGATCGACTCCCCGGAGTCCGTCGAGCCGCTGGTGGAGTACTACCGGAACATCGCGGGGGAGCACCCGGACTGGGACGAGTACCGCGCGGCGATGGTGAAGCAGGGCAAGTCGATCATCCGGGTGACCCCGGAGCGGTGGAGCCCGATCGCGACGGGCGGTTTCCCGGCGAGGCTGGTGTCGTAGCGGGCGGGCGGCGACGGTTGGGGACTCCGGCGGGACTCCGGTACTACGTCGCGAAGCCGATGCCGATGATGGCGCCGGTGGGAGCGAAGGTGCCGAGAAGGCTGAGTCCCCAGTACGGGGCTGTCCGCAGCCGGGTGCGGCGGGCGAGCGGCCGGTTGGCCAGCCACCAGAGGAATCCGCAGGCGGCGGCGGGAAGCCCGGCGCCGACGAGGACAACGCCGAAGCCGTCGTTCTCCTCCGGCGCGGGGTCCACCCAGGTCGAGACGGTGTAGTACAGCAGCCAGATCGGGACGACGGCGGGCACGCCGAGCACCAGGTTGACGCCGAGCGCCGTGTACCACCGTCCGAGCATGACTCCCCCGCCCCCGCGCCCCCGCGATCACCTGCCGGTGACACTAACCGACGGCAGGGGGGCCCGGCCCGGGGTTTCGGGGGGTTCCGTGTCAGCCGCGTTCCCGCATCGCCTCGATGCCCGCGATCATGAGGTCGAGCGCGAAGGTGAAGTCCCGCTCGCGCATCTCCTCCACCGTCTCGCCGCCGCGTGTCTCCAGCAGTTCCTCGGCACTCTTGAACGCCCGCTGGAAATCGGGCTGTTCGTGGATGGTCCCCATGGCGTGCCGGTGGTACTCGTCCTGGGTCAGGCCCGCCTCCGCGCACCGCTGGACGAAGTGGCCCTCGATCGTGCCGAATCCGTACACGAACTGGAAGACCGCGGCGACCGCGCCCATCCGGCCGTACGGGGCGAGGCCGGTCCTGCCCATGACGGCGAGGACGGCCGACGAGAAGGCTCTCGAACCCGGGCCGATGTTCAGGTACTTGCCGATGAGCGGGGAGACCCAGGGGTGGCGTACGAGCACGGTCCGGTAGCTGACGGCGAGTGCGCGCAGCTGGTCGCGCCAGTCGGCGGTCTCGTCCGTGAGGTCGGGCACCCGGACTTCGCCGAAGACGGCGTCCAGGGCGAGTTCGAGGAGGTCGTCCTTGGTGTCCACGTACCAGTAGAGGGACATCGCGGTGACGCCCAACTCGCCCGCCAGCCGCCGCATGGAGAACTTCGCGGAGCCCTCGGCGTCGAGCAGGCGTACGGAGACGGCGGTGATGCGGTCGCGGTCGAGGGGCGGGGGCTGGTCGGGAGCGGACCTGGTGGCGGTGGTGGTGTTCCCGGCTTTTCCGGGCGCCGGCTCCGCGCGCTCCGCGCGCTCCGCCCTGCGGGGCCTGGTCACCGGTTTCCCGTCCAGCCAGACGCTGGTCCTGGGCGGACGCTTCGGGCTGTCGGCTTCCGACGCCATGGCTGAGCCTCCTCGGTTCCGTCCGGCCGGGCGGCCGCGCGGCCCCCGGGCGGTGCCGACTGCCGGATACCGCCCACCGGCACCCGGAATGTCCGCCGAGGGCGATGCTATGCCGCCGTGGGCGAAGAGTCTGCCCTGCCTGCGCGGCCCCTCCTGTCCCCTCTGCCCGCCCGGCGCGGCCCCACCGCGGCATCCGACGGTCAGCCGGCGTCGCGCGCCCGCCGGGGAGTGCGGGACAGCCCTTAGATTGACCGGATGGCTACTTTGCGCGCGCTGGAGTGTCTTGTCGCACTCGTTGACGAGGGGTCTGTGACCAGGGCCGCGGCGGCCCTTCACCTGTCGCAGCCCGCTCTGTCCCACCAGATCGCGGCCCTGGAGCGGGAGCTGGACACGCCGGTGGTGGAACGGCTTTCCCGTGGCGTACGCGTGACCGCCGCCGGCCGGGCCGCCGCGGTCGACGCGCGCATCGCCCTGAAGGCGGCCGAACGGGCCGTGGAGGCCGGCCGGGACGTGGCCGCCGGGCGGGCCGGGCGGATCCGGCTCGCCTGCGCCGAGACGATGACCGTCTGGCTGCTGGTCTCCCTGCTGCGGCGCTGGCGTTCCCGGCGCCCCGAGGTCCGGATCGACCTCATGGAGTTCACCAGCACCGACGCGATGGTGGAGATCCTGATGGCGGGGGAGGCGGACATCGTCGTCGGTCCCGAGCCCACCGGCACGACGGCGCACGTCGAGCGGCTGGGGGACGAGGAGATGCTTGTCGTGTGCCCCGACGAGCACCGCTTCGCCGGACGGTCCTCCGTCCGGGTGGAGGACCTGGCCGGCGAACCGTTCGTCCACTACACGAGCGACAACGGGAACGCCGCGTGGGTCGACCGGTTCGTCTCCTCCCACCAGGTCTCGCTCAGTCCCGTGCTCCGTACGCGCAGTCCCCGCACCGCGGCCCAGCTGGCCGGGGCGGGGATGGGCGTGTCGATCGTTCCCGCGTCCGCGCTCGCCGTACGGCCCGCGGGAGCGGTGCTGCGTTTTGATCCGCCGGTCCGGCGCGCGGTGGTCGCGATCACGACCGTTCCCTCGGACTCCCTGGTCGCCCTCTTCCTGAGGGATCTACGGAACCAGGGGCTGCCGGTCAGCGGCGCCGACCGCGTGGACGGCTTCCAGGATCAGGTCGGTGACGGCTCCGGCGGCGCTGGAGAGCGGGGAGTGGTCGGTGGGAGCTGACCGCACGTCCGCGTTCATCCTTTCCGCCATGAAGCGCTGGGTGCCGGCGGGGATCATGCGGTCCCGCTCCGCGACGAAGTACCAGCTCGGCCGGTCCCTCCAGAGCGGCCGGCCGACGGCGGTACTGATGCAGGCACCCGCGATCGGCCGCTGGACGGCGGCGAGCAGGGCACGTTCCTCGTCGGGGGCGTCCGGTGCGAAGGCGTCGCCGAACGCGGTCTCGGGAAGCCATATGTATCCGTCGGCGTCCGGGGCCAACCTCGGTGCCTTGGGGTGCGGTTGGTCCCGGTAGTAGACGTCGGCCACCGTCTCGCCCTCGTCGGGGGCGAGGCCGGTGACGTACACCAGTCCGGCCACCCGGTCACTGCGGGTCGCGCCGATCACGGCTCCGGCGTAGGCGTGACCCACCAGGACCACCGGGCCTTCGGTGCGCTCAAGGGTCCGCTCCAGCGCGGCCAGGTCGTCCTGGGGCGAGGAGAGCGGGAGCGGGGCGGCCAGTACGTGGAGTCCGGCTCCTTCTCCGGCACCTGCTCCTTGTCCGGCTCCTTGTCCGGCTCCTGCTCCGGCTCCGGCTCCGGCTCCGGCTCCGTGCGACCTCAGCCGGGTGATCACCTTGCTCCAGCTCGATCCGTCCGCCCAGGCGCCGTGGGCGAGGATCACGGACGCGTGGTCGGCGGCCACGGAGGTGTGGTTCATCTCTTCAACCTTCTTGCGTGAGTGGTGTGACGGCCTCGCGTGAGTGCCGTTACGGCTTCGGATCGACATCGTCGAGGAAGGAGTGGATGAGCCCGGCGGCCTCGTCGAGGGAGCTTTCGAGCAGGAAGTGCCCGCCGTCGAGAAGGTGAATCCGGGCGTCGGGAAGGTCCTCCCGGAACGCCTCCGCCCCGGCGGGACCGAAGATCGGGTCGTTCTTGCCCCAGACCGCGAGGAGCGGGGGCCTGTGTTCGCGGAAGTACGCCTGGACCCGCGGGTAGAGCGGCGAGTTGGTGGCGTAGTCACGGAACAGGGCGAGCTGGACGAGGTCGTTGCCCGGGCGCGAGATCAGGTTGTAGTCGTGGTGCCAGGTGTCCGGGCTGACGACCGACTCGTCGGGGACGCCCGTCACGTACTGCCACTTGGTGACGTCGAGGGTGAGGGCACCACGGATCGCCGCTTCGGTCTCCTGGGTCTGCTCACGCTGGTAGTCCCAGATGGTCTTCCAGAATCCCTCGACGAAACCGGCGTCGTAGGCGTTGCCGCTCTGGCTGACGATCGCGGTGATCGCGTCGGGATCGCCGAGCGCCAGGCGCCATCCGATGGGGGCGCCGTAGTCCTGGACGTACAGGGCGTAGCGGGTGACGCCCAGCTGGTCGAGCAGGCCCTTGGTGAGAGCGGTCAGCGCGTCGAAGGTGTAGTCGAACCGGTCGGCGGCCGGCGCGTCGGACAGGCCGAAGCCGAGGTGGTCCGGCGCGATGACGTGGTACCGGTCGGCCAGCCGCGGAATCAGGTCGCGGAACATGTACGAGCTGGTCGGGTAGCCGTGCAGAAGGACGAGCGCGGGGGCGTCGGCGGGGCCGGCCTCCCGGTAGAAGATGTGGTGCCCCTGGACGGTCGCACAACGATGGTGAACGACGTTCATGTTTGCCCCCTTCGGGGTGACGCGTCAGGTGAGAGGCTCTCCGCCGTCGATGCGGAGAGTCACACCTGTCAGCGAGGCGTTTGTCATGGCGAAAAGAACCGCGGCGGAAATGTCGTCCACCACGCCGATACGGCGGGCGGGATTTCTCGTCCGAAGGTTTTCGAAATAGGCTTTCTTCTCCTCGTCGCCCAGGGAGTCCCAGATGCCGGTGTCGATGACGCCGGGCGAGATGGCGTTGACCCTGACCGGCCCCATTTCAAGGGCGAGAGACCTGGTGAGAAAATCGACCTCTCCGTTGGTGGCGGCGACGCCGAGGTAGCCGATCGCCGGCTTGAAGGCGGCCACACCGGAGAACAGCGTGAACGAACCCCCCTCCGCGATCCGCCCGGAGAAGTTTTTGGCGAGCATGATCGGCCCGACGACCTTCGTGTCGAACGAATGCAGGACCGCCTGGCGGTCGAGTTCTGTTCCCGGCTCCGCCCCGCCACCACGAGGTTCGCTCCCTCGGACTGTGCCGCGAGTACGACGGCCCGGGCGATTCCGCTCCCACGACCGATGACGAGGACGGTCCGCCCCTTCAACGAGAGAGCCATGGCTTCCTCCCTTGAGCGTTTCCTCTCATGCTAACGAGCGAATTTGCTGACCGCCGCTTCTGGATCATGCGTTTTCCGGAGGGAAAGCCAAGGTTTATCGAATGGCTTCCGGCCTCGGCAATGGGCCGGGAGTAGATCTACGATGGAAGTTCCGGGGCACGCGCATACCCATAAGGCCATCAGTGGAAGAAGGAATCGTCATGGGTCTGGCATGGCAACAGGGGCCTCTCGCACCGCATTCGATCGGCAGGTTCCTCACGCCCGAACCCTTGCCCGAGAGGCTGCTGTTCGCCGAACGTCTCCGCCGCAGGATGCGGGTCCGGTTCTCCGGCGAGTGGATAGCGGAGAGCGAGGACGTGATTCTCCTGCACGAACCCGGCAGGTATCCGGTGGCGTATTTCCCCCTGGGCAACGTGGAGCCCGGAGTTCTGGAAGGCGGCGAACTGACCACCCACCACCGCGAACTGGGCACCACCACCTGGTACACGGTCCACGGAAAGGACCGGAAGACGCCGCGCGCCGCCTGGCGGCACACGGAACTCCCCGCGTACGCTGAGGAGTTCGAGGGGCGTGTCGCGTTCGCCTGGCGGGCCATGGACGCCTTCTACGAAGAGGACGAACGGATCCTCGGCCACGCGGCGGACGCGTACCACCGGATCGACATCCGCGACTCCTCACGGCATCTCGAAGTACGGGACGGCGACCGCGTGGTGGCGAGCACCCGGCGGCCCGTCGTGCTGTACGAATCCGGCTTCGCGCCGCGCTGGTACGTACGCCGGGCCGACATCGACGAGGACGCGCTCACTCCCGTCGAGGGCCAGACCTTCTGCCCGTACAAGGGACTCGCGGACTACTACGAGATCGGCGGCACCGAAGGCGCCGCCTGGTCCTACCGCCACGCCTACGACGAGGTGCGCCGCGTCAACGATCTCGTGTCCTTCGAGCCGGACAAGGTCGCGGTCCACCTGGACGGTACGCGTCTGACGCTTGAGCCCGGCCAGACGGTGATCCCGCACGGCGCCGACCGCGGACTCGACGTCGCCGAGGTCGAGAAGCCGTAACCCCAAGAAGTCGGACAGGGAGAAAGCGATGAAATCAACACTTCAGGACAAGACGGTACTTGTGGTCGGGCGGGGCAGCGGTATCGCCCGCGCGGTGACCCTGGCGGCCCGGGAAGCCGGCGCGCGGGTCGTGGTCGCCGGGCGCGACGAACAGAGCCTCGCGAAGGCGTACAACGACCCGGGGGTCACCCCGGAGACGGTGGACCTCACGGACGAGCAGTCGGTCGTCGCACTGGCCGAACGGCTCGGAGAGGTCGACCACATCGTGTCGACCGCCTCGGCCCGGGCCCGCGGCACCATCGACGCGCTCTCCCCGGAGATCCTCAGCCTGTCCTTCGCGACCAAGGCGATCGGGCCGATCATCCTCGCCAAGCATTTCCGCGACCGGATCCGCGAGGGCGGATCCCTCACCCTCTTCTCCGGCGCCACGGCCATCAAGCCCGTTCCCGGCATGCTGGCCGTCGCCGCCACCAACGGTGCGGCCGACGTGATCGCCAAGGCCCTGGCCGTGGAACTGGCTCCCGTGCGCGTCAACGCCATCTCGCCCGGAACGATCGACACGGGGGCGTACGACGCCTTGGGCGAGGAGAAGAAGGCCGCGCTGTTCGCCGAGAGGAGTGCGCACAACCCGGCGCGGCGTATCGGCACCGCGGAGGACATCGCCGACGCCGTCGTCTTCGCGATGACCAACACCTTCCTCACGGGTGTCTCGCTGTCGGTCGACGGCGGCGAACCGCTCGCCTGACGCGGGCCGCCGTCACCGGCGCGTGCTGAGCCCGCGTCTTGTCGGTGAGTTGTGGTTGTGGCCGGGGTCCGGGGGCTGCCCGGGGTGCGCGGGCAGCCGTACGGCGAACACGGTCCGGCCTGGCACGCTCCGTACGTCCACGGTCCCGCCGTGCGCGGTGACCACCGCCTGCACGATGGCCAGGCCGAGACCGGTCGAGCCGGCCGCGCGAGAGCGTGAGGCGTCGCCGCGCGCGAAGCGTTCGAAGACGTGGGGAAGGAGGGAGGGAGGCACCCCAGGGCCGTTGTCCTCCACCTCCAGCACCACCCACGGACCGACGCTCACACCGCCGACCGCGCCCGTACCACCACGCTCCGCGTCCTCCGCGTCCTCCCGGCGGACCCGGGCGGTGACGGTCGTGCCCGGCGGGGTGTGGGTCCGGGCGTTGGCGAGCAGGTTGACGAGCACCTGGTGGAGCCGGGACCCGTCGGCGAGCACGATGCCCGCCGGGTCGTCCGGCTCCGGCAGGTCCAGGCGCCAGTGGTGGTCCTGGCCGGCCGCCCGCGCGTCGCTCACCGCGTCCACGACCACGGGGGAGAGATCAGTGCTCTCGTACGAGAGCGGCCGTCCGGCGTCCAGCCGCGCCAGCAGAAGCAGATCTTCCACCAGCCCGGTCATCCGCTCCGCCTCCGCCTCGATCCGGCGCAGCGCGTACCGCGTGTCCGGGCCGGTCTCCTCACGGCCCCGGCGCGTCAGCTCCGCGTACCCCCGGATCGAGGCCAGCGGCGTACGCAACTCATGACCCGCGTCGGCCACGAACTGCCGTACCCGCGTCTCGCTCTCCTGCCGGGCCCGCAGCGCGGACCCGACATGCCCCAGCATTCGGTTGAGAGCGGCCCCGACCTGCCCCACCTCCGTCCGAGGGTCGGCCTCCGCCGCCGGAACCCGGACGAGCGGAGCCACCTCCCCCCGGTGCAGGGGCAGTTCGGAGACGCGCGTGGCGGTCGTCGCGACGCGGCGCAGCGGCCGCAGCGCGATCCCGACGAGGACACCGCCCGCGATCCCGGCGGCGGCCAGCCCCGCGACGGTGACGCAGACCTCCACGACGATCAGGGTGCTGAGGGTGTTCTGGACCGGTGTGAGGGGCACGCCGACGAGGAAGTCGCCCTTGATGCCGCTGACGTACTCGACCCGGTAGTCCCCGCGGTCGGGCAGGGCCACGGTGTGCGGGTCGCCGTCGCGCGGGACGGTCGCGAGCGCGGCGGTCTGCGCGCTGGTCAGCGGCTGGTCGGTGACCTGGGGATCCTCGGGGGTCTCCTGCTGGGTGCTGATCAGCGACCGCCCGAGGGCCCCGGCGTCCGTCACCTCGGCGCCGACGGTGCCCACGGGGGCGCCGCCGCCCGTCACGACCTTCAACGGGTCCTTGCCCGCCAGGCCGCCGGACGCCTGCGCGGGGGGACTGGTGGACCGGGGCGGCCGTTCCTGGGGGCCCGCGGCGCGCGCGGCGATGGTGGACACCTGCGTGTCCAGCTGGTCGTACAGATGCGAACGGAACGCGATCGTCGTGACGCTCCCGATCACCGCGGCCACCACAGCGATCAGCGACACCGCGGACACCACCAGCCGGGTCCGCAGCGACCAGCGCCGTCGCGAGGCGGCCGTCATCGCGGAGCGGCGGCCGGATCGCCGGGCTTGATCAGGTATCCGGCGCCGCGTCGGGTGTGGATCATCGGCGGGTGGCCCGCGTCGATCTTCCTGCGCAGGTACGAGATGTAGAGCTCGACCACGTTGGCCTGGCCGCCGAAGTCGTACGACCACACCCGGTCGAGTATCTGGGCCTTGCTCAGCACGCGGCGCGGATTGCGCATGAGGTAGCGGAGCAGTTCGAACTCGGTCGCGGTCAGGTGGATGGACCGCCCCGCCCGGACGACGTCGTGGCTGTCCTCGTCCAGGGTGAGGTCCCCGACGGCCAGCAGCGACTCGCTGCGGGTCGCCGCGGCGCCCGACCGCCTGATCAGGCCGCGCAGCCGCGCCACGACCTCCTCCAGGCTGAACGGCTTGGTGACGTAGTCGTCGCCGCCCGCCGTCAGCCCGGCGATGCGGTCCTCGACGGCGTCCTTCGCCGTGAGGAAGAGCACGGGCACCTGCGGCAGTTCGCGCCGGAGGCGGCCGAGGACCGCGAGCCCGTCCATGTCGGGCAGCATCACGTCGAGCACCACCGCGTCGGGCCGGAACTCCCGCGCCGACTGCACCGCGCCCGCCCCGTCACCGGCGCTGCGCACCTCCCACCCCTCGTACCGCAGGGCCATGGACAGCAGCTCGGTCAGGGAGGCCTCGTCGTCGACGACGAGGACACGGACGGGGTTCCCGTCCGACCTGAGCATTTCGGCGCGCCCCCTGGGCGAGATCACGGTCATGGTCCTCACCCTGGGGAGGGCCGGTGAGAGGCTTCTTGCCGATTCCTATGAATTCCCTGAGAAACGCCTAGGCAAGATCGAAGAGCCGGGCGCCGTTGTCGTGGCACACCGCCCGCAGCCACTCGTGCCCCAGTCCGAGCCCTTCCAGGGCCTCCAGCTGATGGACGTAGGGGTACGGGATGTTGGGGAAATCGCTCCCCAGCAGGATCCGGTCCCCCAGATCCGCCAGCCGCACCCCGGCCTCGCGGGGGAAGGGGGCCATGGACTCGCTGAAGTCCGTGAACGCCATCGTCGTGTCGAGCCGCACCTCCCCGTACCGCTCGGCCAGGTCGAGGAAGTCCCCGTACTCCGGCATCCCCATGTGCGCGACCACCAGCCGCAGCCGTGGGTGCCGCGCGAGCAGCCGCCCCACGGGCTCGGGCCCGGTGTACTTGCCGGGCGCGGGCCCGGAACCGCAGTGCATCACCACCGGCACCCCGGCCTCGGCGAGCAGCCCCCAGACCCCGTCGAGCAGCTGGTCGTTCGGATCGTAGGCCCCGACCTGGAGATGCGCCTTGAAGACCCGCGCCCCACTCTCGACGGCCGCACGCACATACCCGTCAGCCCCCGCCTCGGGAAAGAGCGTGGCGGTCCGCAGGCAGTCAGGGGTACGGGCGGCGAAGCCGGCGGCCCACCCGTTCAACCACTCGGCCATGCCGGGCTTGTGCGGGTAGAGCATCGAGGTGAAGGCCCGCACCCCGAACGCCCGCAGCAGCGCGACCCGTTCGTCCTCCGCCTGCCGGTAGGTGATGGGCCACTCCCGACCGACCAGAGGCCCGGCGGAGTCGAAGTAGGCCCACACCTTGCGGAGCACGCCGTCAGGCATGAAGTGGGTGTGCACATCAACGAGGGCAGGCACCCCGACCCGCTCCCGAAAGCGCAACACGTCACGCGCATCCGCCACATCAGCCAGATCTGCCAGATCAGCCACGTCAGCCACATCAGCCACATCAGCCGGATCGCCCACGAAAGACCCCTTCCTCCGCCGCCTCTTCAGAAGAGGCCACCCTGAACATCCCCCACCCGTACATCCAGCACAGGCACAGTCAACCCTCCTTCCCCATCCCTCACACCGGCCAACTCCCACCCCTTCATGAGCCGGGTATCCAGAACAACCACCCCTCCGCTTCCACCTCCGCTTCCGCTTCCGCTTCCACCTCCGCTTCCGCTTCCTCCGCCAACCGTGGCGAGATGCAGATCGGGCCCAGCGGCGGCGACAAGGCGCCCGGCGACGCACCCCCCGTCCACCAACTCCCTCACCACACCGCCGGCGGGCGGGAGCCCGTCCAACCCGAAGACAACCCCGTGGTCAACGGCCTCGAACCCGATCCGCTCCAAGGACTCGGGCCACCCGGCCAACGCCCCGGCCCGCGCGTGCATCCGCCGTACCTCGTCAGCACGCCCGGCCACCCCGGGCAGACCGGCCCGTACGCGCCGCTTCTCCGCGTACGGAATCCGGTCCGGCACCCCCAGCGCGACCCGCAACAACTCCTCGGCCCGCCGCGCGGCCATCAGCGGCCCCCGCCCCAGCCAGCTGAAGACCACGGCCCCCTGCTCCAACAACCGCGCGGACCCCCGCTCCTCCCTGGTGATCCCCACCTTGACCAGCCCAGGACCGAACCAGGCCAAGTAGACGCGATAGACGCGCGGATCATCGGCGAGCGCGTCGGCGGCCACGGAATGCAGCCGATCCAACCGAGCGCACTCAACGCACAACCCCCCGGTGCCCCGCCCCCCGAGCAAGCCCTTCACCGGACACGGATTCCCCCGAGCCCCACCGCAGACCCGCACCCCCGCCACCCGGAACCCGACCGCGCCCCCGATCGCGAGAACGCTCTCCCGCCGCTCACCCACCCCACCCCGCCGCCACCGAAGCACAGGCGTCCCACCCGCCCACCCCACGCCGTCACACCACCACCCGACCGTCCTCACCCCACCACTGTCCCCCACCCCACTGACAACGCCCCGCTGACAAGGTCCCGCTCACAACGCCCCCCCCTGGCAGCGCACCACCGGCGGCGCCCCACCGCCCCCGGAAATCGCTCTGAAATCTGTTGTCCGTGTTTCAAATATGTAATCTCACTCGAATGCATCATTTCCGAATGGCACGTTCGAGCGTTATGCGTCTTTGACAGATGGGCTGTTCCCAGACCTGAACTGCTCTGTCCAGAAACCTCGTTCGACAGGAGCCGGCTCACTCATGACGCTGCACGTCTCGCGCGCACCATCACGTCGTCGCAACGTTCCCAGATGGATTGCCGGGGCAATGGCCCCGCTGGTCGCCGCCGCAGTCGTGGTAATGACGACGACGCAGGCCGTCGCCATCGCGACACCCGTTCCGCTGGGTACTGCGGACAGTTTCGCCGTACTGGCGGGACAGCAGATCACCAATACTGGTCCTTCGGTCATCACCGGTGACGTCGGCGTGAGTCCGGGTACGGCCATCAGCGGATTCCCGCCCGGCCTGGTGAACGGTGTCCAGCACTCGGCAGACGCGGTCGCGCTCCAGGCCAAGTCCGACCTGGTCGCCGCGTTCAACAACGCCGCAGGACAGGCCACCGACGCCGCTCTCCCGCCGGACGCCGGCGGTCTGACGCTCGTTCCCGGCGTCTACACGGCGTCCAGCACGCTCGGACTCACCGGCACTCTCACCCTGGACGCGGGCGGCAACCCGAACGCCGTCTGGGTGTTCCAGGTGGGCTCCGGACTGACGACGGCGTCCGCCAGCCGCGTGGCGCTGATCAACGGCGCGCAGCCGTGCAATGTCTTCTGGGAGATCGGCAGCTCGGCGACGCTCGGCACCAACTCCGTGTTCGTCGGCAACATCCTGGCCCTGACCTCGATCAGCGTCACGACCGGGGCGAGCATCGACGGCCGGGCGCTGGCCCGTAACGGCTCGGTGACGCTGGACAACAACCGCATCAGCCGGGCGACCTGCTCCACGACCACCACGGGTGGCACGACGACCGGGACGACCACCGGCACCACGACGGGCACGACGACCGGTACCACCACCACGGGCACGACGACCGGGACGACCACCGGTGTGCTGGGCGGGGTCCTCGGGGGCGTGCTGACCGGTGGCACCACCGGCGGCACCACCAACGGCGGTGTGCTGGGCGGCGTCCTCGGGGGCGTACTGACCGGTGGCACCCTCGGCGGCGGCAGCACGGTCAGCACCTCCGGGAACATCTCGGGGAACACGTCCGGCAACACGGTGGGCAACACCACCGGAGGCAACTCCACCAAGGGGAACACCGCCGGCGGCAACATCACGGGCGGGAACATCACCGGGGGCAATGTCACCGGCGGCGGCCACGGCAAGCCCGAGCACGGTGGCGGCCATGGCAAGCCCGAACACGGCGGAGGGCACGGCAAGCCCGGCCACGGCGGCGACCACGGCAAGCCCGAACATGGCGAGGGCCACGGCAAGCCCGGCCACGAAGAGGGCGGCTACGGCGGCTACGGCGGCGACGAGGGTTACGGCGGCTACGGAGACCGGCCCCAGGGGCCGGAGGGCCGCGACGAGTCGGAGCACGCCGGTGACTCCGAGGGTCACGGCGGTCACGGCGAGTGGTCCGACGACCAGGGCCAGACACGCTAGGTGACGGTCCGGGCCGGTGCATCCGGCCCGATCAACGGCGGCACGCGGCGGAATCCCGGATCCCGATTCCGCCGCGTGCCGTCCGTGAATCCCCGTAAGGAAACGTGGACGTGAGCAGCTGCGACGAGAAAGAAATCCCACGAGAACGCGAGGAAGAAACCATTACGGAATCCGTGCCTTCGGCACGACCGCGCCCCTGGCTCGCGCGAACGCTGAAAGCGGGGCTGCGGACCGTGGTCGCCCTCTGCGCGATGACGACGCTGACACACGTAACGATGGTATTCCTGCACGTGGCCCCGGCCAATGCCGTTTCACAGCGTTACAGTCGACAGATCGACGCATGGATCTATCCACTGTTCGAACAGAATTGGCGGCTCTTCGCGCCGGACCCGGACTCCGTCAACCGGCGCATTCTGGCAAGGACGGCACACACCGCGCCGGACGGCACCGTCAAGGTCAGCGACTGGTTCGATCTGACAGCCGCCGACCGCGCCGATGTGAGGCACAACGCCTTCCCGAGCCACACCACACAGAACTTGCTGCGCCGGGCCTGGACGTCGTACGTCGAACTGCACGGCGGTGACGACCGGCCCCATTCGGAGCGGGCCGCGATGATCCAGCGGTACCTGTACAACATCGCGTCGGACCGCGCGGCCGACCACGGCGGCGGTCGCCCCTTCGAGTCCATCCAGCTCAGGGTCCTCACGCTGGCCATCGCCCCACCCGCGTCACCGGACGGCCGGCAGGCGCCGTCGGCGTCCCGGGTGACGGAGAACCGGCTGCTGCCGTGGCGAGAGGTGAACCCGGATGGAAACTGAGCGCAGAACTCCCGCCCCGCGGCGGTCCACGGACCCACGGTCGGAGGACACCGGGACCACGTCACTGCCCGCCCGTGCAAGGGCCCTGGCCACGCTCCTCGTCGAGCGCCCCGTCTCCCTGTACGCGGCGGCCGTGCTGCGCATCGGGTACGGCTTCCTCTACCTCGCCTTCCTGCTGCGCGAGTTCCCGCACCGCGACGCGATCTGGGGCCCCGGTTCACCGTGGACTCCCACGCTGGCCAGGGAGTTGTTCGACCAGACCGGCTGGGCCAGCGTCCTGACCCTGTCGGACAGCCGGACGTACTTCGAATGCTGCTACGCGGCGGCCCTCGTCGTCTCGGTCCTGTTCACGCTGGGCTGGCGGACCCGGATCCTGTCCGTGCTCTTCGCCGTCGTGGTGGCGTCGTTCCACGCCCGGTCGATCTTCATGACGGACGGGGGAGACAACCTCATCCTCCTCATGACCGTCTGCCTGGTCCTGACGGCCTGCGGAAGACGCTGGTCCCTGGACGCACGCCGCGCCCGCACGAGGCCCGCCAGGAAGCGGTTCCCCAGCCTCCCCGTCCCCCTCCTCCCCTTGGGCGACGCGAGAAGAACCCTGACAGCCACACTCCACAACTGCGCCATGTTCGTGATCGCGGCGCAGGTCTGCTTCCTCTACGGATCCGCCGGCCTGTACAAGGTCCAGGGCGGCACCTGGGGCAACGGCACGGCCCTCCACTACGTACTCAACCTCCAACTCTTCCGCCCGTGGCCCGCGCTCTCCCACCTCGCCGACCAGTACCCCCTGATGATCGCCATCACGGGCTACCTGACCGTGCTGCTCCAGGTGGCCTTCCCCTTCACCCTGTTCGGCCGCCTCAAGTACCCGGTCCTGGCGGCACTGCTCGGCATGCACCTGGGAATCGCCCTCCTCATGGGCCTGCCGCTCTTCTCCGGCGCGATGATCGTGGCCGACACGGTCTTCCTCCCGGACCGCTTCTACGAGTCCCTGGCCCAACGGACCCGCAGCCTGACCCACCGCAAGAACAAGCCGGCACCGGTCCCGGCGTCCCTCCCCCAACAGACCCGCACGGAGGGGACAAGGCCGGTTTCACATCACTGACGGGCCATTGGTCCGTCCGAGCGCACACCAGAGGCCCGATCAACTCCCCGACCGGGCCTCTGAGCCGCTCCGCACCCGGCAGGATCCGAACCCGCGACCTTCCGATCCGTAGCGTCGGGCGCGGCTCGGTAACACGGTCATGGGGCAACCGCACAGACCAGCAGCGTGCCGATGTGCCCAGGCCGCGGTGCGTCGACGACCCGCGCGTCGGCCGTCGCGAACCCGGCCCGGATCAGCAGGCGCTCCCACACGGCCGGGCGGTAGCTGTAGCGGTAGGTGAACATCGCCTTGCCTGCGAAGCCTCCCTTGTACATACCCTGCGGCCCGTACGCCCCGGGGATGGCTGGAGGCTGCGAGAAGACGAAGGCGCCGCCGGACTTGAGCCGTCGGCGGACGAGCGGGAAGAGACGGCCCGGATCGGTGAACCAGGCGGCTCCGAAGATGGAGTAGACGGCGTCGTACACGTCTTCATGCCCGCTCAGGTACTCCAGGACCTCGGCGCACACGAACTCCGCGCCGGTGCCGGCCCACTTCGTGGTGGTTTTCTTGACCATGGTGGGCGACAGGTCGACGCCCCGAGCGGCGATGCCGCGCCGAGCGAGGTGGGCGACGGCCCGGCCGGTGCCGCAGCCGATCTCCAGCACAGAGCGCGGGTCGCCGAGTAGTTCTGGGCCAGGCCCGTGACCGGCGTACTGCGTCCAACAGAAGCTCGGCTCCGCGTCGTCCTTGAAAGCGGAAGCGGCGAAGGTGTCCCACAACTCCGTCTCGGCGGCGATGTCGTGTTGTGCGGGCAAGGTGTTTCCTTTTCGCAAGGGCCGGCCCCTGTCCTCGGGGAGATCGAGGACCAGGGCCGGCGCAGGACCGTTCAGTGGCTGTCGGGGAACTTGTTGTCGCACGGCGAGCAGTCCGCGCCGTCGATCGCCCACAGCTCTTCGTCGATGTCGAAGCCGATGGACTCCAGGAAGTCCGCCGTGCGCAGGCACAGGCCGTCGCGACGGCGCTCGATGAACGGCGCGTGGTGCTTGTAGCGACTCTCGTTGTACACGTCGCACAGGGCCCACCACACGGGCGTGTCGAGGATGAGCTGATGAACGCCGATGTCGACAAGCTTGCCGACTCCGAGGTGGACCTCTGGGTGCTCCATGCAGCCGATGGCGTACATGACGGCGTTGCCGAGGATCCGCTCGGCCATGGCGCGGACCATCATGTGGTCGCGCAGCAGTAGGGCGACCTCGCGCTCCCACAGGGTCATACCGCTGTCCAGCACGTTGATCGTCAGGTGCTTGACATGGGGCTGAACGGCGTTGAGGAGTGCTTTCGGGTCCCGGGTGCCGATGTTCGCAGGCCGGTCGAGGATGGCGGTCATGGCGTACTCCTTCGAAGGGCCGCCCTCAAGGACTCGGTGGCGGCGAGAGAATCGACGTCCTGCAACTCGTGTGCAGCAGCCATGAAGGGGACGGTAAGGAAGGGAAGATCGTGTGCGCCAGGGGAGTTGCGCGAAGTTGCTCCAGCCTCCTCCGATGTTGCGCGAGGTTGCTGATACGGGCCGACAAACCCCGGACGTGGCACGTTGACCTCGGGAAATCTTGGGAGATCAGTCCCAGAGGAAGGACGAGATCATGGTCAGACGGCTGCGTTTCAACGGCACGGGCAGCGGCGTCAACGGGTGCCCGGCCGTTTACGAAGACCTGGACACGGGTGACGTGATCGTGCACGGTCCGAGCCTCACCGACCCCGACGACGTCGCCCAGCTCCGGCACCTGAACGAGGGTGAGGTGCCGATCGTGGTGCCGCGCGAACTGCTTGTCGACTTCGGCCCCAAGGAGGTCACACGCATGCCGAACATCATCGGATTAGATGACTTCGACGGACTCTTCACCCACTTCGAGCACACAGCGTGGCGCCTGGAAACGCGCCGCCGCTACGCGTCGGACGAACTCACCGAGACTTACGCCCAGTTCACTCGCAAGGAGCCGGTCAACTGGGAGGGAGTCGATGCCGAATGGTGCGCGGAACGCCGCGAGCAGACCGCGCTCGGCAAGCGGTTCGAGCGTGTCCGCCTCGTCGACAACCCGCCGACGGCCGCCCAGCTCTATCTGCTCGACAACGCACGTCGCAACAGCGCCGTCGGCGAGAAGATCCTCAATCTCCGGCGAGCGGACGCCGACACGCTCGGCCTGCCCGCCGAAGACTTCTGGCTCTTCGACTCCCGGCTGGTCGCGCTGCTCAACTTTGACGACGCCGACAACCTGGTCGACGTCGAACTGATCACGGAGCCTGCGGCAGTACTGCGGTACGTCATGGCGCGCGACGCGGCGCTGCATCATGCCATCCCGTACGAGGAGTTCGCGGCCCGGTTGATCGCGAAGAAGGACTGAGGCAGGTGCGTATCGGTGAGCACGGACTACCAGCAGGCACGGGAAGCACTCGGGGTACGGCTGCGCGAACTCCGGCTCTCGGCCCCTGGGGGCCGGCTCACCGGTACGGAGCTCGCCGAGCAGTGCGGGTGGAACAAGTCCAAGGTCAGCAGGCTGGAGAACGGCAGGCAGACTCCTACGCCCGATGACCCGCGCAAGTGGGCGGAGGCAACCGGCCAGACCGAGGCGCAGGACGAGCTGCTCGCGCGCCTCCGCGGCTTCGAGTCCCACATCCGGTCATGGCGACGGCAGCTGGCCTCGGGACACAAGGCGGTCCAGGACACTCACCTAAGCGCTCACGCCGACGCCTCCGTGTTCCGTGGCTGGGAGTCCTCCATGATCTTCGGAATTCTCCAGACGCCGGACTACGCCCGATCGATCTTCACGAGATACGCAGAACTCCAGCGCTCGCCGCGCGACACCGAGAAAGCGGTGCAGTCCCGCATGAAGCGGCAAGAGGCGCTGTACGACTCCTCGAAGCGTTTCCATCTCATCATGTGGGAGGCGGCCCTTCATGCCTTGATCTGTCCGCCGCCGGTACTCGCGGCCCAGCTCGACCGCCTGGCAGGAGCCGTCGGCCTGGACACCGTAGAGCTGGGAATCATCCCGATATCCGCCTCCCTCAAGATCCCCCCAGCCACCGCCTTCTGGATCTACGACGACCGCCAGGTGATCGTTGAGAACTGGCACGCGGAGTTGTGGATCGACGACGAAGCCGGCGTGGACACCTATCTGCGGACCTGGAAGACGCTCCGGGAGTCCGCGGTGTACGGCGTTGACGCGCAGAACCTCATCAGCGCGGCGAGACGGGCCTTGATCTCACGCTGAGGCCGATACGTCCGAACGTCGACGATCACCATTCACGGCATCCGACCGGTCAGGCGGCCGTCGCTCGTTAATCGAAACCCCTGATGCAGGTGGTCTGGTAGTTGCAGCGCGTCAGCAGGAGGCTTACGCGTACTGCGACATCCTTGAGCAACTCACGGGCGAACGACCGGCTATCGCCGTATCCGATGAGCCTAAGGCAACGAAGGTCATCGAAAGATTTTCCGAGGGTGACAGTCGATGGATTGTTGCTGTGCAGATGATAGCGGAGGGCGTCGACATTCCGCGTCTCGCCGTTGCCGTTTACGCCCCTAACATCCGCACACAAATGTTCTTCATCCAGATAACTGGGCGATTCGTTCGCACTCGAGGCCAGGAAGACGAGACTACAGCCCGCCTCTTCATTCCCCCTGCTGACCAAGGCACTGAATGCCACAGCTAAGACCATCGAATCAATCGACCCGGCAGTCTTGGCAACTCTTGCAGACGATTCTGTGCGCGAAACCATCACCGACCTACAGCGCAAGCAAAACGAACTCGCCAACCTACTCGGCAAACCGGGAGGGGTGAATCTGCGCGCGGTATAAATCCGGTCCCCTTCTCCCGCCGCCAGATCTTCGTCAGAGTCAGGTGCGACCTCACCGAGTTGCTTCCCGCCCTCGATCGGTCCTGTCTACGGACCGATCGAGAGCGGCCGCTTCTCCTGATCTTCTAACGAGATCAGCCGAGGTAAGGCTGCTCACGGTGCTCCAGGAAGTGACGGATCCGGAGTTGCTGCGTGTGGTGCATCGGCAGATGGTCGATTTCCTCCGGCTCAACGAAGCGCAGCTCCGTTGACTCGTCCGAGATCGCGAGCCGGCCGCCGACCACGCGAGCGGTGAAGCAAACGTTGAACTGTCTGCGTATCTCACCGTCCGAGTAGGCGATGACGTGGCGAGGGTCGGTGTACGTGCCCACGAGCCCGGTGATCTCCACGTCCAGACCCGTCTCCTCCTTCACCTCCCGGACGGCCGTGCCGGGAAGTGAGTCGGTCATCTCCATGCCGCCGCCGGGGAGAGCCCAAAGGTTGCTGTCCCGCCGACGCTGCAAGAGCAGGCGCCCTTCGTCGTCGGTAACCACGGCGGACGCGGCGACCACCATGGTGTTCGGCTCAGGTGCCGCTGGGTCGTCGTAGTACTCAGTCCGTGCCACGGTCACTCTTCTCTTACTGGTGTCGCTGTGTCCCACACGGCGTCGAAGCTGCCGGCGTAGGTGTCGAACATTCCGCCCGAATCGCTGCGGCGGAGGTGCCACACCGGGGCGCCATACGCGTTCACTCCCCATACATGGGCGTTGACCAACGCCTGGTCATCCGCACGATAAATCGAGTTGTAGAGCGTGGTCGCATGGGTCCGCACCTCGACGCCAGGTGTCCCGGCAAGAGGGCGGTAGTGCATGAGTGCGAGTCGGCATCGAGACTCGATTCCGTGCCCGAACCGCTCCTCCTCGCCGCGCTGTTGCACATGAGGACTGTCCGGGTCGCCGATCGCGATGCGGACCGCACACCCGTCCCCAGCTCGCTCGCGCAGCAAGTCATTGAGCTGCGGATACGCCTCATGCAGGAAGATGGCCGCGTACACCAACACGTCAATGTGTTCGCGGGCTTGGGTCAGCATGTCCACATAGGTGGACACGGGGATGTCCGCCCGCTTGTTGTACAGAGCCACAAGTTCCGCAGTGACAGCGCGGGCAGGGCGAGCCTGTCGGAGCGCCGGCCATAGGGCGCGCATGTCCTCTCCCAGCGTTTCCGCAGCCAGAACGGCCGTTGCACGACGCGGCGTTCGCCCCTGATTGACCCATCGCTCGACGGACTTGGGATCGACTTCGACCTTGTCCGCGAGGGCGCTGTACGTCCAGCCGCCGGCTGCCATGGCAGCTCGTAACCTCTCGTTCGGCATTGCGATCTCTCCTAAGACCTGGGGACGGCATCAGGGACGTTCTATCCGATGCGGGACGTCCCCAACTGGGGCTCCGCGGTGGTTCCGACGTCCCGACGAGCAGCTTGATGCTCGGGTGCGGATGAGTACCAGAGCACAGCGACAACCAAGGAGCACTCACATGACAGCAACGGCCAATGACCAGAGGACCGGGCGCACGGTGGCTGGTGAGGAGCTGTTCGAGAGCCTCACGCACTTCGTGGTCGTCCACAACGGGCAGTCCTCCGACCGGGCGGAGCGGATCGCAGACCAGGCGGTGGCCTTCGTGGTCGCCGCCGCGACCGCAACCGTCCCCATGATCCCGTCGGACGACGTGGACCTCGGTCTGCACGCGCTCGTCCTGCACACGAAGGAGTACGCCGACCTGTGCCAGCGGGTCGCCGGCCGTTTCTCCACCACAACCCGAAGCCGGACGGTGGCGGGCGTGACCCTGAGAGGGTCGCTGCCTCCGCACAGGCGATGAAGGCGGCCGGGTTGATGGTCTTCGACGACCTCTGGACCGTGGACGGCACCAACCTCGCGCAGTGCGACTCGGACTGCGGCCGTCCGTACGGTCAGGCGTAGCGACACAACACCAGCGGCGTGGTCGACCTCGATACGGGGTTGGCCGCGTTGCCCGGAAGGGGAACAGACGTTGTCAGGGACACCTTCTGAACTGCCGATCGTCGTGCTCGACGCGCTCAGGCCCAAGGCTCAGCGCCTGGTTGTCAATCGCCGGGGCTCCATGGTCTGGGAGGTTGAGAGCCATCGGGGGCGGTACGCCGTGAAGATCGGATATCCGATCGAAGCCACGGCCGACTGGCCCGCCCAACCCTGGACTGCGCTCGCCCCCGCCCGCGAAGGCGCCGTGCTGCACCGGATCGGCTTCGATGACTTCGCGTACGGCGAAGGGGAGTGGGGCACCTGGAATTTCCAGCCGTGGCGCGAGGGGCCTGATCTCTACGCGCTCTGGAAGCCCTGTCGTGAGACGGACTCTCGTACTGAACCGCACACCAGCGTGGCCCTCGGTTGCGTGGAGGCACTGGCCGAACTGCATGCCAAGGGCTGGGCCCACGGCGACGTGCAGCCCGCGCACTTCATCATCGGGCCGGAACGCACTCACCTCATCGACCTGGCCTTGGCGCGGGGTGGGCACATCCCCGAGTGGTACGACTTCCCGTTCCGCGGCTGCCTCGTCCACTACGAAGCACCAGAGATCGCGCGCAGTGTGCTCGCGACCGGAGAGGCTGAGGCGACGCAGGAAGCCGATGTTTATGCGCTCGGCGCGTCCCTGCTCATTTCCGCCACGGGTTGGCGGGCCGTCGAATACCCGGACGACGCACCCCGCCCTGAGCAGAGACGAGCCGTTGCGAGTGGCAAGCGCCGGCCGGTGAGGGTCCATGGCGAGCTGGGCGAACTGATCGACGCCATGCTCAGCTTGGCGCCCGAAGACAGGCCCACGATCTACGAGGTCGGCAAGGCCCTCAGGCGCTGCCGCAATCCCGGCTCCCTGTTCTCGAATTGGAGAGGGGGCCTGGCGTGAGCCACCGAAAGTCCGCCACGACGGCGGCTGCGCCGAACGAGCACCCGTCACGTGTGTCTCCAGCGACCCCCGCCGGCCTCAGCCACACGTCTTCCAATCGTCACAGCCTCCACGGACACGGCGCCGACGCTCGCATGATCATGGAAGTCCTAGGACGCAGGATGACGGTGCGGCCGTCGTCCCCGTAGCCGTCCGATCCGCTCCGAAGGCCATTGCCGTCCAACACTGCCGTCAAGGCATAAACCAAAGGCCCTGTGGATCACTCCACAGGGCCTTTGACGTGCTGTGCACTCGGCAGGATTCGAACCTGCAACCTTCTGATCCGTAGTCAGATGCTCTATCCGTTAAGCTACGAGTGCTTGGCGTTCCGGGCTTTTCTGCCCGGGCGGCGTTGCGAGAACAACATTACATGACCTGTGGCGCCAGGTGAAATCCATTAGTCACACCGGGGCTGACCTGCGGAGATGCCTGTGAAGCAGGGGTCACGGAGTGGGTCGGCGGGCTCCGGGAACGGGTGAAGCCCCGGCCGGGTGGCCGGGGCTTCGGGTGGTGCATGCGCGGAGGCGGAGGGATTTGAACCCTCGATGGGCTTTAAGGCCCAAACCGCATTAGCAGTGCGGCGCCATAGACCGGACTAGGCGACGCCTCCAGCACACCACCGCGCGGGCGCGGACGGTGCGTGCAGATGATGACACAGCCGGGTGGGCTCTCACCAATCGCCGCTCACGGTACTAGGCGGGCGGGGCGCAGAGCAAAGCATCTCCAGTGGCGCATCCTGGCCACGCGTCTCCGGTTGCGCAACGCCGGGGCCCGACGAGCGTTAGACGTGTCGGGGGCCGCCCCCGGATCCGTAACCCGTCAGGAGCTTTCATGCTGCGCCGCCTCGTCCTCACCGCCGCCGCGTCCGTCGCCGCGCTCACCGCCCTCGCGCCCGCCGCCTCCGGCGCCTCCGGCGCTCTCGCCGGGCCGGTCGCCGCCGGTTCCGCCGCCTCCCCGCTCGCCTCCCCCCTCGGCCGGCTGGCGCCGCTTCCGCTGCCGCTCCTGGAGGAGCGGCCCGACTCGTTCACCGTCACCGTCGCCGGTTCGGGCGTCACCCGGGCGGATGGTTCGTTCAAACTGGAATGCGGTCCGGTCGGCGGCACGCACCCCAAGGCGAAGGCCGCGTGCGACCGGCTGACGGAACTGGCCGGCAGCGACCAGGACCCGTTCGCGCCGGTGGCCAAGGACCAGATGTGCACCATGCAGTACGGCGGTGACGCCACCGCCCGCGTCACCGGCATCTGGCGGGGCAGGAACGTGGACGCCACGTTCAACCGCAAGAACGGCTGCGAGATCGCCCGCTGGAAGACGATGGAGCCGATCCTGCCCGCCCCCGCCGCTTCGTAGGGCCTGGCCACCTAGAACCTGGCCGCCGCAGTCGGTTCGTAGGATCAGCGGATCCTGAGTAGATCCGCTGATCCTCCACCACCGGATCCCACACCCCCGCCACCCCCAACTCCTCCCCACGCGCCCCCATATGGGGACATCGGCGGACGAGGGGGCGCGGGCCAGGGGTCGGCGGGTGGGTCTCGCGCGCCCCTTCTTCGGGTGCGCTCCCCCTCATCCGCCGCCACGGCCCCCTCCCCAGCCTTTAGACTCCCTCCCGTGACAGGCCGAGACCCGAGAGGCAAGATGGGCTCGGCCGTCCGCAAGGTGCAGCAGGTCAGGGAGGAAGCGTCGTCGTGAGTAGCAGGCCATCCCGGGGCGCTGCTCGTCTCGCGGCGATACTCGACGCACTCCCCGACGGCTTGGTGCTCGTCAACGCCAACGGCACGGTGGTCAACGCCAACACCATCGCGCTGGAGATGTTCGAGACCCCCGGCACGGCCCTCGTCGGGCGCGGGCTGCTCGATCTGCTGCCCGAGTTCGACTCCAAGCTCATCCCCGGCTCCATGCGCCGCCCCGACTCCGCCGACTCCCGCGGCCGTACCAAACCGACCCGGATGGTCGCGCGCCGCACCGACGGCGGCGAGTTCCCCGCCGAGGTGACCAGCGCGAGCCTGGAGGACGGCCGGGACGCGTACACCGACTCCCACAGCTACACCGGCGACGAGCTGCTCATGCTGGTCGTACGGGACCTGTCGGGCACGGTCGACACCGAGGCCGAACTGGCCCGTTCCCAGCGCCAGACCGAGATGATCCTGCGGGCCGCGTCGGAAGGCGTGGTCGGTACGGACACGGACGGCCGGGTCGTCCTCGTCAACCCCGCCGCCGCCCAGATCCTCGGCTTCCGCGCCACCGACCTCGGCGGCCGTGAGCTGCACACGCTGATCCTGCACTCGCGGGCGGACGGTGAGCCGTTCCCGTACGCGGACTCCCCGCTCGCCGACACACTCAGGTCCGGCCGCAAGCACCGGGTGCGCGGGCAGGTGTTGTGGGCGAAGAACGGCAAGCAGGTGCCCGTCGACCTGACGACCGCGCCGGTACGGGACGGCGACCAGCTCGTCGGCGCCGTGATGACCTTCACCGACCGCCGGGCGCACGAGGAACTCGTCGACCAGCACGACGCCGAGCTGGCCGAGGCGAAGAAGAAGCACGCGGCGGAGCTGGCGGAGGCCACGGAACGCCTCACCGCCGAGCTGGCGAAGGTCAAGAAGCAGCTCACCGGCGAACTGATCGAGACGACCGAGCGCCTCACCACCGAGCTGGACGAGGGCGCCGAGCGGCACGCGGCGGAGCTGGCGGACCGCAGCGACCGGTACGCGGCCGAGATCGAGGAGCTGACGGAGCGGTACGGCGAGGTCGCGGCCCGGCACGCCCAGCTGACGGCCGTGCTCGGCGAGGCCCTGCGCGGGCCGTTGGAGGAGCTGCGCGGCGAACTGGCCACACTCGCCGCCGACCCGGCCGGACAGCTCTGGCCCGAGGCCAACCAGATCCTGCACCACCTGGCCGCCGGGTACGCCCGGATGACCACGCTGGTCGACAACGTGCTCGGCTACCAGCGGCTGGACGACGGTACGGAAGGGCTCGCCAAGGCGAACGTCCTGCTCGACGCCGTCGTGGCGGCCGGCGTCGAGGGCGCGATCGAGCTGATCGGCCCCGGCCGGGCGCAGTTCGCCGTGCACGCCCCGCCGATCGAGGCCGAGGTGGACCCGGGCCGGCTGGCCCAGGCGCTCGCGCACCTGATCGCGGACGTGGCCGGGGTCGACTCCACGGGCCGGGCGCGGCTGGTGGCCGGGGGCGGCGGGTACGTCGACTCGACGATCGTGGTGGCCGCCGCGCAGCGCGGTGATGTCGTACGGATCGAGGTGCGCGGCCCGTTCGCCGGGGGCGATCCGGTGCACGAGCCGCTCGTGCGCGGGATCGTACGGGCGCACGGCGGGGTGCTCCAGACGCACGAGATGCCGGGCATGGGCGGCAGCGCGTACGTACTGGAACTGCCGCTGGGCGAGGGCGCGGGGACGGTTCCGACCGTGCCCGCACCGGCTGCGGTGTCTTCGTCGTCGGAGCTGTCCGTGCACGGGGCGGCGGGGACGACGGGGCCGGTGGCGGACCAGTCGGGAGTCGCCGGGCAGGCGGGAGTCGCTGGGCAGGCGGGGCAGGCTTCTGTGCCTGCTCAGCAGCAGGGGCCCGGGACCTCCGGCGGCGGCAGGCGGCGGGCACGGCGGGCGTCCACGGACGCGTTCCTGGAGGCCGCGGTGCCGGACGTGCCGGACGCCGGGGAGCCGACCGGGCGGCGCCGGGCGCGTACGGACGCCCAGCAGGACCTCATCCCGGCGCAGGATTCCGGCGGGCACGGCGGAGACGGCGGGCCGGGCGGCGAGGGCGGCAGCGGCGCCGAGACCGGGCCCGCGGGCGGAAGCGGGTCCGGGGGCGGAAGCGGGAACGGTGGTACGGGGCGTCGGCGCGGGCGGCCGAGTCCTGCCGAGGACGCGGCGGTGGCGTCGGGGTCCGGGGCAGGGCAGGGGCCGGGGTCGGGGCCGGCGGGACAGTCCGTGGCTCCTGGGTCGGCCGTGGCCCTGTCGGGCGGGGCGGCCGGCCCGGCCGGTGTGCCGTCCGAGGGGGCGGTGGTCACGTCCGCCGAGGGGTCGCACCCGACCGGGCGCGCGGCGCTCGGCCAGGCCGTACCGCCTCAGGGTGTGCCCGTGGACGCCGCCTCGGCGGCGGGAACGGGACGGCGGGCGCGGCGCGGCGGCGGAGAGAACGCGATGCCGGCGCTGCCGGCCGGTCCGTCCGCTCCCCCAGCGCCGTCGGCGCCTTCCGGGGCCGCCGGTCCTTCCGGGGCCGGTCCCGCCGGCCCCGTACCCCCCTCTTACGCGTCGGCTCCCGCCGGGATGCCCGCGCCCCTGCCCGTACCGCACCAGGGGGTGCCCACCGCCCCCGCGGGCGGGGCTCCGAACGCCGGGCGCCGTGCGCGCCGGGCGCTCGCTCCGGCGCAGGAGCGGCACACGCCCGTACCGCCCGAACCGGAAGGCGGGCGCAGCCCCTTCGCGCTGCCGCCGGCCGACGCCGACCGCACCCCGGCCCCGGCCCCGGCCGGGTCCCCGGCGCCCGCGCGCGGCCTGCCGGCCGCGAGCGCGCCGGACGACTCACTGCGGGACCGCCGGCACGACGCCGTACACCAGGACCCCGTACACCGGGACGCCGTACCGGCGCCCGCTTCCGCGGGGCATGCCGTACGTACGGATCCGGACGCCGCCGACCTCACACCGCAGCAGGCGCAGGGCGTACCGTCCGGGCGGCGGGCGCGCAGGGATGTCGGCGGTGGCACGGACGACTCGATGGAGATGCCCGTCCAGCTGGACACCGGCGCCATGTCGTTCGACCCGAACGGGAACCAGTGGGGGGCGGCGGACGCCGGCCACGGCTCGGGCGGAAGCCGAAGCGGCCAGGGCCCGAGCCGGAGCCACGGACTCGGGAACGGCCCGGTCGCGAACGGGCAGGACGGACCCGCGACGCCTTCCGGTTTCGGCCCGATGGTCGGACCGCCCGGCTGGCCCGACGACCCCCGGCCGGCTCAGGACACGGCGGGGGGCCAAGGCCTCAGGGCGCACGGTACGGACGGCGACACCGGCGGCGTACCGACCCCGCCGCCCCCCGCTGATCCGGCTTCCGCTCCCGCTCCCGCTCCCGCTCCCGACCATTCCGCCTCGGAATCGGCCGCTCCGCCGCTCGCGCGGCGTGGCGCCCATCAGCCGCTCCCGCCCGCCCAGCCCCTGCCGGAAGAGGCACCGTCCCCGGACTCCACCCAGGGCCGCGCCTTCAACGTGCGCACGCTCGGCCAGGGTGTGCCGTTCTCCCAGCAGCAGCCCGCCCAGCCCGCTGCCCAGCACAGCCCGCCCACCCAAGGGCGCGGGCAGAGCCTGGTGCCGGGCCCGGGACAGCAGGGCCAACCGGCCCAGCCGCATGCCCCCTCAACACCACAGACACCGGCGCAGGCTCAGGCCCACCAGCAGAGCCACAGCCAGGGACGGGGCCAAGCCCTGCAAAGCCAGAGCCAGGGCCAGGGTCAAGGACTCGCCCACACCCAAGGCCAAGGCCAGGGCCACGGAGACACCCACGGCGGCCAGGGCACCCAAGGCAGCCAGTCCGGCACCCTCGGTTCCGGCCGCCGCCGCAAGCTCGGCACCCCGCCCGACAGCGACCACCCCGAAGCGAACCAGAGGTCCCACCCCCAGGGCTCCTCCCGCCTCTCCACCGCCCACCCCGAGGGACGCTCGTACGCGATAGGGGCGCCCGACGAGGGCGCCGAGGGACCCCAGCCGCTGGACGGTCCCGGCGGCGCGGTCGAGGTGGCCAACCGCCCCCAGCCGCGCCCCGTCGACGACGAACTCCCCCCGGAGCCCCTCGACAACCCGCGCCGGCTGCTCGTCTGGCCCGCCCCGGACGTCTCCACCTCGCAGGCGCTGAGCGACCGCGGCTACCGCCCGGTGGTGGTGCACTCGCGCGAGGAGGTGGACGCCCAGATCGCCGCGTTCCCCGCCGCGCTCTTCGTGGACCCCCTGACCGGCCCCATCACCCGTACCGCGCTCCAGTCCCTGCGCCAGGCCGCCGTCGCCGCCGAGGTCCCCGTCCTGGTCACGGCCGGCCTGGGACAGGCGACGCGGGAAGCGGCGTACGGCGCCGACCCCGCCGTACTCCTCAAGGCCCTGGCACCCCGCGACAGCGAACAGCACCCCCCGCGTGTCCTCCTGGTCGAGGAGCACGACGAGATCGCGCTCGCGCTGACGGACACGCTGGAGCGGCGCGGCATGCAGGTCGCACGGGCCGCCACCGACGACCAGGCCGTGGCCCTGGCCGGGCAGATGCGGCCGAACCTGGTGGTCATGGACCTGATGCAGGTACGCCGCCGGCGTGCCGGGATCATCGACTGGTTGCGCGCGAACGGCCAGTTGAACCGTACGCCGCTGGTCGTCTACACCTCCGCCGGCATCGACCCGGCGGAGCTGCCGCGGCTGTCGTCGGGGGAGACCGTACTGTTCCTGGCCGAGCGGTCCACGAGCGACGAGGTGCAGTCCCGGATCGTGGAACTGCTCGCGAAGATCGGGACGAACTGAGCGCCCGTCCCACTCTTCGCCTCCCCGCCTCCCCGCCTACAGGACCGTGATGTCCAACTCCCCCGCCGCGTAGCGCGCCCTGATCACCTTCTTGTCGAACTTCCCCACGCTCGTCTTCGGCACCGACTCCACCAGCGCCCACCGCTCGGGCAGCTGCCACTTGGCGATCCGCCCGGCGAGGAACTGCTTGAGCGCCGCGTAGTCGGCGCCCGCGCCCTCCTTGAGGACGACGGTCGCCAGCGGGCGTTCACCCCACTTCTCGTCCGGTACGGCCACCACCGCGGCCTCCGCCACCTCCGGGTGGGCCATCAGCGCGTTCTCCAGCTCGACGCTGGAGATCCACTCGCCCCCGGACTTGATGACGTCCTTGGCGCGGTCGGTGAGCGTGAGATACCCGTCGGGGCTGATGACACCGACGTCACCGGTCCGCAGCCAGCCGTCCTCGCTGAACTTGTCCTCGGGCTTGATCGGTTCGGAGCCCGCGCCGCCGTAGTACGCCGCGGCGATCCACGGACCCCGTACCTCCAGTTCACCGGCCGACTCGCCGTCCCATGGCAGGAAGTCGCCGTCGGGGCCCGCGAGGCGTGCTTCGACGCCGGCCGGGAAGCGGCCCTGCGTGATGCGGTACGGCCACTCCTGCTCGGCGGTCAGGCCGGCGGGCGGATTGGACGTCGTGCCCAGCGGCGAGGTCTCGGTCATGCCCCACGCGTGACAGAGCCGTACACCGAGCTTGTCGTACGCCTCCATCAGCGACGGCGGGCAGGCCGAACCGCCGATGGTGACGCGGGCCATGGAGGTCAGGTCGCGCGGCCGGACGGTGACCTCGGCGAGGAGCCCCTGCCAGATGGTCGGGACGGCGGCGGCGTGCGTGGGCTTCTCGCGCTCGATCATGTCGGCGAGGGGCGCGGGCTGGAGGAAACGGTCGGGCATCAGCATGTTGACGCCCGCCATGAACGTGGCATGCGGCAACCCCCAGGCCGCCACGTGGAATTGAGGGACCACGACGAGGGTGGTGTCCTGGTCGGTCAGCCCCATCGACTCGGTCATGTTGACCTGCATGGAGTGCAGGTAGATGGAGCGGTGGGAGTAGACGACGCCCTTGGGCTCACCGGTGGTGCCAGAGGTGTAGCACATGGCGGCCGCGGCGCGTTCGTCCAGCTCGGGCCAGTCGTAGGCGGTGGGACGGCCGGCGATCAGCTCCTCGTACTCATGGACGTGGGCCCTGGCCCCGTCGAGGAGGGTGCGGTCGCCGGGACCGGAGACGACGACGTGCTCGACGGTCGGCAGGTGCGGGAGGAGAGGCGCCAGCAGGGGCAGCAGGGAGCCGTTGGCGATGACCACCCGGTCGGCGGCGTGGTTGACGATCCAGACCAGCTGCTCGGGCGGGAGGCGGAGGTTGAGGGTGTGGAGGATCGCGCCCATGGACGGGATGGCGAGGTACGCCTCGACGTGTTCGGCGTTGTTCCACATCAGCGTGGCCACACGCTCGTCGTCGGTGACCCCGAGGCCGTCACGCAGGGCGTTGGCGAGCTGTGTCGCCCGTACGCCGACGTCGGCGAAGCTGCGGCGCTGCGGCTCGTCCTCCCCTGTCCAGGTCGTGACCTGCGACTTTCCGTGGATGGTCATCCCGTGGCGCAGGATGCGGGTCACAGTTAGCGGTACGTCCTGCATGGTGCTGAGCACGGGCGTCCTCCCGGTCGGCGCTGACACTGCGTGGCGCTGGTGCTGGGAGGATTCTGCGCACATACCGCGCGGTATGTCACTACCCGGGAGTCGACCGGGAGAAGAATCGGGACGGGAAATCGAGCGGGACGGGGAGCGGGACGGGGAGCGGGACGGGGAGCGGGACGGGAGATCAAGAAGGGAAAGGGCGCGCTCAACGCACCGGCGACAGCTCGGGATCCTCCCGGAGCTTCCCCAGCGCCCGCGAGACCGCGCTCTTGACCGTACCGACCGAGACGCCCAGCACCTCGGCGGTCTGCACCTCGCTGAGGTCTTCGTAGTACCGCAGCACCACCATCGCCCGCTGGCGGTCGGGCAGTCTCATCACCGCCCGCCACATCGCGTCGTGCAACACCTGCTGTTCGGCCGGATCGGGCTCGGGCAGCCCCACCGGCTCGGGCAGCTCGTCGCACGCGAACTCGTCGACCTTGCGCTTGCGCCACTGTGACGTGCGGGTGTTGAGCAGGGCGCGGCGGACGTAGCCGTCGAGGGCGCGGTGGTCCTCGATCCGGTCCCAGGCGACATACGTCTTGGTGAGCGCTGTCTGGAGCAGGTCCTCCGCGTCGCTCGGGTTGGCGGTGAGCGAGCGTGCCGTACGGAGCAGGACGGGGCCGCGTGCGCGGACGTACGACGAGAACGAGGCGTAGGGCGCGTAGGCCGCACGGGCCGTGTGCGCGGGGCGGGGGGTGTGGGGCGGGTGCGCTGTGTGGGCCGTGTGCCCTGTGTGCCCTGTGTGCGCTGCGTGCGCCGAGTGGGGCGGAAAGGCGGTCGTTTTGACGGCTGTGGAGGCGTTTGTGCAGACGGGCGTGGTCATGGCTCCACGCTAGGAGCGGGGCCCCGCCAGGGGATCGGCCCCAGGTCCCGAAGCTGTCTCCGCCTCAGGGTGTAGGGGTGGTGCCGGCTCCACCTCCTGAAGGTGGAGAACAGGTGACGTGGCCCGTCAGGGTAGGCGCCGGGCGGGCGGGGTCCGGGGGCCGGGACGGGCCGGGTCAGGACCGGGTCAGGACCCGGCCGGAATGACGACGACGTCCTGCGCGACGGGGCCGGAAGACCGGACCACCGCCGCGCAGGAATTCGTATCACCCCTTGATCACACACCCCCCGTCGGGCCGCGTGTCACCAGAGGTTCGTGAAGGACACCGAGATGTTCTCGTTGGACTGGTCGATCGCCGTGAAGGCGGAGCCGACCACGCTGGCGGTGTTGTTCTGGTTGGACGCGCCGGGCCCGTTCGCCACCTGCTGCGTGGTGGTCGAATTGCCGTAGTTGTTACCACCCACGCCACTACCGGCGATCGTGGACACGATCGCGTTCGATCCGTCGTTCGCGAATCCCCCGTTGTCGGCCTCTGCCACCCCGGTGAAAAGCGCGGCGGCGAGGGGCAGTGCGGCGACAGCGGCGATGACGCGAACAGTACGGAAGCTTGCCATGTCAGTTCCTCCAGGAACGAGAAGTACGGCTTGTCCCGGGGCAGTTGGCCGACCGCCCAGGTCGTGGTGACGACGTCGCGAACTCAGGATTGCCCACCGAATCCCCTGCGAACCAGCCCGGAGGCCCTCATTCCCTCGCAAGCGTGAGGACAAGTCGATAAACCCGCTATGCGCCTCCAAAGCCGCACATCACCCCCACCCGGGGTGCAGAACCCAGGCGCCGCAAGAGGAGAAGCGTTACGGCAGGCACCCTAAGGCGGCCGAATTTTCACATCCCGGACACCCTCACAGCAGCCCCCTCTTCCTTTCTTCGAACAACTGTACGAACATAGACCCATGGCCACCATCGCCCGGCACACCGCCACCCTGGCTCTCGCCCACGCGCTGTCCGCCGCCGAGCGCGGGCTCCCCGTCATCCCGCTGTCCCCCACCAAGCTCCCGGCCCTGCCCTCACCGCACCGGGGCGAGCCCGAGCCGGGCCTCTGCCGCGGCGAGTGCGGACGCCCGGGCCACGGCGTGCACGACGCGACCACGGATCCCGCCGCCGTACGGGCCCTGTTCGCGGCGGCGCCGTGGGCCACGGGGTACGGCATCGCGTGCGGCCGGGCCCCGCACCACCTGATCGGCATCGACCTGGACGTCACGCCGGTGGGGGCCGTATCTCCCGGTACGGCCTCATCTCCCGGTACGGCCTCATCGCCCGGTACGGCCTCATCGCCCGGTACGAACTCATCTCCCGGTACGGCCCCCGGAACGCCTCCGTACATCCAAGCCACCCCGGCCTCGGTGGCCGCGCTCCAGCAGATCGCCCTCCAGCACCTGTTCACGCTCCCGGAGACGGTCACCGTGCTGACCCCCAGCGGCGGCCGCCACATCTGGCTGACGGGCCCGCCGAACGTCACCGTCCCCAACTCCGCCGGCCGCCTCGCCCCCGGCATCGACGTACGGGGAGCCGGCGGCTACCTCATGGGCCCCGGCTCGGTCAGCGCCCGGGGCGCGTACCGGCTGGCCCCCGGCTCGGCCGGCCTCTCCCCCGCGCCGTGCCCGCGCGCCCTGCTGCGCCTGCTCACGCCGCCGACGCCGACCCGCCCGTACCGGACGGGGGCGCACCAGGACCCGCGCCACGCGGGCGACCCGGACCACACGGCCGACCACCGTTCCCCCGCCGCGGACCGGCCGGCGCAGGGCCACGGCCTGGTGCAGTTCGTCCTGGCGGCGCACGAGGGCCAGCGCAACACCCGCCTGTTCTGGGCCGCGTGCCGGGCGTACGAACACGGCTTCGGCGAGGCCCTGACGGAGACGCTGGTCGAGGCGGCGGTACGTACCGGCCTGACGGAACAGGAAGCGCGCGCGACGGTGGCCTCGGCCGCCCGCCTCAGCTCTCCTCGATGAGGTGTTTGACGGTCCCGAGATAGCGGCGGACCGCCGCCCCGTAAAAAGTCGAGACCACCCCCGCCGGCAGGGCGAACCGAAGCGCCTTCTTCACGGCGGCCTTGTCGAAGCTGAGTTCGTACACAAACCTGACGACGTCGACCGAAAGCTCCTCCACGGCACGGACGTTGAAGATGTGCGCGTCGTATTCGGCGGGCGTACGGGTGACGAGCCGCCGGCCTGGTTCCAGCTCGACCACCTCGGTGAGCACCGAGAGGGAGAAGAAGCCCAACAGCGTCGCGTCCTGGACCAGTTGGGTACCGATCATCAACGGTCCGCGCAGCTCCACCCGCCTGATCTCGGGCCGCCACTGCCAGTCGTTCCGAAAGTCGCTCACGAACTGAAAAACGCGCTCCTGCGACGCGTCAATCGTTATGGACTGCGCGATGCGCACATAATCTGTCATCGAATTTCCTCAAAGCCACGCTGAAAAGCCAAAAAGATCAGGCACCACCCTCCCCACGGCACACACCCCCACCCACCATGCTCACGCCGGAAGAACACACCGGCAACTCGTCACAACAAACCGGTCGTCAGGAGGGGTGCATCCAGCACCACCACCCGGCCGGGCCGTACGCCCAGTGTGCGTGGCTCTCACCGTCCGTAGCGTCATGGTTCACCGACCGGCTCCCCCACCGCCGTTCCGTACCTGCTGGGCGGCTTCGGCCCGGTGTTCGGCGCGCGGGGAACGGGGGTCGCTCCGGCCGGACCGACCGGTCCAGGTCAAGGCCACACCCGTACCCGTACCCACCACCAACTCATCCCTCACGGGTGAGTCGTCACGACGTCACGACCCCCGAACGAAAGGCTTCCGCGGCCCGGTCGGCCTGTTCGGAGACCGCGGCCGCGGCGCGGGCCGCCCGCCCGGAAAGGCGCCAGGCGACCATGCGCAGCCCCACGGCGGGGCTCGGGGGGAACACACCGAGCTGGCCGAGCATGGTGACGTCGTCCCGTACGGCCTCGTGGCTGACGATCTTGCCGTCACGGACGCCGAGCACGTGCACCTGCTCGAAATCGATCTGGCGCCCGGTGGGAGGGATGGCCTGGTCGAGCGCGCCGTCCCGGAACCGTACGAACGGACCCGTGTGACGCCCCCGCATGCGCAGCCTGACCCATACCTGACCGTCGCTCTCGGCGACCCCCAGAACGGGGAAGCGCAGCTCGCTGAAGGCGAAGCGCATCCAGGCGCTGGACGCCAGGGCCCCCGCCGGGCCGGGAATCGCACAGGCGGCGGGCGCGACGGCCGCCTCGCGGTTGTGGTTGTCGTCGGCGACGACGGAGGCGGCCAGGGACGGGTCCCCGGTCTCCAGGATCCGGAAGAGCCCGCGTGCCAGTTCGTCGGCGTTCATCCGAGGTGCCACCTGTCTTCTGCGGTCGGGCGTGCTGTCTCTTGCGCGATGGGCCTGAATTCAGGTTACAAGCCATCTAATGAATAGGCCAGCGATAGCATGACGCCATGACCGCCAAGCGCCTGTACAGCTCCCCGCTCCGGAAGAAGGCCGCGGCCGACACACGCGAGCGGATCCTCCAGCAGGCGGTGGAACTGTTCGCCGAGCGGGGGTACGGACGCGTCACCGTGGCCGACATCGCCGAGGCGGCCGGCGTCGCGTCCCAGACCGTCTTCGCGAGCGTCGGGAGCAAGTCGAGCGCCCTGGACCAGATCGTGGACAAGGCGGTCATGGACTCCGGCTACGAGGCGACCGTGACGTACATCCTCGCGGCGACGACCCCGGAGGCCGCGCTGAAGGCACTGGCCCAGGGAACCCGTACCGGCAACGAAGGCCAGTTCAAGGTCCTGGAGGCCATCAGAAGCGCGCTCCCGGTCCACGAGGACAGCGAGGCCCTCTGGGCGCGCGCCACCGCCGCCTACCGCCAGGCGCTCGACGAAACGGCCCACCACCTGCGCGAGCTGTCCCCCACCGTCCGGGACACACCGCGCGAGGAGATCGCCGGCATGTTGTGGTTCTGGTTCGGCCCGACGAGCTGGCGCACCCTGATCACCGAGACCGGCTGGTCCTGGTCCCAGGCGGAGGACTTCCTGTACCGCACGGCCGGAACCACACTCGGACTCACTCCGGGGGAGGGCCGCTAGCGGCTGGCGAGCCGCTCCAGCAGGGCGGCGCTCCGCGCCAGCAACACCTGCTCCTCGTCGGTGAGTTCGGACTCGATGGCCTGCGCGAGCCAGCCGGCCCTGCGGCCGCGCTCCGCCTCCAGGGCCGCCCGGCCCGCGTCCGACAGCTCGACCAGCGACTTGCGGCCGTCCGTGGGGTGAGCGCGCCGCGTGATCAGGTTCTGGTCCATGAGCAGCCCCACCGCCCGGGCCATCGACTGGGGGCGTACGCGCTGATCGGCGGCGAGGTCGCTGGTGGTCATGGCGCCGCTGCGGTCGAGCGCGCCGAGCACGGCTACCTGGCCGAGCGGGATGTGGTCCTCGTGTTTGACACGCCGGGTCAACTTGCCCATCGCGGTGCGCAGTTCGGCGGCGATGGCGGCGGCTTCCGAGGTGGGCATAGGGCACTTTACCCCGTTGGCCAGCATTGCTGCGCACCTGACCTGCACAGTAACACTACACAGCAGCGCTGAACAGCGATACTGAACAGCGTCACTGAACAGCCAAACTGAGCAGCAGAACTGACCAGCATTGCTGTACGGTTTGTCGTGGTCGGGCCCAGCGCCAGCGTCGTCGCAGCCGGGGCCACGGCACACACGACAACGGGAAGGGACTCCCATGTCCGCAAAGGCAGCCGGAACCGTCAACGCCGCCACCCGAGCCGTCGACTTCACCACCGGAGCCGTCGACACCGCCATCAAGACCGTCACCGCCCGCCGGATCATCGACAGCCGGGGCAACCCCACGGTCGAGGTCGACGTCGTCCTGGCGGACGGTTCCCCGGGGCGCGCGGCGGTCCCCTCCGGCGCCTCCACCGGCGCCCGGGAGGCCGTGGAACTGCGCGACGGAGACCCCGCGCGCTGGCACGGCAAGGGCGTCGACCGCGCGGTGGCCCACGTCAACGGGGAGATCGCGGCGTCCGTGCGCGGCCGGGACGCGGCGGACCAGGCAGGGCTCGACGCCGCGCTGATCGCCCTCGACGGCACCGCCGCGAAGTCCCGGCTCGGCGCCAACGCGATCCTCGGCGTCTCCCTCGCCACCGCCAAGGCCGCGGCGGCGGCCCACCGCCAACCCCTCTACCGCTACCTTGGCGGCGCCGGCGCCCACCTCCTGCCGCTGCCGATGATGAACATCGTCAACGGCGGCGCCCACGCCGACAATCCGCTGGATTTCCAGGAGTTCATGATCGTGCCCGTGGGCGCGGACACCTTCGCCGAAGCCGTCCGCATGGGCAGCGAGGTCTTCCACACCCTGCGCCGCGACCTGCTGGCCGCCGGGCACTCCACGGGCGTCGGTGACGAGGGCGGCTTCGCGCCGGCGCTCCGTACCGCCGAAGAGGCGCTCGACTTCGTGATGGCCGCCGTCGAGCGCACCGGCTACCGCCCCGGCACGGACATCGGCCTGGTCATGGACCCCGCGTCGTCGGAGTTCTTCCGCGACGGGGTGTACGACTACGCGGGCGAGGGGGTGCGCCGTACCCCCTCCGAGAACGCCGACTACCTGGCCCGGCTCATCGACGCCTACCCGGTCGTCTCCCTCGAGGACCCGATGGCGGAGGACGACCTGGACGGCTGGCGCGAGCTGACCGCCCGCGTCGGGGACCGCTGCCAGCTCACCGGCGACGACGTGTTCTGCACCGACGAGAAGCTGCTGCGCGAGGGCATCCGTACCGGCGTGGGCAACTCGGTCCTGGTCAAGGTCAACCAGGTCGGGACCCTGACCGAGGCGCTGGCGGCGGTGGCCACGGCCCACCGGGCGGGCTGGACGGCTGTCATGTCGCACCGCTCGGGCGAGACGGAGGACACCACCATCGCGGATCTGGCGGTGGCGACGGGCTGCGGTCAGATCAAGACCGGCTCGCTCTCCCGCTCCGACCGTACGGCGAAGTACAACCAACTGATACGGATCGAGGAGGAGTTGGGCGACGCGGCACGCTTCGCGGGCGGCGCCGCACTGCGCAGGGAGTGACGGCGGTTCCCGTGTGACCCCTGTGACCTGCTTCTGTCACAGACCGCCGACAGCGCAACCGAAGGGGCCGGTTCACCGCTCTTGCCGGGCGAACCGCTCGCCCACGGCCGCTGTTCGCCCATGGCCACTGTTCGCCCATGGCCGCCGTTCGCCCTTGCCCGCTGTTGCCGCCGCACCTGCCGAGGAGACACCCACCATGTCCGAGACCTCAACTTCCCTGATCCGGCGCCTTCGTGGCCGGGCCACGGGACTCGCCGTCGCCGGTACGGTCCTCGTCCTCGCCGCTCCCGCCTCGGTGACGGCCGCCGCCGCTCCCGACCCGGTCTCCGTCCTCTCGTACACCGTCAAGGAGCGCAAGACGGCGCTCAGTTACTGGACGGCCGCGCGCATCAAGGCCGTCGGGAAGTCCGTGGACCTCGGCCCGACCGGCCCGAAGGCCAAGCCGTACAAGGGTGTTGCCCTGAAGACGGTGGGCCGGCTCTTCTTCGTCAACGCGAACGGCGCCGACACGTGGTGCACGGCAACCGCCGTGAAAAGCGCCAACCGCTCGGCCGTGATGACCGCGGCCCACTGCGTGCGCCGGGGCTCCTCGCCCGGCAACACCAACACCGACATGGTCTTCGTCCCCGGCTACCACAAGGGCAAGAGGCCGTACGGTACGTTCGCGGTCCGCAGCGCCGCGACCCCGCGCACGTGGGTGTACGACTCCACGGACGACCTGTCCGCCCTCGTCGTGGACGCAGACAAGAACGGCCGCAAGCTCACCGACGTCGTGGGCGGCCAGGCCATCGCCTTCAACCGCCCCGTCGGCGGCACCATTTCCGCCCTCGGCTACTCCGCCACCCGTCCGCAGCTCGGCGAGGAACTCCTCCGCTGCGTCGGCACGGCGAAGAAGGCCGACGGCACGCAGGCCATCCCCTGCGACATGACCGGCGGCTCCAGCGGCGGCCCCTGGCTGGCCGGCTTCAGCACCACCACCGGCAAGGGCACCCTGATCTCGGTCAACGCCTCCCTGGACTCACTGACTCCGACGAAGATGTACGGGGAGATCTTCGGGGCCACGGCCAAGAAGGTGTACGACCGCGCCCAAAAAGCCTGACCCACCGAACTCCGCGCATACAGACAGAAGGGGTGCCTCCCACAGCGGAGGCACCCCTTCCGCGCTGCGGAGTCGGCCACTACGGGGCGAGGGTCTCCCCGAAACGGGCATCAGGAACGGGCGCACTGAGCGTCGCGCCGTTGAAGGACCAGGACCCGGTGCCGGCGGGGCCGTTGTTCGTACCGGGGAAGACCCAGGCGGCGCCGTCCTCGGTGTCCTCGCCGGGCGCGGAGGCGATCAACTCGGCCTTGCCGTCGCGGTTGGCGTCGATGAGCCGGAGGGCGCCGCCGAACCGGTCGTTGTCCTCATTGTCCCCGGGGACGGACGGCGTGCTCTGGCTGAAGCTGGACAGCCCTCGCGGGGTGAGCCCGTTGGCCGTACCGCGCATCACCCACGCGGTGCCGGGGTCGGTGAGGCTGTTGATGTCGTTGGCCGGGGCGCCGATCGCGGCGTCGGCGTACCCGTCGCCGTTGACGTCCCCCACGGTGACCGCACTGCCGAAACGGTCACCGGTCGCGTCGTCACCGGAGGCGCCGATGGTCGTCTGGGTCCAGTGCTGAGAGGCGCCCTCACGGGTGTCAGGCCCGCTGGGCCCGCCGAGGAAGACGTCGACCGTACCGCCGTCGAGCAGCCATTCGTTGAGGTCGTCGCTGTCGGCGGGAGAGCCGAAGACGAGGTCGGCGTAACCGTCGTTGTTGATGTCACCAGAGGCGCCGACCGGGCCGCCGGCGAATCCTTTGCCGTACGTCAGCCCGTCGCGACCGCCCGAGAAATAGCTGGCCGCGCCGACGGTCTCCATGGGGTGGATGCTTTCGTAGATGGTGATGGTGCCGAGCACGACCAGGTCGTCGGAGCCGCTGTTGTTGTAGTCGCCCGAGGTGAGGCCGGTGGGAGTGAACCCCTCCCTCCATTGCCAGTCCAGGGGGATGGCCTCCGAGGCGCGCTCGCCGCCGGCCCCGGCCTCGAAGACGTAGGTCGACACACCTTTCGCGGCCAGGAGGGCGAGCTCGATCCCGGCGCCCCTGAACCGGCCGGTGGCCAGCCCCATCCCGAAGCGGCCGCGCACCGCCGGAACGTCGTCCTGAAGCCAGTGAGCCCCGGCGGCCTGAAGCCCGCCGGCGGACCCCCACAGCACCACCGCGGCCCCCGCGTCGGCAGTAGCGCCAACGTCCCTGCCCGGCGTACCAACAACAAGATCCGCGTACCCGTCACCATCCAGGTCGCCGGAGGCGGTGGCCCGCCCAAAGCCGTCGTCGGTCTGGGCAACACCCGGTATGCCAGGGGTGCTCAGACTGAACGTCGCCCGCCGCGAGCCGGAAGGCCCACTCGCGGACCCGTACAACACGGCGACATACCCGGCCCCCTTCTGGCCACTGACGGTCCCGCCGGGAGCCGAGACGACGAGGTCGGGATAACCGTCACCGTTGAAGTCGTCGTGCACCGCCTCCACGGCGGCGGGGACAGCGGTGGCGGGAGAACCCGTAGCGGTGATCGTGGCACCAACGCTCAGCAACAAAGCCGCCGCGGCCACCCCGGACAACCGTCTCTTCCGAGTCCCATTGGTTCTTCTCGTCCCTATGACAAAACGCATACCGCTCAAGTCGTGGCTCCTGATTCTCACCATGGTCAGGCCGGGCTCGGAATCGCGGAACATGACGAGGGCCCGCTCCCCGCCGCCACCACGTTGGACCACGCCCCGACCACAAGGGTTGTGCCACACAAGCGAATTGACCTGCGAAGTAGCACCCAAGGCCCAAAAAAAGACAACCGGCACGCCCAATGCCCCCCGCCCCGCCTCCCGTCAACACCCAACTGAAGAACAACTGGCAAACGCGCGACGCCCCGACGCCGGTCATCACAGGCATACTCCCGTGTCAGAGCTCGATCACGAAGAAAGGGTGACCCAGTGTTGATACCGTTGATGGGCATGCTGCTGCTCATCGGTATGGCTTCTGCGGCAGCGGGCATTCTGACCGCCGTTCTCCTGCTGAACAACCCGCCCGTGCCACTGTCCAGATTCTGTGCGGTTCTCGTTCTGACCTTCGGCGCTTCAGCAGTGGCCGTTTATTGCTACGGCTGGCTCTCCGTCGTCCTGGGAGGGCCGTTCCCAGAATTGTGCGAAGACCGGAGCCCCTCCGGCACCAAGCTGACCAGCCTGAAACAGGCGTACTGGCCTCTCCGCAACGCCTGCGTCTACTCCGACGGCTCAACGGTGGAGTACGTCTCCACCTCAATCAACACACTTGTCTGCGTGCTGGCCATTCTCGCCATCGCCCTGACCGGCGCCGCCACATTCCTGCGCCGACGGCCTCGACAATCTCCTGACAGGTCGCCCGGTGAGGCAAGCTTGTAAAGCAGAGCCGTATCGACACCAAGGCCGGCAGCAATACGGACGGCGCCAGAATTTGCGACGCCGGGAACCCGTGCGCCGGCCCAGCACCGTAAAGGCGAGACGGCCACAAACAGAAGGGGTGCCCCCGTTCGGGCACCCCTTCTGACCTGACCTGGCGGTGGGTGTGGGATTTGAACCCACGGTGACATCGCTGCCACGACGGTTTTCAAGGCCGCCCGCTTCCTCACTGCAAGACCGCCTCTGACCAGCATGCTTTCCGTCCACCTGCCTCCGGTGCAGCCTCCATGGGCCGCAGGATGGCCACGACAGTCCGAAACCGAGGCGACAACCCCACGGCCTACTCCTTACAAGTTGTCCGATCTTGTTCCGCGGCCGTCCAGGCGTGTATGCCAGAGGGCGTCCACGCCCGCTCAGCAGAGCTTTCGGACGCTGGCAGACCTTGATGCACCGCACACGGAGCAGAGGGACAGCTCAGCTCCCACCGATCAGTGATTCATGTGGCGCAGCGGGTATCCGTACCCCACACTCAGAAACGAAGATGCGCCGCGCAGGCAGAGACGACAGGTAAGTAAAAATTGAGCAAAGACAGAACCCCCAGGTGAGGACCTCGGTACGCTCCGTGATCGAAGATCAGCCTCGCGACGGAGCGTACCGAGGTCCTCACCTGGGGGCTTAAACCATCACCCGGAGTGACCGTAAGTCGAAGATCGAATTTACTGCGCGCGCCGGACGATTCCTCAAGCCGTCCAGGTAGATCGTTGTGAAACACTGGAGACGTGAGCATGTCAGATGATCAAGAAGCCAAGGGGTACACGCTTACGGTCAAATGGCCCTCGCAGCAGCCGAAGCCCTTGGTGGCGAACCAGTTCGCGATCTCACTGGGAGTGCCGACGAGCGCGGGGCCTGATGCCGTGTACCTCATGGTCGGGCATGTAGACCCGCCCTTCCTAGTTGGGTCCGCTGAGGACGTGGCGAGTCAGGTGGCTCAGATCGACTCTGTGACTGTTGACGTTCTGGGTCGCTACGTCTTTACTCGTAGTAGGCTTGGTGAGCTGATTAAGCTCTTGCAGAACACTGCTGATGCTTACGATCGCGCGACAGGGGGCGAGCCAGATGCTAGTGCAGCCAGGTAGCTACCAGAGTCGAGAGTCGCAGGTCAGCGTCATCACTGCGGCTACGCAAGTGAGTACGGACGTCTTCCCCTGGCTGACCAGCGGGGATGTAGCTTCCAGTCCGCAGCGGTACAGGGAAGCCGTGAACGCGCCTCTGAGTCGTGCCACTGTCCTCGCGCTTCGTGATCGTTTGCGAGCCGGCAACGCCCCTCGTCGTAAGGTGCGTAAGAAGGCTTGATCGAACTTTCGTGGCGTGTCGCTACGAAGGCAGACGAGAAGATCCTGCAAGGGTTCACCTGCACTGAACCCGCCCGTCGGCTTCGGAACGGTCGCCCAGCGCCGCATCATCGCGAATGGGAACGTGGCGTCCAGACGTATTTTCGGTCTGGTGACGCTCTGGCCGACGCTAACTACGACTCACAGTTCGGCGGTCGCCTTCTCCTCGGGTTCGTGGAGGGCGACCTAGCCGTGTGCGCGTCTCATGCCCGTTTGAGAAACCCGGGGCTAGAAACGCCTTTACGCTGCCAGTTGGAGTTCGAGGGACCCATCCGATCGCTCAAAGCCATCGGGATCTCGTGCGACCACCGCGGTTCGGGGGGCGTCGTTGCTGACACCGCGCTCGAAGGCGTCCTTGCGGACATATTGGACCAAGAAGCCGACCAAGAGACGCTTGTCATCGGGCGCATCGATAGCCGCAACAAGCCGAGTGAGCGGTTCGCCATGAGGCACAGATTCGAACTGCTGGACGATTTACCAGCCGCAGACCAGCTTAGGACCTGGTTCACGATCATTGAGGTTGATCTAGAAACTTGAGCGTTGAACGGCTCCGGTGAGGCGTCGGTTTTCGCTGTCTTTAAGCGGGTGCGCCGCCCCGCCCTGGAGCCCATGGTCGGGCGGCGAGACGGTCCGTGGCTGTCCGGACGGTCCGGAACGTATCGCGGCCGGTGGCTCCCGCTTTGGCTCTACAGCGGCATGGAGTGGGTCACAAGCGACAGCAGGCCCCGGACCGAGATCCGGGGCCTGCTGTTCGTGCGAGAGGCTCGCGCGATCGGCCGATCTGCCAGGGCAATACACCTAGGCGGAGAACCGCGCCAGCGCCTCGGCCAGGATGGCCATGCTGTCAATTACGGCGTCAGCCCCGGCCCTAGTCAGCGCCTTCTCCTTGCCGGCCCGATTGGCGTAGCCGATCGACGTTGAGCCTGCGGCAATGGCGGCCACAACGTCGGTCACTGAGTCCCCTACGAGAGTGCAGCTCTGCGGACGAGCGCCAAAGCGGGCGGCAGCCACGAGGACCGAGTCAGGCGCTGGCTTCATTCGGTGCGGCTCGTGGGGAGGGCGTCCCACGACCTCGTGCACGAGAGAGGTCAATTCGTGGAGGTTCAGGAACTCCCTTACGCACTCTGCGGAATTGTTGCTGACAATAGCGACGTTCCGACCCGATGATCTGGCCGCTTGGAGCGATGCAACGGCACCGGGAGTGGGTTCTCCAGCCACCTTGACGGCCGCAATCTCGGCAGAGATCAGAGTCTCTTCAATTGCTTTAAGTGCACCCTCACCGCCTTCCGGAGAAACGCGGAGAGCGTCCACGAAGTCCATGCCTTGCATTCTCTCGGAGAGAATTGGATCGAATCGACGCATCGCATCGGCGAGATTCTTAGCAACTTCGGAAGCGGGGAGTCCTGCGAATACTTCGCAGATGGGCCCGTCGAAGTCGAAGAAGATACTTCCGGCCAGCTTGACCGTCTTCATTAGGGCCTCATTCTCCATCGGGGTGAAATTCCCTTCCGATGGTGTCCCACACACTGTCAAACCACATCTTGGCTTGCTGGACCTGTTGGGCGCCGCTGGAAGAATCACCCTCGTTTATCGAGTAGTGGAATAGCGTTGCGTCTGGTCCGATCAGGTCGTAGATCTCGATGGCCTCCCCTTGGGCGACCACCTTATTTGGGCGGATCGGATAGTAGCCGAAGAACGCATCCTCCTGGTTGACCAGGTACAGCTTGAAGAATTGCGTTCCACTGTGCACGCGTACAGACACTTTGGTCTCGGGCACCAACCCGAGGAGGCTGAGTTCATGCACCGAATTGGTGATGCCTCGCGTGAATCCGACCATCAGATCGTGCATACGGTTACGCAAGCGAGGATCGTCCGCCCCATCGATCTTTCGTACCGGGGCCGCCTGCGGTACCGCCATATCCGGAACAAGAATTCGGATGGTGATGCGGGCCGGCGTGAGGCGGCCTACCCGAATCTTGTCGATCGGCTCCTGTAGGGCCGCATGCAAGGTCTCGCTTGAGAATCCGGCGAAGTCGATTGAGACGTCCTGGCTGGCGAATGCCTGCTCCACGTAGGGCCGCAGGCCCGCGGGTCGCTCGGTCCGGTTCCGAACGTAGACCCCGCTTCCCTTTCGGGAGACGACCAGGCCCTCATCCTCCAAGTCGCGAAGTGCCCGCTGGACTGTGGCCCTGGCGAAGCCGTACAGCTCCGTCAGCTTGTTGTGGGAGGGCAGCTTCTCGCCGGGGGCGAGCCTCCGGGTGCGGATAGCCGCGCTAAGACTGCTCGCGACCTGCTCGTACGGGGGCCGGCTGTCGTCAGGGTCCAGCGGTTCGGGCGCGAAGGTCATGCAGCCGATGCTACGGCAGCCACTAGCCATCAGGACAGCCAAGACATCCAGGTGTTGACTTGGCTAGCCAGGATGGCTACGTTGATGTTGTCCAGATCGGGCTAGCCAAGTTGGTCAGATCGAGGCGGGTGAGTTGTGGCCCAAGCCTGTCCAGGGAGCTAGAGCCCTGTTCGGGACCGCAACGACTGCACGGCCAGGAGCCCCGCATCGGACGGGGGGAGGGTCCCGGGTCCCTTGTCAGTCCCGGAGGGCTTAGACCGAAAGGTCATGTCTCCATACGCCTAAAACGGGCATGGCAGCTCTTCCGTGAAACGGGAGTCGCAGTCCCGAAGGAGACAAACAAGCACGTCGCAACACCTTCCGCAGCTCTTCGGCGCTTCGGCCGGTTGCCTCCCCTGGCCGTCTCGTACGGCCAGGGCCGAGGGGAGCCGGAACCTTTCCCGCTTCAACGGCGCGCGGCCCCGGTGCTGACACACCGGGGCCGCTGTTTCGGGCCGTTCCCACTTGATGAGGAGCACGACCCATGGATCACATCGTTACTGTTCAGGACGCCGTTACGGCGTTCGAGCCCTGGCTTGAGCCGACGGATTCCGAACTGGCCGCGATCGAGATCGAGATGCCGCTCATCCGGGCGGATGTCGAACTGCTGGACGCGCAGATCATGACCCTGGACCGGCCGGCCAACGAGCTGGACACCCGCCGTGTCCGCCGGGCCCGCCGTCGGGTGCTGGCTGCCCGCCGGGAGCTGGCGAACCGGACCACCACGGTGAGCACGTCCGGGGGTGCGGCGTGAGTGCCGACCTGGACAAGAGCCTGGCCGCCGCTCATGCGGAGGTGAAGGCGGAGATCGCCCGGACCGACACGAAGACCTCGTTGCTGCTGGCGTTCATCGGCGCCCTGCTGGCCGGGGTGTGGACGGTCGCCAAGGACGCGCCCCTGCCGATCGCCGCGTACGTGGTCGGGGGTGCGGGTGTGGCCCTGCTGCTCGTGGCGGCGGGTCTGCTGCTGCGGGCGGTGCGGCCGAACATGTCCGGTGCTGCGGTGGCGGGCTTCCCGTTCTGGGCCACGCTCACCGCCGAGGAAATCCGCACCGTGCTGGCGGACGACCGGCGGGGCGCGGACATCGCGAATCTCTCCCGTATCGCCGTGGCCAAGTTCCGTTGCCTGTCCCGCGCGGTCGATCTGACCTGCGCGGCCGGTGTGCTGCTGATCGTCGCCGCCGTGATCGCGGTGGGGGGTGTGCTGGTATGAACCGCACCGCCAAGACCCTGCTCGTTCTCGCACTGGTGGGTGTGGTCGGGATGGCGTTCCGGGTGTCGTGGAACGCGTTGCGGGATGTGGCCCGTGCGATCGGCGCGGACGCGACCGGCGCGACCCTGTACCCGTTCGTGGTCGATGGTCTGATGGCGCTCGCGCTGGTCGCCGCGCTGGTTCTGGTCGGGGACGATCGCAGGTTCGCGCTGCGGGTGCTGGCTGCCTACACGATCGCCTCGCTGGTCCTGAACTACGTGCACGGGCTCGTTCCCGCGCTGCACGGTCAGTCGGTCGACTGGGGGCAGTTGGCCGACTGGGACCCGGCCAACTGGGCGCTGGTCCTGCTCGCCACGTCGCTGCCGGTCGGGTCGATCTACTTCGGCTCGGACCTCGTCGCGAAGGTCCTGCACTACCGACCGGACATCACCATAGATGCACAGAAAACGACCGAGATCGTAATCAATCGGTCTACCTCTGACCTGGAAGAGTCGGCCAACACCTCGCTTCCGCCGGTCGAGGGCCCGCCCGCGCTCCCGGCCCCCGAACCGGTCGGGGTTCCGGTGGCGGTTGAGTCGGCTCCGGTCGACTCGCCCGCGCTGGCGGTCGCGGCGGAGTCGGTGCGGCCCCGACGGGCGACTGGTCGGGTCCCGCAGGCGGCCCGCACCACCCGACCCAAGCGCACACCCGACCAACTCCTTGACGAAGCACGCACGGCAACAGCCGACTGGCCGGACGACCGGTTGACGGCCGACGGCATCCGCAAAGCGGTCAGCACGTCGGCGGAAAAGGCACGCGGACTGCGCGACACCCTGCGCGCCGAGCGCGACACGGACAACGCCGTTACTGATTCGCCTCAGGACGACACCGCTTTGGTGGGTGCCTGATGTCGGCCCGGTTCTTCGACCCGGACGGCGACCTGTACGGGCTCCCGACGTTCCCCTTCCGCATGGCCCCCAAGGGCTACGCGACACGGCGTCAGCTCCGGGCCGACGGCCTGCGGCCCGGTGGTCAGCCGGCCGCCGCGCAACTCCTGTGGTTCTCCAACCGCCGCCGCCGCACCGGCCAGCCGCCGACGCTCCGTGTCGCCTACCTCTACCACCGCGACCGCGCCAAGCCCGTCCGCCCCATGACCTCCGGCCGCGCCGCCGCGCTCGCCAAGGCCATGCTCGCCCGCCGCACCTGCCCCACGTGCCAGACGGATGCCGGGTACTGCATCCCCCGCTCGCTCGGCATGTGCGTGACCTGCGCCTACCCCTCCTGAACAGCGCATGGCCCCGGCATCCACGCCGTGAGGGCGCCGGATCGACTCCGGCCCGGGGCACCCCCCCGCACCAATCCACATCACGAAGGGACCCGTCATGGGCCTGTTCAACCGCAAAACCCGCGTACAGACCGAGGAAGAGCGCTACCGAGCAGCCGCCGAGGCTCGGACCGTCGAGACGGATCGTCGGGCCCGCTACGACGCCGTGAACCGGAAGGCATCCGCGCTGGCCCAGGAACGCCGGGAGGCGCGTCAGCAGAAGCGCAGCCGGATCAAGACTGTGGGCGAGATCCGAAAGGTCGGCCCCGGCAAGTACGTCACCACCGGGTGGGAAATCGACGTCCCCGACAACAGCGGCCGGGGACGCGTCGTAGAAGACAAGGTGCAGCACACCGGCAGCCTCGGCGGATTCGCTCCGGCCGAACTGTGCGCCCTCGCCCACGGCCCTCACTGCCGCCGCTGCCGCTGACCATCGACGACAAGACCCCGTCCGAGATCGCAGCGGAGCACAGCCGCTGATCCACCAGCCCCGGCATCCACGCCGCGAGGGCGCCGGATCGACTCCGGCCCGGGGCGCTCCCGCACTACCCCCGACCACGCACCGGAGGAACCGTGGAACAGCTTCCCGCCCCGCGCACGGTCGTCCAGCTCCCGGACGGCACACACGCCTACATCGACCCCAACGCCCTGCCCGCACCGCAGACCAGCGGTCCGCAGGTCGTCCACATCCACCACGCCCCACCGGACCGCACCATTCAGCGCGTCGCCCTGGGCTCCGGGGTCGGTGCGGGCGCGGTCGCGGCCGGTGTGTACTTCGGCCCTCTGCTGGTCGGGGTCCTGACCGCGATGGCCGCCAACCTCGCGCTGCTCGCCCTGATCGCCGCCGTGTGCGCGTGGGGTGTGGTCACGGTCGTGAAGTCGGTCGGCGGCACGGACGGCAAGGCCGCCGCGACGAACCTGAGCAAGGCCCGCCGCCGTCGCTGACCTGCCGGTTGCCCGATCCGCCCGACGTGTTCGGGCGGTGAGGGGAGCCGGACAGTCCGGCCCGGATCGGAGATGTGTCGTGGCACTCAAGCCCCAGCCCGAACCCCGCCTCACCCCCGGGGAAAAGGCCAAGGTCGCCCTCCTGGTGGCCCGTATGGCCAAGCGCGGTATCGCGGGGGAGGACGTCCACATCGGCGACCTGACCCGCAAGGTCGATCGCATCTACGAAAGTGCGGCCACGCGGTGCGAGCGCGAGAACGACGCCATGGCCCGCCAGTTGGACACCGCACGCGACGCCGTGGCCGTGTCCAAGACCGCACTGCGCACCGCCGACCGCACCGGCCGAACCGCCGCCAGGGCGGGTCTGCGGGCTGCTGAGGACGCGTTGCGGCGCACCGAGCGTGCCGCGCGCCGCATCGGACTCTGAACCTTCCCCCAGGCGGCCGTCATCCCGGCCAAGGTACGCCGGCCGCCCGGGGTTCCCCGCCGCTCCACAACCTGAGAGAGCAGGAGACACCCATCATGTCCGAGAACGTCATCCACCTGTTCAAAGACCCCGAACCCACCACCCCCGCACCCGAGCAGCCCACCCCGGCCGCCGCTGTGACCGGTCCCCAGGTCGCGTTGCCGTTGTGGGTGCGGTCCGGGCGCGCAGTCCGCACGGCGGTCACGCACGAGAGCACGCGTATGGCCGGGCGCCTGGTGGCGCGGCACGGGATGTACGTCGTCGGCGGCACGCGGATCGTGACCCGCCGGGCGTGGGACGGTCGGACGGCCGCACGGTACGAGCGGATGCTTCGGGCCGCCGAAGCGGTGGGCAACTACGAAGCCGCGGGAGACTGGGAGGAACGCCTTCACCGCTTCCGTGCCGACCGTCACCGCCGCCGGATGGACCTGCTCGCCGCGCCGGAGCGGATCGTGAAGGGCGCGGCCCTCGGTACGGGCGGCGGGGTCGGCGCCCTGGTCCTGATCGGTATCGCCCTGGCGGTGGCGAACAAGAACCCCGCCGACGTCGTCACGCCCCTGATGGCACTGGTTGACCTGATTCGCCTGCTGGTGGTCATCACGACTGTGGTGTGGGGACCGTTGGTCGCCGCCGCTCCGTGGGTGGCGCTGCTCGGCGTGTGGGCGGTCGGCCGGCACCGTGGTGCCGCACCGCAGTGGGCCCTTCCCAGCAACTCCCGTGGTCAGGATGCTGGGGCGCCGATCACCCCGTCCGTCGTGGTCACCGCGCTGCGCGACCTCGGTGTCGCCCCGCTGCGGGCCGCCATCAAGGAGATGGGGGATGCGGGGGCTGCGATGCTCGGGCCGATCCGGATCGCCGGATGCGGTGTCGAAGTCGACGTAACCCTCCCGTCCGGGGTGTCCACCAACGAGGTCCAGAACAAGCGCCGCAAGCTCGCCGAAAACCTCGACCGGCACGAGCACGAAGTGTTCATCACCATCCCTCAGGCCGCCCGCACCGTGCGCCTGTGGATCGCTGATTCCGGGGCGTTGGATGAGCCGATCGGCCCGTCCCCGCTGGTCACGGACCTGGACATGACCGCCAACTACAAGAGCGGACGCGCCCCCTGGGGCCAGGACCTGCGCGGCGACGCGGCAGCCATCAGCCTGTACCAGCGCCACCTGCTCATCACGGGGCTGTCCAACCAGGGCAAGACCGCAGCACTCCGTGCGCTGGCGTTGTGGCTCGCGCTGGACCGCACTGTTGAGTTCCGTCTCGCGGACCTCAAGGGCGCGGGGGACTGGGCCATGTTCGACGGACTTGCCACCGTCCTCATCCAGGGCCCGACCGACGACCACGTCATCGAAGCAACGGAGATGCTGGAGAGCGGCGTGAGCGAGATGGAACGACGTCTCCAGGCCCCGCCCGGCACGGTGTTCCCGCCGCTGGTCCTCCTGGTGGACGAAGCGCAGGTGGCGTTCATGTGCCCCGTCGTGGACAGCGAGAAGCGCCCCTACGGCGGGTCCAAGGCCGCCTCCCGCTACTTCATGGCCGCCCGCAAGATCCACAACCAGGGACGTGCGGTCAACGTCACCCTCTGGCAGGGCACCCAGGACCCCACCGACCAGAACCTTCCCAAGCTCGTTCGCGAGGGTGCCCACACCCGCGCCTCTCTCGCCCTGGGCACGGAGTCGCAGGCCCGGATGGCGCTCGGTGACAAGGCCGTTGACGGCGGGGCAGCACCGAACCTGCTGCGTCCGGGGCTGGACAAGGGAACCCTCGTGGTCGCGTCCGACGGCATCAAGATTCCGGCCGGCCAGGCGTCCATCACCATCCGCACCCACTACGTCGACACCGACACCGCCGCGCAGATCACCGCCCGCGCACGGGCTATGCGCGACGGCGTCACCACCCTGCACGTCATCGAACACGGTGAGGACCGCGACCCGCTCACCGACATCGCGGCCGTGGTCGCGGACGCGCCCCGGGTGCTCACCCAGGACGTGCTCAAGCGGCTCGCGACGCTGAACGAGGACGCGTACGGGTCATGGACGAACAGCGACCTCAAGCGCGTCCTGGAAGCCGAAGGGGCCGACCCGTACAAGTCCGACGGCCGCATGGTCGTCGGCCGCGACCGCGTCGCACGCGCCCTCACCAACCGCGACACCAACGGTTCCGATTCCGCCGCCAAGTAGAGGGACCCGCACCCCGGCAGGTCAGGGAGACAGGGAGAACTCCCTCACCCCCTCCCTGACCCACCTCCCTGCACCTGACCTGCACAAATGATGTTCAGGGAGGCAGGGAGACACCGCAGGTCAACACCCCGAAACACCCTCCACACGCACACGCCAGGGGGTACTTCCGCCTCCCTGCCCATGGGCGGCAGGGATTCCGCATCACTGCCCGACAAACCAAGAGCGGCCCCCGCCTCACCAAAGTCCGGGGCCGCCCTGGCTCTCCCACCCATCACAGAACAGGAGACATTCAGCATGACTCAGCCCAGCACCATCGTGCGAGGCCTCGACCGTGGGGACCATCTTCGCACCGCCCTGGCGCTCGCTGCGGCCGGTGTGCCGGTCCTGCCACTGCGGGCCGGGAAGGTCCCGTTCGGGAACTGCCCGGCCTGCCGCGACAACGCCTGCGGCGGCCGGCCGAACATGAAGACTCCGGGCCCCTGCTGCTGCTCGCATGTCTGCCACGGATGGGCCGCCGCCACCACCGACCCCGCCGTACTCACCAGTCGCCGGTGGGCGCCGATCTGGGGGCAAGCGCAGGCCGTGGCCTACCACCCTGGCGGGGCCGGGCTGACAGTGGTCGACCTCGACAACGCTGACGCCGTCACCTGGGCACGGCAGACGCTGCCCGCTACCCGCACCGTGCCGACGACGCGGGGTGAGCACTGGCTCTACCGGGGTGCGATGCAGTCCGTAAACGGGGTACGGCCCGGTGTCGACATCAAGTCGCTCATGGCCTACGCGCGGTGGCTCGGTCCCGGAACCGGCACCATGACGGATCTGCCGGAAGCCGTGCGCGCCATGACCGTGAAGCGGCCCTCCACGGTCCGGCCGGCACCGCACGGCATCACCGTGCCCGCACCGGTCGGAGGCGCTGAGTGCCGGCACCGCGCGCCCGCCTTCCTGGACCGTGGCATCGCCATGGCTGAGCAGCGCATCACCGACGCCCCCAGTGCGGTTCACACAACCGTCTACCGGACCTTCCTCGCCGTGCTGTCCGTTCACGGCCGGTGCGGTTGCCTGACCGACAACCACGTCGCCCGGCTGTTCAGTGCCGCTCAGGCCAAGGGCGAGTCCCCCCGGCACTGCACCGACGCGTGGACCAACGCCCGCGCCACATTGGGGCTTTGACCATGTCCGACGACGAGAAGAATCCGGCACGCGAGGTCATCACCGACTACGCGCAAGCGCACTTCCGGTACTTCCGCACCGCCGACGGGACCGTGTACGCGCAGAAGAACGGGCACCCCGTGGCACGTCCGATCCGCTCCCAGGGCACCTCGGGCAGCCACCGGCAGGAACTCATGGTCGGCCTGTTCAAGGACGGGCGCGGCGTGTTCAACGGGACTGCTCTCAAGGAGGCATTGGACTTGATCGAAGCACTTGCACTGACCGAGAACGTGCAGCCCGTCCACATCCGCGTCGCCCCCGGATTCGACGGGGCGACGTGGCTCGACCTGGGCCGCAACGACGGACAGTCCGTCCGTATCCACCCCACCGGCTGGGACATCATCAGCCCCGACCCGCGCGAGGTATGCTGGCGACGCACCCAGCTCACCGGGGAACTCCCCCTGCCCGCCAAGGACACCGATGGCAAGGGCATCGACCTCCTGCTGAGGCTGTGCAACTTCGCCAACGCGGAAACCGAATGCCTGGCCATCGCCTGGCTCATCGGCTGCCTCGGGCCGTCCGTGCCCGTCCCCGCCCCCTTCCTCACCGGCCCCCAGGGCGCGGGCAAATCCACCGCCGGGCGGATGCTCGTGCGGATCATCGAGGGCATGAGCGGCGACCTGCGCCGCGCCCCGAAGGACGAAGAGAACCTGATTGCAGCGGTGGCGGCCGGGTGGGTCACCGCCTTGGACAACCTCTCCCACATGACCCCGGACCTGTCCGACGCCATGTGCTGCATCGTCACCGGAGCCGAGAGCGTCAAGCGGGCCCTGTTCACGGACGGGGACGTGTTCCGCGTCGGCTATCGCCGCCCCCTCCTCCTGACTGGTATCGACGTGGGCGTCATCCGGCCTGACCTCGCGGAACGGCTGTTGCCGCTGCGCTTGGAGCGGCCCCGCGTCCGGCGCACCGAGGCGGAACTGTGGGCGGAGTACGCGGAGGTTCTGCCCGTCGTTCTCGGCTCGCTCCTGGACCTCGCGGTCAAAGTCCGAGCTGCCGAGGCTGAGACTCCTACCGATCTGCGGATGGCTGACTTCGCACACCTGTGCGCGCAGCTCGACGCGGCAACCGGCCTCGGAGCGCTCACCGCTTATCGGACCAGTCTGGACGACCTGAACGACGACGTGATCGAGGGCGATCTCCTCGCGCAGACTGTCCTCAAGCATGCCGACACCTTCGAGCCGGGCGCGGCGCAGCGGATGACCTCTACTGAGTGGCTGCACTGCCTCAGTCGCCTCTACAGCGGCGACGAACTGCGCTCCCTGCCCAAGGGCTGGCCGACCACGGGCAAAGTCCTCTCCGACCGGCTCAAGCGCCTCCAGCCGACTCTTGCCGCTCGCGGTGTCCTCATCGACACCGGCCGTACCAGCGAAGGCCGTTACCTCGAAATGACCCGCCCGGCCACCGCGCCGCCACAGGAGCAGAAGCAGGTGTTCTGACCCCGGTGCGGGCACGCGCCCAGACAAGCAAGAGGAGCACCAGCGCCCAGGCGTGCTCCTCTTGCTGTTCGGCGGAACGCCGCCCGCAGGTGTGGCCGCGCAGCGGCTCCTCTTCACGCTGTGATACGCACCGGACTGCAACGGACACCCCCTCTTTTGTCCTAAGAGGAAGACGCTGCGTCATCTGCGTCATGCAAGCCAAAAAACGCTACCTGACCTGCGGCTACAGGCATGACGCAGACCGCAGGCGCTGCGTCATCCTGCGTCATCTGCGTCATCCGATGACGCAGCCCATGACGCTGCGATGACGCACCCACAGCCGCTGCGTCACACAAAACACCAGGTCAGAAGCCTGAATGACGCTGATGACGCAATGACGCAGAAATCCGCACCTTGGACAGACGCGCGCTCCCGTATAGCCCCGTTCGACCCGCACTCTTCCCGAAGTCCGAAGCCTCGAAGGAGTCGCACCGTGGCACGCCCCCAGATGCTCAAGCTCCCCGAAGTCCTCACCGAGATCGGCATGAGTCGAGCCGCTTTCTATCGCATGCGGGCCCGCAAGCAGACCCCGCGCATCGTCAAACTCCCGAACGGCCAACTCCGTGTTCGTCGCCAGGATCTTGACGCCTGGCTGGAGTCCTGCGAGCAGCACGCCGCCTGATCACAAGCACCACTCCGGAGGGGCCCGCCGCACGACGGCGGGCCCCTCCGGGCATTGAGGAGAGATCATGCAGAGCCACGACGTGCGGGTGTGGAGCATCCGCCGACGCGACAGCAAGAGCGCCCCGTTCCAGCTCCGTTGGAAGGTGGGCGGGAAAGTCCACCAAGAACCCTTCCTGACCAAGACCCTGGCCGACGCTCGCAGGGCCAAGCTGATGACGGCCGCCAGCAGCGGCGAAGCGTTCGACACCGAGACCGGACTCCCCATCTCGGAGCTTCGCCAGCTCAACCGCACGTCCTGGTACACCCATGCCCGGGGTCACGTAGCCATGAAGTGGCCGACGGCCGCAGCGAAGCACCGCGCGAGCATCGCGGAGAGCCTGACGATCGCGACGCTGACGCTCTGCCCCGACGGCAAGGGTCGGCCGGAAGAAGAACTGCTGCGCCGGTCGCTCTACCAGTGGGCCTTCAACGCGGGCAGGCACGGGAGCGAGCTCCCCAGCGCCGAAGCTCAGGCGCTGGCTTGGGCGGAGAAGCACGCGCCCGCCGTGGTGGACCTCGACAGCGCCAAGAAGATGCGCCTTGTCCTCGATGCACTGGCCAGGAAGAAAGATGGCAAGCCTGCGGCACCGAACACCGTCAGGCGACGTCGGGCCGTCCTGAGCAACTGCCTTCGGCTCGCTGTCGAGAAGGAACTTCTGCCGAGCAATCCCCTGCAACGAGTGCACTGGGAGATGCCGAAGGCCGTGGAGGAGCTGGACGAACGCAGCGTGGCTACGCCCGCGCAAGCCAGTGCGCTCCTGGGTGCCGTGCGTGGCCAGGGCCGACGGGGAGAGCACCTGACAGCGTTCTTCGGGTGCATGTACTACGCCGCTATGCGACCGGAGGAAGTCTCCGTGCTCAGCCTCGATCAGTGCACGCTTCCCGCTGTCGGATGGGGCCGCGTGGACCTGTCCGGGGCCCGACCGCAGGTCGGTTCCGGCTGGACCGACGACGGAAAACCGTACGAAGAACGGGGGCTCAAGCACCGTGCCCGCAAGACCGTGCGCCGTGTGCCGATCCCGCCCGTTCTCGTCGTATTGCTGCGCGAGCATATCGAGCAGTTCGGCGCCGGCGCCGACGGCCGCCTGTTCAGCGCTGTTCGTGGCGGACCCATCCGGTCCCAGGAATACGGGGTCGTCTGGAAAGAGGCACGGCGGATCGCCCTCACTCCCGCACAGGTCGCGTCGCCGCTCGCGTTTATTCCGTACGACCTGCGGCACGCCTGCGTGTCCTTCTGGCTGCGGTCTGGGGTGAGCCTCGCCGAGACCGCCCGCCGGGCGGGACAGAGCATCGCTGTCCTCCAGCGGTACTACGCGAAGGTGTTGGACGGCGAGGAAGACCGGATGAACGACCTGATCGACCAGGGCTTTGCTGACCAGGCAGAGGACGAACAGCCGGCGCCCTGACCCTGCCGGATCCTGGCCACAGGTTGGCCATACGCCCTGGTCAACACTGGGAAACCGGCGAGATGGGGTGAGACAACCCCAACCCGGAAGGGGTGCCCCTCAGTGAGGGGCACCCCTTCTGACCAGCATCTACGCTGACCTGCGTGCGGTGGGTGTGGGATTTGAACCCACGGTGACTCTCGCCACGACGGTTTTCAAGACCGTTCCCTTAGGCCGCTCGGGCAACCCACCTTTGCTCCGGGACTGTTGCTCGGGAGCGGGGACAGCTTACCGGCCGGGGGGTGGGGTGGGGGGACCGAGTGGGGGTTGGGGGTGGGAGTGGGAGTGCGGTTGGGGGTGGGGGTGTTCGGGGTTAGCTTTCGCCCTTGCGTTCGCCCAGGGTGACCTGGACCGTGGACTCCTTGCCGGCGCGCTTGTACGTCAGGGTGATCTTGTCGCCCGGCTTGTGGGTCCAGATCTCGCTGATCAGGGTCGGGCCGCTGTCGATCGGGGTGTCGTTGAACTTGGTGATGACGTCGCCCGCCTTGAGGCCCGCCTTCGCCGCCGGGCCGTCGGGGGTGACCGCCGGGGTGCCGCCCTGGCCGTCCGCCGAGATCGTGGCGCCGCTGCCGCCCTCCGTCATCGTGACCGTGGCGCCGATGACCGGGTAGACCGGGGTGCCGGTCTTGATGAGCTGCTCGGCGACGTTCTTCGCCTGGTTGATCGGGATGGCGAAGCCGAGGCCGATGGAGCCCGCCTGGCCCTGGCCCGTACCGCCGCTGCCCGAGGGCTGGATGGCTGAGTTCATGCCGATGACCGCGCCGCCGGCGTCCAGCAGCGGGCCGCCGGAGTTGCCCGGGTTGATGGAGGCGTCGGTCTGGAGGGCGCTCATGTACGAGTTGCTGCTGCCGGTGCCGTCGCCCGACGCGACCGGGCGGTTCTTGGCGCTGATGATGCCCGTGGTGACCGTGTTGGAGAGGCCGAACGGGGCGCCGATCGCGATCGTGGAGTCGCCTACGGCGACCGCGTCCGAGTCGGCGAGCGGGAGCGGGTTCAGGCCCGAGGGGGCGTTCTTGAGCTTCACCACGGCCACGTCGTAGCCCTCGGCGCGGCCGACGACCTCGGCCGTGTACTTCTTGCCGTTCGAGAACGTCGCGGTGAGGTCGCCGCCCTCGGCCGCGGACGCCACCACGTGGTTGTTGGTCAGGATGTGGCCCTGCTTGTCGTAGACGAAGCCGGTGCCCGTACCGCCCTCGCCGTCGCCGCCCTTGGCCTCGATGGTCACCACGCTCGGCAGCGACTTGCCGGCCACCGCCGCGACCGTGTCCGCCGCGCGGGCGAAGTCCTTCGGCGCGTCCGCGGCCGAGACCGTCGTCGAGCCGGCCCCGTCGTCGTCGTTCTTCGCGATCTGGTAGCCGAGGCCGCCACCGAGGCCGCCCGCGACCAGCGCGACCACGGCCATGGCCGCGATGAACAGACCCATGCGCTTGCCGCCGGGCCTTGACCGCGCGGGCTCAGGACTGCCCCACTCGGGGCCGTCGCCGCCACTTCCGTAGGAGCCGCCGCTTCCGTAGGAGGGGAGCACCGGCGGGGGCGGCGGCCAGGAGGCGCCCGCCACCGGCTGCGCCGACGTCGGGGCGTCCGCCGGAGTCCCCGTCCCGGGAGCCCCGGCGGGTGCGTGGGCGGGGGGCGGGTAACCGTCGGCGGGGGGAGGGGTGTGCCCCGGGGCCGGATAGCCGCCCGGGGCGGGAGGCGTCTGGCCCGGCTGCGGGTAGTCGCCGGCCTGAGCCGGTGTGGACGGGGGTGTGGACGCGGGTGTGCCCTCAGGAGCGGCATCCGGCACGGGAGGTACGGACGGGGCGCCTGAGGCCCCAGTGCCCTCGTTCTCGGTGCTCACAGCTCGTTCTCCTCGGTTCCACGTCGGTCGTCGGCAAGGTCATCGGCAAGGTCGTCGGCAAGGATTCCGTACGGTTCGCACGCAGGTTTCTGCGCACAGTTTTTCCCACAGCACGTCAGGCCACTGTAAGCAGGAGCTGTGCGTCGTACCATCAGTCTTTATTACGGACAAAACGCCTGCACCTCTGGCCGGCCGGCCGCAGCGCCCCCGCCGTTCACCCGCCTACCCCGGCACGATGGCACCATGACGCGGTGACTCAAGCCCGCCACCACAGTATTCAGGTCGTCGCACACCGCGGAGCCTCGGAGGACGCCCCCGAGCACACCCTCGCCGCGTACACCAAGGCCATCGAGGACGGCGCCGACGCCCTGGAGTGCGATGTACGGCTCACCGCCGACGGCCACCTGGTCTGTGTCCACGACCGGCGCGTGAACCGTACGTCCAACGGACGCGGCGCCGTCTCCGCCCTGGAGCTCGCCGACCTCGCCGCGCTCGACTTCGGCTCCTGGCGGGACAGCGAGGAGAGCCCGGACTGGCGGGACCGCGAGTTCACCTCCGTACTGACGCTGGAGCGGCTGCTCGAACTGGTCGCGGACGCCGGGCGCCCCGTCCAGCTGGCCATCGAGACGAAGCACCCCACCCGCTGGGCCGGTCAGGTGGAGGAGCGGCTGCTCGAACTGTTGCGGCGCTTCGGGCTGGACCGTCCCACCCCCCGACCGGACGGGGCGGCGTGGAGCGGGGTGGAGCTCCACGAGTCCGCCGTACGGATCATGAGCTTCTCCGCCCGCTCCCTCCACCGGATCGCCTCCGCCACCCCTCAGCTGCCGACCGTCTACCTGATGCAGTTCGTCTCCCCCCGGCTGCGCGACGGGCGGCTCCCGGCCGGTTCGCGGATCGCGGGCCCCGGCATGCGGATCGTCCGCAACCACCCCGGCTACATCGCCCGCCTGCACAGAGCGGGCCACCGTGTCCACGTCTGGACGGTGAATGAGCCGGAAGACGTCGACCTGTGCGTACGCCTGGGGGTCGAGGCCATCATCACCAACCGCCCCAAACAGGTCCTGTCCCAGTTGGGCCGCCCTGTCTGAGATCTTCCGAGATCTCCAGGCGCGTTACCCGCCCAGGGAGTGCACCGGCGCGCTCGAACTGTGTTCGAGGGTCATGAGTGCGTCAACGGCTCTCCTGTGGCCGGTTTCCGGTCCAGGCCAATGGGGCATTCACATCGTGGCGTGGGGCTAAGGAGGTCTCGGGGGTGACGGTTTTGGTGGCACAAGAGGCACCCACGTCGTCGAGCATGGCCGTACCCCACGGTCCTGCGGGCGTGGGGGCGGCACGGCGCCGGATGCGTGAGCAGTTGAGGCGCAACGGGATGTCGGACGCAGTGGTGGACGACGCGGTTCTGATCCTTTCCGAGCTGCTCAGCAATGCCTGCCGGCACGGCAGGCCGCTGGGGCGGGCGGACATCGGCGAGGGGGACATCCGTGCGGCCTGGCACGTCGACAAGGCGGGCCGGCTGACGGTCGAGGTGACGGACGGCGGCGGTCCGACGCGGCCCGTCCCGGCGACACCGTCGGTGACGGCGCGCGGCGGGCGCGGGCTCAACATCATCAGCGCGCTGGCCCAGGACTGGGGCGTACGGGACAGCGCGTCCGGTGAGGTGACGGTGTGGGTGCTCGTCACCGAAGGACACCGCCGCGACGATTTCGCTACGCGCGTCACTGGCCCCGGACTCGACGTCGGCGATCTGGGTTTTGTGGACGCCTTCGACGAACTGGGCTGAGGTCGGGGCGAGTGACCGGCCGAGGTCTGGGCGAGTGGCCGGCTCAGGTCTGGGCGAGTGGCCGGCTCAGGTCCGGGCAAGTGACCGGCTCAGGTCCGGGCGTCTGGCTGACCGGGCCGAGGCCCGGGTGGAGCGTGGCGGGAAGAGAGCGGTGGGCGCCGCGATCATCCGTACACCTGTGCGGCGGACCCACGTCCCCGGCCGGTACGGCTAGGCTCGCGCCGACACCGCACCGCCGCTACCGGGAGAAAGCCACACCATGGCCAAGAAGCGCCCCCAGACCAAGGCCAGCACGGCGCAGCTCAAGGACGGACCGGTTCCGGTGGTGGGGGCGCGCGAGCCCTGCCCGTGCGGTTCCGGCCGCCGCTACAAGGCCTGCCACGGCCGCTCCGCCGCGCACGCCGTGACCGAGCTGGTGCAGCGCCCCTTCGAGGGCCTGGCCGGTGAGTGCGACTGGGTCGCGCTGCGGGAGCTGGTGCCCGCCGCGACCGTCGAACTGACCCTGAGGGACGGGCTGCCCGACGGTGTCCCGTCCGTGACGCTCGCCACCGTCCTGCCGATGGCCTGGCCGGCCCTGCGCCGCGACGACGGTTCCGTCCTGCTCGCGCTCCAGAACGACACCTCGTCCGGCGACCTCAGCCGCGACCTCGCCGACACGCTCCGGCGTGCGCTGACCGCCGAGCCCGGTTCGCCCGTCGCCTCCGAGCGGGCGCCCGCCGACGGACCGCGCCTCCAGGACCTCCTGGACCCCGAGGCGGACTTCCGCCCGGTGGTGCACCCCGGCTTCGAGTTCTGGGTGCCCGACGCGGAGAACGCCACCGCCGAGGTGACCGCCTCCTTGGAACGCGCCAACGAGGCCGCGATCCCCACCGTCCTGCTGGCGCACTCGGACGCGGCGTACTGGTGCGAGACGCCCACCAAGAACCACCTGCGCTGGGTCATGCCGTACCCGGAGGAGAAGCTGCTCGACGCGCTGGCCCGGCTGCACGCGGCCGGGACGTCGGGCCTCGGTGAGGGGACCCGGCTGGTCGGCTCCTTCCGGGCGCACGGGCTGACCGTGCCGGTCTGGGACCTGCCGAGCACGATGGGCGCGGAGGAGTGCGAGAAGCCGGCGACCGAGTTCGCCGAGCGGCTGACGGCGGCGCTCGCGGCCGACACGCCGCTGAGTGGCGACGAGCGCCGGGCGCGCGGCGGACTCACCAACCGCCAGGTGACGCTCAGCTGACGGGGCGGCCGGCGGGTGGGCACGCGGGTCGGCGCTTGGGGCAACCGGTGAGTCGGCACGCGGGGCGGCCCATGGCTCGGCCCATGAGTCGGCCCGTGGATCGGCCCACGCGCCGGCTCACACCGCGCGGGAAGCGGGGAGCTGCGACGGCGACGGCGACGGCGGCAGTGGTACGGGTGACACCGGACGACACCATTCGCCGTCGCCGTACCACCGTCGCGGTGTTTTCCGCGGAGGCGGTGACACCTGTCACATCCTCCCTACCGGCAGGTAATTCATTGTCCGAATACACCGGATCGAATTTGCTAACCGCCGATCTCTTGTTACGGTTCTAGAAGCCCGGTCGCTGGTGCATCCCCCGTCGCCAGCGGCCGGGCGTTCGTGTGACCGGACCGGGCCCGTCGGTCAACGGCCCCCAGGGTCCGGGGAGTTGCTCCCCGACCGCAACAACAGCGGTGCGTCGTCCCCGCTCTTCCCGTCCTCCGCCGCGGCCGCGAACTCCGCCATCGCGAGGTATCGCGAAGCCCCTCCCGCGGACGGTTCACGAGGGGTTTCACACGTGGCTGGCTCGTCTTCCGCCGCCACCGCGCAATGGGTCTGTACGGTCCGCGCGCCGGGGCCCATCAGGCTCAGTACGGCACTCAGTTCACGCCCCGTCGCGTTCCGGTAGTAGGTACGCGCCCACGTGTCACGCCCCCCGGTGAGGACGCACGACTGGGCCTCGATCCCCTCGGGCGAGGCGACTTCGGGGCCGCACCGCTCGGCCGTACGTACCGGGGCACCGCCTCCCGTGACCGGCCGGTCACGGGCCGCCGTAGACCCATCGATTCCGGTCAGATGTGAAGCCGAAAGCGGCAGCGGGAGGGGAACCGGGGACACGGCCGCGGAAGGAAGGGAACGCGGGAGCGGCGCCGGACCGGAAGCGGGTCCCGCGGAGGCGGCGAACGGCAGCAGTGCGGTGCACACCACAACGGCCGTGAGTCCGATCACGCGCAGATTCATGGGGGCCACCTGCCGGTGCGGGGAAATTCCTGACGGTCGGCCGAAAGATATCGGCGAAATAGGCCGCCCAGCGCCGCCGCGCGCCCAATTCCCCACTTCTCGGGCCCGCTCACACCCGTACGAGTGACAACGGTGGAGTGAGCGGTACGGCGGCGCCGTACCGCTCATCACTCACCGCTCAGTACGCGAGCCTGCTGCCGCCGTCCGGTGCGCTCGTGCTCGCCTCGACCAGCGCGTCCACGACCGCCTCCACGTCCGGCAGCCACGGCGCCGCCGAGCCGGGCAGGGGGGCCCGCTCCCAGCGGACCTGTCCGCCGGCCGCCTCGGACGGGGGCAGCATGAGATAGCCGCCCGAGCCGTGGAAGCGCAGCGAACTGGGCACCCAGTCCTTCGCGTAGAGCAGCTCACCGAGCTGTTCAAGGGTGTACGGGGACACCAGCAGCGACCAGCGCGTGGGCGTCGCCACGACCGGGCCGAGGCGCATGCCCATCCGGTCGAGCTCCACCAGGGCGCGCGCACCGGCCACGGCCGGCAGACTCACCGCGCACGGCGCGCTGTCGCCGGTCGCCAGCACGATCGGAGCCGTCGGGCGGTTGCCCCACCACCAGCGCAGCATGCGCGCGTCGGTGGTGGCCGCCAGCAGTCCTGGGTCGAAGGGGTGTGCGCCCGGTACGGCGCAATCGGGGTCGGGACAGGCGCAGCCGTAACCGCGTGTCCCGCGTGCGCCGGCCGCCGTCAGCCCGGCGCCCGGCAGGACGGGCCATCTCCACGCGGAGGCGTAGGTGAGCGCCGCGTCGAGCTGGGCAGGCCTCCCCTTACGCCGGAACCGGAGCCTGCGTCGCCTTCCGAGGATCTCGCGCATGAGCGCTCGTTCCTTTCCGTTGAACGCCGAGGTCCACATGACACTGACACCATGTGTGTGCATCACTTCGCTGTGCGTACATTTGTTGTGCGTACATCCGCTGTGCATGCATTCGCTGTGCGTGCATTCGCTGTCGCTGTGCGTTCGACGCTTCGCCGCGCTGTGCCGCGCCGCACCCGGGGGCACGGACAGGCGTTCCAGGCCTGCGGCGCGTGACGCCGCCTCCGGGCCGGGCACGACCTGTAGGGCCGTCGGGCTGTCGGACTGTCCTCTTTGAACGTGTGGCGAGGGGTGGCGTGCGCATCGCGCCTGCTCTCCCGCTGTACTCCGTACTTCCTCGCCACTCCGAGGGGATGGGGTGCGCGGCCTACGGCGGATAAGACGCCCGGGCCTGCCGCCAGGTTCCGGGGCGGTCCCAACTGCCCCCGTCCGTCACCGTTTACGTACCCATCACGTTCGGAATGACGCTCCACCCGGACCATAGGTGAACTCAGCCCCGGCAGACCCCCCAGGTTGAACTCACTCAGTCGATCGCAAAACCTGATCAGGGGGGTCATTTTTTCGCCAAGTTCAGCCTGGGCGAGTTAGCCACCGCCCCACCAGGGCAATGCTGAACATTGCCGCCTTTGTGCGGGTAGATACGAATCCATGGAGTGGATGCATGGATAGCTGCGCAGAATGACGTGGGGGTTTGCGATGCTATGGCAGGGAACGCGGGAAGCGTACCGGCCGATGAGCCGGTTGCCATGAGCGCTCCGAACCTTCCGAAAGTGGCTGGAATCGATCCACCAGCTTCCGCCCCCGCGCAGACTGCCGCACCACTCGACGACCTCACACCTCCGCCGGGGCTGCTGCTCCAGGACCGGCTGGCCGGACGGGTGTCCGATCTCACCACTCTGCACGAGCTGATCGAGCGCCTGGCCGGCACCGGATCCCTGGACGGCGCGCTGAACGAGATCCTGCGCGCGGGCGCCGCCCTCGTGGGCGCCCGGCGCGGTCTGGTCGTGTGCGAACCGGCCGACGGCCTCGGCCCCGTCACCACGCTCGGCTTGGGGCTGGCCCACGCCGAGCTGGGGCACCTGGAGACGGTGCCGCGGTGCGCCACGTCGTACGGACGCCTCCTGGACTGTTCCGACGGCCGCGCCGAACCCGTCGCCGTACCCGATCTGCTCGGCGATACGGAGCTGGATCCGCGCCAGCGCGAGGTGGCGGCGCGGCTGGGATACGGGGCGAGTTATGCCGTACCGCTCGCGACCGCGGGCACGCCGGACCTGGACACGCCGGACCTGGACACGCCGGACGTGAACCCGCCGGACCCGAAGAGGCTCGGCGCCGTCGTCTGGTTCTACGACGAACCCGCCGAACCGGTCGAACGCCAACGCCATCTAGTGGGTCTCTACGCCCGGTACGCGAGTGAGCACCTCGCCCTTCTCCTGGAGCTGGAACGGGCCCGCGCCCGTACGGCCACCCTCACCGAGGAGCTGCTGCCCGGCCGGCTGCCCCGCATCCCCGGCGTCCGGCTCGCGGCGCGCCACCGCACGGGGCCGCACGGCGGCGGTGACTGGTACGACGCCCTGGCGCTGCCCGAGGGCGCCGTGGGGCTGGCCGTCGGGTCGGTGAGCGGCTCCGGGCCTGGCGCGGTGGCCGCGATGGGGCGGCTGCGGGCCTCCCTGCGGGCGTACGCCGTGCTGGAGGGCGAGGATCCCGTCGCCGTACTGTCCGATCTGGAACTGCTGTTGCGGCTCACCGAGCCGGCCCGTACGGCCACCGCGCTCTTCGCGTACGCCGAACCCGCCCGGGGCTCGGTCGTGCTCGCCGGGGCCGGGCACGCCCCGCCGCTGATCGTGGGGGCGGGGCGCACCGAGTTCGTCGAGACGTCCCTGTCCGCGCCGCTGGGGATGCTGGCGTGCTGGGAGGCGCCGAGCGTGGAGGTTTCTCCTGAGCCGGGAGAAACGGTGCTGCTGTACACCGACGGGCTGCTGCGGCGTACCGGCGAGCCCATGGACCGGGCCTTCGCGCGCCTGCACGCGGCGGCGGCGAGCGTGCCGGAGGCGGACCGGGACGATCCGGGGGCGGTCGCGGACCACGTCCTGCGGGCGGTGCTGCCGGGGGAGCGCGAGGAGGCGGGGCCCTCGGCTGTGACCGGCCGGGCCGGATCCGCCGACGACGTCGTCGTGCTCGCGGTCCGTTTCGACTGATTGCTCACAAGCCCGTCACATCGACCTGGACCCTCTTTCCTTCGCACATACGATGGAAGGACGGTCCAGAGTCGTATGAAGACCCGTTGAAGACCCGTATGAAGAGTCGTACCGAAGAGTCGTATCGAGTCGAGGAGAAGACGTGGCTGACGAGCTCCCCCAGGAGACCCCGGAAGCGGAAGAGAAGCCGATCAAACAGCGGAAGAACGGTCTGTACTCCGGCGTGTCCGACGAGCTCGCGGAAAACATGAAGTCCGGCTGGGCCGACACCGAGCTGCACGGCCTGGAGCCGATCGCGCAGGCGTCCCACACGGCCGCGCGCCGCGCCGCGCTCTCCGCGCGCTTCCCCGGTGAGCGCCTGGTGATCCCGGCGGGCAACCTCAGGACGCGGTCGAACGACACCGAGTACCCCTTCCGCGCCGGCACCGAGTACACGTACCTCACCGGCGACCGGGCGCACGACGGCGTCCTCGTCCTGGAACCGCGGAAGAACGGCGCCCAGGACGACGGCCACGACGCGGCTCTCTACCTGCTCCCCCGCTCCAACCGGGAGAACGGTGAGTTCTGGCTCAACGGTCAGGGCGAGTTGTGGGTCGGCCGCCGGCACTCCCTCGCCGAGGCCGAGCAGTTGCTGGGCCTGCCCGCCAAGGACGTACGCGAAGTGGCCACCACCCTCGCGGAGGCCACGGGGCCCGTGCGTGTCGTGCGCGGTCACGACGCCTCGGTGGAGGCGGCGCTGACCGACAAGGTCACCGCGGAGCGCGACGAGGAGTTGCGCGTCTATCTGTCCGAGGCGCGCGCGGTGAAGGACGAGTTCGAGATCGGTGAGCTCCAGAAGGCCGTCGACTCGACCGTGCGCGGCTTCGAGGACGTCGTGAAGGTCCTCGACAAGGCCGAGGCGACGAGCGAGCGCTACATCGAGGGAACGTTCTTCCTGCGCGCCCGCGTCGAGGGCAACGACATCGGCTACGGCTCGATCTGCGCCGCCGGACCGCACGCCACGACCCTGCACTGGGTGCGCAACGACGGAGACGTACGCTCCGGCGACCTGCTCCTCCTCGACGCCGGCGTGGAGACGCACACGCTCTACACCGCCGACGTCACCCGTACCCTCCCGGTCAGCGGCCGCTACAGCGCGATCCAGCGGAAGATCTACGACGCGGTGTACGAGTCCCAGGAGGCCGGGATCGCGGCGGTGAGGCCGGGCGCCAAGTACCACGACTTCCACGACGCCTCGCAGCGCGTGCTCGCCGAGAAGCTCGTCGAGTGGGGGCTGCTGGAGGGGCCGGTCGAGAAGGTCCTGGAACTGGGGCTCCAGCGGCGCTGGACCCTGCACGGCACCGGCCACATGCTCGGCCTGGACGTCCACGACTGCGCCGCCGCGCGCCGGGAGGCGTACGCCGACGGGACGCTGGAGCCGGGGATGTGCCTCACCGTCGAGCCGGGGCTGTACTTCCAGGCGGACGACACGACCGTGCCCGAGGAGTACCGCGGCATCGGGGTCAGGATCGAGGACGACCTCGTCGTGACGGAGGACGGGAATCGGAACCTGTCCGCAGGACTGCCGCGCCAGGCCGACGAGGTCGAGGCGTGGATGGCAGCTCTGAAGAAGTAGGTACGTGGAGGGCGTTCCGCTCCGTGCTCACATGGCGCGGAGCAGGGCGCCCTCCCGCCACTTGAGGATCTTGTCGAAGCTGACCACGGCCCCGCGCCCCGGCCGGTTGCGGAAGTACACGTGGTCGGCGAGCTGCTCGATCAGACACAGGCCCCGGCCGCTCTCGGCGGTCACAGCGGGGGCCGGGGTCACGGGTACGGTCACCGCCGTACCGGCCGACACGCCGGCGGGGACGGGGGTCACGCCGGCGGGAACGGGGGTGGCGGGGGCCGTGGACACAGTCGCGGCAGTGGATGTCGCGGACGCCGTGGACGCGCCGACCTGGGTGGTACGGCGCACCATCCGCCGCGCGGGAAAGCCCGGACCCGAATCCGCCACCTCGATACGGCACTTCTCGCCGTCCAGGTAGGCCGTCACCCGGTACGCCCCCGGCGCCTCGCCGGGCCCCTCGCCGCCGCCGTGCTCCACGGCGTTGGCGCAGGCCTCGCTGAGCGCGACGGACAGGTCGAAGGAGACGTCCGGGTCGACGCCCGCGGTCTCCATCGTGCCGAGCAGTAGGCGCCGGGCCAGCGGGACGCTCGCGGCTTCGCGCCGCAAGTGCAGAGACCACCAGATGCTCATGCTCCAGCCTCCCGGCCACGGCTCGACATACCGATACGTATTGCCCTTCGCGCCGTGCCGTAAGCACTCGGGCGACCGGATGGCCCCGATAGCCCTCACGAGCCCCCATTCGGCGGACGCGTGGACGGGGGACCGCGGTGTATGGCGGCGCGCGGCGGACCAGCGGGTACGGAGCTCGGGACACCGCGGCGGGCGAGCGGGCGGGACACCGGCGGTGGACGGGACCGCGAACAGGGCGGAGAACGACCTTCCGGACCTGCCCTGCGGCGCCCGGGGGCGCAGTGCGATGATGACCCGGCCATGTCGTCCGATCACGTCGCTCGCGCCGTAGCCGCTCCACGGCTGCTGAGGACCGCGGTGTTCACCGCGGTCTGCGTTCTGCTGTCCGCGACGGGGCACGTCCTGGCCGCCTGTGCCCCCGTCCCCTGGTGGACCCTGGTCCTCGGCTTCCTGGGGGTCTTCGCGGTCGTCGCTCCGCTCGCCGGACGCGCGCGCTCGACCCCGGCCATCGTCGCGGCCCTGACGGGTGGACAGCTCGCCCTGCACAGCCTCTTCGGGTTCGGGCAGCAGCACATGGTGATGCCCACGGGCTCGGGCACGAACGACGCGCTCATCCGGATGGCCGCGAAGCTGGTCTGCGGCGCGGGCCCCGTCTCGCTGTCCCCCGTCGACGCGCAACGGATCGTCGCCGACGCCGGGATCAGCCTGACCGGGCACGGCGGCACGGGAACGACCGGCACGGCCGCCGGGCACGGCGCCCACGGCATGGTGATGGGCGTCGGCCCCATGGCCTCCGCCGACGGGCTGCTGCCCTCCCTCCCGATGGTGCTCGGCCACCTGCTGGCCGCGCTCGTGACCGGCTGGCTCCTGCGCCACGGGGACCTCGCGCTGCACCGGCTCGTCCGGCTCTCGGCGCGGGGCATCGGCGAGGTCAGGGAGAACGCGCAACTGCGCTCCCTGCGCGCCGCGCTCTCTCTCGTACGGGCTTTGCGTGCCGGTCTGCCCGGCACGCCCATTCCGGGCCCGCGCGGGCCGCGCGCCTCGTACGGCCCCCCGCCGGTAGCGGCCGGGGAGACACTCCAGCACACAGTGATCAGGCGCGGGCCGCCGGCCGGCCTCGCTCTCGCCGCCTGACGCGACGCACTCCGCTCGGCACGGGGGTGTGGTCGCCATGCCGTCGCGTGTCCTCCCCACGCGATCGCATCAGCTCGCTCGCCCGATCACTGACTTCTCATCACACCGTGGAGTGTTCCGTGTTCCCAGCCAAGAAGTTCTCCGGTTCGAACATCGCCCGTGTCACCGTCGCCGGCGGCATCGCCGCTTCCGCCGTCCTGCTGCTGGCGGGCCCGGCGTCCGCGCACGTGAGTGTGCAGCCGCTGGGTGTCGCCGCCAAGGGCGGTTCGGCCATCGTCAACTTCAAGGTCCCCAACGAGCGTGACGACGCCAACACCACCCAGCTGGAGGTGAACATCCCCGCCGACCACCCGCTGGCCTCCGTGATGCCGGAGCCCATCCCCGGCTGGAAGATCGTCGTCACCAAGGCCAAGCTGGCCAAACCCCTGGAACTGCACGGCAACCAGATCACCGAGGCGGTCTCCAAGGTCACCTGGACGGCGACCGCCGGCGGCGGAACCCCGTCCGGCCAGTTCCAGCTCTTCCCCGTCTCCCTCAGCCAGCTGCCCGAGGACACCGACCAGTTGGTGTTCAAGGCCATCCAGACGTACTCCGACAAGGAGGTCGTCCGGTGGATCGAGGAGCCGAAGGAAGGCGCGGCCGAGCCCGAGAACCCGGCGCCCGTCCTCCAGCTCACCGCCGCCACCGAGGACGAGCACGGCGCGCCGGCCACCCACGCCACCGCCAAGCCCGCCACCCAGGGCAGCGAGGCGCACGACACCGCGAAGACCGAGACGGCCTCCGGCGACACCAGCGACTCCACCGCCCGGGTCCTCGGGATCGTCGGCATCGTCGTCGGCGTCGCGGGCGTGGCCTTCGGCGTCCTCGCCGGACGCCGCCGCACAGCCTGACCCGCCGCACCCGCCACACCCGCCCCACACCCGCGGCACGCGGGGCTGTGACGCCACGACGCCGTGACGTCGCGACATTGGGACACTGCGGTATCGCAAGGTTGCGACATCGCGACATCGCGGTGTCGCGACGCACGGAGACCTCGCAGTCCGACCACCCACCGTCCAGGCCCTCACGGACCCGCGTGCCCGGTACCGGCATCCCGCACCCCTCGACCAGAAAACACCTCCCATGCGTAAGAAGACCGTGTCCACCGCCGCCGCCCTCGCCGTGCTGACGGCACTCACCCTGACCGCGTGCGGCGACGGCGGCAGCGACGCCGCCAAGCCGATCGCCGACATCTCCATGCAGCCGAAGAACAAGGCCGCGACCGTGCTCGACCAGCCCTTCACCAAGCCCGACTTCGTCCTCACGGACACCAAGGGCAAGCCGTACGACTTCCGCGAGCGGACCAAGGGCAAGGCGACGCTCATCTACTTCGGCTACACCAACTGCCCGGACGTCTGCCCGACCACGATGAGCAACATCGCCATCGCCAAGAAGTCCCTCTCCAAGGCCGACCAGGACAAGCTCCAGGTCGTCTTCGTCACCACCGACCCGGCCAGGGACACCCCCGCGTCGCTCGCCAAGTGGCTGCCCGCCGCCGGCGACCCCTCCTTCGTCGGGCTCACCGGGAACTTCAAGACCATCCAGGCCGGCGCGCGCAGCATCGGCATCGGCATCGACCCGGCCACGACGAACAAGGACGGCACCGTCGTCTCCATGCACGGAGCGCAAGTCATCGCGTTCTCACCGAAGACCGACGGCGGCTACCTCCTGTACGGCGACGACGCGTCCTCGGACGACTACGCCAAGGACCTCCCGAAGATCATCAAGGGAGAGAACCCGTGACGGGAGACACCGCCGCCCCCGTCCCGGCCCCCGCCACGACACCCGCCCCCCGCACGTCGCCGCGCCTCGTCGTCGCCGGTGGTCTCACCTCCGCCCTGGCACTGGCGTTGATACTCGTCGGCTGCTCGTCCGGATCGTCCACCTCCTCGAAGTCGCCCGAACTGAAGGTCAGCGGGGCCTACATGCCACGCCCGGTCAGCGACCTCGCGGCAGGCTTCCTCGTCGTCACCAACAGCGGCGGAGCCGCCGACAGGCTCACCTCCGTCACCAGCGCTCTCTCCGACAGCATCACCATCCACAAGACCGAGGACCAGAAAATGATGGAGGTGACGTCCTTCGACATCCCGGCGGACGGCACCCTGGATCTCGCACGCGGCGGGAACCACATCATGTTCGCCAAGCTCAAGCAGCAGCCGAAGCAAGGCCAGCGGATCGGCATCGAGCTGCACTTCGAGAAGGCCGACCCCATCAAGGTCGAGCTTCCCGTGAAGGAGACCACGTACAACCCGGCCCAGAACTGAGGGACTGAACACCATGACGACCACCGCCCCGCGCTTCGGAGCCGCACCGGCCGCACCGCTCGTGCGACTGCTGCTCGTCGCCACCGTGCTGCTCGGCACCGTCCTCACCGTGCTGTCCGGCACGGCGTCGGCGCATGCCGCTCTCACCGGCAGCACCCCCGAGGACGGGGCGGTGGTCGCCACCGCCCCCAAGGACGTCACCCTCACCTTCTCCGAGCAGGTCGCCCTGAGCGACAGCTCGATCCGTGTCCTCGACCCGAGCAACAAGCGGGTCGACACCCAGAAGATCCGGAACCTGAGCAGCGGCAAAATCGTCAGCTACGCCGTGGACCTGCACGCCGGTCTGCCCGACGGCACCTACACCGTCGCCTGGCAGGCCGTCTCGGCCGACAGCCACCCCGTCTCGGGTGCCTTCACCTTCTCCATCGGCGCCCCCTCGAAGACCGAGGCCACCCTGCCCGCCGAGAAGGCCGGTGGCGGCCTGGTCGGCTTCCTCTACGACGTCGCGCGCTACGTCTCGTACACCGGTTTCATCCTCCTCGTCGGTGGTTCGGCCTTCGTCCTCGGCAGCTGGCCGCGCGGCGCGTCCGTCCGGCCGCTGCAACGGCTCGTCGTCCAGGGCTGGATCGCCCTCACCGCCGCCACGCTTGTCCTCCTCCTGCTCCGCACCCCCTATACCGGCTCCGGCGAACTCGCCGACGCCTTCGACCTGGGCGGACTACGGGCCGTCCTCACCACCAAGACCGGCACCGCTCTCGTCTCCCGTCTGCTGCTCCTCGGCGCCGCCGCGCTCTTCGTGGCCGTCCTCTTCGGCGCGTACGCCCGGCGGGGAACGCCCGCCAACGAGGACGAGGCGAAGGAGAAGAAGGACCTCACCTTCGGACTCGCCGTCGGCGGCGTCGTCGTCGCGGCCGGCATCGCCGCCACCTGGGCTCTCTCCGAGCACGCGTCGACCGGGATCCAGGCCGGTCTCGCCATGCCGGTGGACGTCCTGCACCTGCTGGCGGTGGCGACCTGGCTCGGCGGGCTGACGGCGCTGCTCGTCGCGCTGTACCGGGCGCCCTCCATCGAGGCCGCGGCGGTACGGCGCTTCTCGCGCACCGCTTTTGTCAGCGTCGTCGTACTCGCCGCGACCGGGCTCTACCAGTCCTGGCGGCAGGTCGGGTCGTGGTCGGCGCTCGGGGACACGTCATACGGGCAACTCCTCCTCGTGAAGGTCGGGCTCGTCGCCGTCCTGATCGCCATCGCCTTCTTCTCCCGGCGGTGGACAGCACGGCTGGGAGAGCCGGCGGCGGTCCCGGCGGAGGCCGGGACAGAAGCGAAGACGGAAGCGAAGGCAGAAGCGAAGACAACGACGGAATCGCAGACATCGGAAACGTCGGAAACAGGGACAGGGACGGGGTCAAGGACGGCGACAAGCGCTGGGGCAGAGGCGGGGGCTGAGGCCGCGGCGGAGACAGCTTCTGGGAGCGGGTCTGGGGCTGCGGTCCTGGCCGGTGCCGGAGCGGCGGCCGGGAGCGGAGCGGAAAGCGAGTCGGGGTCGGAGACCTCGACCGGACTGGGGACCCGGTCCGAGACCGTCACCGCGAGCACAACCGCGGTCGGCGATACTCATAGGATTGCCCAGCTCGCCCGCCAGCAAGCCGCGATGGCGACAGCACGCCAAAAGCGATTGCGAGACGCCGACACCGAACGCTCCGGACTCCGCCGTTCCGTCCTGGCCGAGGCCGGCGTGGCCGTCGTACTCCTCGCCGTCACGACCGTACTGACGTCGACCGAGCCCGGCCGGACCGCCGAACAGGAAGCGAACCGGACAGGCGCCTCCGCCAGCGCGCCCGCGACCGCGGGGCCCATCGACGTCACCCTGCCCTTCGACACCGGCGGCCAGAACGGCAAGGGCACGGTGCAGGTGACCCTCGACCCCGGCACGTCCGGCGCCAACCTGATGCACCTCTACATAGACGGGCCGGACGGGCAGCCCCTCGACGTGCCCGAGGTGAAGGTGGCCTTCGCCCTGACCGCCCAGAAGATCGGCCCGCTGCCGATCGTCCCGGAGCGGTTCGCCGCCGGACACTGGAGCGCGGACGGGGTACAGATCCCGATGCCGGGCGACTGGAAGCTCCAGGTGACCGTGCGGACCTCCGACATCGACCAGACCACCGTCGACAAGAACGTGAAGATCGGCTGACCCCGTGAGCGACACCAGGCAGAACAACCTCGCCCGGAACGACCGGAACGACCAGAGCGGCCAGGACACCCCGGACGACCGAGGCACTGACCCCACCGCGACCGGCCCCGCGCCCGACCATGCGCCCGCCGGCGTCTCCCGGCGCCGCCTCCTCGGCACCGCCAGCGCCGTCGGAACCGCCGGACTGGCGCTCGGCGCGGTCGGCGGAGCCGCGGCCTCCGCCGCCGGCCGAAGCGAGCCCGCCCCCCTCACCGCGCTGACCACCGTCGGCACGGACACCGTCGCCTTCCACGGCGCCCACCAGCCGGGCATCACCACCCCGCTCCAGGCGCGCGGCCACCTCGTCGCCTTCGACCTGGCGCCGGGAGCGGGACGCAAGGAAGCGAGCGCCCTGCTGCGCCGCTGGTCCGCCTCGGCCCGGGATCTGATGGCCGGGGAACCGGCCGCCGGCCACGACACCGGCGTCGCCCTGGACGCCGGGCCGTCCTCCCTCACCGTCACCTTCGGCTTCGGCCGCACCTTCTTCGACCGGACGAACCTGACCGGCCGGCGGCCCTCCGCGCTCGACCCGCTTCCTCCGTTCTCCTCCGACCACCTCGACAGCCGGCGCAGCGACGGCGACCTCTGGATCCAGATCGGCGCCAACGACGCGCTGGTCGCCTTCCACGCGCTACGCACCCTCCAGAAGGACGCGGGCGCCGCCGCCCGGGTCCGGTGGCAGATGAACGGCTTCAACCGCACCCCCGGCGCGACCGCGCACCCGATGACGGCCCGCAACCTCATGGGCCAACTCGACGGCACCGCCAACCCCAAACCGTCCGAACCCGACTTCGACCGGCGGATCTTCGTGCCGCCCACCTTCGCGGCCGGCACCACGACCTCCGAGGACACCGCCTGGATGGCGGGCGGCTCCTACGCCGTCGTACGGCGCATCCGCATGCTCCTCGACGACTGGGAACAGCTCTCCCTCCACAAACAGGAGCAGGTCATCGGCCGCCGCAAGGCCGACGGCGCGCCCCTCACCGGCGGGACGGAGAGCACCAAACTGGCCCTCGACACCTTCGGCCCCGACGGCAAACTCGTCATCCCCAGCAACGCGCACGCGCGCATCTCAGCACCGGAGGCGAACGGCGGAGCCGCGATGCTGCGCCGCCCCTTCTCCTTCCACGACGGGATCGGCCCGGACGGAACGCCGGACGCGGGGCTGCTCTTCGTCTGCTGGCAGGCCGATCCGCTCAGGGGATTCGTACCCGTGCAACGCAAGCTCGACCGCGGTGACGCGCTTTCGGCGTACATCCGCCATGAGGCGAGCGGGCTGTTCGCGGTCCCGGGCGGGGCACGCGAGGGGGAGTACGTGGGCCAGCGCCTCCTGGAGGCCTAGGCGTGTCCCGCTCAGGGGCTTGATCCCGGAGCGGGCACCTCCACCGGCCTATTAGGGTGACCGTATGTCGGCCACGCGCTACACGTATCTCGGCCCCGAGGGCACCTTCACCGAGGCCGCCCTCCGTACGCTCCCGGAAGCCGCCACGCGCGAGCTGATCCCGATGGTGTCCGTACCGGCGGCCCTCGACGCCGTACGGAACGGCGACGCCGCGGCCGCACTCGTACCGATCGAGAACTCGGTCGAGGGCGGGGTCACGGCCACGCTCGACGAACTCGCCTCCGGCGAACCGCTGATGATCTACCGCGAGGTGCTGCTCCCGATCGCCTTCGCCCTGCTCGTACGGCCCGGCACGGAGCTCTCCGAGGTGAAGACGGTGACCGGTCATCCGGTCGCCCAGCCCCAGGTGCGCAACTGGCTGCGGACCCATCTGCCGGACGCGATGTGGGAGTCGGCGGCGTCGAACGCGGACGGCGCGCGGCTGGTGCAGGAAGGGCGGTTCGACGCGGCGTTCGCCGGTGAGTTCGCGGCGGCGACGTACGGGCTGACGCCGCTGGTCACCGAGATCCACGACGCGGAGAACGCCGAGACGCGGTTCGTGCTGGTGGGCCGGCCCGCGCGGCCGGCGTCGCCGACCGGGGCCGACAAGACCTCGGTGGTCATCTGGCTGGGCGACGACCGCCCCGGCGCGCTGCTGGAACTGCTCCAGGAGTTCGCGGTGCGCGGGGTCAACCTGATGCTGATCCAGTCGCGGCCGACGGGCGCGGGCATCGGCAACTACTGCTTCGCCGTGGACGCCGAGGGGCACATCGCGGACCGGCGGGTGGGGGAGGCGCTGATGGGGCTCAAGCGGATCTGCCCCAAGGTGCGGTTCCTGGGGTCGTACCCCCGGGCGGGGGTGTCGGCGGCCGACGCGAGGCAGCTGCGGCTGGGCACCTCGGACGCCGAGTTCATCGAGGCGGCGGACTGGCTGGCGCGCAGCCAGGACGGCCGGACCTGAGCGCGTAGGCCGCGACCGGCCCCATGCGCGGGAGACGTACACGCGGAACACGTACGTCTCGGGTGCGCGGCACGCGTACGTCTCGGGCCTGCGCATCTTTCTCTGCCTGTGGATGGGGACCAAAGTTATCCACAGGCTTGCTCTCGACCTGGGGACAAGTCGATAACTCAACCCGACACAGTCGACAAATCGCCCCAGTCATCCCACTCCCGTCCACAGGGCGCCAGGTCGCCCGTGTCACCCCAATTCCAGCGACCAACTCGTCAGAGTGAGCCATTCCCACCCGAATGAGCGTGTGAAGTGGGTTTGAGCGGGGAATTCTCCGGCCTGCACACCAACCCCGGAACGATCACTTCCGCCATCCACAGAACTCCCACACAGCCTGTGGATAACTTTATTGGTGACACACAGCCCACTGTGGACAACTCAACGGGGTCGCCGCCCCCAAGTCCCCTTCTCCACAAGGACGATGAGTCAAGGCGGCGAGGGCCGACTGCCCCTTTCCGGGGAATTGGATCACTTTCATTGACGCGAGGCGAATACCCTTCAAGATCACCCCCTCCTTCACCACGGCACACTTTTCCCAATTTGCACAATTAACGCAAGACGGACAAAGAGACGCGCGTGCCGATATCGAGTGGGGTGGTGTCGGTGCGCACCGGTAGCCTTGTGGGGTGATTGACCTTCGCCTGCTCCGTGAGGACCCCGACCGTGTCCGCGCCTCCCAGCGCGCCCGTGGAGAGGACGTCGCGCTCGTCGACGCCCTGCTCTCCGCCGATGAGCGGCGCAGGTCGTCCGGCGTCCGCTTCGACGAGCTGCGCTCCGAGCAGAAGTCGCTCGGCAAGCTGATCCCCAAGGCCTCGCCCGAGGAGAAGGCCGAGCTGCTCAAGAAGGCCGAGCAGCTCAAGTCCGATGTCAAGGCCGCCGACGTCGCGCAGCACGAGGCCGACGACGAGGCCAAGCGGCTGCTGCTCCAGCTGGGCAACGTCGTGCACCCCGACGTCCCGGTGGGCGGCGAGGAGGACTTCGTCGTCCTGGAGACGCACGGCACGATCCGCGACTTCGCCGCGGAGGGCTTCGAGCCCAAGGACCACCTGGAGCTGGGCGAGGCGCTGGGCGCCATCGACGTCGAGCGGGGCGCCAAGGTGTCCGGCTCGCGCTTCTACTACCTGACGGGGATCGGCGCGCTGCTGGAGCTCGCTCTGGTGAACGCGTCGATCGCGCAGGCCACCGAGGCCGGCCTCGTCCCGATGCTCACGCCCGCGCTGGTCCGCCCGCGCGCGATGGAGGGCACGGGCTTCCTCGGCCAGGCCGCGGAGAACGTGTATCACCTGGAGAAGGACGACTACTACCTGGTCGGTACGTCGGAGGTCCCGCTCGCCGCGTACCACATGGACGAGATCATCGAGGCCGGCAAGCTGCCCCTGCGCTACGCGGGCTTCTCGCCGTGCTTCCGCCGCGAGGCGGGGACGTACGGCAAGGACACGCGGGGCATCTTCCGGGTTCACCAGTTCGACAAGGTCGAGATGTTCTCGTACGTCGACCCGGCTGAGGCGGAGGCCGAGCACCAGCGGCTGCTGGACTGGGAGAAGCAGTGGCTGAGCGCCCTCGGACTGCCCTTCCAGGTGATCGACGTGGCCTCGGGTGATCTGGGTGCCTCCGCCTCGCGCAAGTTCGACTGCGAGGCGTGGATCCCGACGCAGGGCAAGTACCGCGAGTTGACGTCGGCGTCCAACTGTGACGGCTTCCAGGCCCGCCGGCTGTCCATCCGGATGCGGGACGGCAAGCAGGTCAAGCCGCTGTCGACGCTGAACGGCACGCTGTGCGCCGTACCGCGCACGATCGTGGCGCTGTTGGAGAACCACCAGCAGGCGGACGGTTCGGTGTGGGTGCCCGAGGTGCTCCGTCCGTACCTGGGCGGGCGTGAGGTTCTGGAGCCGATCGCCAAGTGAGCGCCGCCTCCGCCTCTTCGGCCCCTTCGGCCGACGACTCAGCCGGTACGGGGGCGCCGTTCCCGTACAAGCTTGTGGCGACCGACCTCGACGGCACGCTGCTGCGTGAGGACTCGACGGTCTCCCCGCGCACCCGGGAAGCGCTCGCCGCGGTGACCGCGGCGGGTGCCGCTCACATCATCGTGACGGGGCGCGCCGTGCCGTGGACCCGGCACATCCTGGACGACCTCGGGTACGACGGTCTGGCGGTGTGCGGCCAGGGGGCGCAGGTCTATCACGCGGGCGAGCACAGGCTGTTGACGTCGGTGACGCTGGACCGGCAGCTGGCCGGGGCGGCGCTGGCCAAGATCGAGGCGGAGGTCGGCCCGCTGGCGCTGGCCGTGAGCCAGGACGGCCTCGACGGCGAGGTGCTGTTCGGTCCCGGCTACCGGGTGCACGAGGGGCCGCTGGCCTCGGTGTCCGAGGACGATCCGGTGAAGATGTTCTCGGCGCCGCTGAACAAGGTGTACATCCAGCATCCCGAGCTGGACGACGACGAGTTGACGCGGGTCGCGCGGGCGGCGGTCGGCGACATGGTCGCGGTGGTGATGGCGGGCGCCGGTGTGGTGGAGATCCTGCCGCTGGGGCTGAGCAAGGCCACGGGGCTGTCGCTGGCGGCGCGCCGGCTGGGCGTGAAAGCGGCGGACACGATCGCGTTCGGCGACATGCCGAACGACATCCCGATGTTCGGCTGGGCGCGGCACGGCGTGGCGATGGCCAACGCGCACCATGAGTTGAAGGCCGTGGCCGACGAGGTCACGGCGTCGAACGAGGACGACGGCATCGCGGTGGTGCTGGAGAAGCTGCTGCTTCAGGGCTGACGCTTCGTGGATCCGTGGATCCGTGGATCCGTGGTGCCTTGCGGGCACGTGGCACTTCTCGGGTCCGTGTGCGGAGGATGCGCGGATCGAACGCGCGCGGGGGGTGTGTACCCCGACGACGGCTTAGCAAGCCGCTGCCTTACCACTCGGCCAATCCTCCGGGAAGGGCGGCCCGCGCGTCTGCGCGCTCGAAGCGGCCGCCCCGGGTAGCGCGCCGGCGGCCGCACGGAGTGGTGATGGCTACTCCGGAGCCTGCGCGGTGCTGCCCTGGTGGGAACTCGACGGACTGCAACTCCCCGTCATCGCCGCGCTCCTCTCCCGGTCCTGTGGTGGTGCTCCAACACCAACCACTGTGCCCGGTGGGCCGGTTCGGCGCCACCGAATTACTGGCGGTACGAGGCACGAGGTACGCGAAACACGGAACGCGGTGAACGGAAACGCGGTGAGCGTTGCGTACGGTACGGCGGCCCGTGCCTGCCGCCCGACGGACGAGTGTCCGCCCGGAGTGGACAGGCACGGGCTTCCTACCGGATCAGCGGCGCCTGCGGCTGCGGCGCAGATCCCTCAGCTCGTGCACGACGTCGTCCACCCTGCCGTCGATGCGCCTGATGTCGCCGGACAGGGCGCACAGCCGGTGGCTGATGGCCGCCACCACCTTGTTGGTGGCGTCCAGTCGCCGGTCCAGGTTGTCGAGCCGGATGGACATCCGGTTCAGGACGGGACCCAGTTCCTGGAGGGCGACGCCCACTCCACCGAGGCAGGCCTCGACGTTGGTGAGGCGCCGGTCCAGGGAGGCGTACCCCTCGCGCCAGCCTTCCTCGGCGTCGAGGAGGTACGTACGGACGCACCGGGCGATGTCGCTGTCGCGAAGCAGCATCGCGATGTTGAGGACGGAACGGCGGGTGTAGAGGGTCAGACTGGAGCGCCTCTGTGGATAACTTCCGCCGCTTCCCGATGAGAGTGACATGTTGTCACTATGAAAGCTTCGCAGGTCAGAGCCACGAAGCACCCGCATCCCGTTCTCGGTGAGCTCCGCTCGGTGCCGTGCGGTCAACTGCCTGATGACGTCTGTGGATACTTCGAAGTACCGGGACGCGTCCTCTGTGCGGATGTGAATTCCATCCGGGAGCATGACAAGAGCCTTGACCTTGTCGAGCGCGTCGACCCGCCCCAGGTGCTCGGCGCGCATGGTGCGCGATTCGAGCAAGGCGACTTCCGATGGCATGGAGATGCCTTCCGTTCGTGAAACCGATGATGGTCGGCCCTGTCCCCGGGCTTCAGGGGCGGAGGTCGGCTCACGGTGCTACTTACTCAATGACCGGTGCGGCTCATCACCCTTCACCGGCAATCCTCAGATTCACGAACGCTCGACGTCACGAACTCCAGTTGCCTCCACGCAACCTGGACAACGAACCGATAAGCGTACAGTTACGCCGCAACCCCCGCCCATCGGGCAGGGGTTGCGTCACACGAGGCGGCTCGCCAACCTCGTCTACTCGTCGCCCGCGAGCGTCAGCGTGCGGAGCTTCTGGCCCGCGTACCAGGTCGCGGCCACGGTGACGACCGCCAGCAGCGCCACGGCCGTCGGCAGCTTCACCTCCGAGGTGATGATGCCGTCGCCGCCGATCTTCTGCGCCAGCGCCAGCGCCCACTGCTGGACGCTCAAGGTGCGGGCGCCCGCCACCAGGCTGCCGAAGAGGGTCTCCCAGACCAGCGCGTAGACCAGTCCGATGACCACCGCGTGCCGGCTGACCGTACCGAGCAGCAGGAACAGCGCGCTGTACGCGATCGACGCGACGAGCGCGGCGACGGTGTAGGCGATGGCGATCTGCTGGCCGTTGCCGTTCAGGATGTAGCCCGCGATGAGCGTGGGAACGGCGGAGAAGGCCATGGTCACGGCGATCGCCACGATCAGCTTGGTGAAGATGATCGTGGGCCGCTTGAGCGGCTTGGCGAGCAGGTAGACGATCGAGCCGTCGTCGATCTCGGGGCCGATCGCCCCCGTACCCGCGATCACGCCGATCAGCGGCACCATCGTGGCGATGGCGAAGCCGCCCAGCACGTCCGACGCGGCCTGGTCGTCCGCACCGCTGAAGGTGCGGACGGCGATCGCGATGACGATCAGCAGGGCGGGCAGTACGAAGAGGATCGCGGCCCGGCGCCGGCCGAGCAGGGCCCGGTAGGTGAGCCGGGCGACTGTGGGGTCGTACATGACGTCACAGCTCCTTTCTGGGCGCTCAGGCCGTTACGAGGTAGGAGAAGACCGACTCGAGGGATTCGTCCGAGGGCGAGACCGTGAGCAGTCGGATGGAGTGCTCACGGGCGACCCGAGGCAGCAGGGCGGTGAAGCGGCTGAAGTCGACCGCCTGGATACGCAGCGCGCCCTCGGCGAGGTCCACCTCGATGCCGGCCGTCGACGGGTCGGCGATCAGCGCTGCGGCGAGCGCGCGGTCGTCGCTGGACCGTACGAGATAGCGGTGCGGCCGGTCGGTCATCAGCCTGCGGATCTTGCGGAAGTCACCGCTCGCGGCGTGCCGTCCCGCCACGATCACCTCGATGTGCGAGGCGAGTTGCTCGACCTCTTCGAGGATGTGGGAGGAGAAGAGGACGGTGCGGCCCGTGGCGCCCATGCGTCGCAGCAGTTCCATCAGCTGCATGCGCTGGCGCGGGTCCATGCCGTTGAACGGCTCGTCGAGCAGCAGCACCGACGGGTCGTGGACCAGCGCGGACGCCATTTTCACGCGCTGGCGCATGCCCTTGCTGTACGTCGCGATCTTGCGGTCCTGCGCGTACTCCATCTCGACCGTGGCGAGCGCGGTGTGGGCCGCCTTCGCACCCAGTCCGTGCAGTTCGGCGTTGGCGACGACAAATTCGAGGCCGGTGAGGAAGTCGTACATGGCCTCGCGCTCGGGCACGATCCCGATCTGCCGGTACACGGACTCGTTGCGCCAGATCGCCGCTCCGTCGAGCGTGACCGTTCCCGTGGAGGGGGCGAGGAAACCACCCATCATGTTGATGAGGGTGGACTTCCCGGCGCCGTTGGGGCCGAGCAGTCCGGTCACGCCGGGGCCGACGGTCATGGTCACGTCGTTGACGGCGACCACGTTCCCGAACCAGCGGGAGGCGTGCTCGATGTTGATGGTGGTCACAGCCCGACCTTCCGGTAACGGCGCATGAGGACGGCGTACGAGCCGGCGATGAGCGCGAGGACGACCAGCAGGTAGAGCACGCCGAGGCCGGCCGAGGGGCCCACTCCGCCGGGGAAGCTGGACGAGGCGCCCAGGAAGGCGGTCTGTACGCCGTCGATGAGCGTGACCGGCGAGAAGAGGCCGAGCCACTTGGCCGCGCCGTCCGAGCCCGTCCCGACTGCGATGCTCTGGACCGTGCTGACGGCGCCGTACGTGATGGTCAGGGTCGCGATCACGGCGGCGACGCCGAATCCGCGGCGCGGGGTGAACGCGGCCATCACCAGGCCGAGTCCGCCGAAGAGGAGGGAGAGCAGCGCCACCGATACCAGCCCCTGTCCGAATCCCTTGGTCTGGTCGGCGAAGTCCATCTTCGCGAGCAGGGAACCCGCGTAGAGGATGACGAGCGGCGACGCGGTCAGGACGAAGAGCGCCGAGGCCATCGCGCCGTACTTGGCGAGGACGTAGTCGACGCGCTCGATGGGGCGTGAGAAGTAGAGGGGGACCGTCTTGAAGCGCAGGTCGCGGGAGACGGACTGGGGGGCCTGCGACGCGAGGTAGAGGCCGATGATGGCCTGGGTGAAGATCGCGTAGCGGGTGTAGTCGAGCGGCAGGCTCTTGAGGTTGGTCGCGATGGCGACCGCCACGATGATCCCCGCGGGCAGGCACATCACCGCGAAGAGGATCATGGGCAGGACCTTGGACTTGGCCGAGCGGCCGAGGCCGTACGAGCCCCTCAGGGACTGCGAGTAGAGGGAGCGGCGGGCGTACGCGCGGCCCAGCCGGGCGCCCTCGTAGTTGCGGTAGCCGATGTTGTGGATACGGGTGATGTCGGACCCCAGGGGGGTGCCGACGGGGGCTTCGGTCTCAGCGCTCATCTCCGTCTCCTCCCTTCTGGAGTGCGTACTGCTCGTCGCCGGCTGCCGTCGCGGGAACGATGGCTCCCGCGTGTGCGGCGGGTTGGGTCCCGGCCGGGTCCGTCCCGGCGGGGTCCGCCGTTCCGGCCGCCTGGGGGCGGAAGACCTCCGCGATGTGGTGGCGGCGCTGTTCCATCCGTACGAGGCCGAGCCCGAGGTCGGCGACGGTGTCACGGACGACGTCGTACGTCTCCTCGCCCGCGGCCTCGATCAGCAGGATGTGCCCGGCACCGGGCAGCCCCTCCTCCATGCCCGCGTGGAGCGTCAGCCCCGCCGCGGTGAGGTGCTCGCGGAGGGTCCGCGTGCCGTCGGGGTGGGTGTCCGTGTCGGTGACCTCGACGGCGAGGGTCGTGGTGATCTGGGTGAAGTCGCTGGTGGAGCTGGAGCGCAGCAGCTTCCCGCCGTCGATGACGACGACGTGGTCACAGGTGCGTTCGAGCTCGCCCAGGAGGTGCGAGGTCACCAGGACGGAAATGCCGAAGTCGCTGTAGACCCGGCGGATCAGGCCGAGCATCTCGTCCCGGCCGACCGGGTCGAGGCCGTTGGTGGGCTCGTCCAGAAGGACGAGTTGGGGGTCGTGGACCAAGGCCTGCGCGAGTTTGACGCGCTGCTTCATGCCGGTCGAATAGCCGCCGATGGGGCGGTACCGCTCCTCGTAGAGGCCGACGTGGCGCAGCGTGTCCGCCGTGCGCTCGCGGGCCGCTGTCGGAGGGAGTCCGGACATGCGCGCCATGTGGACGACGAACTCGGTGGCCGAGACGTCCGGTGGCAAGCAGTCGTGCTCGGGCATGTACCCGACGCGCTCCCGGATGGCGGCGCCACTGGTGGCGACGTCGAGCCCGAGCACCGCGGCCCGGCCTTCCGTGGCGGGGGACAGACCCAGCAGGATCTTGATCATGGTGGACTTGCCGGCTCCGTTGGCGCCCACCAGGCCGGTCACGCCGGGTCCGATGTCCAGGGAGAGCCGGTCAAGCGCGGTTACCCGAGGGAACCTTTTGCTCAGACCTTCAGTCGCGATCACAGTCACACTCCGAAGGTAGTGGCGCCGGCCACAGGGGTCGTCAGACCAGACGGCTGGATCGGCCTCCCCCTCGAGATGTACGGAACCCGTAAGGGCGTGCGGGTCGAGCCGGCCGCACGGCCCCTTCCACCGCGCGCCGTCCGCCGGTTTCCACAGGTTTCCACAGGTAACCCCACGACCCTTGACGTAGCCGCCGGGGATTGTCACATTCGTCGGTGTCACATGGCGAACACACACAGCGACGTGGGGTGGGGTGCGGGTGCGGGAGCACGTACGAGTGCGGGGGCAGGTGCCGGGGCGGGTGCGGGGCCGCTTGAACGGCGGACCGATCGCCGAGCTCGAAGGATTCCGGCAGACGCAGCGTCTGGCGTACGCCTGCGCCGAGGAGGTGGCGGCGCGGCTGCGGCCGGGGGTGACCGAGCGCGAGGCCGCGCGGATGCTGCGGCGGTGGCTGGAGGCCCGTGGTGTACGGGACTGGTTCCATCTGCCCTTCGCGTGGTTCGGGGACCGTACGGCGTTCACCGGCTTCCGGATACCGCTCCAGTTCTTTCCCACCGGCCGCCGGCTGGAGGAGGGGATGCCGTTCATCCTCGATCTGGCGCCGGTGTACGGCGGGTTCTCGGCGGACGTCGGCTTCTCGGGGCGGATCGGCGAGAACGCCCTGCACGACAAGCTCCTCGACGATCTCCGGGCGCACCGCGAGTTGATCCTGCGCGAGGTGCGCGAGCGGCGCCCGCTGCGTGCGATCTACCAGGACGTGGACCGGCTGATGGTCGAGCAGGGGTACGCCAACCGTCATCGGGCGTATCCGTTCGGCGTCATCGCCCACACGGTGGACCGGGTCAAGGACCGCCGCTGGTCCCCGCGTGTGTTCGGCTTCGGCACCCAGGCGCTCAAGGGCCTGGCGAGCGACGCCGTGCGCGGGCACCGGGAGGGCTGGTCGCCGCTGTGGAGCCCGTACGGCTTCTCCGACCATCCGCCGGCCCCGGGGATGTGGGCGGTCGAACCCCACCTCGGATTCCGGGGTACGGGGGCGAAGTTCGAGGAGATCATGGTGGTCACCGACTCGACCGATCCGGAACAGAGCGCGTTCTGGCTGGACGACGATCTGCCGCACGTGCGGCGCTGGGAGACGACGGTATGAGTACGGGCAGGCCGGGGGGAGCGCGTGAGCGGCGGGTCAGGACCGGCGGGATCGAGCTGAGCGTGGCCGAGTGGGGGGATGCGGCGGGGCCGACGGTCGTGCTCGTCCACGGCTATCCGGACAGCAAGGAGGTCTGGTCGGAGGTCGCCGTACGGCTCGCGGAGCACTTCCATGTGGTGCTGTACGACGTGCGGGGGCACGGCGGGTCGACGGCGCCGGTTCCGCTGCGTGGCGGTTTCACTCTGGAGAAGCTCACGGACGACTTCCTGGCGGTGGCCGACGCGGTGAGCCCCGGCCGGCCGGTCCATCTGGTCGGGCACGACTGGGGGTCCGTGCAGTCCTGGGAGTTTGTGACCGTGGCACGGACGGAGGGTCGTATCGCGTCGTTCACCTCGATTTCGGGACCGTCCCTGGACCACCTGGGGCACTGGATCGCCCAGCGGGCGTCGCGGCCGACCCCTCGCGGGGCCGCTCAACTCCTGGGTCAGGGAGCCAAGTCCTGGTACGTGTACGCCCTGCATACGCCCGCGCTGCCGGAGCTGGCCTGGCGGGGGCCGCTCGGCCGGCGATGGCCCGCGATCCTGCGGAGGATGGAGAAGGCCCCCGAGGGGGCGGCGCCTTACCCGACGGCCTCACTCCCCCAGGACGCGGCGCACGGCGCCTGGCTCTACCGGGACAACGTGCGGGCCCGGCTGCGCAGGCCCCGCACGGACGCCTACGCGCACGTACCCGTCCAGCTGATCACGCCGACCGACGACGTCTTCCTGTCGGAGCGGCTCTACGACGATCTGGATCGGTGGGCCCCGGATCTCGTACGGCACTCACTGCCCGGCAAGCACTGGGTGCCCCGCACTCGTCCCGATCAACTTGCCTCGTGGATCGGTGAGTTCGTCGCACGGCATGAGGACACCGGGGGCGGCGGGGAGCCGGCCGGGGCCCCGCCGGTCAGGGAGGTCCGGGCGGCCTCGGCGGTTTCGGCGGTTTCGGCGGTCCGGGCAGCCCCGGCGACCAAGGCCGCCGGGGCGTACGCGCGGCGCTTCGGTGGCCGGCTCGTGCTGGTCACGGGCGCGGCGGGCGGGATCGGCAGGGCCACCGCCTTCGCCTTCGCCGAGGCGGGCGCGCGGGTGGTGGCGGTCGACCGGGACGCCGAAGGGGCGGCCAGGACGGCAGAGCTGGCCCGGCTGATCGGTGCGCCGGAGGCCTGGGCGGAGCAGACCGACGTGAGCGACGGCGAGGCGATGGAGAAGCTCGCCGAGAGGGTCGCCACGGAGTACGGCGTCGTCGACGTCCTGGTGAACAACGCGGGGATAGGGCTGTCGGGCCCCTTCCTCGACACCTCGGCCGAGGACTGGAAGCAGGTCCTGGACGTCAATCTCTGGGGCGTACTCCATGGCTGCCGGCTCTTCGGCCGCCAGATGGTGGAGCGCGGACAGGGCGGCCATATCGTCAACACCGCTTCCGCCGCCGCCTATCAGCCCTCGAAGGCGCTCTCCGCGTACTGCACCTCCAAGGCGGCGGTGCTGATGCTCAGCGAGTGCCTGCGGGCGGAGTTGGGTGGGCAGGGGATCGGCGTCTCGGCGATCTGCCCCGGCTTCGTCAACACGGGGATCACCTCGACCGCGCGCTTCACCGGTGTCTCCGCCGAGGAGGAGTCGCGGCGCAGGAAGAAGGCGGCGCGGCTGTACGGGCTGCGCAACTACCCGCCGGAGAAGGTCGCGGACGCGGTGCTGCGCGCGGTGGCCCGTAACCAGGCCGTGGTGCCGGTCACCCCGGAGGCGCATGGGGGACGGTTCCTGTCCCGGATCGCGTCCGGGGCGCTGCGCGCGGTCGCACGGGTGGAGCCGCCGCTGTGAGCACCGACGACCACGAGGAGCGGGAGAGGTCCGGGGAGCGGTACGCGATCGCGCCCCGCCGGGTCTCGTTCGACTGGCGGCGGACTCCGCTGCACTGGATACCGGACGAACCGACCGCCACCCATGTCATCAACGTCCTTCACCTGCTGCTGCCGGCGGGGGAGCGGTGGTTCGTCCGGGTCTTCAAGGAGGCGCTGCCCCTGGTCACCGATCCCCGACTGCTCAAGGACGTCAAGGGCTTCATGGGCCAGGAGGCCACGCACAGCGTGCAGCACTCCTACGTGCTCAACCACTTGGCGGAACAGAAGCTGGACACCGGGGCGTACACCAGCGAGGTGGACTACCTCTTCGAGCGGCTGCTCGGTGAGCGACCACCCTGGGGCATCCCGTTCCCCGCCGGGAGATGGCTGCTCTACCGGCTGGCGTTTGTGGCCGCGATCGAGCAGTTCACGGCGGTTCTCGGCGACTGGATCCTGCGCGCGGACGCGTTGGACCGGGCCGGCGCCGACGGGACGATGCTGGATCTGCTGCGCTGGCACGGCGCGGAGGAGGTCGAGCACCGGGCGGTGGCGTTCGACATGTACGAGCACTGCGGCGGCCGTGAACCCCTGCGGTACATACGCAGGGTGGGGACGATGGCCGTCACCGCGCCCATGCTGCTGTGGCTGTGGAGCCGGGGGGCCTCCTATCTGATCCGGCACGATCCGCAGCTCGCGGGCCGGCTGCGTTACACGCCGCTCGCGCACCACAGGGGTGTCAGGAAAGGGCTGCTGCCCCCGTGGCGTGCACTCGCCGCCGCGATACCCCGGTACCTCCGGCGGTCGTACCACCCCTCGCAGGAGGGATCTCTGGGCATGGCCGTCGCCTACCTCGCCTCCTCGCCCGCGGCCCGGGCGGCAGCCGGGGCGGCGGGCCGGGCGGCCCCGGGGAAGGAGGCGTGAGCGCGGAGTACCGGATAGAGGGGCTCGCGCGGGCGAGCGGCGCCACGGTCCGCACGATCCGCGGCTACCTGGACCGCGGGCTGCTGCCCCGGCCCGAGCGGCGCGGCCGGGCCAACGTGTACGGGGACACGCACCTCGCCCGGCTGCGGCAGATCGCCGACCTGCTGGACCGGGGCTATTCGCTGGCCGCCATCAAGGAGTTGCGGGAGGCGTGGGACGCGGGGCGTGGCCTGGGCGGGGTGCTCGGGCCGGCCGCCGAGGTGGACGGCCCGTGGACGGACGAGGAGGCGGTCAGGATCTCGCGGGCGGAACTGGACGAGCGGTTCGGTGGCGAACCGGACGACCGGGCGGTCGCCGAGGCGCTGGAACTCGGCGTCCTGGAGCGGATTCCCGGGCGTGACGACCTCTTCCTGGTGCCGAGTCCCCAGGAGCTCTCCGTGGCGGCCGAGTTGTACGCCGCCGGTGTCCCGCTCCCCGCGATATCCGGCCACCTCAGGGAGCTTCGCGGTCAGGTCGAGCAGATCGCCGACCGCTTTGTGGAGTTCACGACCGAGCACGTCTTCGCCCGGTATCCCGGCCACCGGCCCCCGACGGAGGGGGAGGCGACGGAGGCCGCCTCGCTCGTACGGCGTCTGCGGCCGCTCGCCCAGCGGTCCGTCGACGCGGAACTGGCGCGCGCGATGCGCCTGTTCGCCACCCGCCGCCTGCGGCGGCGGCCGACGGGGGAAGCGACGCCTCCGGAGCCCGTCGGGACCGGGGAGGTGGCCCTGCCCGTCACCACGATCCAGGCCGTGGAGGGGCTGGTTGGCGCGGCCAACGTGGCTGCCTTCGTCACGGCGGCCACCGAACGGGAGCTCCAGGCAAGGACCTTGGACGCCCTCGCCCCAACCACACGACAAAGCAGCGATATTCCCCAAATAGGTTAAACGGGCGGCTCGTTGTCCACAGCATCGCCAAATCGCCTGTGGATAAGTCGAGTTGGCTGTGGATCAAACCTGTGGATCGAAATGAGTTCAAATGATTGGCGCGGCGGACCGGTCACCCGGCACGCTGTTCGGATGACCGGAGTATCCGATGAACGACGCACCGTGAAGGTGTCCAAGTACCTGTCGAAACACCTGCGCCACCAGCCCGAGCGGATCGGCATCGCCCTCGACACAAACGGCTGGGTGGGCATCGACGAACTGCTCGACGCGGCTGCCGCCCACGGCTTCCGCATGAGCCGCGCGGATCTGAACCACGCGGTGGCCGTCAACGACAAGCGGCGCTTCACGGTCGACGGCGACCGGATCCGGGCCAACCAGGGCCACACCGTGGCCGTCGACCTGGAACTGCCACCGGCCGAGCCGCCCGCGTACCTCTACCACGGCACCGCTCCCCACAGCCTGGAGGCGATCCGCGCCGAAGGGCTCCGCCGCATGCGCCGCCACCACGTCCACCTCTCGGCCGACCGGGAGACGGCGACCCGGGTCGGCGCCCGCCGGGGCCGCCCCGTGGTGCTGGCGGTGGACGCGGGGGCGATGCACCGCGCCGGCCTGATCTTCCACGTGAGCGCGAACGGAGTCTGGCTCACCGACTCCGTACCGCCCCGCTTCCTCCGCCTCCCCGGCTAGCGAACGCGCCCCACGCCACGAGGGCCGCCCGCTCCCCCACCATCCCGCGCCCGCGCGGAGGGCAGGAGCCGCGACTACCGGCCGAGCTGCGCCGGCGCCTCCGTGGCGATCCGCTCGAACACCCGCGGGTCCACGGCGAAGTCCGTGTCGGGGACGGGCTGGTGGATCACGATCTCCGTGATCCCGATCTCGGCGTGCCTGCCCGCGAAGTCCACGAAGGCGTCGACGGACTGCAGCGGCCCGGTCCGGTCCGGGGTGAAGCCGGTGAGCAGGATCTTCTCCACCCCGGCCACCTCCCGCCCGATCTCCGCGCAGGCCTTGCCCAGCCGGTCGACCTGCCCGCGAATCGCGTCACGCGACTCCTCCGGCGTCCCCGTCTCGAAGAGCTTCGGATCGCCCGTCGTCACCCACGCCTGCCCGTACCTCGCCGCGAGCTTCATCCCCCGCGGACCGGTCGCGGCCACCGCGAACGGCAGCCGGGGCCGCTGCACACACCCCGGGATGTCCCGCGCCTCGGACGCGGAGTAGAAGGTGCCGTCGTACGTCACGGAGTCCTCGGAAAGCAGCCGGTCCAGCAGCGCCACGAACTCGGCGAACCGGTCGGCACGCTCCCGGGGCGACCACGGCTCCTGCCCCATCACCGTGGCGTCGAAGCCCGTACCGCCCGCGCCGACACCCAGGGTGATCCGGCCGTCCGACACGTCGTCCAGCGAGAGCAGGTCCTTGGCGAACGGGACCGGATGCCGGAAGTTCGGCGAGGTCACCAACGTGCCCAGTCGCATCCGCGACGTGGCGGAGGCGGCGGCCGTCAGGGTGGGCACCGCGCCGAACCACGGGCCGTCCCGGAACGGCACCCGCCACGACAGGTGATCGTAGGTGTAGGCGGCGTCAAAACCCAGCTCCTCGGCCCGCCTCCACACCTCCCGTCCTTCGGTCCAGCGGTAGATCGGCAGAATCACTGTGCTCAGACGCAAACTCATGGAGTCGAGCCTACGGTCCGCATCCCGGATGCCACCGCCCCACAGGTTGCGGGCGCTGTCGCCCGGAGGGCGTTCGGTCAGTAGTCGTCGCAGGTCGCCGGAGGCGGGACCGGGGCGCCGGTCGGCGGTCGGCGGTCAGCGGTCAGCGGTCAGCGGTCAGCGGTCAGCGCATGTGGCCCAGGGTGGTCTCCACCTCCGCGACCAGACCACGCGCCGTCTCCCCCTCCCGCGCGGCCAGTTCGTCCCGGAGGGCGGTCAGGCGGGCGAGGGCCGCGTCCGGCCGGTCGAGGGCACGTTCGCTCCACGCCGCGCGGGTCAGGCACTGGACGCGGGAGTCCAGCGCGTCAGGACCGAGTCCGGCGTAGACGGCGGCGGCGCGTTCCCACAGGACTATCGCCTCCTGCTGTACGGCCGCGTCGGCGGCGGCCTCTTCCGTCTTCTCGCTGTCCGCCTGCCCGTCGTCGGTGCTGTCCTCCTCGTCGGAGCCGTCGTAGTCGTAGTCGTAGAACTGCTCCATCACCAGGTCGGCGAGTTGCTGCCAGGTCTGGGCGCGTTCGTAGCGGAGTCCCGGCTCCTCGGCGCCGTCCAGGACGTCCGCCGCCTGTTCCATCAGCTTCCGCGCGCGGGGGACCGTCGCGGTCACGGAGACGCCGTCGTCCTGGACCATCAGCCACGCCAGTGAGCGCAGCACCCGCACCTCGCCGACCGGGTTGTCGCCGATCCGCCGCCACAGCTCCAGCGCCCGGCCGTACGCCGCCTCCGCCTCGGTGCGCAGGCCGGCTGCGGCCAGCCCCTCGGCGGCGAGCTGCGCGAAGTGCGCCTGTGCCCCGGGGTCGTCCCAGCCCTTCGCGGTCTCGGCGGCCAGCAGATACTGCTCGGACGCCCCACGGGGGTCGCGCAGGTCCCGCAGCAGGCCGCCCAGGGTCTCGCGGGCCTGGACGGCGACGTAATCGCCGTGTTTCAGCAGGTCGGGCAGGGCCGACTGGAGGACCTCGGCCGCCTCGGCGGTGCGCCCGGCCGCGCCGTACGCCCTGCCCAGGACGAGCCGTGCCGTGGCTCCTCCGGCCGCTCCGAGCCCGGCCTGGTCGAACCAGTGCGCCGCGTCGAGCGCGTGCCCCGCCGCCTCCTCCGCCCGCTCGCCGCGGCGCAGCAGGATGTCGGCCAGGGTGAGCCGTACGGCGCCCTGCTCCTCGGGGTCGGTCAGCTCCCCGGCGTGGCCGACGGCGGCGCGCGCGGTCGTCTCCGCGTCCTCCGCCCGGCCCCGCGCGAACAGCAGGGCCGCGCGGCGGGCGAGCGGTTCCACGGCGTCCCACGGACGCCCCGCCGAAAGGCTCCGGCCCGCCGCCGAGTCGAGCAACCGCTCGGCGCGCGCCTCTTCGCCCTCCCCCAGGGCGAGCCCGGCCAGCATCAGCTCGGCCCCGGCGACAAGGTCCTGGAGCCCGTCGAGCTGGTCCGTACGGTCGATGAAGCCGGCCAGCTCCCGCGCCAGTTCGCCGTCCGTACGGTCCGTCCCGTCGGCGGCCTGGGGGCGATCCGCTCCATCGGCGGCAGTCTCTCCGTCGGCGGCGTCCGCTCCTTCGGCGGTGTCCGCCCCGTGCGCGGCGGCCTCCTTGTCGCGGAGATGGGCCTCGATCCGGATACGGGTGAACTCGACGGTGGCGATCCGGCGCGGCCTCGTCTCGTCGGATCTGTCCAGGGCCCGCGCGGACGCGGCCACCCCGGCCAGCAGCTCGCGTGCCTCCTCCGGCCCGGCCCCGAACTGAACCGCCGAGGTGGCCGCGTACAGCTCGGCGACGACGGCCCGCCCCGGCTGCCCGCTCGTCCGGTAGGCGTCCAGGGTCTCCGCGAACAGCGCGCGGGCGCGTGGGTCACCGGCCCGCGACGCGTGCAGGGCACGCCGTTCCAGCAGGTCGGCGGCGAGCCGCGGATCGGGCTCCGCGCCGGTGGCGCCGATCCGGTCCGCGACGCGGTCCCACAGAAGGGTCGCGCCCGGATGCCCCCGCGTCCGCGAGGCCCGCGCCCGCTCGACCAGTTCGGCCAACTCCGCGGCCCCGGCCGACTCGTCGGCCCCAGCCGCTCCGGCCGTGCCGACGGGTACGGAAAGACCGCCCGCCGCGTCGTCCCCCGCGGCCGCCCCCGGCACCGGCAACAACGGGCTGCGCACCCCCAGCGGCAGCGCGTCCGTCAACGGCCGCCGCGCCAGGCGCTCCGCCAACCGCCCCGAGACGTGGCCCGAGCCGTTACGGACGTCAAAGCGCCCCGCGATCGCCGACACCTGCCCGTACAGCAGGTCGGCCAGCTCACGCACCGTACGACCGACGCCCTCGTACGGGACGGCCGGACGGTCACCGTGCCCGAGGTCCGTCAGCCGGCGCAGCAGGACAAGGATCCCGCCGTTGAACTCCAGCTGCGCCTCGGCGTCGGCGAGCGGTCCCAGGTGCGCGGTGTGCTCGGAGAGGATCTCCAGACCGCGCGATTCGTTGCCGGTCAGGGCGCAGAACTCGATGTGCTCGCCGACCGCGCGGAGAAGGCTCTCGTTGCCCCGCGCCATGCGGTATCCCCGCAGGTGGTGGGAGCGGGCCTCGTCGGCGCGCCCCATCCGGACCAGCGACAGCAGGGAGTGGGCGAGCGCCCGGTGGGGCTCCTCCATGCAGGTCTTCCGTCCGGTCAGAACGGGCTCCCAGACCTCGACCGCCTTGGCGTCCTCCTCCCGCTCCGCCCAGTAACGGCCCTGGTTGCTGAGCTCGCAGGCGTGGCAGTCGCTCATCCGGTCGCGTTCGGCGGCCGCCCAGGCGCTCATGGCCCGCTCCGCGCGCCCGCTGTCGCCGAGGAAGTCGGCGAGGGAGAACTCCGCCTGCCGTACGGCCCGTTCGCTGTGGCCCGCCAGGCGGTAGCGGCGCTCCATCTCGGCGAGCCAGCGCTCCACCGCGTCGAGCGGGATCTCGGGCGACTCGACGATGTTGCCCGTGACCCATTTGAAGCGCCAGTACAGCCCGTGTACCTCATGGGCGGCGAAGGCCGAGGGATCGCGGTCGTACTCCTGGAGGAGGCGGGCGAAGGGCACCATCATCTTCGTGCGCTCGGCGCTGTATTCGTACGCGTCGATGAGGGCGCTCAGGGCCCGGCGGAACAGCGCCCGGTCGCCCGACGCCTCGGCCGCCGCCGACAGCGCCTCGGCGTGCGCGATGCGCGCGGCGCCGTGCGGGGCGGAGGCGTTCTCGGCGAGGCCGCGCTCGATCTCGCCGGGGGTCAGGGCGGTCACTTCGGGTCCTCCTCGGAGGTGGCCTGCGGGGCGGTGGCCTGCGGGGCGGTGGAGTGGGTCGCCCATTCGAGGAGCCCGAGGAAGGCGCGGTTGAGCAACGTGGTGTCGTGGGGGCGCAGGGGGCGCTGTGACATCAGCAGGGCCTGTCCGTAGAGGGACTCGACTGCGAGGCCGGTCAGCTCGGTGTCGGGCAGGGCGGCGATGCGCCGGATCAGCGGGTTGTTGTGGTTGAGGACGAGCCGCGCGCGCTGCGCCGCCCCCCGCAGCGCCCCGAGGATGTCGCCCCACAGCTCGTCGGCGCCTTCCTGGGCGGTCGCCCGGTCCCGTTCGTGCCGGGCCTGACGGTCGTCGAGGAACAGCGCGGGCACCGTGACCGGCTGGAACGCGCGCAGCACGACGTCGCAGGCCAGCGGCGAGAGCCGGGCGCGGGCGGTGGCGAGGAAGGAGGCGAGGGCCAGCTCGGCCGTGGTCTCCACCGCGTCGAGGCGGTCCGTGACCGCCCCGGCGTCCAACTCGGTGACGCGGATCCCGGGCCGGACGGCGGGCAGCAGGGCGAGCAGGTCGGCGTCGTACGTGTATCCGGCGTTGACGACGCCCAGGCCGTGCGCCGCCGCGATGGGCGCGATCTGGCGGAACTCCTCGACGGTCCTGGTGAAGTGGATCTCGCCGTGCGCGGCGGCGAACTCGTCCAGGCTCACCTGCCCGTCGCTGGTCTCGAACGGCAGCCAGGGCAGCATCAGGTCGAGCAGCTCGGCGTCGTGCCGGGCGAGGGACTTCACGCCGAGGTGATGGACGCTCAGGAAGGACGCGAGCCGCTCCGGTTCGCCCGCGGCGAGGCCGGTGAGCCAGTCGCGGATCCGCGCGCCGAGCGCGTCCCTGACGGCGGCGAGGGTCTCGTCGTCGTAGAGATTCTCCCGGGAGGCGGTGGGCCGCAGCGTGTCGGTGTCCAGGACGGCGCGGACGAAGAACGCCCACTCCGGGAGCAGGTTGTCCGCGTGGTCCGTGAGCAGCATGCCCTTGAGGTACACGCGGTGTCCCGCCCGGTGCGCGGGGCTGGTCGCCTCCGGCAGGACGTACGCCACTCCGCGCACCCCCGCGACGGGCAGGTCCAGGTCGATGGTGTCGAGCGGCGAGAACCCGAACACGCGCGAGCAGTGTCCGGCGAGGGCGACCCGGCGCGCGCCCGGCGTGGGATGGGGGCGGTCCCAGACGGCGGGGCGGTCGGTGACCGGTCGCTCGTTGCCCGCGTCGTCGGCGAAGGTGATGTCGTACGGCAGCAAGGAGCCGAAGTCGCGGGCCAGTTCCTCGACGCGCGCGGGGGTCGTCCACTCCTCCGCGCCGGGGCGCGGTTCCAGATGGACGGTGGTACCGGGCTCGGGACGGGCCTCGTCGGGCAGGACACGGACGGTGTACGAACCGTCGTCGCTCGCGAGCCATTCGACGGGCGGGGCGCCGGGCGTCCGCGCGGAGCGCGTGACGACCCGGATCTGACGGGCGACCACGAAGCAGGCGAGCAGGCCGATGCCGAACTGGCCGAGGAATTCGCGGCGGGCGCTCTCCAGGCCGTGCTCACCCCCGCGCTTCGAACTGCGGCCGATGGTGGCGAGCAGGGTGTGCACCTCGTCGGCGGTCAGGCCGATGCCGCTGTCCTCGATGGAGACCTGGCCACCGTCGGCGGCCAGCCGGATCCGGACGACGGCGGCGGGGTCGTGGGCACGGCGTGCGGTGACGGCGTCCACCGCGTTCTGGAGCAGTTCGCGAACGTAGACCCGCGGGCTGGAGTACAGGTGGTGGGAGAGCAGATCGACCAGACCACGCAGGTCGACCTGGAAGGTGTTGACGGCGGGATCAGGGATTCCGGCCCGGGCTGTGGACGTCATGGGGCAGCACCTCGCGTGCTCGCATACGGGAGTTGACGATCGCGAGGTCCCCCCTCACAGATCGCGAAGCAAGAACCAGCCTAGGGCCGGCCACTGACAATCCCGGGGGAATTTCCCCGGTCCGACACCCCGCCCGACATCGGCCCGGCACCCCGCCCGGCACCCGTCCGGCATCGCGCCCCGCACCCCGCCCGGCACCGCCCCCGGCGCGGCGCGCGCCTCTCACATGTGCGCCCCTCCGCACGCCCGTGCACCTCCGTACGCGAGAATGGCCGGGTGACCTCCACTGACGACTCCCCGCTCCCCGCCCGGCCCCGGCTGATCGCCACCGATCTGGACGGCACCCTGCTGCACGACGAGAAGACCGTCTCGGACCGTACGATCGCCGCGCTGGCCGCCGCGGAGCGGGCCGGCATCGAGGTCTTCTTCGTCACGGGCCGGCCCGCCCGGTGGATGGACGTCGTCAGGGAGTACGTGCACGGCCACGGCATGGCGATCTGCGCGAACGGCGCGGCCGTCGTCGACCTGCGCGCGGGCGGGGAGCTGCTCCGCGTCCGTCCGCTGGACCGTGCGACCGCGCTCGACGTCGTACGGGCCCTGCGCGACGCGGCGCCCGGCACGACCTTCGCGATCGAGCTGAGCACCGGCATCCTCTACGAACCGGACTACCCGGCCTTCTACCTGGACCCGGGCGCGAGTGTCGCCTCCGCCGAAAAGCTCCTGCACGAGGACGAGCCGGACTCGGCCGCCCCCGTACTGAAGGTGCTCGCCCATCACCCCGACCTGACCCCGGACGGCTTCCTGACCGCGGCCAGGACGGCCGCGGGCGGCCTCGCGTCCTTCACCCGCTCCAGTCCGACCGCGCTGCTGGAGATCAGCGGCCTGGGCGTGAGCAAGGCGAGCACGCTCGCGCTGTGCTGCGCCGAACGCGGCATCTCCTCGGACGAGGTCGTCGCGTTCGGGGACATGCCGAACGACCTGGAGATGCTGACCTGGGCCGGTACGTCGTACGCGATGGGCAACGCCCACCCCGACGTGCTGGCCGCCGCCTCGGGACACACCCTGACCAACAACGAGGACGGTGTCGCGGTGGTCATCGAGCAGATCCTGGCCCGCCTCTGACGGAGCCGCGAGGGGGAGTACCACGGCAGTTGAACGAACCGCCTCCTGTTGAACGGACCGCCTCCTTAAAAGAGCCGCCTCCTAAAGAGGCGCCTCCCACACCACCGTCGTACCGCCGCCGTCCTCCCCCAGACCCGCCACACACGAACTCGATCCGCCCAGCGACTCCGCCCGCCGCTGGAGATTGCGCAACCCGCTGCGACGGCCGCTCTCGGGCAGGCCGACCCCGTCGTCCGCCACCGACAGCCGGACCGCCTCATGGCCGTCGGAGAGCCGGACGGTGGCGTCGACGACCACCTCGATCCGGGTGGCGTGCGCGTGCCGGAAGGCGTTGGAGAGGGCTTCGCGCAGCGCGGCGATCAGGTTCTTGCCGGTGAGTTCGCCGACCCGGCCGTCGACCGGTCCGACAAAGCGGTGGGACGGCTGGAACCCCAGGGGGACGGCCGCCGTCTTGATCTCGCGCAGGACGCGGGTCCGCAGCCCGGACGGCGCCTCCGCGGGGCCCCGCTGCAACGCGAAGATGGCGGTACGGATCTCCTGGATGGTCACGTCCAGCTCGTCCACGGCCCGGCCGATGCCCTGGTGCGCCTCCTGCGCGACCGGGCCGCGCTGGGCGCTCTCCAGCAACATCCCGGTGGCGAAGAGCCGCTGGATGACCAGGTCGTGCAGGTCGCGGGCGATCCGGTCCCTGTCCTCCAGGACGGCCAGCCGCTCCCGGTCGCGCTGCGCGTCGGCCATCATCAGGGCCAGGGCCGCCTGGGAGGCGAACTGGGTGGCCAGGATGCGTTCGGTCTCGGTGAAGCGGCGCGCGCCGCGCGGGCGGGGCGTGATCAGGGCGCCGAGCACCCGGCCCCCGCTGTGGAGCGGCAGCAGCATGCAGGGGCCGTACCCCTGGGCCATGTCGGTGATCATGCGCGGGTCGGTGGTGGAGTCGTCCACGAAGACGGACTCGCCGGCCAGCAGGGACCGTACGACCGGGCTCTCGGGGGGAGCGGTCATCCCGAGCCTGGAGGACGGGTGGGGGCGGTCGGAGGAGATCGCGACGATCTCCAGCCCGTCGCCCGGCGTGGGCAGCATGACCACGCCGGCCGCCGAGTCGGCGAGGCTGCGGGCCTGTTCCGCGACCACCGCGAGGGCATCGGCCCCGCCGTTGGAGAGCAGGGCCGTGGTGACGGCGACGGAGCCGTCGATCCACCGCTCGCGCTGCCTGGCCGCCTCGTACAGCCGCGCGTGGCCGATGGCGATCCCGGCCTCCGTGGCGAGCACCCGCAGGACGTGCAGGTCCTGGTCATCGAACGCGACCGCCTCCCCCTCGGCCGTCCCCGCCTCCCCCTCCCCGGAATCTCCCGCGTCCTTGGAAGCGCGCTTCTCGGCCAGATACAGGTTCCCGAACAGCGCGCCGTGCACCCGGATCGGAACACCGATGAACGTGCGCGTCGGCGGCTCCTCCCGCCCCTCACCGCCGGAGCCGGGACCGGTCTCGTGCTCACCGAGCCTCATCGGCCCCGACTGCTGGATCAGCGCGCCCAGCAGGCCCCTGAGCCCGTCGGGCCTGCCCCCGACCAGCCGTACCTCCTCCGTGCCGACCCCGTAGGTCACGAAGTCCGAGAGGCCGTCGCCCGACTCGTCGACCACGCCGATCGCCGCGTAGCGGGCATCCGCGAGGTGGGCCGCGGTCTCACAGATCCGGTCGAGCGTGGAGTGCAGTTCGAGCCCCGTCCCGACGGACCGCATGGCTTCCAGCAGCTGCGGGACCCGGGCGGTCAGCTCGGTGGACAGGCCCTGGAGGCTGCGCGCCGCGCGGGTGGCCGCCTCAAGGTGTTCCGTCGATTCGGGCACTGTCATGCCCTTGAGCGTAGTAAGTCCTATTTGATGGGGAAAGTCGGCCGTCCTGACGCGGGCAGCAGATCACCGGCCCGCTCCCGCTCCAGCATCCGCCGCAGCGGCCCCTCCTCGGCGATCAGCCGGTCGTACGGTCCGCGCTGTACGGTCCTGCCCTCGTCGAGCACGAGCACCTCGTCGACCGCGTCGAGACCGCGCAGCCGGTGGGTGATGAGCAGCGTCGTCCGCCCCTCGGTCACCTCCAGCAGGTCGGCGGTCAGCGCGTCCGCGGTCGCCAGGTCCAGATGCTCGGCCGGCTCGTCCAGGACGAGCACGGGGAAGTCGGCGAGCAGCGCCCGGGCGAGCGCCAGGCGCTGGCGCTGCCCTCCGGACAGCTGGGCGCCGTGCTCGCCGACCAGCGTGTCCAGTCCTGCGGGCAGCCCGTCGGCCCACTCCAGCAGCCGCGCCCCGCGCAGGGCGTCACGCAGCTCTCCGTCGGTCGCGTCGGTGCGGGCGAGTTTCAGGTTCTCCCGTACGGAACTGTCGAAGAGGTACGCGTCCTGGGCGCACAGCCCGACCGACCGCCGGACCGTGTCACCGTCGAGCGAGGCGGTGTCCGTGCCGCCGAGCAGGCAGCTGCCCTCGCGCGCGTCCAGGAAGCGCAGGAGCACCTGGGCGAGCGTGGTCTTCCCCGCACCCGACGGGCCGACCACGGCGACCCGCCGGCCCGCGGTCAGGGTCAGGTCGAAGCCGGTGAGCGCGTCCCGCCGCTGCCCCGCGTACCGCGCGGACACCCCCCGCACCTCCAGCGGGAACGGCGACCCGGGCGCGGCGGCGGGCCGCTCCGGCTCCTGTACGGGTACGGGGGCGTCCAGCACCTCGCAGACCCGCCGCGCGCCCTGGGCGGCCCGCTGGCGGTACCGCACGGCCAGCGGCAGCCCGGCCACCGCCTCGAACGCGGCGAGCGGCGTCAGGACGACGACGGCCAGCTCGACGCCCGCCAGGCGCCCGTCCCGTACCGCCTGCACCCCCACCACCGCGGCGGCGGCCACGGTCAGCCCGCAGACCAGGGCGGACAGCCCGCCGCCCAGCGCGAGGGCGCTCGCGCCCCGCGACGCGAGAGAGGTGAGCGTGCGGTCGGCCTCCCGGGCCCGCCGGAGCCGGCCGGGGAGCGCGCCGGTGACGGTCAGCTCGGCGCTGCCCCGCAGAAGGTCGGCGACACGGGTCGCCAGCAGCCCGCGCGCGGGCGCCAGCCTGCGCTCGGCCCGGCGGGCGAAGGCCCCGCTCAGGAGCGGCACGCCCACACCGGCGAGGACCAGGCCCACGGCCAGGACGGCGCCCGCTTCCGGCAGCAGCCACGCCGTGAAGCCGACGGTGCCCGCGCCGACGAGCAGTGCGGTGCCGACCGGGAGCAGCCAGCGCAGCCAGTAGTCCTGGAGTTCGTCCACGTCGGAGACGAGCCGGGAGAGCAGGTCCGCGCGCCTGGTCGCCCCCAGCCCGGCGGGCGCGACGCGTTCCAGCCCCCGGTACACGGAGACCCGCAGGTCGGCGAGCATCCTGAGCACGGCGTCGTGCGACACGAGCCGCTCGGCGTACCGGAACACGGCCCGGCCGATGCCGAAGGCGCGGGTCGCCGTCACGGCGACCATCAGGTAGAGGACCGGGGGTTCCTGGGAGGCCCGCGAGATGAGCCAGCCGGAGACGGCCATGAGGCCGACGGCGGAGCCAAGCGCGAGACTGCCGAGGACAAGCGCCAGCACGAGCCGGCCGCGCAGCGCCCCGGCGGCGGCACGCATCCGCGCCAGCGGCTGCGCGTGGGCGGCGTTTTCGCGGTCGGCGGTTTCCTGGCCGGCGGGAACCTCCCGTACCTCCGCGGCGCCCACGCCCAGATCCGTACCGATCCCGAGCCCGGCAGCGGCACCTGCGCCCGCACCCAAAGCCGCCCCCTCCCCCCAGGACAGCGTGATGACCCGGTCCGCCACCGCGAGCAGCGCCGGGCGGTGGACCACCAGGATCACCGTCCGCCCCCGCGCCAGCCGCCCCACCGCCTCGACGATCCCCGCCTCCGTCTCGCCGTCCAGCCCCGCCGTCGGCTCGTCGAGCAGCAGCAGCGGCCGGTCCGCGAGGAAGGCACGCGCCAGCGCGAGCCGCTGCCGCTGCCCGGCCGAGAGTCCCGCCCCGTCCTCGCCGAGCAGCGTCTCCGCGCCCTGGGGGAGCGCCGCCACGAAGGTGTACGCCCCCGCGTCACGCAGCGCGGCCCGTATCGCCGCGTCGTCCGCGTCCGGCCGCGCCAGCCGTACGTTCTCCGCGATCGTGCCCGCGAAGAGGTACGGCTGCTGCGGCACCCACGCGATCCGCTCGCGCCACCGCTCCAGGTCGAGCGACAACAGGTCCCGCCCGTCCACGCGTACCCGGCCCTCGTCGGGGACCGTGAACCCGAGCAGCACCTGGAGCAGCGTGGACTTCCCCACTCCGCTCGGCCCGACCAGGGCGACGGTCTCCCCCGGCTCGACCGTCAGCGTGGCCGCGTCCAACGACGGTTTCTCCCGGCCCTGGTGGCGGACCGTCACCCCGTCCAGTTCCAGCCGGACCGCGCCGGACCGCACCTCCTCCTGTCCGCCCGCGCGCGGCTCGGTCTCCAGGACCGTGAAGATCTCCTCCGCCGCCGCGAGGCCCTCGGCCGCCGCGTGGTACTGCGCGCCGACCTGACGGATCGGCAGGTACGCCTCGGGGGCGAGGATCAGCACCACCAGTCCCGTGTAGAGGTCGAGGTCGCCGTGGACGAGCCGCAGTCCGACACCGACGGCGACCAGCGCCACCGACAGCGTCGACAGCAGCTCCAGCGCGAAGGACGACAGGAAGGCGATCCGCAGCGTACGGAGGGTGGCCTGCCGGTACTCCGAGGTGATCCGCCGGATCGAGTCGGCCTGCGCCTTGGCCCGTCCGAAAACCTTGAGCGTCGGCATCCCGGCTACGACGTCCAGGAAATGCCCCGAGAGCCGCGACAGCAGCCGCCACTGCCGGTCCACACGGGTCTGGGTGGCCCAGCCGATGAGGATCATGAACAGCGGGATCAGCGGCAGCGTCACGACGATGATCGCCGCCGAGACCCAGTCCTGCGTGACGATCCGCGCCAGGACCGCCACGGGCACGACCACCGCGAGCCCGAGCTGGGGGAGATAGCGCGCGAAGTAGTCGTCCAGGGCGTCGATGCCCCGGGTGGCGAGGGCGACCAGCGAACCGGTCCGCTGTCCGCTCAGCCACCCCGGGCCCAGCTCGGCGGCCCGTTCCAGGAGCCGTCCGCGCAGTTCGGACTTGACCGCCGCGCTCGCCCGGTGTGCGGCCAGTTCGGTCAGCCAGGACACCAGCGCCCGCCCGACGGCGACCGCACCCAGCAGCAGGAGTTCGGTACGCAGCCCCGAGGTGGAGTCCCCGTGCTGGAAGGCACCGACCACCACCTCGGCGATCAGCGTCGCCTGGAGGACGACCAGCCCGGCACCGGCCAGCCCGAGGACAACCACGGCCCCGATGAAGAGGCGAGTGGTCCGGGCGTACCGCAGCAGACGCGGATCGATCGGTTTCACGTGAAACACCGTCCTCAGTGCGTGCCGGAATCAGCGATGTGCTGCGTGCCGATCCGCTTGCGGAACACCCAGTACGTCCAGCCCTGGTAGAGCACCACGATGGGCGCCGTGATCCCCGCCCCCCAGGTCATGATCTTCAGGGTGTACGGGGTGGACGAGGCGTTCGTCACGGTGAGGTTCCACTGCTCGTTCAGGGACGACGGCATGACGTTCGGGAACAGCGTCAGGAAGAACATCGCCACGACGGCCACGACGGTCAGCCCGGAGAGCGCGAACGACCAGCCTTCGCGGCGCCTCCCGATCGCCCCGATGGCGCCGGCCAGCGCGGCCACGGCCACGACGAGCGCGACCAGGCTCCTGCCGTTGCCGCTGTCCGCCTGGGTCCAGAGCAGGAACCCGATCGCCAGGACGGCGGTCACCGGCCCCAGGACGAGCGCCAGCCTCCTCGCCCGTACGCGGATGTCCCCCACCGTCTTGAGCGCGGCGAACACCGTGCCGTGGAAGGTGAAGAGGGCCAGGGTCACCAGGCCGCCGAGGAGCGCGTACGGGTTGAGCAGGTCGCCGAGGGTGCCGACGTACTCCTTGTGCGCGTCGATCCGTACGCCGTGCACGATGTTGCCGAAGGCGACGCCCCACAGCACGGCCGGCAGGAGCGAGGTCCAGAAGATCGCGTGCTCCCAGTTGCGCTGCCAGCTCTCCTCGGGCCGCTTGGCGCGGTACTCGAACGCGACGCCGCGCACGATCAGGCAGACCAGGATCAGCAGCAGCGGCAGGTAGAAGCCGGAGAAGAGGGTGGCGTACCACTCGGGGAAGGCGGCGAAGGTCGCGCCGCCCGCGCTGAGCAGCCAGACCTCATTGCCGTCCCAGACGGGCCCGATGGTGTTGATCAGGACACGCCGTTCCGTACGGTCGCGGGCCAGCAGCTTGGTCAGGACCCCGATGCCGAAGTCGAAGCCTTCGAGGAAGAAGTAGCCGGTCCACAGGAAGGCGATCAGGACGAACCAGACGTCATGGAGTTCCATGGTTCCTCAGCCCTTCAGTAGGAGAAGGCCATCGGGCGGTCGGCGTCCGTGTGGTCGCCGCCGATCCGGGTGGGCGGGTTGAGGTCGTCGTCGGTGAGTTCCGGTGGCCCCGCCTTGACGTACTTGACGAGCAGTCTGACCTCGATGACCGCGAGGACCGCGTACAGCAGGGTGAAGGTGATCAGCGAGATGAGCACCTCGGTCTGGGACGTGTGGGGGGAGACCGCGTCGGACGTGCGCAGCACGCCGTACACCACCCAGGGCTGGCGTCCGGTCTCGGTGAAGATCCAGCCCCAGGAGCTGGCTATCAGCGGGAAGAGGAGCGTCCACAGGGCGGTGATCCAGTACCACCTGGCGAGCTTCGGGCTGAGGGCCTTGTTCCGGAAGAGCACCAGGTGGGGCACCTCGTCCTCGCCGGTGCGCAGCCGTTGCGGCAGCAGGAACTTCCGGCGGGTGAGCCACAGGCCGAGCAGTCCGATGCCGAAGGACGTCATGCCGAAGCCGATCATCCAGCGGAAGCCCCAGTAGGCGACGGGGATGTTGGGCCGGTAGTCGCCGGGCCCGAACTTCTCCTGTTCGGCCTTGTTGATGTCGTTGATCCCCGGGACGTGCGAGCTGAAGTCGTCGTGCGCGAGGAAGGACAGCAGTCCTGGGATCTCCAGCTCGACGGTGTTGTGGCCCTTCTCGACGTTCCCGTAGGCGAACACGGAGAACGGCGCGGGCGCCTGACCGTCCCAGAGGGCCTCGGCGGCGGCCATCTTCATCGGCTGCTGCTGGAACATGACCTTGCCGAGCGTGTCGCCGCTGATGGCGGTGAGCATGCCGGCGATGACGACGGTGACCAGCCCGAGGCGCAGGGAGGTGCGCATCACGGGGATGTGCTTCTTGCGCGAGAGGTGGAAGGCCGCGATGCCGACCATGAAGGCGCCGCCGACGAGGAAGGCGGCCGTCATGGTGTGGAAGAACTGGGTGAGCGCGGTGTTCTGGGTGAGCACCGCCCAGAAGTCGGTGAGTTCCGCGCGCCCGGACTTCTTGTTGATCCGGTAGCCGACCGGGTGCTGCATCCAGGAGTTCGCGGCGAGGATGAAGTACGCGGAGAGGATCGTGCCGATCGAGACCATCCATATACAGGCCAGATGGATCTTCTTGGGCAGCTTGTCCCAGCCGAAGATCCACAGTCCGATGAAGGTGGACTCGAAGAAGAAGGCGATCAGGGCCTCGAAGGCGAGCGGGGCACCGAAGACGTCACCGACGAAGCGCGAGTAGTCGGACCAGTTCATGCCGAACTGGAACTCCTGCACGATGCCGGTGACAACGCCCATCGCGATGTTGATCAGGAAGAGCTTGCCCCAGAACTTCGTGGCCGTGAGGTACTTCGGATTCTCCGTGCGGACCCACGCGGTCTGCAGCCCGGCGGTGAGCGCGGCGAGCGAGATCGTCAGCGGGACGAAGAGGAAGTGGTAGACGGTGGTGATGCCGAATTGCCATCGCGCCAGGGTCTCCGGCGCCAGAGCGAGTTCCACGTCGTTACTCCTTACATCGCCGTGGTCAAGCGGCGGCTTGCCCCTTTGATCCGGTCCGCATTCGGTACGTAACGGAGCAAACGAGGCACGCTTGTGAACGCGTTCACATTCACAAGCATTATGGCGCACGCCAATCCGGACCTTCGTTCGGGGGGTCCCCCTAACGAGGCACACCGGCCCAGCACCCGTGGAAGGCCCGTGGAGCGCCGGCGAAAACGCCTGCCGGAACGCCGAAGGGCGGCCCCCTCGGGAGGCCGCCCTCATCCGCTTCTTCCGCCGGTCACAGCTCCTTGCGGTACTTCTCAGCCGCCTGGAGGAAGAGATCGTTGGCCTCGGTCTCACCGATCGTGACCCGTACGCCCTCGCCCGCGAAGGGGCGGACCACCACCCCGGCCGCCTCACAGGCCGCCGCGAAGTCGAGCGTGCGCTCGCCGAGCCGCAGCCAGACGAAGTTCGCCTGGGTCTCGGGCACCGTCCAGCCCTGCCCGGCCAGCCCGCCCGCCACCCGCGTCCGCTCGGTGACCAGCGCCTCGACCCGCTCCAGCAGCTGGGCCTCGGCGCGCAGCGAGGCCACCGCCGCGTCCTGGGCGATCTGGCTCACACCGAAGGGCACCGCGGTCTTGCGCAGCGCCGCCGCCACCGGCTCGTGAGCTATCGCGAAACCGACCCGCAGACCGGCCAGCCCGTACGCCTTCGAGAAGGTGCGCAGCACGGCCACGTTCGGGCGCTCCCGGTACAGGTCCACCCCGTCCGGCACCTCGGCGTCGCGGATGAACTCGCGGTACGCCTCGTCCAGCACCACCAGGACGTCGTCGGGCACCCGGTCGAGGAACCGTTCCAGCTCGGCCCTGCGCACCACCGTGCCGGTCGGGTTGTTGGGGTTGCAGACGAAGATCAGCCGCGTCCGGTCGGTGACCGCGTCGGCCATGGCGTCCAGGTCGTGCGTCTCGGCGCCGGTCAGCGGCACCTTCACCGAGGCCGCACCCGAGATCTGGGTGATGATCGGGTACGCCTCGAAGGAGCGCCAGGCGTAGATGACCTCGTCACCGGGGCCGGCGGTGGCCTGGACCAGCTGCTGGGCCACCCCCACCGAACCGGTGCCCGTCGCCACGTGCTCCAGGGGAACGGCGAAACGGCCGGCCAGCTCCTCGGTCAGGCCCGCGCACGACAGGTCGGGGTAGCGGTGGAAGATCCCCGCGGTGGCGATCACCCGCTCCATCACGCCGGGCAGCGGCGGGTACGGGTTCTCGTTGGAGGACAGCTTGAACGCGGCGGGGCCGCCGGCCGCGGCGGGCTTGCCCGGCTTGTACGTCGGGATGCCGTCCAGCTCGGCACGGAGCCTGGGTCCCGTACCGCCGCCCACCGCAGGGCTCGTCTTGCTCACCGCAGGTCCTCCTCGGCCGTTCACGGGTGTCGCGTCAGGGGTGTCGCGCTTTTCAATACTGCTCACCATAGGAGGATTCGGGGCCCCTGCGAAGGCCTCGGTGACGTGGGCCACTCGGGAGGGCATCGCCCCTCGGTGACGCGCGTCACTCGAGAGGCCATCGAGCGGGGGGCGCACTTCTCCCTGGCGCGCGCCCGTGGTCCGCGCCGTGGCGCGCATCCCTCGTAGAGGTGAGTTGAGACAACTTCGAAACATGGACCTTTCGACAGGCACATGCCGTCCGATGCATGCCAGACCACAGCCCGGACGGATAAACCCCACTTCATCCAAGGACATTGGGCACTTTTGACCATGCAGAAACGTGCCTGCTGAGGGGTGCATATGCGACCGGCCCAACCGCCCGCCCGCGCCCTAATATCGGCTGGCCATGACAGCAGCAGGGAAACACCAGGTGAGCCGGACGGACACAACCCGCCGGGGAAACCGGCAGGGTCGGGCGGGCATCCGGGACGTCGCAGCCGCAGCCGGTGTCTCCATCACGACTGTCTCGGACGCGCTCAACGGCAAGGGACGCTTACCCGACGCCACGAGAAGCCACGTCCGAGAGGTCGCCGAGCGCCTCGGCTACCGTCCTTCCGCCGCCGCCAGAACCCTCCGTACCGGCAAATCGGGCCTCATCGGCCTGACCGTGACGACGTACGGGGATGAACCTTTCACCTTCACCGAATTCGCCTACTTCGCCGAGATGGCCAGAGCGGCCACCTCCGCCGCGCTCGCCCGGGGCTACGCCCTCGTCATCCTCCCCGCCACCTCACGCCACGACGTCTGGGCGAACGTCGCCCTCGACGGCACCGTCGTCATCGACCCCTCCGACCATGATCCGGTCGTCACCGAACTCGTACGCCAGGGCCTGCCCGTCGTCTCCGACGGCCGGCCCGCGGGCACCCTCCCCGTCACCGCCTGGGTCGACAACGACCACGAGGCGGCCGTCCTCGACCTGCTCGACCACCTCGCCGACGCGGGCGCCCGCCGGATCGGCCTGCTCACCGGCACCACCACCGACACCTACACCCGCCTCTCCACCTCCGCGTACCTGAGCTGGTGCGAGCGGGTCGGCCAGGACCCCGTGTACGAGTCCTACCCGGCCCACGACCCGTGCGCGGGGGCCGTCGCCGCCGACCGGCTCCTCGCCCGCCCCGACCGCCCGGACGCCGTCTACGGCCTCTTCGACCCCAACGGCACCGATCTGCTCGCCGCCGCCCGGCGGTACGGGCTGCGCGTCCCCGAGGACCTGCTGCTGGTGTGCTGCAGCGAGTCCACCGTGTACGCGACGACGGAACCGCCCATCACGACCCTCTCGCTCAAACCGCGCCGGATCGGCACCGCCGTCGTCCAGCTCCTCATCGACGCCATCGAAGGGATCAACACCGGCGCGCCGATCGAGCAGGTGATACCGACGGAGCTGGTCGTCAGGACCTCGTCCCAGCGCCGCCCGCCCCGCACCACGGTCAGCGCCCCCAGGTCCCCGGCGGGGGACTGACGGAGCGCTGCCGGGGCCGGGCCGGTCCCTTCCGTACCCCGGCCGAAGGCCCAGACCTTTCACATTTGGGGTGATCGGCGTGAAAACCTCCGGCGAACCTGAGGTGGAACCGGATTCACCACCCCTGGTGCGTCACAGAGGAGGAGCGGGATTCCTATGATGGGCGCACGACACCATGGACCTTTCCTGACCTCCGGTGGGCAGACGCCCACCGGAGAGGGCGAGCCCGAGAGGTGTACGGCGGCGCGACGGTGGTGGAGGGGTCGATGACACAGGGGGCCGGTCAGGGACCCGCGGTGCGGACGGCGACGTTGCGCGACTTCCGCGTACCGCCGTACGCGCAGGTTCCCGTGCAGTCCGGGCAACCGGGGCATCCCGAACAGTCCGGGCGGCAGGGGTACGGTCACGAGGCCGCGAACCCGTCCGGGCATCCCGGCAACGCGATCCCCGCCGACGAGGTCCCGGACGGCTACACACCGACCGAGCGCGACCTCCCGGTGATCGGCCCGGAGGGAGTGACCGTCCAGCTGCACCTCGCGCCCGACGGCGCCCCCGCGCCCGGCGGCCCCGGCCCGCTCTACGTCGTCGGCGACGTGCACGGCTACCTGAACGAACTCCTCGCCGCCCTCGGCGAACAGGGCCTCATCGACTCCGCCGGCAACTGGTCGGCCGGCAACGCCCGGCTCTGGTTCCTCGGCGACTTCACCGACCGCGGCCCCGACGGCATCGGCGTCATCGACCTCGTGATGCGGCTCTCCGCGGAAGCGGCGGCGGCGGGCGGCTACTGCAAGGCCCTGATGGGCAATCACGAACTGCTGCTCCTGGGCGCCAAGCGGTTCGGCGACACCCCCGTCAACTCCGGCGCGGGCACGGCCACCTTCCAGGCCGCCTGGCTCCTCAACGGCGGTCAGAAGACCGACATGGAGCGCCTCCAGGACGTCCACCTCCAGTGGATGTCACGGCTCGACGCGGTGGTCGAGGAGGACGGGCATCTGCTGATGCACTCCGACACGACGGCCTACCTGGATTACGGCTCGTCCATCGACGACGTCAACGACACCGTCCACCAGATCCTCACCCGCAACGACGCGGACGAGTGCTGGGACGTGTTCCGCAAACTCACCAAACGCTTCGCGTTCCGTGACGAGGGCGGCCCCGAGGCCGTCCAGGAACTGCTTTCCACGTACGGCGGAAACCGCATCGTCCATGGCCACAGCCCCATTCCCTACCTCCTGGGCGAGGTCGGCACCGAGGACGCCTCGGACGGTGAGGGCGGCGGCCCCGTGGTGGAGGGGCCACACGTGTACGCCGACGGCCTGGCCATCGCCATGGACGGCGGCGTGACCATGGCGGGGAAACTGCTGGTCGTGCGGCTTCCGCTGGCCAACTGAGCGGCTTCGACCGCACAACTGACCGGGTTCTTCCGGGCGGCTGACCCGGGTTCCTCGGCACCACTGACCGGGCTTCTCCGCACAACTGAATCGACATGGAGCCGGTGTTTTCCGGAAACCCCCTGTCACGCCGCGGCAAAACAGCTCTACCATCGGCTTATCCGTAGCAGGCTCTCCTTCCGTTTCTGCCAACCGCCCGTTCACGCGGGCGAATCGGCCCTACGGAGCATCGGGGGATGCACATGAACAGCGCTCCGCACCTGCTGAGCGAGGATCGCGCGGATTTCGAGCGGATCCTCGACGACGCACTGCGCAACGCGCACGACCGCCCGGATCTGGCCGACGTGGGCCGGCGGCTGAACGCCGAGCAGTTGCGCACGATGGCCCTCAACGCCACCACCCAGATAGCCACCGCCGCGGCCGCCGAGTACGAGCACTACGCCAAGATGCGCGAGGAGTTCCGCTCCCCGGTCTCCTCCCCGGCCCTGAACGGCTCCGTCAGAGAGCCGGCCACGGTCGAGGAGGACGACGGCGCGGGCGCGGGGTTCGCGGCGGTCATCACCGTCCTGGTCCCCGTCCTCGGCGGCACCGCGGCGCTGATCTTCCTGCTCGTCGGCTATCTCCTCAAGGCACTGACCCCGGCGCCCGCCTTCGCCAACTCCCTGATCGCGGTGGGCTGGTTCTTCGGCGCGGTCACCGTGCTCGGGATCCTGGGCGCGGCGGTCGGCCTGCTCATCACGGCCGTACGCAACGGGGCCACCCAGGTCCCCGCCGTCGAGGAGTCCGGCGGGGAGCTGCCGGACGAGGTCGCACGGGCCAGGGAGGCCTGGCGCCACGCCCTCCTGGAGCGCGGCATCCTGCCCTTCCTGCGCAGGGCCCTCGCCGACCCGAGCGCGGGCCGGGCGGCGCCGGCACCGCCCCGTACGGTGGGCCACCTGCCCAAGATCGGCTACAGCCACCCCGGCTTCTCCAGCCCTGACGAGGGCTCAGCGGCCCACCAGCGCCCCACGTTCAGCAGCCCGGACTTCACCAGCCCCGACTTCGGCGGCCCGGAACACCAGCCCGAATAGCGGTGGGTTTCGCGGAGGCGGGCCGGCCGGGACTGGTGGCCTGGCGGGCCCCCCTCCGCTGAGGCGGCCGGGTCAGCCGGCCGACCTGCCGCCCGTCTCCGCCAGCGGCAGATAGACCCGGTTGCCGGCCGCCGCGAACTCCTTCGACTTCTCCACCATGCCCGCTTCGATCTCCTCGGGCACCAGGTCACCGCCGTGCTGGCGCCTGATGTCCTGCGAGATCTTCATCGAGCAGAACTTCGGCCCGCACATCGAGCAGAAATGCGCGGTCTTCGCCGGCTCGGCCGGCAGTGTCTCGTCGTGGAACGCGCGCGCCGTGTCCGGGTCGAGGGCCAGGTTGAACTGGTCCTCCCACCGGAACTCGAACCGCGCGTCCGACAGCGCGTCGTCCCACTCCTGCGCCCCCGCGTGCCCCTTGGCGAGGTCCGCCGCGTGCGCCGCGATCTTGTAGGTGATCACACCCGTCTTCACGTCGTCGCGGTTCGGCAGTCCCAGGTGCTCCTTGGGCGTGACGTAGCAGAGCATCGCCGTGCCCCACCAGGCGATCATCGCCGCGCCGATGCCCGAGGTGATGTGGTCGTACGCGGGCGCCACATCGGTCGTCAGCGGGCCGAGCGTGTAGAACGGCGCCTCCTCGCAGATCTCCTGCTGGAGGTCGATGTTCTCCTTGATCTTGTGCATCGGGACGTGCCCGGGGCCCTCGATCATGGTCTGTACGTGGTGGCGCTTGGCGATCGTGTTCAGCTCGCCCAGCGTCCGCAGCTCGGCGAACTGCGCCTCGTCGTTGGCGTCCGCGATGGACCCGGGCCGCAGGCCGTCACCGAGGGAGTACGTCACGTCGTACGCGGCGAGGATGTCGCAGAGCTCCTCGAAGTTCTCGTACAGGAACGACTCCTTGTGGTGCGCCAGGCACCACGCCGCCATGATCGAGCCGCCGCGCGAGACGATGCCGGTCTTGCGGCGGGCGGTCAGCGGCACGTACCGCAGCAGCACTCCGGCGTGGACCGTCATGTAGTCGACGCCCTGCTCGGCCTGCTCGATGACGGTGTCCTTGTAGATGTCCCAGGTCAGCTCCTCGGCCTTGCCGTCGACCTTCTCCAGCGCCTGGTAGAGCGGCACCGTGCCGATGGGCACGGGGGAGTTGCGCAGCACCCACTCCCGGGTGGTGTGGATGTTGCGGCCGGTCGAGAGGTCCATGACCGTGTCCGCGCCCCACTTGGTGGCCCACGTCATCTTGTCCACCTCCTCCTCGATGGAGGAGGTGACCGCGGAGTTGCCGATGTTGGCGTTGACCTTCACCAGGAACCGCTTGCCGATGATCATCGGCTCGATCTCCGGGTGATTGACGTTCGCCGGCAGTACGGCCCGGCCCGCGGCGATCTCGTCGCGGACGACCTCGGGCGCGACGTTCTCCCGGATCGCGACGTACTCCATCTCCGGAGTGACATCGCCACGGCGTGCGTACGCGAGCTGCGTCACCGCCTGCCCGTCCCGGCCCCGCCGGGGCTGGCGCGGCCGGCCCGGGAACACGGCGTCGAGGTTCCGCAGCCCCCCGCGCGGCGAGGTGTGCTTGAGCCCGTCGTCCTCGGGGCGGACCGGGCGGCCCGCGTACTCCTCGGTGTCACCGCGCCCGATGATCCAGTTCTCCCGCAGCGGCGCGAGCCCGCGGCGGACATCCGTCTCGATCGTGGGGTCGGTGTACGGCCCCGACGTGTCGTACAGCGTCACGTCCTTGCCGTTGGTGAGATGCACCTGACGGACGGGCACCTGGAGGTCGGGGCGCGAGCCCTGGACGTATCCCTTGTGCCAGCCGATGGACCTCTCGGTCCCGTTCTGATCCACGGCCCCGCCCGGATTCCCCGATTCGCCCGGGGAATCCGATTCCGAGGCAGGCGTGTGTGCGTCCTGAACGGTCATGAGACCTACTCCCTACGCCGGCATTACCCGGTAACAGGTTCGGCGGTCGGCGCAGCGATGGGAGTCCAGGGGGATGTCCCCGGGACTACACAGTCAACGCCCTCTCAGCCCGGTGCTCCGAGCTCCCGCGTGTGCAAAGGTGTGACCACGCTAGCCCCACCACCGGCGTGCTGAACAGAGGGCCTCCGGCTTCTTGCAATGATCTGCGGGTGACCTCATCCCAGCAGAGCCACGAAACGCACGGCCACACGCACAGCCACGGGCCTGCCGAGCCGGTCTCCCAGCACCTCCGCAAAGTCATCGCGGCGGTGCTGATCCCGTTCGCCGCGGCCGTGGTCGTGGGCCTGGTCGTCCTGTGGCCCGGCGGCGCGCCCGCCCATGAGCGCTCGGGGGTCGGGTTCGACCGGCAGACCGAGCAGGGCCAGGTGGTGAAGCTCCAGCCGGTGGACTGCAAGGACGTGAACGCCTCCCAAATCCCGTCGACCGGCGACACCTCGACACCCGGGGGGCGGGAGGCGGAACAGACGGAGACCGGGCAGTGCAAGAAGGCCACGGTCGAGGTCACCAGCGGCAAGGAGAAGGGCCGTACCTTCATCGAGGTCGTCCAGCCGGACGCGCCACGGCAGTTTCACGTGAAACAGGGCGTGGTACTGGCGTACGCGCCCGACGCTCCCCACGACCTCCAGTACTCGGTCACCGATGTCGACCGCCACCTCCCCATGGCCCTGCTCGCCGGGATCTTCGCCCTCGCGGTGGTCGTGGTGGGGCGGCTGCGCGGGCTCATGGCGCTGATCGCCCTCGCGGTCTCCTTCGGAGTGCTGACGCTCTTCATCCTGCCCGCCGTGCTGCAAGGCTCGAACCCGCTGGTCGTCGCGGTGGTCGGAGCCAGCGCGATCATGCTCATCGCGCTCTACATGTGCCATGGCCTGACGGCCAGAACCTCGGTCGCGGTCATCGGCACGCTGGTCTCCCTGATGCTGATCGGACTGCTGGGCTCGATCTTCATCGGCTGGGCGAGCCTGACCGGCAACACCGACGACAGCACCGGCCTGATCCACGGGCTGTATCCGCACATCGACATGAGCGGTCTGCTGCTGGCCGGCGTGATCATCGGTTCGCTCGGTGTCCTCGACGACGTGACGGTGACCCAGACCTCGGCGGTCTGGGAACTGCACGCCGCGGATCCGTCGATGGGACCGCGCGCCCTCTACCGGGCGGGAATCCGCATCGGCCGCGACCACATCGCGTCCGTGGTCAACACGCTCGTGCTGGCCTACGCGGGAGCGGCGCTGCCGCTGCTGCTGCTCTTCTCCATCGCGCAGTCCGGGGTGGGAACGGTCGCCAACAGCGAGCTGGTGGCGGAGGAGATCGTACGGACCCTGGTCGGATCGATCGGCCTGGTCGCGTCCGTGCCGGTGACCACCGCCCTGGCGGCGCTGGTGGTGTCCGCGGACCGGTCGGGGGCTCTCGGGCGGGAGACGGCACCCATGGTGCCGGGGCAGGGCACGGCGGTGCGCCCGCACGGCAGCAGGGGCCGCCGCCGCAGGAAGTGACGGCGCCGGCCTGTATGAGGAAATGACGGCGTGCGGAATGACCGCGTGCGTGAGGAAGTGATCGCGCGAGGAGGCGACCGCGCCAGGCCGCCTCAGCCCGCGTTCTCCTCCGCCAGGATGCGGCCGAGCGCCTCCTCCAGGTTGCCCTCGAAATCACCGAGCGTGCGCTCCTGGCCGAGCGGGACCAGCCGGTCCGTACGGTCCAGGAAGGCCACGACCGGCGCGGCGCTCACCCGGAACAGCGCGTGGTCCTCACCGACCTGGAGCCGGATGTGAACGTCCGACAGGTCCTCGGGCTCGGTCGGCGAGATGTGCACATCACCGTCACCACTGGGCGTGTTGATGCCGTCCAGCAGCAGCTCGCGGCCGAAAGTCCAGGTCACGGGCGCGTCGCCGGGCAGATGAAAGGTCATCCGCACCGCGTACGGATCCCCCATCTCGTAGTGCAGTTCCACCGGGATACGGAACGAGAGCTCCTCTGAAACGAGGAAACTCATCAAAACCTCGGCCTGGACCGACTCGCGCATCATGTACTCCGGAGTAGATGAAGCTGTGGCTGGGAATGATCCCTGACCCTCTTGACGCCATCGTCCTAGAAGGGCCCTCAGATCACAAGGAGTAATTTTTCAGATACTGATAGAGAAGTCGACCGAGGTCAGCAGAAATCCGATCTCTCTCCGTAACCGCTCGACAGCGGGAAGCAGCTGATCCTCCCGATGACAAGGTACGGAAATGGCCATCGCGGCGGCGGTGGTGCCGGCGGTGATGGGCAGAGCGGCACAGACCGTGCCGACGGCGTACTCCTGCCGCTCCACCACCGGTTCCATCCGCCCCAGCGACCCCAGGCGCTCCAGCAGGGCGATCCGGTCGCGTACGGAATGGGGCGTGAGAGGGCTCACCGGATGGCGGTCGAGGTGATCGTCACGCGACGCGTCGTCGAGCTGGCTCAGCAGGCACAGGCCGATCGCGTGGGCATGGCCCGTCTCGCGGAAGTCGGCCCACTCGTCGACAGCGGGCCGCGCCGGACTGTCGGCCACGGACACGAGGTCGATCTCACCCTCGTGGTAGACCGCGAAGTACACCGGGACACCGATCGTGTCCCGCCAGCGCCCGATCGCGTCCGTGATCTTGCTGCGACGATTCTGCAGGCCCTCGCCACGCACCAGCCGCTGCGCGGCGTCGCCGAGGACGAACACCCCGCTCTCCCGCCGGAGATAACCCTCGTGCGTGAGCGTGCGCAGCAGGTGGTACGCGGTGGGCAGCGGAAGTCCCGCCTCGCGGGCCAGCTGTTTGGCGGGCGCGCCGTCGGGGTGGGAGGCCGCCGCCTCCAGCAGTCGCAGCGCCCGCCGGACCGACCCGATGAGGGTGGGCGCCGGGGTGCGTGGAACGGTGGCAGCTGTGGCCATGAGGTCACCCCCGAGGGAATCCTGAGGCCCCGCCCGGAAGGATCGTATGAACCGCAGGCCGGGACGATCTCCCACGGTGCATTCCGAGGGCGCGGCAGAGGGTTGTCACTCTAGGGGCAGGCCACGCCCAGGGGTGGTTTCCTGTTCACCTTTCCCCCGCGCGGGCTAACGCCCGTACGGACCACCGACTCCAGGTCCTACCAGCCGTCGCGCGACGACGACGAGGACGACAGGAACTTGCGTACGACGTAGACCAGTCCGCCGACGATGGCGACGAAGAGCAGCAGCTTGAACAGCAGCGAGATCAGAATGCCGACCACCGTGGCGATCAGCCCGCCGAACACCACGATGGCGATCACGGGCACCGCGATCCACTTGACCCACCACGGCATCCCCGTGAATATCTCCCGCACGGCCATCGCCCTACCTCGCTTCACCCAGTACCTCGCACATCGACACCTGACGCATCGACCCGACATCCCCGATGCTAGATCGGGGACGGCGCCGGCGGAGGGCCCGCGGCCCCCGCTCTCCCCTGATCCGACCCTGAGCCCGCCCTGAGGGTCCAGCACCCCGAGAGTGGCCCGAGGGTGGTCGCGCGAGGCGGCTCGCTCCGGGAACTCCGGGAAACGGCCCGGTCAGCCCTCCGGCGGCGAACCGGCCCGGTCAGCCCTCCGGCGGCGAGAAGACCACCATCACCCGCAGGTCCTCCGTGATGTGGTGGAACTTGTGCGCCACCCCCGCCGGCACGTACACCACACTGCCCCGGCCGACCTGCGTCGTCTCCATCCCGACCGTGATCGACGCCCGGCCGCTCACGACGAAGTACACCTCGTCCTGGCTGTGCGGCCGCTGCGGGTCGGTCTCACCGGCGTCCAGCGCGTACAGCCCCACCGACATGTTGCGTTCCCGCACGAATTGCAGATACGCCCCGTCGTTGGCGGCGCGCTCCGCCTCCAGCTCATCAAGTCGAAATGCCTTCATGTCACGATCACACCATGAAGAATTTTGTAGTCAAGACGATCGCCAACGCCGGAGCGCTGGCGGTCGCCATCTGGCTGATCCACGACATCACCCTGGCGGGCGGCAGCACCGCCGGGAACGCCTTGTCCCTGGTGCTCATCGCCCTGCTCTTCGGCCTGGTCAACGTGATCGTCAAGCCGTTGGTGAAGCTGCTCACACTTCCGCTGTTCATCGTCACCCTCGGGCTCATAACCCTGGTGATCAACGCCCTCATGCTGCTCCTGACGTCCTGGCTCGCGGACAAGCTGACCCTGGACTTCCACGTGGACGGCTTCTGGACCGCCGTGCTCGGCGGGCTGATCATCTCGGTCGTGTCGTGGGCGCTCAACGTCGCGCTCCCCGACGACAAGGACTGACCCCGATGACGTCCCCCTACCGCGTGTGCTTCGTGTGCACCGGGAACATCTGCCGCTCACCCATCGCCGAATCCGTCTTCCGCGCCCGCCTGACCGAAGCGGGACTGGACGCCCTCGTCGAGGTGGACAGCGCCGGCACCGCCGGCTGGCACGAAGGAGACAGCGCCGACCCGCGCGCCGCCGCCGTCCTAGAGGCGCACGGATACAACAGCGCCCACACGGCCCGCCGCTTCCGGGCGTCCTGGTTCGCGCACCTCGACCTCGTGATCGCCCTCGACGCGGGGCACCTGCGGGACCTGCGGCGCCTCGCCCCTACCCCCGCGGACGCCGCGAAGGTCCGGCTGCTGCGCTCGTACGACCCCGCCGTGCCACCGTCCGGCGATCTCGACGTGGCCGACCCGTACTACGGGGATCTGGCAGGCTTCGAGGAATGCCTGGAGAGCGTGGAGGCCGCGAGCGAGGGCCTGCTCAGCACCGTACGCACAGCAGTGGAGGAAGCGGCATGACCGGCAAGGACAGCACCACAGGGGACAGAACGACCGACGGCGGCAGCGCGTTGGGGGGAGACTCCCGGACCGTCGGGGAAGGCACCCGTGCCGTACGGGCCGGGCTGCCCGATCCCGTCAAGTACGAACCGACCCTCCCGGGACCGGTCTTCGCCGCCCACTTCCACCTCCCCGGCGAACCGACCGGGCCCTACACCTACGGCCGCGACGAGAACCCGACCTGGACCCACCTCGAACGCGCCATCAGCGAACTCGAAGCCCCCGGACAGAGCGTCGAGACCCTCGTCTTCGCCTCCGGAATGGCCGCGATCTCCTCGGTGATCTTCTCCCAGCTGCGGGCCGGCGACGCCGTCGTCCTGCCCGACGACGGCTACCAGGCCCTGCCCCTGCTGCGCGAACGCCTGGAGGCGTACGGCATCGAGGTACGGACCGCTCCCACCGGCGGCGACGCCCAGCTCGACGTCCTGGCCGGGGCCCGCCTCCTGTGGATCGAGACGCCCTCCAACCCCGGACTCGACGTCTGCGACATCCGCCGGCTCGTCAAGGAGGCCCACGCCGCGGGCGCCCTCGTCGCCGTCGACAACACCCTCGCCACCCCACTCGGCCAACGCCCCCTCGAACTGGGCGCCGACTTCTCCGTCGCCAGCGACACCAAGGGCATGACCGGCCACGGCGACATCCTGCTCGGCCACGTGACCACCGCGAACCCCGGACTCGCGGCGGGCGTACGGCGCTGGCGCAAGGTCGTCGGAGCGATCCCCGGCCCCATGGAGGCCTGGCTCGCCCACCGCTCGCTCGCCACCCTCCAACTGCGGGTCGACCGTCAGTGCGCCACCGCGCTCACCCTCGCCGAGACCCTGAGCACCCGCGACGACGTCACCGCGCTGCGCTACCCGGGCCTGCCCGGCGACCCCTCGCACCCCGTCGCCTCCGGACAGATGCGGCGGTACGGCTCCGTCGTCTCGTTCGTCCTGCCCGACCGGGACCACGCCGAGCGCTTCCTCGACGCCCTGCGGCTCGTCGACGACGCGACCAGCTTCGGCGGCGTACGGTCCACCGCGGAGCGGCGCGGACGCTGGGGCGGCGACGCCGTACCCGAAGGCTTCGTCCGCTTCTCCGTCGGCGCCGAGGACCCCGAGGACCTCATCGCCGACGTCCTGCGCGCCCTGGACGAGGCGGGCCGCCGGAACACCCCGTAACCCGGCCACCCCGCGCGTCGGACGGTCCGAGCCTCCCCCCTCGTGGCTCGGACCGTCCCGGGTTCCACGCGCGGAGAACCACGCACACAAGGCTAGTTGACTCTGCGTCAGTGTCCAATCACAGTAGCGACAGCCGCCTATCGACATATTTATAGTGGGACGCGGCGGAGACAGCACCAGGGGCAAGCGACCAGGGACGAACGGGGCCGGGACGGGAGTACAGGACATGGACCTGGCCCTGCTGCGCACCTTCGTCACCGTCCACCGGGCCGGCTCCTTCACCCGCGCCGCCGCCCTCCTCGGACTCTCCCAGCCCGCCGTCACCGGACAGATAAGAACCCTCGAACGGCAACTGGGCCGCCCCCTCTTCCTGCGCCAGTCCCGCGGCGTCACCCCCACCACCATCGGCGACGAACTCGCCCACCGGGCCGCACCCCACCTCGACGCCCTCATCGAGATCGCCGAGACCGGACTCGCCGAGGAATCCGGCGTACGGACCCTCCACCTCGCCGGACCCCCCGAATTCACCGCCCAGCGCGCGCTCCCCGCCCTCACCCCGCTCATCGCCCAAGGCCTCTCCCTGCGCACCTCGTTCTTCGCCAACGCCGAGGAAAACCTCGAAGGACTCGCCGCCGGACATCATGATCTGGCCATCACCACCGCCCGCCCGCGCGGCGGACTGCTCACCGCGACTCCGCTCTGCGACGAGGAACACGTCCTCATCGCCTCCCCCCGCTGGGCCGCCCGGCTCGGCCACTCCGTCCTGCGCGAAGGCCACGTCGTCCTCGAACAGCTCCCCGTCGTCGAGGTCCACGAATCCCTGCCGCTCGTCTCCCGCTACTGGGCGGCCGTCTTCGACTCCCGGCCCGCCGCCGCCGCGGCCGTCGTCGCCCCCGACCTGCGCGCCGTCCTCGAATGCGCCGCCGCGGGCGCCGGACTGGCCGTACTGCCCCGCTACCTCTGCCAGAGCGCCCTCGAACGGGGCGAAGTGGTCGCCCTGCTGGACCCGCCCGTACCCCCGCTGCGCACGTACTTCCTGGCCGTACGCACCGGCACCCTCACCCTGCCCCGGGTCGCGCGGGCACACGAGTGGCTGCTGCGCGCCGCGGTGGACTGGTGACCTGCGGGCCGCCAGGCGTTTCGGAACCGGGATCACGGGCGAACCTCTTCCCATGACCCCACGGCCCGTGGTCAAGCGCACCTCACGCGCCATCCTGCTCGACGGCGACGACCTCATCCTCATCAAACGCACCAAGCCGGGGATGGACCCCTACTGGATCACCCCGGGCGGGGGCGTCGAAACGACCGACACCACTGTCGTCGAAGCCCTCCACCGCGAGGTGGACGAAGAACTCGGCGCCAAGATCATCGACATCGTCCCCTGCTTCGTGGACACCGTGGAACACATCGCCGACGGCGGGGTCACCGGCGTCAAGGTGCAGCACTTCTTCGTCTGCCGCCTGACGTCGATGGACCCCACCCGCCGGCACGGACCCGAGATCGACGAGCCGTGCGGGGAGTACGAGATCGTCCGGGTGCCGTTCAGCCGCGTCGGCATCGCCGCCGTCCACCTCGTACCGCTGTCACTGCGGCACTACCTGGACGGCAACATCGAGGGCGTGCGCGCGATGCACGCCCCCGACCTCGGCTGAACGTGCACCCCGACCTCGCCGGACCCCGGCCCCGGCCGTTCGCTCAGGTGGCGGCCGCCACCAGCTCCTCCAGCGAGTCGTGACGGATCCGCTCGAAGGGAATGCCGGCCCCCCGCAGCGCGTCCACACCGCTGCGGATCATCCCGGGCGGCCCCGACAGATACCCGTCGTACTCGTGCCACGGCCCCGAGTCACGCACCGCCTCAGGAAGCCGGCCCGTCAGCCCCAGACTCGGCCCCTCGGAGATCACCGGCCGCACCGACAGCCACGGATGCACCCGCTGGAGCCGCAGCATCGTGTCGATGTCGTACAGGTCCTGGTCGTGGCGCGCGCCGTAGAACACCTCGACCGGGCGCCGGTGCCCCCGCTCGGCCACATCCTCGACCAGCGCCTTGATCGGCGCGATCCCGGTCCCCCCGCCCAGGCAGAGCAGACCGTTGTCCGTGCTGTGGTCGACCGTCATCGACCCGGCCGGGGGCCCGAGCCGCAGGACATCACCCGGAACCGCCCGGTGCACCAGCGCGTTGGAGACCCACCCGGCCGGCACCGCCTTGACGTGGAAGGCCAGCAGACCGTCCGGGCGCGGCGCGGAGGCGAACGAGTAGTGCCGCCACACCCGCGGCCACCACGGGGTCTCCAGGCTCGTGTACTGCCCGGCGAGGAAGGGGTACGGCTGGTCGGGCCGGACCGTGACGACGGCGATGTCCGAGGTCCGCAGCTCGTGCGAGACCACCTCGGCCTGCCACCAGGCCGGGGCGTGCCGCTCGTTCTCCGCCGCCGCGTCGATCATGATCTGCGAGATCGTCGTGTACGTCCTGACCCAGGCGCCCTCGGTCTCCTCGTCCCACGTGTTCGTGGCGTACCGCGTCAGCGCACCGATGAGCGCCTCGCCGACGGCCGGGTAGTGCGTGGCCTGCGTGCCGTACTTGCGGTGACCACGGCCCAGCTGGCGCAGGTAGTCGGTGAGGACGGCCGGCGAATCCATGTGCTCGGCCGCCGTCAGCAGCGCCTTCAGGAGCCGGTCGCGCTGGGCGTCCATGGCCACCGGGAACAGGCTGCGCAGGTCGGGGTGGCGGACGAAGAGCAAGGCGTAGAAGTACGAGGTCACCTGATCGGCGACCGGCCCGATCTCGCCCAGGGTCCGGCGGATGAGGATCGCGTCGGGCGACGCGTTCGGGTCCTCGACGGTGACGGCGGCGCGAACGGGGGCGGGAACGGGGGCGGGGGACTCGGGAGGCGGATCTGCGGCGGGCGGCTCAGCGGCGGCCGGAGGGGCGGCGGGGGACGGCTCGGCGGCAGGCAACTCAGCGCCAGGGGCGGCAGAGGCGGAAGGAGCGGCCGCCGGGCCGGGGCCCTGGGCCGCTGCGGTGGGGGCGAGGGACGCGGAGGGCGCGGGCTGCGCGGCGGATACGGAAGCCGCAGCGGCCGGACGGCCCGCGGGGGCCGGTTCGGCGGCGGGTACGGGCACTTCCGGAGGCAGCGCACCCGACGCGGACGCCGGGGACGGGGCCGGTGCTGGGGCTGGTGCCTGCTCCTCGGGCTCGGCGCGCCCGTGCTGCGGCAGATCAGGTTCCACGGGAAGCGGCCGCACCCGTGCGCGCTGCGCGCGGTCCGGCCGCGCGGGATCCGACTGCGCGCGGTCCGGCCGCGTGGGGCCCGGCTGAGTACGGTCCGGCTGCGCCAGGCCCGGCAGTTCGGCGGAGGGACGCTCCGGCGGCGCGGCAGCGCTCGGTGCGGCCCGACGTATCGCCTCCGCGGGGAGGGGGACCTCCTCCGGCAGCGCGGCCGACGGCAGGACCACCCGGGGCGGCACCGGCGGGGACGTTACGGAGTCGGCCCCGGCCGGTGCGGGGTCCGCCGGTATGAAGCCGGGCGGCAGAGACCCGAGCGGTACGGGCTCGGCAGGCGGGGGCTCCGCAGGAACCGGCCCGGGCTGCGGGCCGGCAGCCCGTACAGCCGCGACAACGGCCTCTCCGGAAGCCGCCCCCGCACCGCTCCGCAAGCCCTTGTTGCGCGGCCGGAAGGCATCAGGAACCCCACCCGTCGGCGCCGCGGGACCGGAAGCCCCCGGTGCCGGGGATCCCTGGGCCGTCGGGCCGTCACGCCGGTCACGCCGGGGTGACCCGGCACGACCCGCCCCCGATCCCACGAGGCGGATGGCCGCCAAAGAACGGCCCGCACCGGATATTCGGTCCCGGCTCGCGGGATCCGCGGCGCCATCCGTCTCCGCGTCCGGTGCGCCCTCACTGGTGGGCGCCCGCCGGGGAGCGAACCAACCGCTCCCTCCGCCGTCTCCGGAAGGGCCTTTGTCGGCCGACGTAGTGGTCGGAGCGTCCATGGTGTGCCTCGCCTCGAACATCTTTCGGTCGGTCTGCGCACTTCCGCTGGCCCGGAATGCGCGAGCAATTCCCCGCTTGACTCAGACTGTTGGCAGCCCACGTTAGCCCCCGGCCCACCCCTCACTAAGGCAGGAGGCGAAGGAATGTGACATTGCCCGCAGTCCCCGCCGCAGCATGGCAGGCCGCGTCACCGCCCGGGACAAAGAGCGCGAAGTCCGGGCATCCACACCGGCTTTCCCGTTATGCTGCATCGCTTCTGTGCCCATTCGCCGCAGTCCGGCCGCGGACTTCGCGACGCCAGAGGTCAGCGTATTACTGTCCCGGACGCACCAGTTCATACGCCTCACGCAGGTCGCCCCCCGCGTACGTGTGCGTCGCCAGCCCCTCCAGGTGGTGATCCGCATTCACGGCCACCGCCAACGGCACCGCCGCGAAGATCTCCGCATCCGACATGGAATCACCGTAGGCAACACAGTCGTCCAGTCCCACCCCGAACTCTGCACACAGCCGGTCCGCGATCTTCACCTTCGCGGCCGGGTCGAGAATGCCCGCCCGATCGACCGGCTCCGTAAAAGGCAGCACCGGCCACCGCGAACCATGGGCCGCGTGCGCGCCCCACGCCAGCAGCCTCTCCACGAAGAAGTCGGGCGACAGGGAGATAACAGCGCAGTAATCCCCCTCTTTCCGGATGTCCGCCCACACCTCACGAATACCACCCAACCAGGGCGCGCCACGGAAAGCCGCATCCACCTGAGCCGTGGTCAGCTCCCCCCACAACTCCCGGGCCCGCACCGCGAACTCGTCCGGCGCCAGCCCCCGGGTCAAGAACTCGTCCTCCAGCGCGGCGATCTCCGCGCCCAGCCCCAACTGCCGGGAAATCTCCACGGCCGCGGCCGAGCCCCGGATCAGAGTTCCGTCGAGATCGAACAGATGCAATCTGCGTGCGGTCGCCATGTACGCCGAGATTAGTACGTACGGATACTCCCGCCGTCAGACGCCCACCGTCCCCGCCCAGGGCACCGTGTTTCACGTGAAACCACTAGAGCGCCCCACCCGCCGCGCCCTCCTCGTCGCCCACGTCGCCACCTCCGTCAGCTGGCTCGGACTCACCCTCGGACTGCTCACCCTCGGCATCACGGCCTCCACCACCGGCGACCCGGACACCACCCAGGCCGCCTACCGGGCCATGAAGACCCTCGTCGATTGGCTGATCATCCCGATCGCCGTGGCCGCCCTGCTCAGCGGCGTGATCCTCTCCCTCGGCACCCCCTGGGGCCTGGCCAGGCACCGCTGGATCTGGATCAAGTTCTGGCTCACCCTCGCCACACTCGGCGCCACCACCTTCGCGCTGCGCCCCACCATCAACGCCGCCGTGACCGCCGGAGTCCCCGATGTCAGCCTGGTCGCCGCCCCCTGTGTGGCCAGCTCCGCGTACCTCTTCATGACGGCCCTCTCCGTCCTCAAGCCCTGGGGACTCACCCGGCGCGGCCGACACCTGCGGAACCTGGCGAGTTCACACAAAGCGGTGGACGGACGATCACCGGCTCCGACACGCTGACTCCCATGCCGACACCGCACTCCGCCCTGCCGATCCGTCGCCTGACCCTGGCCGACCTCACCGCCTGCGCCGACCTCGCCGAGGAGCGCGGCTGGGCCCGCGAGGAACACAGATGGGGTCTGCTCCTGGCAGCCGGCACCGGCTACGGGATCGACGCACCGGAGGGCAAAGGCCTCGCCGCGATGTGCGTCACGACCTCGTACGGCCCCGCACTCACCACCCTCGGCATGATGATCGTCGCCGGACGGTACGGCCGCCAGGGCCTCGGCCGCCGGCTCCTGACCCACGCGATGCACGAGGCCGGGGACACCCCCTTCGCCCTCTACGCCACAGCCCAGGGCCGCCCCCTCTACGAACAGCTCGGCTTCACCGCGGTGGGCGACACCCACACCGTCCGCGGACACTTCCGCTCCCCGGAACAGCCCCCCGCCGCGACCGGCGGGACCGCTACCACCCGGCCCGCGACCGCCGACGACCTGTCCGCCCTCGTACGACTCGACAACGAGGTGTTCGGAATCGACCGCACCCACCTCCTCGCGCGGCTCCCCTCCTTCACCGACCGGCTCAGGGTCGCCGAGAACGGCACCACGATCACCGGATACGCCGGAATCTGGCCCTCCACCTCCTCCGACGTCATCGCCCCGCTGATCGCCCAGGACACGGACACCGCCTACGCGCTGATCCGCTCCCTGGCCGCCGAAACCGACCGGTCCGTCCGCCTGGACCTCGACGCACGCCACACGGACCTGCTGGACCGGCTCAAGCACAGCGGCCTCGACCTCATCTCCTCCACCACGACCATGACCCGCGGCATCCCCCACCTGCCCGGCGACTGGACTCGCCGCTTCGCCCCCCTCAACCTGGCGATGGGCTGACCGGCCACCCCACCACCCGGTGACCGGCACCCCGGGAAGCAGCCGCGGGAAGGCCATCGCGGGGGGAAGCACTCGCAGGGAACAGCAGCACGAAAGTAGTTGCAGACGCGGAATATTGCATCGGTCCCCTACCCTTGGGCACAGGACAGGCGTGAACCGACGACGGAGGACAGCCGCATGACAGCCACGGACCCCGCCCTCACCGCCCTCGCCCAGGGCTGGGTGGCCCTCTCCCTCCTCCACGGAAAGATCGAGACCCACATCGAGCGCGCCCTCCAGTCCGCCCACGACCTCAGCGTCCGCGAGTACTCCCTCCTCGACGTCCTCAGCCGCCAGCACGACGGACCCGGTGGCCACCTCCAGATGAAACAGGTCGCCGACGCCGTCGTCCTCAGCCAGAGCGCCACCACCCGCCTGGTCACCCGCCTCGAGGACCGCGGCCTCCTCCGGCGCTACCTCTGCGACACCGACCGCCGCGGCATCTACACCGACGTCACGGAAACCGGCCTCGACCTCGTCACCCGCGCCCGCCCCACCAACGACACCGCCCTGCGCGAAGCCCTCGACGAAGCCGCGAAGAACCCCGAACTCGCCCCCCTGGTCAGGACCGTCGAAGACCTCCGCATCCCCGCGTAGAGCCCGGCCCGCCCACAGGTCCCGCAGTCTTATAGGTCCCGCAGTCCCACAGGGCCCCCGGATCGCCCCGGCGTAGGCTGCGGATCATGAGCGATCTGGAGATACGACCGGCCGGCCCCGACGACCTCCCCGCCATCGTGGCCCTGCTCGCCGACGACCCCCTGGGCGCCCAGCGCGAATCCCCCGACGACCTCACCCCGTACACCGCCGCCCTCGACCGGCTGACCCAGGACCCCCACCAGCACGCCGTCGTCGCCGTACGGGACGGACGCGTCGTCGGAACCCTCCAGCTCACGATCATCCCCGGCCTCTCCCGGCGCGGCGCCACCCGCTCCCTCATCGAAGCGGTCCGCGTCCACGCCGACGAACGCGGCAGCGGCCTCGGCACCCGGTTCATCGAGTGGGCGATCGAAGAGTCCCGCCGCCAAGGCTGCCACCTGGTCCAGCTGACCTCCGACACCACCCGCACCGACGCCCACCGCTTCTACGAGCGCCTCGGCTTCACCGCCTCCCATGTCGGATTCAAGCTGAGTATCTGAAAACCGCACCCTTTTCCGATTCGTCTCGTTGCCCCCGGCAAGGGGGGCGGTCATGTGTACGGAACACCTCCCCCGACTCGAACGGGCCGGCCGGCCCAGGAGGAGACGGATCCCCACATGCTCGACGAGATAGCTCTGACCGAATCAAAGACCCTGCGCGCGAGCGTCGCGGAACGCGACGAAGTCCTCGACAAGGTCAAACAACTGGCCCTCTCCCCGGACGGCCTCCACGCCACGACGAAGGACGTCGCCTCGTACTTCGAGGTCGGCGAGACCGTGATCTGGGCGCTCATCCATGATCACCGCGAAGAGATCGAGTCCAACGGGTACCGCGTTCTCAAGGGCGAGCAACTGCATTGCTTCAAGCAAGTCTGTGGGATCAAGTCCCGCAGCCGGTCCCTCGGAGTCTTCTCCCGGCGGGCCGTCCTGAACACCGCGATGCTCCTCCGCGAGAGCGTTGTCGCACGTCAGGTGCGTACGTACCTCCTCGACACCGAGGGAAGCGCCCGCCGCGAGCCTGTGGACAACCTTTTCCACAGGCTGACGGAGTGGGTGGACGAGCGTATCTCCGAGGCTCTCGTCCGCCATCTCGCTACGCGCGTCGACGCGGACGTAACACGTATCGCCGAGGACGCGGTCCGCACCACGATCGGCCGGACGGTCGTCCCGCTCCTCAACGTCGCCATCCAGAACAACGGCGAACACCGGGGCCGCATCGAGGCGCTCGACGACGAAGTCACCCGGCTCAAGCGGGTCCTGCGGGAGCGCGAGGCCGCCGGGTCGATGGGCGCGCTCGACGCCATGAACCCCCGGCAATTCGAACAGCACATCGCCTGGCTGTGCCGGCGCGACGGCTGCGACCGGGTCACGGTCACCGGCGGCCATGGCGACACGGGCGCCGACATCGTGGCCTACACACCCGACGGCCGCCGCATCGTCGTGCAGTGCAAGTCCCGTACACCGGCGGCCACCATCACCAGCGGCGATGTCCAGCAGTTCATCGGCATGGCCAAGCTGGAGTACAAGGCCGACATCGCCCTGCTGGTGGCCACCTGCCCGTTCACCCGGGACGCGCTGCTCCTGGCAACGCGACACGACGTGACGGCGGTCCATCGCGGTCTGCTGGAGGCGTGGAACAGCGGAGCGACACTTCAAGTGCTCCAGGTGCTCCGGAATAAGTAGAACCTGTCCGGCGCAGTGCAACACGGCACAAGACGGGGCCCGAAGCCGCCATCACCACCTGCGGCTTCGGGCCCGTCGGGCACGGTACGGATCAGGCGGGCGGCATGTCCGGTTTCACGTGAAACATCCGCTGAGCCTTACGGCTTGAGGCCCCGCCAGCCCTCCGCGTCCACTCCGCCGGGCACGTCCCCCTCGGGGTCGTACGGCTCGCGGGTGAAGACGAACGAGCCGAGGTCGAGGTGGCGCACCGACCCGTCGGGCCGCCGCACCACCCGCAGTGTCTCCCCCGCGTAGTACCCGTCGAGCCCCGTCCAACCGCCGTCCGGCCGCGCCTCGAAGCGGGAGCCACGGCCGGCCCCGCGCAGCGGATACAGCTCCATCCCCCGGTCCGCCACGAGTTTCAGCGCCACTGCCTGGGTGCCCCAGTACCAGGGCCCGGTCAGCTCCAGCAGCGCCGGGTCGACCTCGGGCAGCGGCCTCCAGGGCTCCAGGATCCGGGGCTCGGCGTCCGCCACGATGGCGATGAGGTCGGTGGCGAGCAGGCCCACCAGCGGCCCTCCGGTGGCGTTGGCGAGCGCCACCGCGGCCACCCCGTCCGCCACGCTCACCCACAGACCGGCCAGAAAGCCCGGCAGCGAACCGCCGTGTCCCACCAGGGCCCGGCCGTCCCTGCGGATGAGTTGCACCCCGAGGCCGTAGCCGCCCGCCCCCTCCTCCGGGTCCGACGGGGTGGACGGCGTCGCCATCTCCCGTACGGACGCCGCGGACAGGACCCGGTCGTCCCCCTCGGCAAGAAACACGGCGAACCGGCAGAGGTCGGCCGCGGTCGACCAGAGCTGCCCCGCCGGCGCCATCAGACCGAGGTCCACGGCCGGTTCGGGAAGCATCACATCGGCCCAGGGATGCACGGCCCAGGCACCGGCGTGCGGGGCGACCGGCTGGGCGGTCGTACGGTCCAGGGACAGCGGCTCCAGGACCTCACGCCGCAGCACCTCCTCCCACGGCGCGCCCCGCAACGCCTCGACGAGCGAACCGAGCAGCGTGTAGCCGGGGTTGGAGTAGTGGTGGCGCCGACCCGGGGTGTGCCGTACGGGCTCCTCACCGAGCACGTCGGCAAGCGTCGGACGGAGGGTGCCGGGCGTCCGCTCCCACCAGGCGCCGGGCGTCTCGGCGGCGAGCCCGGCGCTGTGCCCCAGGAGCTGGAAGATGGTGGCGTCGCCCACACCGGTGCCCGGAAGGTGCCTCTCCAGGGGATCGCCGAGGTCGAGCAGCCCCTCGTCCCGCAGCCGCATGACCAGGACGGCGGTGAAGGTCTTGGTGATCGACCCGATCCGGTACTGCGTGTCCGCGTCCGGCGCGTGGCCGTCCACACAGCTGCGGGAACCCGTCCACACCAGCCGCCCGTCCCGCACGACGGCCCCGACGACCGACGGCGCCCGCCCCTCGGCCTGGGCGACGGCGATACGGCGGAGCAGGGCGCGCCGCGTGGCGGGCAGCAGGTCCTCGGACAACTGATCTTCGACAGGAGAGGTCATGGACCACATCTACCGGCGCCGAGCGGCCCAGTCGACCTCTTTCCCCCGCGTCCCGGGAGATGTGATCACTTGTACGAGTTGATGAGCCGCGCCAGATGCCGGCCCGCGACGCTCAACGGGACGCCGCTCCTGGACACCTGGGCGGCAGTACCGGCCACCGTAGGGAAAACGGTTGGACACCCACCGCGACGATGAAGAGAGTGACGCCCATGACCTCTCTCGTACGCCACGTCACCGTCGACTCCGCCGATCCCTACACCCTGGCCACCTTCTGGGCCCAGATCCTCGGTGGCTCCGTCAGCGACGAAGACAAGCCCGGAGACCCCGAAGCCCTCGTCACCGCCGAAGGCATCGGCCTGCTCTTCGTCCAGGTCCCCGACATCAAAACCACCAAGAACCGCGTCCACCTCGACATCCAGCCCCAGGACCGCACGCGCGACGAAGAAGTCGACCGCCTCCTCACCCTCGGCGCCACCCTCCTCGCCGACCACCGCCGCCCCGACGGCAAGGGCTGGGTGACCCTCGCCGACATCGAAGGCAACGAATTCGACGTAGAACGCGGCGCGGCCGAACGCGCCCAGGACTAGGGCCTGTCCGACGCCGGGCCGACGCCGGGCCGCGACCGGCCCGTACCCGGTTCACCGGTGTGACGAGGGTGCGGTCGCGGCAGCACCGTACCGGCGGGCCAGGCGCGCGAAGGCCTCCCTCAGCTCTGCGGGCCCGACCACCTCGATGTCGGCGTCGAACCTGCCGAAGGCGGCGGCGAGGGCGGGCCAGGACCACGAACCCAGGACAAGTCGGCAGCGGTGCGGCCCGAACTCCTCCACCACTCCGTCGTGAACGTGCGGCGCCACGACGGAGGCGGGCAGCCCGAGGATCACCTCACCGCGACAGGGCCAGTCACCGGAGCCGTCCGCCCCCTGAAACCTGCCCGCGACGAAGGCGGCCACGTCGCCCCCGGGCAGTTCACGCGGGACAAAACCCGGGCCGGTGGGAGTGCGCGGAGTGATCCGGTCGGCGCGGAAGACACGCCAGTCCCCACGGTCCAGGTCCCACGCGACGAGATACCAGCGCGCGCCCCAGGTCACCAGGTGATGAGGTTCCACCCGGCGCGAGGGAGGCACGTCGGTGCTGTCGCCGCCGGCGCCCGGCGCGGACCGGGACCCGGACGCGGACGCGGACGCGGACAAGTAATCGAACCGCAGCGTCTCCCGGGCATGGACAGCGGCGCCGAGTGTCATCAACACCGTGCTGTCGGCCTCCGGGGCCGGACGGGTCGCGGGCCGTTCGACTGCGGTGACGTGCAGGTTCGCGATCCGGTGACGCAGCCGGGCGGGCATGACCTGCTCGACGGTGGTCAACGCGCGGGCCGCGGCCTCCTCGATACCGGCGCCACTGGTGGTCGCGACCTTGAGTGCGATGACCAACGCGACGGCCTGCGCGTCGTCGAACAGCAACGGAGGCAGCCGCGTACCGGCGCCGAGCCGGTACCCGCCGTCCGGGCCCTTACTGGCCACGATGGGATAGCCGAGCTCGCGCAGCCCGATCCACGTCCCGGCGCACCGTACGCGGGCTGATGTCCAGCCGCTCCGCCAACAGCGCCCCCGGCCACTCTCGGCGCGCCTGAAGCAGCGAGAGCAGCGACAGCAGCCGCGCGGAGGTCTTCTGCATGGCCTCCATGGTGCCCACAGAAGCGGCCACATCCTGACCGCTTCTGCTGCGACTGTCGTCACCGAACCGGGCCGGACCCGAGGCGCATACGCCTCACGGGCCTCCGAGCCGGCACGCGTGACCATCCAGATCCATCTGCACCAGAGGCGAGGAGCCCACCATGTCCGTCAACGCGGTGACCACCTGAACTTCCGAGGCGACGCCCACGCGGCACTGACCTTCTACCGGTCCGTCTTCGACGGACACCTGACCGTCGTCACGTACAGGGACGCCGGAAACATCCAGGAGCCGGCGGAGGCGGAGCAGATCATGTGGGGCCAGGTCACCGCCGGCAACGGATTCCACGTGATGGCCTACGACGTCCCCTCCAGCCAGCCATGGGATCAGGGCAAGAACGCGTTCTTCGTCTCCCTGCGCGGCGAAACGGCCGACGAGGTCACCACGTACTGGGAAAAGCTCACCGAGAACGCCACCGTCCTCCAGCCCCTGAGCCCCGCCCCCTGGGCGCCCCTCTACGGCATGCTCAAGGACCGCTACGGCGTCACCTGGGTCGTCGACGTCGTCGCCGAATACACGGCGCCCTGATCACCCCTCGGACTACATGCGAGCTCAGATCGCGCGCCGATGAGTTTCCCGCGCCGCGCCGGTCTGTAAGCACGAGACCGACTCACGGAAGGCCGGCCCCATGCGGAAACTGATCTACGGCATGAACCTGTCCCTGGACGGCTACATCGCCGCGCCCGGCGACGACATCGGCTGGAGCGTGCCGAGCGACGAGCTGTTCCAGTTCTGGTCCGACCAGTTGCAGGCGACCGACCTGTCGCTGTACGGGCGCAAGCTGTGGCAGACGATGAGCTCCCACTGGCCGACGGGCGACCAGCAGCCCAACGCCACCCCGGCGGAGATCGAGTTCGCGCGCCGCTGGCGGGACATGTCGAAGGTGGTGTTCTCCTCGACGGTCGACAAGGTCGACTGGAACACCCGCCTGGTCACCGGCGACGCCGTCGCCGAGATCACCCGGCTCAAGGCCGAGGACGGCGGCCCGATGGACATCGGCGGCGCGACGCTCGCCGGGGCGGCCATGCGGGCCGGGCTGATCGACGAGTACGTGCTGGCCACCGCGCCGGTCCTGGTGGGCGGCGGCACGCCGTTCTTCACCGCGCTCGACAGCTGGGTGAACCTGAACCTGGTGGAGACGCGGACCCTTCCCGGCGGCGTGATCCTGACCAGGTACGAGACGAGGCGCTGAGCGCCCGTCCGGGAGCGCCGCGCGGGGGTATCACCACTGTCCCCGCGCCTACACGCACGGGTGTGGTTCCTCCATGCCGCGCGGCGCCCTCGCGATGTCAGGCGGCGCGCTTCACGTGGCGGACCAGCCACATCAGCAGGGCGTCCAGGTCGGCGGCGGCCGAGAGGACCCGGTCGACCGCCTCGGGGGTGTGCAGCCACTCCTCGCAGCCGAGGGGACGGGCGGCGATCAGCGAACGGTGGCGCAGCAGGTCCGTACGGGAGTGGTCCGTCGGATAGCCGCGCGGGGGGCGCTTCATCATGTCCCCGGAGACGTCGTAGCCCTTCTTCCGCACCTCCTCGACGATGGCGGACAGTTCACGGCCGCTCCCCTCGGAGGCCACGGCTCTGCGGAACATGTCCACCTGACCGGGGTCGGGGTACCACCAGGCGCCCTGGACCCGCAGGCCGTCCAGGGCGAACCGGAGACCGATCTCGATCTTGCGGCCGAGCCTGATCACCGCGCCCTGGTGCTGCCACCACCAGGAGTCGGTGCGGTAGTGCCAGACGGAGAAGTCCTCGTACCGGCGGTCGGCGTCCGCGACCTCGTGGAGAAGGGCGATCATCGGCTGCCTGACCAGGCGTTCGCGGTCCGCGCGGCAGCGCTCGCGGGTCGCCAGGGTCGGTTCGCCCTGGAGCTGCCACAACACGTCCATGGCCTGCTCCGGCCAGCCGGTGAACTGTCCGCGCATGCGGGGACAATAGCTCACCCATGATCCGCGGGCCTCTGAGCCGTCTCGGCTCCTGTCCGCGCGCCGGAGTCTCAGTTCTGCGGCATTTCCTCAGGATCCATCCGCTCCCCCCACTCGCGCACGGTCACCGCTTGCTCGATGCGGCCGACGATGTCCTTCTTGGACGCCGTGTCCAAGGTCTCCGGGATCTTGTCGAAGGTGTCGGGAAGGACGTCGAGCAGGCCCCAGATCTGTTCACCGGTCCTGACTGTCAGCAGTTGCTGGCACCTCCACTGCGGCGACACCTCGGGACGGTGCCTGAGGTGGTGCACGAACGTGGGGAACAGGTAGTGCGTCGCCTGTGCGGCGAGGTGCTGTTGGAGCCAGTCGACCGGGAGCCGCTGACTGAAGCCGTGCATGGCTGCTTCCTCGGCCAGGTCCAGGAGCTGAGCGGTTTCGACGGCTCGAACGGTACGGGGAAGGGGCGAGGTCATGTCGAGATGATGCCAAGGAGCCCGAAAGAGTGAACGCGCCGACCCGCCGCTTGTCTCACGGCCGCTTCACAAGCGCAGCCGACGCGAAACGGAGCGTGAGACCGTGCAGCGAAATCTGAGACCCCACAACCGCCCCGCTCAGGTCTGCGCCATGTCCACAAAGCGCGAGTAGTGACCCTGGAACGCCACCGTGATCGTCGCCGTCGGACCGTTACGGTGCTTCGCCACGATCAGGTCCGCCTCACCCGCGCGCGGCGACTCCTTCTCGTACGCGTCCTCCCGGTGCAACAGGATCACCATGTCCGCGTCCTGCTCGATCGACCCCGACTCACGCAGGTCCGACACCATCGGCTTCTTGTCCGTACGCTGCTCGGGACCACGGTTCAGCTGCGACAGCGCGATCACCGGCACCGCCAGCTCCTTCGCCAGCAGCTTGAGGTTTCGCGACATGTCGGACACCTCCTGCTGACGGCTCTCCGCACGCTTCGAACCACCCGACTGCATCAGCTGCAAATAGTCGATCACCACCAGCCGCAAGTCGTTGCGCTGCTTCAGACGACGGCACTTCGCCCGGATCTCCATCATCGACAAGTTCGGCGAATCATCGATGTACAGCGGCGCCTGCGACACATCCGGCATCCGCCGCGCCAACCGCGTCCAGTCCTCGTCCGTCATCGTCCCCGACCGCATGTGGTGCAACGCCACACGCGCCTCCGCCGACAACAGACGCATCGCGATCTCGTTCCGCCCCATCTCCAGCGAGAAGATCACGCTCGGCAGATTGTTCTTGATGGACGCCGCGCGCGCGAAGTCCAGCGCCAGCGTCGACTTACCCATCGCGGGACGAGCCGCGATGACAATCATCTGACCAGGGTGCAGACCGTTCGTCAGCGAATCGAAGTCCGTGAACCCCGTCGGCACCCCCGTCATCTCACCGCTGCGCGAACCGATCGCCTCGATCTCGTCCAGCGCGCCCTCCATGATGTCGCCGAGCGGCAGATAGTCCTCACTGGTCCGCTGCTCGGTGACCGCGTAGATCTCCGCCTGGGCGGAGTTCACGATCTCGTCGACATCCCCGTCCGCCGCGTATCCCATCTGCGTGATCTTCGTACCCGCCTCGACGAGCCGCCGCAGCACCGCCCGCTCATGGACGATCTCCGCGTAGTACGAGGCGTTCGCCGCGCTCGGCACCGACTGGACGAGCGTGTGCAGATACGACGCCCCGCCGACCCGCGTGATCTCCCCACGCTTGGTCAGCTCCGCCGCCACCGTGATCGGGTCGGCCGGCTCTCCCTTGGCGTACAGGTCGAGAATCGCCTGAAAGACCGTCTCATGCGCCGGACGGTAGAAATCGTGCCCCTTGATGATCTCCACGACATCCGCGATCGCGTCCTTGGACAGCAACATGCCACCCAAGACCGACTGCTCGGCATCCAGATCCTGCGGAGGCACCCGCTCGAACCCGGTCGCTCCGCCGTCCCACGCGCTGTCGTCACGACCGCGCTCGTGCTGCTCCTCACGGCCCCGGCCCTCGCTACGGCGCTGCCGGGAGACAGGCAGACGGTCACCTGGACCGGTGTCGGTCCAGGGGTCGTCCAACGGCTCGGGAATGGTCACCGGCCACCTCCTCACGTCCGCTCAGCGGACCTCGCCGTGCCACTCTTTCTACGGCACGACACTGACAAAACGAGAGGCCAAACTCCGGTTCCGGCGCGTCGGACGCCGGTCCACGGTAGGCCCGTCCGCGACGTCAGCCAATCTTGTTATCCACAGGCCATGTGGACGAGAGACCAGATGCTGTGGAGAACTTGCCTGATCCTGTGTACGGACCGGGGGACAGCACTGTGGACAAAATCATAGAGACCCTGCGGCGACCATGCTGACCTGGGCTTTTTCCGTCCACCGGCTGTGGGGGAGAAAAACTTTCCCGACTGGACCAAGATCAGAACAAACGACGCACGAACGAGCCCCCGAACCCGCTCGACGTAAGGATCACAGGTCCTTTGCGTCTCTTACCTGTGGAAGATTAGATTGAGCGCATGACACAGGCACCCCTGGCAGCCAAGGCGACCCGCCGCCGACACGACCGCGAGATCCTCGCGCTCGCCGTCCCCGCGTTCGGCGCGCTCGTCGCCGAACCGCTCTTCGTGATGGTCGACAGCGCGATCATCGGCCATCTGGGTACGCGTCAGCTCGCCGGACTGGCGATCGCGGCGGCCCTGTTGACCACCGCGGTGAGCGTCTTCGTCTTCCTCGCCTACGCCACCACGGCGGCCGTCGCCCGACGCGTGGGCGCGGGGGACTTCCGGGCCGCCATCCAGCAGGGCATGGACGGCATCTGGCTCGCGATCCTGCTCGGCGTCGGGGTCATCGCCGTCACCCTGCCCACCGCGCCGTGGCTCGTCGACCTGTTCGGGGCCTCGGACACCGCGGCGCCGTACGCCATCACGTATCTGCGCATCTCCAGCCTGGGCATACCGGCCATGCTGGTAGTGCTGGCCGCCACCGGGGTGCTGCGGGGACTCCAGGACACCAGGACGCCTCTGTACGTCGCCGTCGGTGGCTTCGGCGTCAACGCGGCGCTCAACGCGCTGTTCGTCTACGGCCTCGGGTTCGGGATCGCCGGGTCCGCGTGGGGCACGGTGGTCGCGCAGTGCGGCATGGCGGCCGTCTATCTGGTGGTGGTCGTACGGGGAGCGCGCCGGCACGGTGCCTCCCTGCGTCCCGATCCCGCGGGGATACGGGCGGGCGCGCAGGCCGGAGTGCCGTTGCTGGTCCGTACGTTGTCGCTCCGGGCGGTGTTGCTGATCGCCACGGCGGTGGCGGCGCGGCTGGGTGATGCCGATATCGCGGCTCACCAGATCATTCTGTCGCTCTGGAGTCTGACGGCTTTTGCGCTGGACGCGATAGCGATCGCCGGGCAGGCGATCATCGGCCGGTATCTGGGGGCGGGTGATACCCGGGGGGCGCGGGAGGCGTGCCGTCGGATGGTGCAGTGGGGGGTGGTGTCGGGGATGTTGTTCGGGGTGTTGATCGTGCTGGCGCGTCCGTTGTTCGTTCCGTTGTTCACGGGGGATCAGGTGGTGCGGGACACGTTGGTGCCGGCGTTGTTCGTGGTGGCGGTGTCGCAGCCGGTTTCGGGGGTGGTGTTTGTGCTGGACGGGGTGCTGATGGGGGCGGGGGACGGCCGGTATCTGGCGGGGGCGATGGTGGTGACGTTGGCGGTGTTCGCGCCGGTGGCGTTGGCGGTGCCGTCGTGGGGTGGGGGGTTGACGGCGTTGTGGTGGGCGATGGGTCTGATGATGGTGGTCCGGCTGGTGACGTTGTGGCGGCGGGCGCGTTCCGGGCGGTGGTTGGTGACGGGCGCGACGCGGTGAGATGTCCGGTTTCACGTGAAACATCGCACGGAACGGCGAGAGGGCCGCATCCTCGGGTGGGATGCGGCCCTCTCTGATGCTCTGTCGAGCGCTGCGGTTACGCGGCGATGACCTCGATGCCGAGCTTCGCGGCGACCTCGGGGTGCAGACGCACGGACACCTGGTGCGAGCCCAGGGTCTTGATCGGCGATCCGAGTTCGATGCGGCGCTTGTCGACGTCCGGGCCGCCGGCCGACTTGATCGCCGAGGCGAGGTCGGCGGGGGTGACGGAGCCGAAGAGGCGGCCGGCGTCGCCGGAGCGAACGGCCAGACGCACCTTGACGCCTTCGAGGCGGGCCTTGATCTCGTTGGCCTGCTCGATGGTCGCGATTTCGTGGATCTTGCGCGCGCGCCGGATCTGCGCGACGTCCTTCTCGCCACCCTTGGTCCAGCGGATCGCGAAACCGCGCGGGACCAGGTAGTTGCGGGCGTAGCCGTCCTTGACCTCGACGACGTCGCCCGCGGCACCGAGGCCAGTGACCTCGTGAGTGAGGATGATCTTCATGATTCGGTCACCCTCCCCTTATCGCGCGGTGGACGTGTAGGGCAGCAGCGCCATCTCACGGCTGTTCTTGACGGCCGTGGCGACGTCGCGCTGGTGCTGTGTGCAGTTGCCGGTGACGCGGCGGGCACGGATCTTGCCGCGGTCGGAAATGAACTTCCGCAGCATGTTCGTGTCCTTGTAGTCCACGTACTGGGTCTTGTCCTTGCAGAATGCGCAGACCTTTTTCTTGGGCTTGCGCACAGGCGGCTTCGCCATGTGTATCTCCTGTTTGATCAAGAAGTGGGGTAACGAGCCGGTCCCTTAGAAGGGGGGCTCGTCCGAGTAGCCGCCGCCGGAGCTTCCGCCGGAGCTTCCACCCCAGCTGCCTCCGCCGTTGCCCCCGCCGCCGCTGGGCGGCTGGCTGCCGCCGGCCGGTGCGCTGGTGGCCCACGGGTCGTCGGCGGGAGCCCCGCCACCGCCCTGCGGGCTGCCGCCGCCGGAGCCGCCGCCCCAGCTGCCGCCGCCCTGCTGGCCGCCGCCACCGCCGCCGCCGTACCCGCCCTGGCCCTGACCACCGCGGCCGGTGGTCTTGGTGACCTTGGCCGTGGCGCTCTTGAGGCTGGGGCCGACTTCTTCGACGTCCAGCTCGTAGACCGTGCGCTTGACGCCCTCACGGTCTTCGTAGGACCGCTGCTTCAGCCGGCCCTGCACGACGACGCGCATGCCTCGCTGGAGCGACTCCGCGACGTTCTCCGCCGCCTGACGCCAGACCGAGCAGGTGAGGAACAGGCCTTCGCCGTCCTTCCACTCGTTGGTCTGCCGGTCGAAGATGCGGGGTGTGGACGCGACACGGAACTTCGCGACCGCCGCACCGGACGGGGTGAAGCGCAGCTCGGGGTCGTCGACGAGATTGCCGACGACCGTGATGACGGTCTCGCCTGCCATGGGTGAACCTCTCGGCGGGGATTGCTTCTGGCTGCTTGCTGCTGCTACTCGAACCCGATGACGTGTGAGCTAGGTGCTCAGTGGGTCTCGGGGCGGAGGACCTTGGTCCGGAGGACCGACTCGTTCAGGTTCATCTGTCGGTCGAGCTCCTTGACGATCGCGGGCTCTGCCTGCAGATCGATGACCGAGTAGATGCCCTCGGGCTTCTTCTTGATCTCGTAAGAGAGACGACGACGGCCCCAGGTGTCGACCTTTTCGACCTTTCCGTTGCCCTCACGGACGACGGAGAGGAAGTTCTCGATCAGCGGGGAGACAGCGCGCTCCTCGAGATCGGGGTCGAGGATGACCATCACTTCGTAGTGACGCATATGGAACCCACCTCCTTTGGACTCAGCGGCCACGGTCGTTCCGTGGCAGGAGGGTCGTGATGCGTAGCAACGGTATCGGCCGCCACTGACAATCCGGCTCGGTGAGCGGGGGATCGTGTTCTGGCCTGGGCAGACACCGGTGCAGACCGTACAGACTACCCGCAGAGCGGCTTCCGGTTGAAATCCGGTCCCGGGTGGGCACAATCTGTACACATCGGGTGTGTGCGGCGCTGGCGTGCGCCGCCTTCCGGCAAAGCCAGGAGGTGCCTCATGGCACAGGCAATGCGACCGAACTCGGCCCGTTCCCTCTTCGCGACGGACGGGAAGCCTCATCCGCTCCAGGACAGCCTGATCGCGGTGGCGTGGGTGCTGGGTGTGCTGGCGGTGACTACCGCGTTCTTCCACAATCTGCATCTGCTCACGTCGTGGGCGGGGCTGGTGGGGATCTTCGCGGGGGGTAGCGCACAGTTCATCTCGGTCACCACGCGTGAGCGTTTTCTGGCGGTCCTGGGGTTGGGGGCGTCGGCGGTCGGCTTCTACATCGGGATGGCGCACGGTGGTCTGTTCGGCGGGGTGATCGGCTGACGGGCCGCTCCACGGCACGGCCGGCCGTCGCTCCACCGCACGGCCAGTCGGGGCGCTTCACGGGCGCAGTAGGCTTCGGCGCGAGAGCCGGAGCCCCTGTATCCATGGGGACACACCTGCCGAGGAGCGCCCCGCATGAGCCTGACCCTGAGGACCATCAGTCGTGAGCAGCATCTGGCGTACATCCAGAGCCTGCCCGCGGCGAGTCATTGCCAGGTCCCGGCTTGGGCCGACGTGAAGACGGAGTGGCGTTCGGAGAACCTGGGCTGGTTTGACAAGGACGGTCAACTCGTCGGCGTCGGGCTGGTGTTGTATCGGCAGTTGCCGAAGATCAAGCGGTATCTGGCGTATCTGCCGGAGGGTCCGGTGCTGAACTGGCACGCGCCCAATCTGGACGAGTGGATGCAGCCGATGCTGGCGCATCTGAAGCATCAGGGCGCGTTCTCGGTGAAGATGGGGCCGCCGGTGGTGATCCGCCGTTGGGACGCGGGCGCGATCAAGTCGGGTATTCAGGACCCGGATGTGAAGCGGCTGCGTGACGTCGAGGCGACGCATATCGAGCCGCGCGCGTTCGAAGTGTCGGACCGGTTGCGGAAGATGGGCTGGCAGCAGGCGGAGGACGGCGGTGCCGGTTTCGGTGACGTACAGCCTCGGTATGTTTTCCAGGTGCCGCTGGCGAATCGTTCGCTGGATGATGTCCTGAAGGGCTTCAATCAGTTGTGGCGGCGGAATATCAAGAAGGCCGAGAAGGCCGGTGTCGATGTGGTCCAGGGTGGTTACGGGGACCTGGAGGAGTGGCAGCGGCTGTACGAGATCACCGCGGAGCGTGATCATTTCCGGCCGCGGCCGCTCTCGTACTTCCAGCGTATGTGGAGTGTCCTGAACACCGAGGACCCGAATCGTATGCGGCTGTACTTCGCGCGTCACGAGGGTGAGAACGTGGCGGCGGCGACGATGCTGATCGTCGGTGGGCATGTCTGGTACTCGTACGGGGCGTCGGCGAACCACAAGCGTGAGGTGAGGCCGTCGAACGCGATGCAGTGGCGGATGTTGCGCGACGCGTACGCGATGGGTGCGACGGTCTACGACCTGCGTGGTATTTCGGATTCGCTGGACGAGACGGATCATCTTTTCGGTCTGATCCAGTTCAAGGTGGGTACCGGTGGCGAGGCTGTCGAGTACATCGGGGAGTGGGACTTCCCGTTGAACAAGTTGTTGCACAAGGCGCTCGACATCTACATGTCGCGTCGCTGACCGTGCCGGCGGGCGGGCGGAGTTTTCCGTGAAGCCGCCGGGATTGGCAAGTTTGTTCCTATCCTTTCGTTCTTACACCGCTGCCACGAGAAAGGTTCCGGCCCGGCATGGCGCTCTCTCTCTACGTCGACACCGCGCGCTGGCGGGCGCATCAGAAGTCGGTCATCGATCAGTTCCCCGGGCTTGTCCCGGTGTGCAAGGGCAATGGCTACGGCTTCAGTCATGAGCGTCTCGCGGACGAGACGACCCGCTTCGGTTCCGACATGCTCGCTGTCGGGACCATTTACGAGGCCGCCCGGATCAAGGACTGGTTCAGTGGCGACCTGCTCGTTCTGACGCCCTTCCGGCGGGGGGAGGAGCCGGTTCCGCTGCCTGACCGTGTGGTGCGTTCCGTCTCCTCCGTGGACGGGGTGTTCGCCCTGGTGGGTGCCCGTGTGGTCATCGAGTGCATGAGTTCGATGAAGCGTCATGGGGTGAAGGAGGAGGAGCTGGGCCAGTTGCACGCGGCCATCGAGGACGTGCGGCTGGAGGGTTTCGCCCTGCATCTCCCGCTGGACCGTACGGACGGTTCCGACGCGGTCGAGGAGGTCATCGGCTGGATGGACCGGTTGCGTGCGGCGCGGCTGCCGTTGCACACGATGTTTGTGAGTCATCTGCGGGCGCAGGAGCTGACGCGGTTGCAGCAGCAGTTCCCGCAGACGCGGTTCCGGGCTCGGATCGGGACGCGGCTGTGGCTGGGTGATCATGAGGCGACGGAGTACCGGGGCGCGGTGCTGGATGTGACGCGTGTCTCGAAGGGTGACCGGTTCGGTTACCGGCAGCAGAAGGCGGCGTCGGACGGCTGGCTGGTGGTGGTGGCCGGCGGGACGTCGCACGGGGTGGGCCTGGAGGCCCCGAAGGCGCTGCACGGGGTGATGCCGCGGGCCAAGGGGGTGGCGCGGGCGGGTCTGGCGACGGTGAACCGGAATCTGTCGCCGTTCGTGTGGGACGGGAAGCAGCGGTGGTTCGCGGAGCCGCCGCACATGCAGGTGTCGATCCTGTTCGTGCCGGCGGACGCGCAGGAGCCGAGGGTGGGTGCGGAGCTGGTGGCGCACCTGCGGCACACGACGACGCAGTTCGACCGGATCGTGGATCGCTGATCCTGCGTGGTTCCCGGGTGTTCCCGGGGGCCGTACCCGGGCCTGGGGGCCGTACCTCGGGCCCGGAGGCCGTACGGCCCCTCGTAAGCCCTCAGACGCCTCCTGACGGCCGTCCCGCGGTCTCCGTGTCCGGCGGCGGGGCTCCCCAGTCGACCCGCGGCCCGTCCGCCGCCGGCATCCCGTCGTACGGGGTCCGGGCGGGGAGTCCGAGCGCGTGTACGTCCTGTGCCCCGTCCAGGACGCCGCCGGAGGGGTCGTCGGAGCCGTCGGCCCGTACGCCGTCCCGTTCGGGGAGCAGGATGTCGCGTACGACCATCGCGCACAGGTAGAGGGTCCCGGCGACGTGCAGGGCGATGGCGAGCTGGTAGCCCTCGGTGGGGAGTCCCTTGTGGCTGTCGCCGCTCATCGTGTACGCGAGGTACATCCAGATGCCCAGGAAATACATGACCTCGCAGGCCTGCCAGATCAGGAAGTCGCGCCAGCGGGGGCGGGCCAGTGCGGCGAGCGGGACGAGCCACAGGACGTACTGCGGTGAGTAGACCTTGTTGGTGAGGATGAAGACGGCGACGACGAGGAAGGCGAGCTGCGCGAAGCGCGGCCGTCGGGGGGCCATCATCGTGAGTGCGCCGATCGCCGCGCAGCCGAGGGCGACGAGAAGGGTCGCGGCGGTGTTGACGGTCTCGATGTTGATGGGGCTGCCGGTGCGCTGGGTGATGACCAGCCAGAAGGATCCGAAGTCGATGCCCCGTTCCTGGCTGAACGTGTAGAACTTCTGCCATCCCTGGGGGGCGAGCAGCATCACGGGGAGGTTGACCGCGAGCCAGGAGCCGGCGGCGCCGAGGACGGCGGTGGTGTACTCCCGGAATTTCCCGGCCCGCCAGCAGAGGAAGAGCAGGGGGCCCAGGAGCAGGACGGGGTAGAGCTTGGCGGCGGTCGCGAGGCCGATGAGGATGCCGAAGGCCAGGGGCCTGGAGCGGGACCACATGAGCATGGCGGCGGCGGTGAGCGCGACGGCGAGCAGGTCCCAGTTGATGGTCGCGGTGAGCGCGAAGGCGGGCGCGAGGGCGACGAGCAGGGCGTCCCAGGGGCGGCGGCGGTGGACGCGCGCGGTGCAGACGGCGATGACGGCCGCGCAGATCATGAGCATGCCCGCGTTGACCATCCAGTACATCTGCTCGCGGTACTGCATGGAGCCGCCGGGGGTGAGCCAGGAGGCGACCTCCATGAAGAGTCCCGTCAGGACGGGGTACTCCAGGTACTGCATGTCGCCGTTGAGGCGGTCGAAGTACGGGACGAGGTTGTCGGAGAAGCCGCGTCCTACGTAGAGGTGTGGGATGTCCGAGTAGCAGGCGTGGGTGTACTGCGAGGTGGCGCCGCGGAACCAGGCCCAGTCGTAGCAGGGCATCTTCTGGGCCATGCCGAGGGCGAACATGCCGATCGCGACGAGGGCGATGACGCGGACGGGGGTGAGGCGGCTGCTGCCGTGCCAGGCCCAGCGCCCGGCGGGGCCGCCGATCAGTTCGCTGCCGGCGGCGGCGATCTCGTCCCGCCGGGTGGGGGCGACGACCGTCTGGTCCTGGTGCACGGTGGTCTCTTCTGCGCTGGGCATGGCGCCCATCCTGCCGTACGGCCCTGTGACGCGGCGAGGGCCGCCGTACCGCCGCGTACCGGGTGGGTACGCGGGGTGCGGCGGCCCTCGTGGGCGCTGCCGGGGTGTGGGGGCGGTGGGCCCCCGGGTGGTCGGCCTGCGGGGCGGTCAGCCCTGTTGGCCGCCGAAGATGCCGCCGTCGCCGCCGCCGTTGCCACCGCCACCGGGGTCGCCGGGGGGTGAGGTGGTCGTGGAGGGGGTGCCGGTGTTGCCGCCGTTCTGGCCTCCGTTGTTGCCGCCTCCGTTGTCGCCGCCGCCGTTCTGTCCGCCGTTGTTGTCACCGCAGCCGAAGAGCCTGGTGCAGGTGTCGGAGGGGGTGGGTTCTTCGGAGGGGGTTTCGCTGGGGGTCTCCGAGGGGGTTTCGCTGGGGCTCTCGGAGGGGCTCTCGCTGGGCGAGGCGGTTTCGCTGGGGGTGGGGCTGGGGCTGGCGCCGCCGCCGTACCAGGCTTCACCGAGGGATTCGGGCTTGGGGAAGGGCAGGGGCTTCTCGCCCTTCATGGCTTCCATCATGTAGTCGCGCCAGATGGTGGAGGGGAAGGAGGCTCCGTGGATCTTCTCCTCCCCACCGGTACCGAACATCTCCTCGAACTTGCGGTCCGCGTTCGTCGCGTCGTCGTCGAGGCGGTACATGTCGACCGCGGTGGAGATCTGCTTGGTGTACCCGACGAACCAGGCCGACTTGTTGCCGTCGGTGGTGCCGGTCTTGCCGGCGACCTGGTGGCCCGGGAGCTGGGCGTTGCTTCCTGTGCCGTCCTCCACGACGGTCTTGAGGACGTCCGTGACGGTGTCCGCGACCGGTGCCGAGAAGGCGGTCTTGACCTTGCCCTCGTGGGTGTAGACGGCCTTGCCCTTCTGGACGACCTTCTCCACGGAGTACGGCTCCCGCTGCTTGCCGCTGGACGCGAAGGTGGAGTAGGCGCCCGCCATGCGGATGGCGCTCGGCGTGGAGATGCCGATGGAGAACGACGGGACGTCGTTGGGGTTCATGGAGCCGTTGTTCAGCAGGCCCGCGCTGATGGCGGCCTGCCTCACCTGCGGGATGCCGACGTCCATGCCGAGCTGCACGTAGGGGGAGTTGGCGGACTCCCGCATGGCCTCACGCAGGTCGATGGGGCCGTACGACTTGCCGCCGTCGTTGGTCTGACGCCACTCGTTGCCCTCTTTGTCGGTCCAGATGGAACCGTCGAATCTCTTGATCTTGAGCTTGTTGTCGCCGTTGTAGATCGTCTTGTCCGGCGCGACGATCGTGCGCTTCCCGGACCCCTTGGGGTCCTGCACCCCGTCCTCCATCGCCGCGGCCAGCACGAACGGCTTGAAGGTCGATCCGACCTGGGCACCGGTCTCGTTGGCGTTGTTGGTGAAGTGCTTGGTGGCGTCCTGGCCGCCGTAGATGGCGAGGATCGCGCCTGTCTCGTTGTCGATGGAGGCGCCGCCGAACTGGACGTGCGTGTCGGTGTCCGGACGCTTCTTGGGATCGATCTTCGCGTCGTAGACCTTGCTGACGGCCTTGTCGAGGGCCGCGACCTTGTCCTTCTTGAAGGTCGTGTGGATCTCGTAGCCGCCGGCGGACAGCGTCTTCGCGTCGATGCCGAGGCCGGTGTTGTTCAGCACGTACGACTTGGCGAGGTCGACCAAGTATCCGGTCTGCCCGCCCAGCTTGTCGTTCTTCTTCAGCGGGTCGGGCATCGGGAACTTGGAGAACTTGGCGCGCTCCGCCTGGGTGAGCTTCTCCTCGACCACCAGCTCGTCGAGGATGCCCGCCCAGCGCTTCGTGGCCCGCCCGAGGTTGTCCTCGGGGGTGGCGGCGGAGTCGTACTCCGTGGCGCCCGCCGGATCGTAGTACGTCGCGCCCTTGAGGAGCGTGGCGAGGAAGGCGCACTGGCTGGAGTTGAGCTTCGCCGCGTCCACTCCGTAGTACGTGCGGGCGGCGGCCTGGAGGCCGAAGGCACCGCGTCCGTAGTAGGAGGAGTTCAGGTACCCCGCCATGATCTTCTTCTTGCCCCACTCGTTGCCCACCTTGATGGAGATGAACAACTCTTTGAACTTGCGGCTCAGCGTCTGGTTCTGGTCGTTGAGCACGGCGTTCTTGACGAACTGCTGGGTGATGGTGGAACCACCCTGCGTCTCGCCGCCCTTGGCCATGTTCACGAAGGCGCGGGCGATGCCCTTGGGGTCGACGCCGGAGTCCTCCCAGAACGTCTTGTTCTCGGCGGCGACCACCGCCTCCTGCATCTCGATCGGGATCTCGGAGTAGTCGAGGATCTGCCGGTTGACCTCACCACCGGTGGCCGCCATCTGAGTGCCGTCGGCCCAGTAGTAGACGTTGTTCTGGGCCACCGCGGTGTCGACGATGCTCGGCGTCTTCACCATGGCGTACGCGATCGACGCGGCCCCCATGAGGGAGGCGCAGAAGGCCAGGAAGAGACCCGTGGTCAGCTTCCAGGAGGGGGTCCAGCGCCGCCAGCCGTACTTGTCGTGGCGCGGATAGTCGATGATGCGCTTCTTGCGCGGCGGACCACCCCGGCCGCGGCCGGGTGGTCCTTCCGGATGTCCGGCGCGCCGGCCGCCGCGCTGCGAGGCGCGTCTGGCCTCGGCGCGGCCCCCGGCGGGGCGCTCCTCCTCGTACGCGTCGGAGGGGGCGGCCGAATCGGCTCCACGGGAATGATCCGCGCGACGGCCGGACGGCTGCTGGGCCGCACGCCTGGCCGCGACACGTCCGCCACCCTGCGACTGTGGCGATTTGCGACGGTGCTCGCTCATCGAACGACTACTCCTCGGGCAGGCGCATACGCCTGGAAGCGGCAGTTGAGTTCCGGTACCCCCGACCTCAATACGGACGGGCCCGGTGTCGGGCTCATCCGCCATGCATCCGGTGGGCCGAGTGGCTTGTCGTTCACTCGCGCCCCAGGGTCCCCGGTGGTCTGCATGCCGCACAGACTACGCACGGTCAAACCCCTCCGAGAGCTGAAGTTCATGCCAAACCAGGCAAGTTGCTTGATGAGAATTAAGGATGTGACGCCGTTCACCATGTCCCCTCTTGTCGCAGGAGCATCTCCCCTCTATCGTCGTGATGTATCGAGTCGATACATCAGTACGGCATAAGGGTCCTGAATGACGGAGGAGGCGAAGGGTGAGCAGACGCTCGGGCATCCTTGAGTTCGCCGTCCTCGGTCTTCTCCGTGAGTCCCCCATGCACGGCTATGAGCTGCGGAAACGGCTCAATACCTCGCTGGGGATCTTCCGGGCGTTCAGTTACGGGACGCTCTATCCGTGTCTCAAGACGCTGGTCGCGAGCGGCTGGTTGATCGAGGAGCCGGGGAGCGCTCCGGAGGACGCTCTCGCCGCGTCCCTCGCGGGCCGCCGGGCGAAAATCGTCTACCGCCTCACGGCGGCGGGCAAGGAGCACTTCGAGGAGCTCCTGTCGCACACCGGTCCCGACGCCTGGGAGGACGAGCACTTCGCGGCTCGGTTCGCCTTCTTCGGCCAGACGGAGCGCGAGGTGCGGATGCGGGTGCTGGAAGGCCGCCGCAGCCGGCTGGAGGAGCGTCTGGAGAAGATGAGCGCCTCCCTTTCCCGTACGCGCGAGCGCCTCGACGACTACACGCTCGAGCTTCAGCGGCACGGCATGGAGTCCGTGGAGCGCGAGGTGCGCTGGCTGAACGAGCTCATCGAGAGCGAGCGGGCGGGGCGGGACCGGCGACGGTCGGGCCCCGGGGACCCCGCTGAGCAGGAAGAGACATCCGTGGAGGTGGACGGCCTGCCCCGGCACCGGGACACCGCGTCTCCCGGGGGTACGCCCCCGGGTCGCGGCGGCCCGCCGGATCCGTCCGCCGACACGGCCACGTGAGATCCCGCATCTTCGCGGGCCTCATCAGAACACTGAGATCACAGGGAGCAAGCGGAATGGGTTCGGTTCGCGTAGCCATCGTCGGCGTGGGCAACTGCGCCGCCTCGCTGGTGCAGGGCGTCGAGTTCTACAAGGACGCCGACCCGGCGGGCAAGGTCCCGGGTCTGATGCACGTCCAGTTCGGCGAGTACCACGTGCGGGACGTCGAGTTCGTCGCCGCCTTCGATGTCGACGCGAAGAAGGTCGGCCTCGACCTCGCGGACGCCATCGGCGCCAGCGAGAACAACACCATCAAGATCTGTGACGTGCCCTCCAGCGGCATCACCGTCCAGCGTGGCCACACGCTGGACGGCCTGGGCAAGTACTACCGCGAGACGATCGAGGAGTCCGGCGAGGAGCCGGCCGACATCGTCCAGACCCTCAAGGACCGGCAGGTGGACGTTCTCGTCTGCTACCTGCCCGTCGGTTCCGAGGCCGCCGCGAAGTACTACGCGCAGTGCGCCATCGACGCCAAGGTCGCCTTCGTCAACGCCCTCCCGGTCTTCATCGCCGGTACGAAGGAGTGGGCGGACAAGTTCACCGAGGCCGGTGTCCCGATCGTCGGCGACGACATCAAGTCCCAGGTCGGCGCGACCATCACGCACCGCGTGATGGCGAAGCTCTTCGAGGACCGGGGCGTTGTCCTGGACCGCACGATGCAGCTGAACGTCGGCGGCAACATGGACTTCAAGAACATGCTCGAGCGTGAGCGCCTGGAGTCCAAGAAGATCTCCAAGACGCAGGCGGTCACCTCTCAGATCCGCGACCGCGACCTGGGCGCCGACAACGTCCACATCGGCCCGTCGGACTACGTGGCGTGGCTCGACGACCGCAAGTGGGCGTACGTGCGCCTCGAAGGCCGTGCCTTCGGCGACGTTCCGCTGAACCTGGAGTACAAGCTGGAGGTCTGGGACTCCCCGAACTCCGCGGGTGTCATCATCGACGCCGTGCGCGCCGCGAAGATCGCCAAGGACCGCGGGATCGGCGGCCCGATCCTCTCGGCGTCGTCGTACTTCATGAAGTCCCCGCCGGTGCAGTACTTCGACGACGAGGCCCGTGACAACGTCGAGAAGTTCATCCGCGGCGAGGTCGACAAGTAAAGCCCCGCGTTTCGCGGGAGCCGTTTCAGCACGATGAAGTCAGCACCATGACTTCAGCAGGATGAGGAGGGTCACCGGGCCGCCGGCCCGGTGACCCTCCTCTTCTGTGCCGCCTGTCCCTTCTGTGTCACCGGCGGGTGTGTGACGCTGGCTCCATGTCCGTCGTGGGTGATCTGCGCGTACTCCTGCGCCTCGGTGATTTCCGCCGCCTGCTGACCGTCCGTCTGCTCTCGCAGGCCGCCGACGGCGTCTTCCAGGTCGCGCTCGCCACCTATGTGGTCTTCTCCCCCGAGAAACAGACCTCGCCGGCCGCGATCGCCTCCACCATGGCTGTACTGCTGCTGCCGTACTCCCTGATCGGTCCGTTCGCGGGCGTGCTGCTGGACCGCTGGCAGCGCCGGCAGGTGTTCCTGTACGGGAACCTGCTGCGGGCCCTGCTGGCCGGCTGTACGGCTCTGCTGATCCTGGCGCAGGTGCCCGACTGGCTGTTCTACGTCTCCGCGCTGTCGGTGACGGCGGTCAACCGGTTCGTTCTCGCGGGGCTCTCGGCCGCCCTGCCCCGGGTGGTGGACGCGGAGCGCCTGGTGGTCGCCAACTCCCTTTCCCCGACGGCCGGGACGCTGGCGGCGACCGCCGGGGGCGGTCTGGCCTTTCTCGTACGGCTCACGGTCCTGGACTCCGCAACCGCCGTGGTGCTGCTGGGCGCTGTCCTCTATCTCTGTGCGGCGCTGGCCTCGCTCCTGATGGCGCGTGAACTGCTGGGGCCCGTACGGGCGCCGGACCGGCCGCGGTTCGGTGCGGCGGTGGCGTCCACCGTGCGGGGGCTCGGGGACGGGCTGCGGCATCTCGCGCGGCGGCCGGGGGCGGCGCGGGCGCTGGCGGCGATGGGGGTGATGCGCTTCTGCTACGGGGCGCTGACCGTGATGCTGCTGATGCTCTGCCGGTACGCCTGGACGGACCGGGAGTCGGACGGGCTGGCGCTGCTCGGCCTTGCCCTCGGTGTGTCCGGAGCCGGGTTCTTCGCCGCCGCGGTGGTCACCCCGTGGGCGGCGGGGCGGCTCGGTACCGCTGCCTGGACGTCGTGGTGCGCGGGTTCCGCGGCGGTGCTGCTGCCTCTTCTGGGGCTGCCCTTCGCGCCCGCGCCGCTGATCGTGGCCGCGTTTGTCCTCGGTCTGGTGACGCAGGGGGCGAAGATCGCGACGGACACGGTGGTGCAGACGGCGGTGGACGACACATTCCGGGGCCGGGTCTTCTCGCTCTACGACGTGCTGTTCAACATTGCCTTTGTCGGGGCGGCGGGGGTGGCGGCGCTGGTGCTGCCACAGGACGGCCGGTCGGCGCCGCTGGTGGTGGCGGTGGCGCTTCTCTACGCGGCTGTCGCCGTGGCGATGACGCGCAAGGGCGATGTTTCACGTGAAACATCGCCCTGGGAACGCCTCGACGGGGGTCATGTTTCACGTGAAACATGACCCCGCCGCCGTCAGTCCTGGGTGGCCCACCACTCCTTGAGGGCGGTGACGGCCGCATCGCGTTCCATCGGGCCGTTCTCCAGCCGCAGCTCCAGCAGGAACGTGTAGGCGGCGCCGATCGCCGGGCCCGGGCCGACCCCGAGGATCTCCATGATCTGGTTGCCGTCGAGGTCGGGCCGGATGGACTCCAGCTCTTCCTGTTCCTGGAGCTGGGCGATCCGGTCCTCCAGCCCGTCGTAGGCCTGGGAGAGGGCGTTCGCCTTGCGTTTGTTGCGGGTGGTGCAGTCCGAGCGGGTCAGCTTGTGGAGCCGGCTGAGGAGCGGGCCGGCGTCGCGGACGTAGCGCCGGACCGCCGAGTCGGTCCACTCGCCGGTGCCGTATCCGTGGAACCGCAGGTGGAGTTCCACCAGCCGGGACACGTCACGGATCAGGTCGTTGGAGTACTTCAGCGCGGTCATGCGCTTCTTGGTGAGCTTGGCGCCCACCACCTCGTGGTGGTGGAAGGAGACCCGGCCGTCCTTCTCGAAGCGCCGCGTGCGGGGCTTGCCGATGTCGTGGAGCAGGGCGGCCAGCCGCAGGACGAGGTCGGGGCCGTCCTCCTCCAGGTCGATGGCCTGCTCCAGCACGGTGAGTGAGTGCTCGTACACATCCTTGTGGCGGTGGTGCTCGTCGCTCTCCAGCCGCAGGGCCGGCAGCTCGGGCAGGATCCGCTCGGCGAGCCCGGTGTCGACGAGTAGCGCCAGGCCCTTGCGGGGGTGGGTGGAGAGGAGCAGCTTGTTGAGTTCGTCGCGGATCCGCTCGGCGGAGACGATCTCGATCCGTTCGGACATCGCCTTCATGGCGGCGACCACGTCCGGGGCGACCTCGAAGTCCAGCTGGGCGGCGAAGCGCGCGGCCCGGAGCATGCGCAGCGGGTCGTCGGAGAAGGAGTCCTCGGGGGTGCCGGGGGTGCGCAGCACCTGGGCGGAGAGGTCCTCCAGGCCGCCGTGCGGGTCGATGAAGTCCTTCTGCGGCAGGGCGACGGCCATCGCGTTGACCGTGAAGTCGCGGCGGACGAGGTCTTCCTCGATGGTCCGGCCGTAGGACACCTCAGGTTTGCGTGATGTCCGGTCGTAGGCCTCGGAGCGGTACGTGGTGACCTCGATCTGGTAGCCGTCCTTCTGGCTGCCGACCGTGCCGAAGGCGATACCGACCTCCCAGACCGAGTCCGCCCAGGGCCTGACGATTCTCAGGACGTCCTCGGGGCGGGCGTCGGTGGTGAAGTCCAGGTCGTTGCCGAGCCGGCCGAGCAGGGCGTCCCGGACGGAACCGCCGACCAGGGCGAGCGTGAATCCGGCATCCTGGAATCGGCGTGCGAGGTCGTCGGCGACGGGGGACACCCGGAGCAGTTCGCTGACCGCGCGGCGCTGCACCTGGTTCAGTGCGCTGGGATTGTCTTCATTGGCGTTCGGCACAACAGAAAAGATTACGTGTCCTGGCCGGTGCGGGCTCCCCCGTTTCCGGCGGCCCGGCCTCCGATGCACGGGTTTCGGGCGGGGCATGAGATTCTTCCGATCATGTGGGGCGGTGCCCAGCACTTCGCCACAGCGCACATCGTTACCATGCGTGGACGCAGCAGTCGACAACCACCAACGGCAGCAGACGATGACGAGGGACGGGCGAGCGCGTGGCCGAGGCGGCAGACTTCCAGGGGAGGGGACACTCTCCTGCCCGCCGGTGGCTGTGGCGCGCAGCCTCCCTGATGGCGGGTGCGCCGCTCCTGGGCGCGCTGGTGGCCGGTGCGGGGGCTCCCGCGGCTCAGGCCGCGGTGGAGGCCACCGGGACGCGTACGGTCGCTGTGGCGCTCGACACGCTGACGCCGAGCGCTCCGGTGAAGGGCGACACGCTGGTCATCTCGGGCACGGTGACCAACAAGAGCAAGAGCGCGGTCACCGAGGCGCGGGTGGATCTGCGGGTGGGTCCGCCGCTGTCCGGCCGGACAGCCATCGACGACGCGGCTGAGCGCTCCCCCGACACGGCGGGCGAGGTGCCGCCGCTCGGCGGCAAGTACAAGGTCGATCTCGCGAAGCTCGCCCCGGGCGTGCCGTACACCTTCTCCCTGTCCGTGCCGGTCGGCAAGCTCGGCCTGGGCGAGGACGGGGTGTACCAGCTCGGTGTCTCGGTGAGCGGGGACACGGTGGACGCCCCGTACGAGCACGTGGTGGGCGTCCAGCGGACCTTCCTTCCCTGGCAGCCCGAGGCGACGGGCAAGAGGACCCAGATCACGTACCTCTGGCCGCTGATCTCGACGACGCGCCTGTCCGCGCAGACCGGGTCCGACGACCAGCAGACGCCGGTCTTCGAGAACGACGACCTGACCAAGGAGCTGGCTCCGGGTGGCCGGCTGGACCAGCTGGTCTCGCTCGGCAATCAGCTTCCTGTCACCTGGGTCATCGATCCCGACCTGCTCGCCAGTGCCGACGCGATGGCCGGCAACTACCGGGTCAGGAGCGGGAAGACCACGGTCCCCGGAAAGAGCCAGACCGTGGCCAGGCAGTGGCTGAACTCCCTGGAGAAGGCCGTGCAGGGCCGCAAGGTCGTGGCGCTGCCGTTCGCGGATCCCGACCTGGCGTCGCTGGCCCACCGCGGCAAGAATGTCTCCGGGTCGCTCAGTCAGCTCCAGCCCGCCACGGACGCGGCGGTCAGCACCGTGGACACCGTCCTGCACGTGAAGCCGTCGGTCGATTTCGCCTGGCCGGTGAACGGGGCGATCGATCCGTCGATCGTCGACGTGGCGACCTCGGCGGGCGCGCACAAGGTGATCACCCGCAGCGACAGCCTCCAGGACAACCTGTCCTACACGCCCACCGCGGCCCGGCCCATCGGCGGCGGCACCACGGCGGTCGTGGCCGACACCCGGCTCTCCACCGCCTTCCAGGGCGACATGACGTCGGCGGACGACTCGATCCTCGCGGTGCAGACGTTCCTCGCCCAGTCCCTCGCCGTGACCTTGCAGCAGCCCGAGAACCAGCGCAGCATCGTGGTCGCCCCCCAGCGGATGCCCACGGCCGCCCAGGCGCAGTCGATGGCACAGGCGCTGCACGGTCTGGACCCCGAGCGCTGGACGCAGACCTCGGACCTGCTGGCGGCGGCCGCGGCCAAGCCGGACGCCGAGGCCAATACGAAGGTGCCGGGCGCGTCCCGCTACCCGAAGAAGCTCCGCAACCAGGAACTGTCGACCCAGGCGTTCCAGGAGATCAGGACCACCCAGGACGCGCTCGACAAGTTCAAGGCCGTCCTGAGCCTGCCCGACCGGGTCGACGCCCCCTTCAGCAACGCGATCAACCGCGCGCTGTCGACGTCGTGGCGCGGGGACCGGACGGACGCCGAGCAGTACCGGCGGAGCGTGGACACGTACCTGCGGACCCTGACGGACGAGGTGCAGCTGGTCCCGAAGTCCGACCTCACCCTCTCGGGGCGCAGCGCGACCATCCCGGTGACCGTGCAGAACAACCTGCTCCAGGGGGTGGAGCATCTGATGCTGCGCCTGGAGTCGGGCCAGCCGACGCGTCTCAAGATCGACGGGAGCCGGGACGTCGCGGAGCAGCCCATCAAGATCGACGGCGGGCACAGCCAGTCGGTGAAGTTCTCCGCCGCGGGCAATGCCAACGGCCGGGTCGAGGTGACCGCTCAGCTGTACACGGTGGACGGCAAGCCGTACGGCAAGAGCATGACGTTCAAGGTGAAGGTCTCCGAGGTCACCCCGACGGTGCTGCTGGTGATGGCGGCCGGCGTGCTGCTGCTGGCGCTCGCCGGGGTCAAGATGTACAGCCAGCGCAAGCGGGCGGCGGCGCGCAAGGCGGCGGCCGTGACCGGGGACGGCGAGTCCGTGCCCGGGGACGAGCGGGACGTGGATCCCGGGCAGCGGAGTGACCCGACACCGGACACCGGACCGGAAAGCGCAAACCCGTCGGACACGGGTGAGAAAGTGGACCGTTGAGCGAGGTCGTGGCCGGTCGGCCGGGGACGATGAGGTGGGGTAACCATGAACGCGCCGTACGACGGTGATCGCGGGCAGGGCGCGGCCGGCGATCCGGCAGGCCAGGTTCCGCCCTCTGGCAGGCCCGCCCAGGACCCCTATGCCGCCCCGGACCCCTACGCGCAGAATCCCCCTGTCCCTGACCCCTACGTTCAGGACGCCTACCGGCAGGATCCGTACTGGGCGCACGACGTGACCGCGCAGGATCCGGTGGGCGAGGCGTTGTACGACCGCGCGTCGCACCCGCCGCCGCCTCCCGGCTCGTACCAGGACACGACGCAGCTGTACCAGCAGCCGCAGGCGCAGCAGTACCCGCCGGATCCCCGGATCTGGGCGCAGACCCCGCCGCCGGAGCCGGCCGGGGTGTCGCGTCATCTGCCGTACGGGGACGATCCGCACACCACCCAGTTCACGGGAGTCGACGAGTTGGTCTCGCAGGCCGGTGCGGAGACGCCCCCGCCGGACGCGTTCGCGCACCTGTACCGGGATCAGCAGGGCCTGGCCAGGACTCCGGTGGCGACGGAGCCCGAGCCGCTCCCGGTGCCGCCGCCGCCCGCGAAGGCGGGCGGGCGCGCCTCGGGTCTGCTGAAGTCGAGTGCGCTGATGGCGGCGGGCACGCTGGTGTCGCGGCTCACCGGTTTTGTACGGAGCCTGGTGATCACCGCGGCGCTCGGCGCCGCGCTGCTCGGTGACTCGTACACGGTGGCGGCGACCCTGCCGACGATGATCTACATCCTGACCGTGGGCGGCGGCCTGAACTCCGTGTTCGTCCCGCAGCTCGTGCGGTCGATGAAGAACGACGACGACGGCGGGGTGGCGTACGCCAACCGCCTGCTGACGCTGGTCGTGGTGGCGCTGGGTGTCATCGTGGCCGTGGCGGTCTTCGCGGCTCCGCTGCTGATCCAGCTGATGTCGGACACGATCGCGGGCAACGCGGCCGCGAACAACGTGGCCGTCACCTTCGCCCGCTACTGCCTGCCCACGATCTTCTTCATGGGTGTGCACGTGGTCATGGGCCAGATCCTCAACGCGCGCGGGAAGTTCGGCGCGATGATGTGGACCCCGGTCCTCAACAACATCGTCGTGATCGCCACGTTCGGCCTGTTCATCTGGGTGTACGGCACCGCCGACACCTCCGAGATGACCGTGCGGACCATCCCGCCCGACGGGGTGCGGCTGCTGGGCATCGGCACCCTGCTCGGTCTCACCGTGCAGGCCCTCGCGATGATTCCCTACCTGCGCGAGGCCGGGTTCCGTTTCCGTCCCCGGTTCGACTGGAAGGGCCACGGCCTCGGCAAGACCGTCAAGCTGGCCAAGTGGACGGTCCTGTTCGTCCTCGCCAACCAAGCCGGCGTCCTGGTCGTCACCCAGCTGGCCACCGCGGCGGGTCACGCCTCCGGCAGGGACGGCACGGGCATCCTGGCCTACAGCAACGCCCAGTTGATCTGGGGCATGCCGCAGGCCATCATCACCGTCTCCGTCATGGCCGCCCTGCTGCCGCGGATCTCCCGCGCCGCGCAGGACGACGACCCGGGCGCGGTGCGCGACGACATCTCCCAGGGGCTGCGCAACTCGGCGGTCGCGATCGTGCCCATCGCCTTCGCCTTCCTGGCGCTGGGTGTCCCGATGTCCACGCTGCTGTTCTCGTCGAGCGGCCTGGAGTCGGCGCGGTCCATGGGCTTCATCCTGATGGCGTTCGGCCTCGGGCTGATCCCGTATTCGGTGCAGTACGTCGTGCTGCGCGGCTTCTACGCGTACGAGGACACCCGCACCCCCTTCTACAACACGGTGATCGTCGCGGCCGTCAACGCCGGCGCCTCCGCCCTCTGCTACGTGGTGCTGCCCGCCCGGTGGGCCGTCGTCGGCATGGCCGCCTCGTACGGGCTGGCCTACGCGGTCGGTGTCGGTATCGCCTGGCGCAGGCTCAAGAAGCGCCTCGGCGGGGACCTGGACGGCGGCCGGGTCATGCGGACGTACGCCCGTCTGTGCCTGGCCTCCGTCCCGGCGGCCCTGGTCGCGGGCGCGGCGGCCTACTTCCTCCTCCAGTCGCTCGGCAGCAGCGCCGGGGCGTCGCTGGTGGCGCTCGTGGGCGGCGGGATCGTCCTGTTGGCCGTCTTCTTCGTCGCGGCGAAGAAGATGCGGATCGAAGAACTCAACTCCATGGTGGGCATGGTGCGCGGGCGCCTGGGACGCTAGAGCGGGGCGGCCGGGCACAACCATCACCGGCCGCCGCGTGTCGTGCATAGCGTCCGACTGTGGGCACAATTGGCTTGGCTGTTGGACAGCACGCAACGGATGGGGAGGCAGGAGCGACGGTGGCGGAACGTAGCACGGCTGCCGTCGACGTGGCCGACAACGGCGGCGACGAGCCGCCGACCGCCAAGGCGGACAAGGCCACGGCCGACGGGTTGTCGAAGACCCCGCACACGGCGGACGAGTCCGCCGCAGCCACGGACGGCGAACGGCAGGGCACCGACCCGGCCGTCGCCGCACCGGAGCTGCACAGCGGTCACAAACTCGCGAGACGCTACCGCCTGGAGGAGTGCGTCACCCGTCTGGACGGTTTCAGCAGCTGGCGTGCCGTGGACGAGAAACTGCGCCGCGCCGTCGGTGTGCATCTCCTTCCCGCGGACCACCCACGGGCGCGTTCCGTGCTCGCCGCGGCCCGGTCCGCCGCCCTGCTCGGCGACCCCCGCTTCGTCCAGGTCCTGGACGCCGTCGAGGAGAACGACCTCGTCTATGTCGTCCAGGAGTGGCTGCCCGACTCCGTCGAGCTCACCGCGCTGCTCGCCGCGGGCCCCCTGGAGCCCCACGACGCCTACCAGCTCGTCAGCCAGCTCTCCCAGGCCATGGCGGCGGCCCACCGGGAAGGCCTCGCCCATCTGCGGCTGACTCCCGGAGCGGTCCTGCGCACCTCCAGCGGCCAGTACCGCATCCGGGGGCTCGCGGTGAACGCCGCGCTGCGCGGCATCCGCGCCGAACGGCCCCAGCGCACCGACACCGAGGCGATCGGCGCGCTCCTCTACGCCGCGCTGACCCAGCGCTGGCCGTACGACACCGACGCGTACGGGCTCTCCGGGCTGCCGAAGGGTGTCGGGCTGATCGCCCCGGACCAGGTGCGCGCGGGTATCCACCGCGGTCTGTCCGAGCTCGCGATGCGGGCGCTGGTCAACGACGGGGCCACGGCCTCCCGTCAGGAGCCGCCCTGCACCACGCCGGACGAACTGGCCGCGGCCGTCGCGGAGATGCCGCGCATCCGGCCGCCCGAGGCGTCGTTCGTGGCACCGCCGGACTACCAGCGCACCACGTACCAGCAGGGCACGTACGGCCAGCAGGGCACATACGGACAGCAGCCCGGCGGCCCCGGAACCACTCCTGGCCGTGCCGTGCCCGTCCCGCCGCCCCCGCTCCAGGGCCGCACCGGCAAGGCCCTGAAATGGACCGTCGCCGCGCTCCTCATCGCGGCGCTCGGCCTGGGCAGCTGGCAGGTCGCGGACCGGCTCCTCGGGGAGGAGAACACCCAGGACGATCCGGGGACCACCCGCACCACGAACGACACCGGGGACAAGGCACCGCGCCCCGCGAAGCCGATCGCCATCGTCGGCGCCCACGACTTCGACCCGTTCGGCTCGGACAGGTCCGAGAAGCCCGCCGGGATAAGGAACAGCTACGACGGCGACCCCAGCACGTACTGGAACACCGACGGCTATCTGAGCGCGAGGCTGGGGAACCTCAAGTCCGGGGTCGGCGTCATCCTGGACCTCGGCAGCGCCAAGCAGGTCCGGAGTGTGAAGGTCTCCTTCGACGGCGGGGACACGTCGGTGGAGCTGCGCGCCGCGTCCGCCGGGACGACGGAGCAGCCCACCGAACTGACGGGCTTCGGGAAGGTCGCGGAGGGATCCGGTACGGATGTCACCCTCAAGCCCGGCAAGCCGTTCCGGACGCGGTACGTTCTGGTCTGGCTGACCAAGCTCCCGCCGTCCGACGGTGCCTTCTTCCGGGGCAAGGTCTCCGAAATCAAGATCACCGGCTGACCGGGCCGGCTGACCGGACCAGGGGAGGGGGCTCACCGTTGGACGACGCCGCGCTCGGCGACACGAACGACCAGGACCTCCTGGCCGCGCACGTCGCAGGCGACCCCGACGCCTTCGGCGAGCTGGTACGGCGCCATCGCGACCGGCTCTGGGCGGTCGCCCTGCGGACGCTGGGGGACCGCGAGGAGGCGGCCGACGCCGTCCAGGACGCCCTGGTCTCCGCCTTCCGCGCCGCCCACACGTTCCGCGGCCAGTCCGCCGTGACGACCTGGCTCCACCGCATCACCGTGAATGCCTGCCTCGACCGGGCCCGTAAGGCCGCCTCCCGCAAGACCTCTCCCATGGAGGACACCGAGCGGCTGGAGCAGCTCCTCGAACCCCATGAGTCCGCGGAGGCGCCCGCCGAGCGCCAGGACCTTCACCGTGAGCTGCTGGCGGCCCTGGCCAAGCTCCCCGTCGACCAGCGCGCCGCACTGGTGCTGGTGGACATGCAGGGATACCCCGTGGCGGAGGCCGCACGGGTGCTGGGGGTGCCCACCGGGACGGTGAAGAGCCGGTGCGCCCGCGGCCGGGCCAGACTGCTCCCCCTTCTCACCCATCTGCGGGCGGACACCGGGGATAGCGGTCAGCTCGCCGGGGGAAGGAACCGGACGCCGGGGACATCCGTCCCACCGGCATCGGCGCCGAAGGATTCAGCACCGAGTGATCCTGTAGTGAAGGGCGGAGGTGGGCGCGCGTGACATCGACGACCGACACAACTCAGCACCCGGACGTCTCGGAGATCTCCGACCTGACGGAGGGGCTGCTCGCACCGTCCCGGGCCGCCGATGTGCAAGAGCATCTCGACGGCTGTGCGCTGTGCACGGATGTCCACGCCTCGCTGGAAGAGATCAGGGGACTGCTCGGCACCCTGCCCGGCCCCCCGAGGATGCCGGCGGACATCGCCGGGCGCATCGACGCGGCGCTGGCGGCGGAAGCCCTTCTGGCCGCCACCGCACCCGATGACACAGCAGATGTTTCACGTGAAACAACGTCCGCCGAACCGCCCTCCGGCGCCTCCCCCGACGAGCCGCCGGCCGAGCCCGTCGTCGCGACGACGGGGGACGTGACAGCGGTGGACGCGGCCGCTTCGGACGCCGTACGGACCGACCGGCCCGCCGGCCGTCCCCGGGCGGCCACCGGCCCGGGCCGGAGCGCCCAGAGCCGCCGCCGTCGCCGTAACACCGTCCTGGGTGCCGTCTTCGGCACAGCGGCCGTCGGTGTGAGCGTCTTCCTGCTCCACTCGATCGCGACGTCGTCCCTGGACGACAACTCCGCCGACTCCAGCTCAGCCGCCAAGTCGGCCCCGGTCGGCCCCCGGGTGCTCTCGGAGAGCAGTCTCCAGGAGCGGGTGGACGCCCTTCTCTCCGCCGGCCCTTCCGCATCCGCAGGCGCGTCCTCAGGACAGAAGAGCGTGCGGCCGCAGCAGGACAACCCCGGCGCGGACGAGCGGACGACCAACACTCCCCTGTTGCAGCCCGCGCCCCCGGTACCGGCCTGTATCCAGCTGGGTACCGGCCGCGCCGACCCCGTCCTCGCCGTCGAGCAGGGCGTCTACCAGGGCAGCAGCGCCTACCTCGTCGTACTGCCGCAGCCCGGGGACAGCACCAGGGTCCAGGCGTACGTGATCGACGCGGCCTGCGTCGACACCGCCCCCACGGGCAAGGGCACCGTCCTGCTGACGCACTCCTACCCGCGCCACTGACCAGCCCTCCGCGCCGCCACGGGTCCACGGGAATGTAAGACCCGTAGGATCCGTTGCGTGGGTGTAGGTCGTGGATCTGGCCCCAGTAGGCAGTAAGCAGTCTGCAGAGACGAGGAAGAATCCCGTGAGCGACGTCCGTAATGTGATCATCATCGGTTCCGGGCCCGCCGGCTACACCGCAGCGCTGTACACCGCGCGTGCGGCACTGCGGCCGCTGGTCTTCGAGGGAGCGGTGACCGCAGGCGGTGCGCTGATGAACACCACCGATGTGGAGAACTTCCCCGGCTTCCGGGACGGCATCATGGGTCCGGACCTGATGGACAACATGCGGGCGCAGGCGGAGCGCTTCGGCGCCGAGCTGGTTCCCGACGATGTGATCGCCGTCGACCTCACCGGTGACATCAAGACCGTGACCGACACCGCGGGCACGGTCCACCGTGCCAAGGCGGTGATCGTCACCACCGGGTCCCAGCACCGCAAGCTCGGCCTGCCCAACGAGGACACGCTCTCCGGGCGTGGCGTCTCCTGGTGTGCCACCTGTGACGGGTTCTTCTTCAAGGACCAGGACATCGCCGTGGTCGGTGGCGGTGACACCGCGATGGAGGAAGCCACCTTCCTGTCGCGGTTCGCCAAGTCCGTCACGATCGTCCACCGCCGTGACACCCTGCGGGCCTCCAAGGCCATGCAGGACCGCGCGTTCGCCGACCCCAAGATCAAGTTCGCTTGGGACAGCGAGGTCGCGGAGATCCACGGCGACCAGAAGCTCTCGGGCCTGACCCTGCGCAACACCAGGACAGGTGAGACCTCCGCGCTCGCGGCGACCGGCCTGTTCATCGCGGTGGGCCATGACCCGCGGACCGAGCTCTTCAAGGGCCAGCTCGACCTCGACGACGAGGGCTACCTCACCGTGGCCGCCCCGTCGACGCGGACGAACCTGTCCGGTGTGTTCGGCGCCGGTGACGTCGTTGACCACACCTACCGTCAGGCGATCACCGCTGCGGGCACCGGCTGTTCCGCCGCTCTCGACGCCGAGCGGTTCCTCGCGGCGCTGAGCGACACCGACAACGCGCACACCGCGGAGCCCGAGAAGACCGCGACCTTCTGACCAGCACGATCCACTTCACCCCTGCCCCACCCACAACCCGAAGGAGGCCGCCGTGGCCGGCGCCCTGAAGCATGTGACCGACGATTCATTCGAAGAGGACGTTCTCAAGAGCGACAAGCCCGTTCTGGTGGACTTCTGGGCCGAATGGTGCGGACCCTGCCGCCAGATCGCTCCGTCGCTGGAGGCCATCGCGGCCGAGCACGGGGACAAGATCGAGATCGTCAAGCTCAACATCGACGAGAACCCGGCCACCGCAGCCAAGTACGGCGTGATGTCCATCCCGACGCTGAACGTCTACCAGAACGGCGAGGTCGCCAAGACCATCGTCGGCGCGAAGCCCAAGGCCGCACTGGTGCGCGACCTGGAGAGCTTCATCGGCGAGGAAGCCATCAAGGCCTGACGCCTCGCGATGTTTCACGTGAAACGGGCCCACCCCCGCCGGGGTGGGCCCGTTCCGCGTGTACGCGCCGACCGGCGCCCGCTCACAACGGCCGGAGCACGGGCTCCTTGTGCACCTTGCCGAGCAGGCGGTCCAGCGCCAGCTCCACGTCTTCCTTCCACGAGAGCATGGTGCGCAGCTCCAGCCTCAGGCGCGGGTACGTCGGATGCGGGCGGACGGTCTTGAAGCCGACCGCCAGCAGGTGATCGGCGGGCAGCACACAGGCAGGCTCCTTCCAGCGCGCGTTCCCGAACGCCTCGACGGCCTTGAACTCCCGCCGCAGCAAATCCTTCGCCACGGTCTGCACCATCGCGCGGCCCAGTCCCTGCCCCTGGTACTCCGGCACGATCCAGCCCGTCATCAGCTGGACGGCGTCAGGGGAGACCGGGCTCGTCGGAAAGGCGGTGGCCCGCGGGACGTACGCGGGAGGCGCGTACAGCACATAGCCCACGGGCACGTCGTCGACATACGCGAGCCGGCCGCACGATCCCCACTCCAGCAGGACGGCGGAGATCCACGCTTCTTTCTCCGTCTCGGGTGTGCCCGCCTTTACCGCGGCTTCTCCGCTGACCGGATCAAGCTCCCAGAAGACACACGCACGGCAGCGTGGGGGGAGGTCCGGAAGGTTGTCCAGCGTGAGCGGTACAAGCCGACGCCCCATAGAGGCTGTTCCTCACTTCCTTCGCCCGTCGCGTCACGGGCATCCGTCAGCGCACCCCGTTCCCTGAGCAGGCTGCCGACAAAACCGCCGACCACACCAAGTCCGAGTCCAGCTGACACCAGTTGGCTGCGGCTCACCGATCGCATGGCCCCGCTCTCCCTCTGAGGTGGATCACAATGGATGCGCCATACCAGAACGAATCGTATCCACCTCAGGGTTCTTCGCACACCGAGAGACAGCAAAGGGCGGGCTGTGTTCCGGTAACCGGAGAACACAACCCGCCCTGAGGCCTGTTCAAGAGCGTCAGCTCTCGTCGTCCTCCCCGGTGTCCTCGGCGAGGACCTGGTCCAGGATCCGGCCCTCACCGGGGGCCAGCGTGCCAAGGATCCGGTCCAGGTCGTCCATCGAGGCGAACTCGACGACGATCTTTCCCTTCTTCTGCCCCAGGTCGACCTTCACCCGGGTCTCGAAGCGGTCCGACAGGCGCGAGGCGAGGTCGCCCAGCGCCGGGGACAGCCGGGCACCGGCCCGGGGCCCCTTGGCCTTGGGACCGGCCTGCGGCCCCAACTCCATGAGCTTCACGATCTCTTCGATCGACCGCACCGAGAGGCCTTCCGCCACGATGCGGTGAGCCAGCCGGTCCTGCTCCGCGGAGTCCTCCACGGCGAGGAGCGCCCGTGCGTGACCCGCCGACAGCACCCCCGCGGCGACCCGGCGTTGGACGGAGGGAGACAGCCGCAGCAGCCGCAGCGTGTTGGAGACCTGCGGACGCGAGCGCCCGATCCGGTCCGCCAGCTGGTCGTGTGTGCAGTTGAAGTCCTTGAGCAACTGGTCGTAGGCGGCGGCCTCTTCCAGCGGGTTCAGCTGGGCGCGGTGCAGGTTCTCCAACAGCGCGTCGAGCAGCAGCTTCTCGTCGTCCGTGGCGCGGACGATGGAGGGGATGCGCTCCAGGCCGGCCTCCCGGCAGGCCCGCCAGCGCCGCTCGCCCATGATCAGCTCGTAGCGCTCCGGCCCCACCTGCCGTACGACGACGGGCTGGAGGAGCCCCACTTCCTTGATGGAGGTGACCAGTTCGGCGAGGGCGTCCTCGTCGAACACCTCGCGGGGCTGCCGCGGGTTGGGCGTGATGGAGTCGATCGGCAGCTCGGCGAAGTACGCACCGGCCGCCGGGGCGGGCTCGGGCGCCTCGTCGTACTCCGGGATGATCCTCTCCGCGTCCGGCACCGAAGCCGCCGACGGGAGGGCGGTGACCTTCGCCGCCGCCACACCCCGCTCGGTGGTCAGCATCGGCGTCGCTCCCGAAGATGCCGTCGCCACTCCGATGGAGGGCACCTGCTTCTCCTGGGGAGCGGTAGGGATCAGCGCACCAAGCCCACGCCCCAACCCTCTACGTCGCTCACTCACTGGATCCCCTCCGACATCTGCTGGTTGTTCTGGCTGCCCACATGGACCTGCTGGGCGTCATAGTGCACCCCGACCCCCCGAAGAGCGATCTCACGGGCGGCTTCGAGGTAGGACAGGGACCCACTGGATCCCGGATCGTAGGTCAGCACCGTCTGGCCGTAGCTCGGCGCCTCCGAGATGCGTACGGACCGAGGGATGCTCGTCCGCAGCACCTCCTTCCCGAAGTGACTGCGTACTTCCTCCGCCACCTGCGAGGCAAGACGGGTCCTGCCGTCGTACATGGTGAGCAGGATCGTCGACACGTGCAGCGTGGGGTTGAGATGCCCACGGACCAGATCGACGTTGCGCAGGAGCTGACCCAGCCCCTCCAGCGCGTAGTACTCGCACTGGATGGGGATCAGCACCTCCGCGCCGGCGACCATCGCGTTGACGGTCAACAGGCCGAGCGAGGGCGGGCAGTCGATGAGGATGTAGTCCAACGGCTGCTCGTACGCGTCGATCGCCCGCTGTAGCCGGCTCTCCCGCGCCACCAGCGACACCAGTTCGATCTCCGCACCGGCGAGATCGATGGTGGCCGGGGCACAGAAGAGGCCTTCGACGTCGGGTACAGGCTGGACCACTTCGGACAGTGGCCTGCTCTCCACCAGGACGTCATAGATCGAGGGGACTTCGGCGTGATGGTCGATCCCGAGCGCCGTGGAGGCATTGCCCTGTGGATCGAGGTCGATCACCAGAACGCGCGCGCCGTGCAGCGCGAGCGAGGCGGCCAGGTTGACCGTGGTGGTGGTCTTCCCCACACCGCCCTTCTGATTGGCGACGACCATGACACGCGTCTGCTCCGGGCGGGGCAAGCCCTCGCCGGCGCGGCCGAGAGCCTCCACCGCCAGCTGAGCGGCACGGCCAATGGGGGTGTCGTCCATCGGGGGCGGTGTTTCACGTGAAACATCCTCCCCCGCCGACTCAGTACGGGGACCGGGGACCGGATCGGTCATCGGTCCCGCGATGTTGGCGTCGGACCGCAAGGATTCACTCTCCTCGACTTCAGACTCGCAATGAATAGAGCCTGCCATGCTTTCGGGGTCGTGAACCAGTGAGGCCCGTGGTTCTGTGGATGAATCCACCTCTGTGGACAACCCCATGCCTCGAACGAGGGACTTTCGACCACGCGGCGTCGCTGCCGCGCGGCCACGGCCGATGATTCCCTGAAGCAATGAACGGTGTTTCACGTGAAACACGATGCATCCGCCGCAGGTTCAGACCGTCACGACACTCCGCAATGCGTAGGTATGGCAGCTTGTATGGAGCATCACTGATAGGCACTACGGACTGTACGGCTCAGCGGCGCCGTCTCGTACGGCTGGTCCGCGCGGCCTTCGCCCGCTTCGCTGCGAACCGTACGCCACCGGGGCTCTCCCCGACCTCCACCCGCACCACGGTGGCCAGCGGATCGACCACACCCTCCCCGACCCGCAGCACCGAGGCCTCCAGGACGCCGAGCTTGCTGAGCGCGGCCCTGGCTCCCTTGACCTCTTCCTCGGCGGTGTCGCCCTTGAGGAGCAGCATCTCCCCGTAGGGACGCAGCAGCGGCACCCCCCAGCCCGCCAGGCGGTCCAGCGGGGCCACCGCGCGCGCCGTCACCACGTGGACCGGCGGCAGCGTCCCCAGGACCTCCTCGGCCCGCCCACGCACCACCGTGACGTGGTCCAGCCCCAGCAGCTCGACCACTTCCTGGAGGAAATTGGTACGCCGCAGCAGCGGCTCCAGCAGCGTGATCTTGAGATCGGGCCGCACCAGGGCCAGCGGTATGCCCGGCAGCCCCGCGCCCGAGCCGACATCGCAGACCGTCACCCCCTCGGGGACGACCTCGGACAGCACCGCGCAGTTCAGCAGATGCCGCTCCCAGAGGCGCGGGACCTCCCGCGGCCCGATCAGGCCGCGCTTGACCCCTGCGTCCGCCAGCAGCTCCGCGTAGCGGACCGCCGAGGAGAAGGACTCGCCGAAAAGAGTCCGCGCCTCGTCCGGCGGAGGGGAAAGCTCTGCTGCCTCTGTCACGGGGACCGTCCTTCCGTACCGAACCACCCCGAGGGCGGCTGACTAACAGGCTGACAAAATTCGGCCCCGCCTGCGAACAGGGCGGGGCCGAAAAGAGTGGTGCGATCAGGCAGGGAGGACCACGACGAAGCGCTGCGGCTCCTCGCCCTCGGACTCACTGCGCAGACCCGCGGCCGCGACCGCGTCGTGCACGACCTTGCGCTCGAAAGGCGTCATGGGATCGAGCTTCACCGGGGCACCGGTGGACTTGACCTCGTCCGCTGCCTTGGCACCCAGCTCGGCGAGCTCGGTGCGCTTCTTCGCCCGGAAGCCGGCGATGTCGAGCATCAGCCGGCTGCGGTCCCCGGTCTCCCGGTGCACCGCGAGCCGCGTCAGCTCCTGGAGCGCCTCCAGGACCTCGCCGTCACGCCCGACCAGCTTCTGGAGATCCCGGCCGCTGTCGCTGATGATCGAAACAGCGGCCCGGTCGGCCTCGACGTCCATGTCGATGTCACCGTCGAGGTCGGCGATGTCGAGCAGGCCTTCGAGGTAGTCGGCCGCGATCTCCCCTTCCTGCTCAAGGCGGGTCAGGGTGTCGCCCCCCTCGGCGGCGGCGGAGATGGTGCCTTCCGTCACGGATGGACTCCTTCGTTACTTCTTGGACGGGTGCTTGGGCCGCTGCTGGCCCTTGCGCTGTCCCGCCTTGGCTTGGCGTGGGGAGGAACCGGCGGCGGGCTTGCCCGACGGCTTGGACGTGGAGTCCCGCGGCTCGTCCTGCTTCTCCAGCGAGGTCTTCGCCACGGGAGCGGCGTCGTCCGCCGCCTTGTGCTCCGGCCCGTGATCGGCCGGCTTCTGGTCCGCCGTCGCCTGGGCGGCCGCTGCCTGGCGCTGCGCCTTGGTCAGACGCTTCGGCTGCTGCCGCCTGGCCGCGGCGGCACCCGCCTCGGCCTCGGCCGCCACCGTGTCGCTCTTGACCACCGTGCCGTCGGCCTGGGGCACCAGACCCGCCTTCGCCAGGTTCAGGAAGAACTTACGCTCGTTGTCGTTGCGGTCGGGCCCCTTGGCCACAATCGCTCCGACGATGGTGCGCTTCCGCTTGGACTTGACCTGCTCGTGCGTCGAGATGTTCTTCAGCAGACGCCCGAGGTACGCGTCCTGCGCCTTGCTGCCCGGTGTCGGGTTCTGGTTGATCACGTACATCTGCTGGCCCATGGTCCACACGTTGGTGGTCAGCCAGTAGACGAGGACACCGACGGGGAAGTTGATGCCCGTGACGGCGAAGATGACCGGGAAGATGTACATCAACATCTTCTGCTGCTGCATGTACGGCGTCTTGACCGTCAGGTCGACGTTCTTCGTCATCAGCTGGCGCTGCGTGTAGAACTGCGACGCCGACATCAGAAGGATCATGATCGCTGTGACGATCCGCACGTTGGTCAGCGACGCGCCCAGCGCGTCGACCTTCGCGCTGCTCTCCAGGAACTTCGACGCCAGCGGGGCGCCGAAGATGTGCGCCTTACGCGCACTGTCCAGCAGCCCCTGGTCGATCACGCCCATCGTCTTGCCGTTGGCGATGCTCGACAGCACGTGGTAAAGCGCGAAGAAGAATGGAGACTGCGCCAAGATCGGAAGACACGAGGAGAGCGGGTTGGTGCCCGTCTCCTTGTACAGCTTCATCATCTCTTCGGACTGGCGCTGCTTGTCGTTCTTGTAGCGCTCCTGGATCGCCTTCATCTTGGGCTGAAGGACCTGCATGTTCCGGGTCGACTTGATCTGCTTCACAAAAAGCGGGATCAGACAGATCCGGATCAGCACCACCAGGGACACGATGGACAGGCCCCAGGCCCAGCCCGTGTCAGGCCCGAAGATCGCCCCGTACAGACTGTGGAATTGGACGATGACCCACGAGACTGGCGTGGTGATGAAACTGAAGAATCCGGCAATCGTGTCCACTAATCAGGCTCCTTGAGCTTTGGGCGAGGTCTCTGCGGCCGGACTGGGAGGTTCGGGGGCCGACGCCCCGGAAGGCACGCCGGCGACGGAGTGCCCGCTCTCGCTGCTCCGCCACGCGTTGCGCAGCAGTTCGTGCCAACGCGGGCGCTTGCGCGGTGGGACATGGTCCACACCACCTGGCGACCACGGATTGCACCGCAGGATGCGCCAGGCGGTCAGCGCCGTGCCTTTCACCGCGCCATGCCGGTCGATGGCCGTGTACCCGTAGTGCGAACACGACGGGTAGTACCGGCAGACAGGGCCCAGAAGCGGGCTGATCGTCCACTGGTACAGCTTGATCAGAGCCAGCAGCGGGTACTTCATCGCGTGCCCCCTCCCAGCAGCCGCTGAAGAGCGGCGTCCAGGTCTCGGGCCAGTCGTTCATATTCGGCGTCACCCGCTTCGGGTAGCGCCCGTACGACAACCAGGCTACCGGGGGGCAGCTCAAGCAGTCGGTCGCGTATGAGATGGCGAAGTCTTCGCTTCACCCGGGTCCGTACCACCGCGCCGCCCACAGCCTTGCTCACGACGAAACCCGCACGTGCCGGGGAAGCGCTCTCCCCAGGCGCGTGCGGGTCCGTTGCACCGCTGTGTAGATGGACGACAAGAAGCGGGCGTCCGGCCCGGCGTCCCCGGCGTACCGCGGTCGCGAAGTCCTCGCGCCGCCTCAGCCGATTCTCGGAAGGCAGCACGTCATGACCTGTAGGTGATCAGGCGGACAGACGGGCGCGACCCTTGCCACGGCGGGTCGCGAGGATCGCACGACCGGCACGGGTGCGCATGCGCAGACGGAAGCCGTGGGTCTTCGCACGACGACGGTTGTTCGGCTGGAAGGTGCGCTTGCTCACTCGAGGGCTCCAGAAAGTGATAAGTGATGGCGGGGCGTCGCCTGGCTGTCACCGTGCGCCCACGAGAAGCTCGCGTTTACGCCCGAGTGCACCGCTTCACAACCACAGATCGTGATCTTTGCCCATCGGAGGCAGGCGGCAGCAGCCATCGACAACTCGACCTGGTCACGGTACGCGCGGCTACGCCATCCGGTCAAACCAGTGAGCTGCCACCTCCCATTGTGCACAGCCTGTGGACAACGACTTGAACGTCGGACCCCGGCCTGACTACCGTGACGGAACTCCGGCTTCTTTTTCCGCCGGTCTTCCCACCCCGTCCCGAGAACCACATATTCGTGGGACCTGTGAGAGAGCGTGCCTTGTGGCTGATGTACCTGCCGATCTTGCCGCAGTGTGGCCACGAGTGCTGGAGCAACTCCTCAGGGAGGGCCAGCAGGGCGTCGAGCCCAAGGACAAGCAGTGGATCGAGCGCTGCCAGCCTCTCGCGCTGGTGGCCGACACGGCGCTGCTCGCCGTCCCGAACGAATGGGGCAAGCGGGTCCTGGAGGGCCGTCTCGCCCCGTTGATCAGCGAGACCCTGAGCCATGAGTGCGGCCGGCCCATCCGGATCGCGATCACCGTGGACGACTCGGCCGGCGACCCCGCGCCCGCCCCCGCCGTACCCCAGCAGCACCGCTACCAGTCCTCGCTCCACGACGAGCGGCAGACAGATACATACGACACCTACGGCCACCGCCCGCAGGACGACGGGATGCCGTCGGTGCGCCCCGCGTACCCGGACTACCAGCAGCGCCAGCGCCCCGATCCCGGTGTCTGGCCGCAGTCCCAGGACGACCTCGCGTGGCAGCCCCGGCTCGGCGGCTACCAGGACCGTGATCCGTACGCCACCACCCGCCCCCAGCAGCCGCAGCACGACTACCGGCAGCCGCAGGGTCCCGACCGGTCGCAGTACGAGCAGCCGCACGAGCGCCACGACCTCCAGGACCCCCAGTCGCCGCAGCACGGCGGCGGGCCCAGCGGAGGCCGGCACCGGGGCGCGCCGGGACCGCTGGGCGCGCAGCCCGCGCCGGCGACCCGGCCCGGGGAGCCGCATGCCCGGCTCAATCCCAAGTACCTCTTCGACACCTTCGTCATCGGCGCCTCCAACCGGTTCGCGCACGCGGCGGCGGTCGCGGTCGCCGAGGCGCCGGCGAAGGCGTACAACCCGCTCTTCATCTACGGGGAGTCCGGGCTCGGCAAGACCCACCTGCTCCACGCGATCGGGCACTACGCGCGCAGCCTGTACCCGGGGACGCGGGTGCGGTACGTGAGCTCCGAGGAGTTCACGAACGAGTTCATCAACTCGATCCGGGACGGCAAGGGCGACACCTTCCGCAAGCGGTACCGCGATGTCGACATCCTCCTGGTCGACGACATCCAGTTCCTGGCGAGCAAGGAGTCGACGCAGGAGGAGTTCTTCCACACGTTCAACACGCTCCACAACGCGAACAAGCAGATCGTGCTGTCCTCGGACCGGCCGCCCAAGCAGCTGATCACCCTGGAGGACCGGCTGCGCAACCGCTTCGAGTGGGGGCTGACCACCGATGTGCAGCCGCCCGAGCTGGAGACGCGTATCGCGATCCTCCGTAAGAAGGCGGTGCAGGAGCAGCTGAACGCGCCGCCGGAGGTGCTGGAGTTCATCGCGTCCCGGATCTCGCGCAACATCCGTGAGCTGGAGGGCGCGCTGATCCGGGTGACCGCGTTCGCCTCCCTCAACCGGCAGCCGGTGGACCTCGGCCTGACCGAGATCGTCCTCAAGGACCTGATCCCCGGTGGTGAGGACGCGGCCCCGGAGATCACCGCGAGCGCCATCATGGCGGCGACCGCGGACTACTTCGGGCTGACCGTGGAGGATCTCTGCGGGTCGTCCCGCAGCCGGGTCCTGGTGACGGCCCGCCAGATCGCGATGTATCTGTGCCGTGAGCTGACCGACCTCTCGCTGCCGAAGATCGGGGCGCAGTTCGGCGGCCGGGACCATACGACCGTGATGCACGCGGACCGCAAGATCAGGGCGCTGATGGCCGAGCGGCGGTCCATCTACAACCAGGTCACGGAACTCACGAACCGCATCAAGAACGGCTGACACCGCCGGCGGAACGTCGGTGAAGGGCGCCCGGGAAGCACCTTCCCGGGCGCCCTTCACCGTTCCGGCGCGCCGTCGCCCGCGCCCGCTGTTCGAACACCGGGCGCCGCCGCCGACTTCTCCACAGAGTTGTGGGTGATCTTCCGTCCACAGCCTGGGGACCCAGGAAGTTGTCCAGAACGCTTCCACAGGCGAGGCGGGTGCGGGATTATCGTGGCTGGTCAGACGCCTGTGGATTTGTGCGCGACAGTTCTCCACAGCCTGTGGATGAATTTTCTGTCCACAGGGTCATCGGGACGTTGTCCACCGGCGGCCCACAGGGCGGACCCTCTTACCCACAACTTCCCCACAGCGCTGTCCACTGTTCGGCAACAAAACGCCCACCATCGCTGAGTCGAGTGAAAGGCGTCACACCAAGGAGGTCGGTTGGGCTGTGGGGAACGTGGGTAAAGCTGGGGACGGAGCTGGGGGTAAGTGGCCCTCCCCTGTGCATCGGGTGTGCAGAACTTTCGCCCGTCCACAGAGGGACCGAGTTGTCCACGGATGCCGCCCACAGGGCCGGTGGACAAAAAAACGGGTCTGACCTGCGCAAACGACGTTATCCACGGTTTCCACAGGCCCTACTACTACTCCTACTCATAGTTAGCTAGGGATCCGCTTCGAAGTGGGCCCTGTGCACAAGTCGGCGAGGAAGCTCTCCGCCGCCCCCACCCCGACTTGACCCGCAGCAGCACGGACTGTCGGTGCCGTACGTCAGACTGGTCCCCGGCATCAGGGCCGACGACGAAGGCCGGCAGGACGAGCGAGCAAAGCAGGAGGCGGTTCCGGTGAAGATCCGGGTGGAGCGCGACGTACTCGCCGAGGCGGTGGCCTGGGTGGCCCGGAGCCTCCCGGCACGACCCCCGGCGCCGGTACTCGCAGGCCTTCTGCTGAAGGCCGAGGAAGGCGCCCTCAGCTTCTCCAGCTTCGACTACGAGGTCTCGGCGCGGGTCTCGGTGGACGCCGAGGTGGAGGAGGACGGCATCGTCCTCGTCTCCGGCCGGCTCCTCGCCGACATCTGCCGCGCCCTCCCCAACCGCCCTGTGGAGATCTCCACGGACGGGGTGCGGGCCACCGTGGTCTGCGGCTCCTCCCGGTTCACCCTCCACACCCTGCCGGTGGACGAGTACCCCGCGCTGCCGCAGATGCCGACGGCGACGGGCACCGTCCCCGGCGAGATCTTCGCCTCGGCCGCCTCCCAGGTCGCCATCGCCGCGGGCCGCGACGACACGCTCCCGGTGCTGACCGGCGTACGGATCGAGATCGAGGGCGACACGGTCACGCTGGCCTCGACCGACCGCTACCGCTTCGCGGTCCGCGAGTTCCTGTGGAAGCCGGAGGCCGCGGACATCTCCGCGGTCGCGCTGGTGCCCGCCAAGACGCTCCTGGACACCGCCAAGGCGCTCACCAGCGGTGACACGGTCACCCTGGCGCTCTCCGGGGCGGGTGCGGGCGAAGGCCTGATCGGTTTCGAGGGCGCGGGGCGGCGGACGACGACCCGGCTGCTCGAAGGCGACCTGCCGAAGTACCGGACGCTGTTCCCGACGGAGTTCAACTCGATCGCGGTGATCGAGACGGCCCCGTTCGTGGAGGCCGTCAAGCGCGTGGCCCTGGTCGCCGAGCGGAACACGCCGGTGCGGCTGAGCTTCGAGCAGGGGGTGCTCATCCTGGAGGCGGGTTCCAGCGACGACGCACAGGCTGTGGAAAGGGTGGACGCGCTGCTGGACGGCGACGACATCTCCATCGCCTTCAACCCGACGTTCCTGCTGGACGGTCTGAGCGCGATCGATTCACCGGTGGCCCAACTGTCGTTCACGACTTCCACGAAGCCGGCGCTGCTGAGCGGCAAGGCGGATGTCAAGGCCGAGGCGGACGAAGCGTACAAATACCTCATCATGCCGGTTCGCCTGAGCGGCTGACCCCACAGGTGAGTGGAGGCGCCCGGGCGTAGGCTCGGGCGCGGGTACGAATCGCCTCGACGCTTAAGGAACCACTGATGGAGCTCGGTCTCATCGGTCTCGGCAAGATGGGCGGCAACATGCGCGAGCGCATTCGCCGCGCAGGCCACACCGTCGTCGGATATGACCGCAACCCGGACGTCGCCGATGTGCACAGCATCGAAGAGCTGGTGAACACGCTCAAGGGCCCCCGGGTCGTGTGGGTGATGGTCCCGTCCGGTGCCGCGACGCAGTCCACGATCGACGAGCTGGCCGGTCTGCTGTCCCCGGGGGACGTCGTGGTGGACGGCGGGAACTCCCGCTGGACGGACGACGAGAAGCACGCCGTGGAGCTGGGCATCAAGGGGATCGGCTTTGTCGACTGCGGTGTCTCGGGCGGTGTCTGGGGCCTGGAGAACGGCTACGCGCTGATGTACGGCGGTACGCCGGAGGACGTGGCGAAGGCGCAGCCGATCTTCGACGCGCTCAAGCCGGAGGGTGATTTCGGCTCGGTGCACGCGGGCAAGGTCGGGGCGGGCCACTTCGCGAAGATGGTTCACAACGGCATCGAGTACGCGATGATGCAGGCCTATGCCGAGGGCTGGGAGCTGCTGGAGAAGGTCGGCTCGGTCACGGACGTCCGTGAGGTCTTCCGTTCCTGGCAGGAGGGCACGGTCATCCGTTCCTGGCTGCTGGACCTGGCGGTCAAGGCGCTGGACGACGACGAGCACCTGGAGCAGCTGAGGGGCTTCGCGGAGGACTCGGGCGAGGGCCGGTGGACGGTCGAGGCGGCCATCGATCACGCGGTGCCGCTGCCCGCGATCACCGCGTCGCTGTTCGCGCGGTTCGCGTCGCGTCAGGACGACTCGCCGCAGATGAAGATGGTCGCGGCGCTGCGTAACCAGTTCGGCGGTCACTCCGTCGAGTCGAAGCAGGCGAAGTAGCTCCACCGGGGAGGCCGGCGCACATCCATGCACGTCACGCATTTGTCGCTGGCCGACTTCCGGTCGTACGCCCGGGTCGAGGTTCCGCTCGACCCGGGCGTCACCGTGTTCGTGGGGGCGAACGGGCAGGGGAAGACCAATCTGGTCGAGGCGGTCGGGTATCTGGCCTCGCTCGGCAGCCACCGGGTGTCGTCCGACGCGCCGTTGGTGCGGATGGGCGCGGACCGGGCGGTGATCCGGGCGGCGGTGACGCAGGGCGAGCGGTCGCAGCTGGTGGAGCTGGAGCTGAATCCGGGCCGGGCGAACCGGGCGCGTATCAACCGGTCGTCGCAGGTCAGGCCGCGGGATGTGCTGGGGATCGTACGGACGGTCCTGTTCGCGCCGGAGGATCTGGCGCTGGTGAAGGGCGATCCGGGTGAGCGCCGGCGGTTCCTCGACGAGCTGGTGACGGCGCGGTCGCCGCGGATGGCGGGAGTGCGGTCGGACTACGACCGGGTGCTGAGGCAGCGGAACACGCTGTTGAAGTCGGCGGCGATGGCGCGCAGGCACGGCGGGCGTGGCATGGACCTGTCGACGCTGGACGTGTGGGACCAGCATCTGGCGCGGGTGGGGGCGGAGTTGCTGGCGCAGCGGGTGAATCTGGTCGAGACGTTGCGTCCGCTGACGGACAAGGCGTACGAGCAGCTGGCGCCCGGGGGCGGGCCGGTGGGGCTGGAGTACCGCTCGTCGGCCGGGGAGGCCATGGACTCCTCCGCCGCCGGGGACGGCGCGGGACTGGGCCATGGGCGTGAGGAGCTGTACGAGCGGCTGCTGGCGGCCTTGGTGGAGGTACGGAAGCAGGAGATCGAGCGCGGGGTGACGCTGGTCGGCCCGCACCGTGACGATCTGGTGCTCAAGCTGGGGCAGCTGCCCGCGAAGGGCTACGCGAGTCATGGGGAGTCGTGGTCGTTCGCGCTGGCGTTGCGGCTGGCTTCGTACGACTTGCTGAGGGCCGAGGGCAACGAGCCGGTGCTGGTGCTGGACGACGTGTTCGCGGAGTTGGACGCGCGGCGGCGGGAGCGGTTGGCGGAGCTGGTGGCGCCGGGTGAGCAGGTGCTGGTGACGGCGGCGGTGGACGACGACGTTCCGGGTGTGCTGGCGGGGACGCGGTTCCTGGTGGCCGACGGCGCTGTGGAGCGGGCGTGAGCGGCGCGCGGCGGGGTGGCGGGGCCGGGGGGCCTGGCGGGCCCGAGAGGTCTCCTGAGCTGCCGGAGGCGGACGGGAGCGTAGGCGGGGGTACGCCGCCGGCGCCGCCGGAGTCGTCGGGGGTGGATCTGGCGCGGGTGGCGTTGCGCGCGGCGAAGGAGCAGGCACGCGCGCGTGGGGATGCCGCGCAGCAGAAGAAGCAGGCCAGGCGGGGCGGTGGGCTGCGGTCGGGGGCCCGGGCGGACGGTCGTGATCCGCTGCCGCTGGGTGCGGCGATCAGCCGGTTGATCACGGAGCGGGGCTGGGAGGCGCCGGCGGCCGTGGGCGGCGTGATGGGCCGGTGGCCGCAGATCGTCGGGGACGACGTGGCGAAGCACTGTGTGCCGCAGAAGTACGAGGAGGACGAGCGGGTCCTGACGGTGCAGTGCGACTCGACGGCGTGGGCGACGCAGTTGCGGTTGCTGGCGCCGCGTCTGGTGGCGCGGCTGAACGAGGATCTGGGGCACGGCACCGTACGGGTGATCAAGGTGCTGGGACCGACGGGTCCGCCGCAGCGGTACGGCCGGCTGCGGGCGCCGGGGAGCAAGGGTCCCGGCGACACGTACGGATGAGGTGTGGGGTCCGTGGTGGTTCGGTGCGGGGGTCTCGTACGGCCTCTTGCGCGCCCCTGGGAGCCCGCACGCGCCTGTTTGTCCGCTGTCCATGATCCGCGCAGGTCAGCGGGGTGGGAGCGGGCCCGGCGCGGTCCCCAGAGGGTACGGCGGCCGCCGGTACGAGGCGGCTCGGCGGCGCCCCGCGCGCGGCGGCGCGTGTTCCTCTCCGGCAGAGCTGTGACCTGGGGAAGTGTCCGGGGAGAGTGAGGCGTCCCTCACCGTAGCGGAAGGTTGACAGGCCGAAGCGCTCAATGCCCGTGTGAGCCTCTTGGAGCCCCTTCCCGAATATGGGGAGTCGGTCGGCGCTCATTCAGGGCGGCACATGCGGACTCAGGTACCGGCAAACCCCCATTCGGGTCGGCGCTACCGGTAGACTGATGGAAAATCCCGCTGTGCTTGCGGGAGACGTCGCTACAAGCCGAACGACGCAGCCGCTCCCGCTTGCCGGTGAACGGCCTGTGCTGTGCCAGAAAGGGCGCTTCGTGGCCGATTCCGGCAACCCCAAAGAGAAGACTCCGTCCGCCTCCACTGGTGAGCACGGCGAGGTGACTTCCTCGTACAACGCCAGTGCCATCACCGTGCTGGAGGGCCTCGACGCGGTCCGCAAGCGTCCCGGGATGTACATCGGGTCGACCGGCGAGCGTGGTCTGCATCACTTGGTGTCCGAGGTCGTCGACAACTCCGTCGACGAGGCCCTGGCGGGGCACGCGGACACCATCGACGTGACGATCCTCGCCGACGGCGGGGTGCGTGTGGTCGACAACGGGCGCGGTATCCCGGTGGGCATCGTCCCGTCCGAGGGCAAGCCGGCCGTCGAGGTCGTGCTGACGGTGCTGCACGCGGGCGGAAAGTTCGGCGGTGGCGGTTACGCCGTCTCCGGCGGTCTGCACGGCGTCGGCGTCTCGGTCGTGAACGCGCTGTCGACGAAGGTCGCCGTGGAGGTCAAGACCGACGGCCACCGCTGGACGCAGGACTACAAGCTGGGTGTGCCGACCGCCCCGCTGGCGCAGAACGAGGAGACGGGCGAAACCGGTACGTCGGTGACGTTCTGGGCCGACCCGGACATCTTTGAAACGACCGAGTACTCGTTCGAGACGCTGTCGCGCCGGTTCCAGGAGATGGCGTTCCTGAACAAGGGGCTGACGCTGACGCTGACGGACGAGCGCGAGTCGGCGAAGGCCGTCGCGGGCGCGGACGTGGCGGGCGCGGACGCCGCCGAGGACGCGGGCGAGGCGCCGGCCCGTACGGTCACGTACTACTACGAGGGCGGCCTCGTCGACTTCGTGAAGTACCTGAACTCCCGCAAGGGCGAGCTGATCCACCCCACGGTCATCGACATCGAGGCCGAGGACAAGGAGCGGTTGCTCTCGGTGGAGATCGCGATGCAGTGGAACGCGCAGTACAGCGAGGGTGTGTACTCCTTCGCCAACACGATCCACACGCATGAGGGCGGTACGCACGAGGAGGGCTTCCGTGCGGCCATGACGGGCCTGGTCAACCGGTACGCGCGCGAGAAGAAGTTCCTGCGCGAGAAGGACGACAACCTCGCCGGTGAGGACATCCGCGAGGGTCTGACGGCGATCATCTCGGTGAAGCTGGGCGAGCCGCAGTTCGAGGGCCAGACGAAGACGAAGCTGGGCAACACCGAGGCGAAGACGTTCGTGCAGAAGATCGTGCACGAGCACCTGACGGACTGGTTCGACCGCAACCCGACCGAGGCCGCGGACATCATCCGCAAGGCGATCCAGGCCGCGACGGCCCGGGTCGCGGCCCGCAAGGCGCGTGACCTGACCCGCCGCAAGGGGCTGCTGGAGAGCGCGTCCCTGCCGGGCAAGCTGAGCGACTGCCAGTCGAACGACCCGGCGAAGTGCGAGATCTTCATCGTCGAGGGTGACTCGGCCGGTGGTTCCGCGAAGTCGGGCCGTAACCCGATGTACCAGGCGATCCTGCCGATCCGCGGCAAGATCCTGAACGTCGAGAAGGCGCGGCTCGACAAGATCCTCCAGAACACCGAGGTGCAGGCGCTGATCTCGGCGTTCGGCACCGGGGTGCACGAGGACTTCGACATCGAGAAGCTCCGCTATCACAAGATCATTCTGATGGCGGACGCCGACGTCGACGGGCAGCACATCAACACGCTGCTGCTGACCTTCCTGTTCCGCTTCATGCGGCCGCTGGTCGAGGCGGGACACGTGTATCTGTCGCGTCCGCCGCTGTACAAGATCAAGTGGGGCAAGGACGACTTCGAGTACGCGTACTCGGACCGGGAGCGCGACGCGCTGGTCGAGCTGGGCAAGCAGAACGGCAAGCGGACCCGCGAGGACTCGATCCAGCGCTTCAAGGGGCTGGGCGAGATGAACGCCGAAGAGCTGCGCATCACCACCATGGACCAGGACCACCGGGTCCTCGGCCAGGTGACCCTGGACGACGCGGCGCAGGCCGACGACCTCTTCTCGGTGCTGATGGGCGAGGACGTCGAGGCACGGCGTTCCTTCATCCAGCGCAACGCCAAGGACGTCCGCTTCCTCGACATCTGAGTCGGTCTCAGCTGACGGATTCGAAAAGGCCGAAAGGAACACTGACCAGCAATGGCCGACCAGAACACCCCTGAAAACGCCGACACCCCCGAGAGTCCTGACGGAGCCGCCCCCGAGGCCCCCGTCATCGTCGAGGCCGCCACCGCGGTGGAGGGGCTGGCGCTGCGCGTCGAGCCGGTCGGGCTCGAGACGGAGATGCAGCGCTCGTACCTCGACTACGCGATGTCCGTCATCGTGTCGCGCGCGCTGCCGGACGTACGGGACGGTCTGAAGCCCGTACACCGCCGGGTGCTGTACGCGATGTACGACGGCGGCTACCGGCCCGAGAAGGGCTTCTACAAGTGCGCCCGCGTCGTCGGTGACGTCATGGGTACGTACCACCCGCACGGCGACTCCTCGATCTACGACGCGCTCGTCCGTCTCGCGCAGCCGTGGTCGATGCGGATGCCGCTGGTGGACTCGAACGGCAACTTCGGTTCTCCCGGCAACGACCCGGCGGCCGCGATGCGGTACACCGAGTGCAAGCTGATGCCGCTGTCCATGGAGATGCTCCGTGACATCGACGAGGAGACCGTCGACTTCAAGGACAACTACGACGGCCGCAACCAGGAGCCGACGGTCCTGCCGGCGCGCTTCCCGAACCTGCTGATCAACGGTTCGGCCGGCATCGCGGTCGGCATGGCCACCAACATCCCGCCGCACAACCTGCGGGAGGTCGCGGCCGGCGCGCAGTGGGCGCTGGAGCACCCGGACGCCTCGCACGAGGAGCTGCTCGACGCGCTGATCGAGCGCATCAAGGGCCCCGACTTCCCGTCGGGCGCGCTGGTGGTGGGCCGCAAGGGCATCGAGGACGCGTACCGCACCGGTCGTGGCTCGATCACGATGCGCGCGGTGGTGGCGGTCGAGGAGATCCAGAACCGCCAGTGCCTGGTCGTCACGGAGCTTCCGTACCAGACCAACCCGGACAATCTCGCGCAGAAGATCGCGGACCTGGTCAAGGACGGGAAGGTCGGCGGGATCGCCGACGTCCGTGACGAGACGTCCTCGCGTACGGGTCAGCGGCTGGTGATCGTCCTCAAGCGGGACGCGGTCGCCAAGGTCGTCCTGAACAACCTGTACAAGCACACCGAGCTGCAGAACAACTTCGGCGCGAACATGCTGGCCCTGGTCGACGGGGTGCCGCGCACGCTGTCCTTGGACGCGTTCATCCGCCACTGGGTGACGCACCAGATCGAGGTCATCGTCCGGCGGACGAAGTACCGGCTGCGCAAGGCGGAGGAGCGCGCGCACATCCTGCGCGGTCTGCTGAAGGCGCTGGACGCGATCGACGACGTCATCGCGCTGATCCGGCGCAGTGACACGGTCGAGATCGCGCGTACGGGCCTGATGGGCCTGCTGTCGATCGACGAGATCCAGGCGAACGCGATCCTGGAGATGCAGCTGCGCCGCCTGGCGGCGCTGGAGCGGCAGAAGATCGTCGCCGAGCACGACGAACTCCAGCTGAAGATCAACGAGTACAACGCGATCCTGGCGTCGCCGCAGAAGCAGCGTCAGATCGTCAGTGACGAACTGGCCGTCATCGTCGAGAAGTTCGGCGACGACCGGCGGTCCAAGCTGGTGCCCTTCGACGGTGACATGTCCATCGAGGACCTCATCGCCGAGGAGGACATCGTCGTCACGATCAGCCGTGGCGGCTATGTGAAGCGTACGAAGACGGACGACTACCGTTCGCAGCGGCGCGGCGGCAAGGGCGTGCGGGGGACGAAGCTCAAGGAAGACGACATCGTCGACCACTTCTTCGTCTCGACGACGCACCACTGGCTGCTGTTCTTCACGAACAAGGGCCGGGTGTACCGGGCGAAGGCCTACGAGCTGCCGGACGCCGGGCGGGACGCGCGCGGCCAGCACGTGGCCAACCTGCTGGCGTTCCAGCCGGACGAGCAGATCGCCGAGATCCTGGCGATCCGCGACTACGACGCGGTGCCGTACCTGGTCTTGGCAACCAAGGGCGGTCTGGTGAAGAAGACCCCGCTCAAGGACTACGACTCGCCGCGGTCGGGCGGTGTCATCGCGATCAACCTCCGGGAGACGGAGTCGGGCGCGGACGACGAGCTGATCGGCGCGGAGCTGGTGTCGGCGGAGGACGATCTGCTGCTCATCAGTAGGAAGGCGCAGTCGATCCGGTTCACGGCGACCGACGAGGCGTTGCGTCCGATGGGGCGCGCCACATCGGGAGTTAAGGGGATGAGCTTCCGCGAAGGCGACGAACTGCTGTCGATGAATGTCGTCAGGCCGGGTACGTTCGTCTTCACCGCCACAGATGGTGGGTACGCGAAGCGAACCGCGGTGGGTGAGTATCGCGTCCAAGGACGTGGTGGCCTGGGCATCAAGGCTGCGAAGATTGTGGAGGACCGCGGTTCCCTGGTGGGCGCGTTGGTGGTCGAGGAGACGGATGAGATCCTTGCCATCACCCTGGGCGGCGGTGTGATTCGCACGCGAGTCAACGAAGTCAGGGAGACCGGCCGTGACACCATGGGCGTTCAACTGATCAATCTCGGTAAGCGGGACGCCGTCGTCGGCGTCGCCCGCAACGCTGAGGCGGGCCGTGAGGCCGAGGAGGTCGACGGGGTGATTGACCCGGCGGCCGACGAGGCGGGCACGGCAGAGGCCGGTACGGGCGAGGTGGCCGGTACGGCCGAGGTCGCCGAGGGCACTCAGCCCTCGGCAGGGGAGCACGAGGAGTAAAGCGTGAGTGGAGCCACGGGCGCCGGATCGGCCGCTTCCGGAGGGAACGGTGCTCGTGGCCCTGCCACGGACTCCCAGGGGGTTGCGGTGACGGACACCCGGGGGCAGCAGCCCCCGTTCGATACGTACGGCGCTGAGCAGCCGAAGCCGGCCGCGCAGCCTTATCACCCGCCGCAGGCGTATCCCTCGCCTGGCGGCGGGACGCACGCCGGCGGGACCGGCGGGACTGGTGGGACGCAGGGCGGGCAGCACGGCTTCACGGGCCCGGCCGCCGGGACCGCGGGGGAGCCCGCCTCGGCGGTGCGTCTGCCGAGGACAGGGGCGCGTACGACCCCTCGTACACGCAAGGCACGACTGCGGGTGGCGAAGGCCGATCCGTGGTCGGTGATGAAGGTCAGCTTCCTGCTCTCCATCGCGCTGGGCGTGTGCACGGTCGTCGCGGCGGCGGTGCTGTGGATGGTCATGGACGCCATGGGCGTCTTCTCGACGGTCGGCGGCACGATCAGTGAGGCCACGGGCTCGAACGAGTCCAACGGCTTCGACCTCCAGTCGTTCCTGTCGCTGCCGCGGGTGCTCATCTTCACGTCGGTCATCGCGGTGATCGACGTGGTCCTGGCCACCGCGCTGTCGACGCTCGGCGCCTTCATCTACAACCTGTCGGCGGGCTTCGTGGGCGGTGTCGAGCTCACGCTCGCCGAGGACGAGTGAGCAGCGGGTATCGATTTTGGGGCTGGCCCCGGAGTGCGCTAATCTTTGGGGGCAGCGCGGGGCTATAGCTCAGTTGGTTAGAGCGCATCCCTGATAAGGATGAGGCCACAGGTTCAAATCCTGTTAGCCCCACCCGCGTGAAGACCCCCAGGCATTCGTGCCTGGGGGTCTTTGACATCCACCGGTGACATCAACCGATGAGCGGGTTTTCCAAGAGATCCGCGAGAAGTCCCGCAGCCTCGCGCTGGTCCTCATCCACGACGTGTGTGTAGACGTCCATCGTCATACTGATCTGACTGTGCCGAAGAATCGCCTGAGCCACTTTCGGGTGCACCTTCAACGAGGCGAGCAGGGTGCCGCAGGCGTGCCGGGCGAGCCGCACTGTGACGAGTCGCACACCAGCCCGTTTCACCAGGGCGGTGAAGGTCGGGGCGAAGCCGCGCGGTTCGATCTCCCCGCCATGTCGCTCGGTGAAGATCAGATCTTCTCCGGTCTTCTGCCTCCAGTCGTCGCCGGCGGCCTTCCGCTCCAAGGACTGGAGATACCGGCGATCCTGGACGCAGAACCTCACTCCGGCGGAGCCCCCAGGACCAGCACCAAGACGCAGGCCCCGTAGAGCCGGTGCGCGCGCACCGAACGAAGGAAGACGATCGCCTCCCGTGGTACGCGAAGAGGAGCAGCCCCGGCCGGGGTCAGCAACCACCCAGCGGCCGGGACCGTTTTTCTGTCAGCCCTTCGGCGGGATGATGAATCCTCGCATCGGTGCAGGTTCACTCGATTCCGGGTCTTCCGACTCGGCCGCCTGCTTCATGGCCTCAACGACTTCCGCGTAGCGCGGGTCGATCCACTCCATGACGCGCTCCTTCCGTCGGGCATCGAGACTACGCGCCGGAGTCGTCCTTCGGCTTCGGCTTCGGCCGCTTGGTGATGACGATCGGCCGACTGTCCGAGGGGGTGTGCCAGGTCGTGGCGCCCACCGCGATCTCGTTGGCGCCCGGTCCCTGCCACAGGTCCATGTCCGGTCCGTACCCGGCGTTGGTCATCACAGTCAGCGTGTAGGCGGTGAGCTCCGGGTCGTAGCCGGACGGTTCGGGCCCCTGCGGGTAGTGGTGGACGAACCCGCCGACTGCCTCGCAGAGAGTCGCATACAGCTGGGTGTCGAGGACCAGGGCGTGCCAGCCCTCGTCGACCACGGGCGACGGAGCGATGCGGGCCTCGGGGAACCGGGCGGAGGTGGCGACGAACGCCACCGCCTGTTCGACGATCCGCCCGGCCAGCGACGCGGCCATGCCGGAGTTGGCGTCCATGACCGTGGCGCGGACGCCGGCGAACTGGTCCGCCGTGAGTAAGGATTTGGCGTCCTGTGTCGCGGATGCGGGTGCTTCGATAGTGCTATTCATGGGTGGTGCCTCCTGTTCGGATGGATGGGTGGTGCGTGAACCCGCCCCGACCGGGGTTTCCGGGCAGGAGTCGTCGGCCGGGGCGGGAGCTCCGAGGCGCAGGCAGTGGTCATTGCCTGCCGGGAACTGGATCCTTGGGGCTTTCCCACGGGTCAGGTCCGTAGTGGTCCGCATGGTTCCGGGGCAGCAGGTACGCCACGGCGTGATCCGGACCGGCTACGGAGACGGCACCGAGCTGGGGGGCCGTCGACGTGTGACGCCTTGGCGGGGCTCTTGGCCGACTTGGAGAGACTGAGCGACATCGTCTCGAAGCCGTGCTTCGATCGTTCTCTCGTCTTTCGTCCGGCGTGCACGGCAGCCCCTGTCGTCGCGTCCATTCGGTTCGTGTCAGCAGCGTCGGCCCGATAGGTGCAACTGCGGGATGACCGGCGGGGGTTACTTAGGCGGTAATACATTCGTTCACGCACCTGCAAGGCGCGCCCGCGTGCATAGAATCGCCCGGAAGCTGGCCCATGGATGCCACCACCCCTAGTCTTCTCCCGCCCGACGTCCTCGACCGACAGGACCTCCGGGCAGCTCTCGCCGAGCACGACTTCGCAGCCGTCTTCACCCTGATCAAGAAGTGGGGTGGCCTCTCCCAGAATCGGATGGCATCCGCTTGCCGGCTCCCCCCCCGGCAAGGTCAGCACGATCATCAGCGGCAGCCAACGGGTCACCAGTTTTGATGTCGTCTGCCGTATCGCCGACGGACTCCGAATCCCCGGAGCACTGCTCGGGCTCGCACCGCGCCCCTGGGAGCAGCACCAACCACAGCATCAAACGCAGCACCAGCCAGCGTTACGAGGTGACCAGTCGGCCAGCGAGGAGCCGTCGTGGCGGCCGGACGCCACCGTCAACCTGGCCGCCGACCTTACGAGGAGCGATCTCGTGATGGACCGCCGCGCGATGGCGCGGGCACTGGCCGGCACGGCGGTGACCGGCGCCGCACTCCTTGATTCCCTCGAGGGCTGGCTCCAGCCGGCCGTAGCCCTTCCTGCGGCTGCTCGGCGCGGCCGCCTCGGGATGAGAGAGATGGACGAACTGGAGTTCACGGCGCGCGCCTTCCGCCAGTGGGATCACCGGTACGGTGGCGGGCTCCGAAGAAAGGCCGTGCTCGGGCAGCTCGCCGAGGTGGCCGGGGCCCTCGACGAGCACCAGGCACCGGCCATCGAGACCCGCCTCTACCGGATCATGGCCCAACTCGCCGGGACCGCCGCCACCATGGCCTGGGACTCGGGCCTGCACCGCGGGGCACAGGACTACTACCGCTTGGCGCTTCGCTCTGCACACGCGGGTGGAGACGCGGTCTTCGGCGCCAACGTCCTGGCCGGGATGGCCCGCCAGATGCTCTGTCGCGACCGTCCCGACGACGCTCTTCAGCTCATCAACCTTGCCCAGGAGGGTGCCCGCGACGAGATCGGACCACGCGTCCGAGCGATGCTTCACACCCGCGAGGCGTGGGCGTACGCCGCGCAGGGCCGCCACACAGGCTTCGAGCGAGCCACGAAACGGGCAGCAGAGGCCCTCGCCGGCGCAGGGCCCGGTGAGGAAGAGCCATACTGGATCGCGTACTTCGACGAGGCCGAGCTGGCTGGAGTGACGGGCGGCCGACTACTCGATCTCGCACGCGGAGACCCACGCCGGCACGCGAACAGGGCTGCTGCGGAGATCCGTACGGCTCTGTCCCAGCGCGGTACCGAGGCCGGCCGATCCCATGCCCTTGACCGTATCGGCCTTGCCGAATGCCACTTCCTCGTCGGCGACGTGGCTGCCGGAGCGGAGGAAACGTGCCGCGCGGTCGGCGCCGCCTGGTTCGCTCGGTCCGGCCGCGTCCGCGCACAGCTCGGGCAGCTGTACCCGTACACCGTCGGCCGCCAGGCATCACGATCCGTCCGCGAGGCGCGCGACACTATCCGCGACTTGCTTTCGAGCTGAGGAGTACCCCCGTGACGACGCTCGCTGTGACCGGGCACATGGACCTGACCGAGGAGAGCGTGCCTCTCGTGCGGGCCGCCCTGCGCGCTGTCCTGGAGCCCTACCGGCATGACTTGACCGGAGTGTCGTGCGTTGCCGCCGGAGCGGACTCGCTCTTCGCCGAAGCGGTCACGGCGGTGGGCGGTCGGCTTGTTGTGGTGATTCCCTCGCAGGACTACCGCGAGACGAAGGTGAGGCCCGATCACGCGCCGGTCTTCGATCATCTTGTCCAGGCGGCCGAGAACGTTCTCACCTTGCCTCACGCCACCGCGAACCGGGCGGCCTACGAAGCCGCGAACTCGGAGCTCCTGAAGCGCGCCGATCGGCTTGTCGCCGTCTGGGACGGAACGCCCCCCTCAGGGAAGGGCGGCGGCACGGCCGACACCGTCGGGGAAGCGCGCGCGGCCGGCCTGCCTGTGGATGTCATCTGGCCCGCCGGTGCCGCACGCCGGTCCTGACGAAAGGAGTCAGCCCGGCTGGGGCTCTGTGTGTACGGCTGCTTCGACGATGTACGGGTTGAACAGTTCCTGGATGCAGAGGAGCGGGCGCTCCTTGCTGTCCAGGGTGTACGTCTTGACCACGCAGGTGGCGCCGTCCGGCCACGTGGACCGGCCCACGTGGACGATGCGCCGGCGCAGGGTCACCCCTGCTTCGGCGAGGGCGAATCCCACCGGTTGGGAGGGGTCGGCGACGGCTCGGTCCACTCGTGGGTCCACTCCGGAGAGGGCCGCGACCGTGTTGTCCGACACGGGCCGTCCGGTGACCGTCAGCAGGCGGGCCCGGCGGAGCAGGCAGTGGTCGGTGCCGTTCGGGCGGAGGGCGGCGCGGATGTCGGGGGGGAGGGCGGACGGGACGACGGTCCGTACGTCGCGGGCCCGGGCGCGCAGGGGGCCGCGTACGAGCGCCTGGAGGAGGGGGGTGGTCAGGCCTTCGCTGGTGAGGAGCATCCGCGTGGCGGCGGAGGAGAAGGCCATCGCGGCAGGATCCAGGCCGCGCAGGGCGGGCTCCGGCCCAGGCTGAAGAGTATGGGGGGACACGACATCCTCGGTCTGGTCGACAGCCGTACATCGGCAGCCCAAAGGAGGGAGCAGCAACGATCCTGCAAGTCACCTGTTGTGGCGCCTGTGACAGGTTAGACGTTTTGCGGCGGTAGAGGTGGGTGTGTCGTGCGCTGTCGCGACGGCCTGTGGTGGGCCGGCTGACCCGGTCGTCGCTGGTCAGGGCCGGTCTCTGTGGGGGAACGAGGTGGGCGGGGCCGTGAGGGGTGTCCGGTGGTCCGACCGGCGCTCACTCGAAAGTGCCGTGCGTCAGAAGGGTGTTCGAGGTGGTTCCCGGGGGTGGGTTTGCCGGGGCGTCCGACGGCGGGATACTACTTCTTGTGACATACCGGTCACTGTGTGTTTCCGTACCGTTGTGGCCGTGCGAGCCGAATCGAGGACACGTGAGCCAGGCCCCGACGACCCCCGTGCGAGAAGTGGGTTCTTCGACGGTTGTCTCTTATGTCTCTTCTGTTTCTTCGACGGTTGTCGAGGTTGTCGACTACCGACTCGGGTCGTCGGGTGCGGAGCAGGAACGTCTCCTGGCCCAGTGCGAGCTCCTGCGGCCGGCCGCGGCCGCCCTCCTGGACACGATCCCCCTGCCGCCGAACGCGAAGGCGCTCGACGTGGGCTGCGGCCCGCTGGGCGTTCTCGACCTCCTCAGCGAACGGGTCGGCCCCGGGGGGTCGGTCACCGGCCTCGACACCGATCACCGGATGATCGGCTGGGCCCGGGAGTCCGTCGCCGAACGCGCCCTCGACAACGTCGAAGTCCGCCACGAGGCCCTGCCGCCCGTGACAGCCGCCGAGGCGCTGTACGACCTGGTCCACTGCCGGCTGCTGCTGATCAACACGACCCACCCCCGCCAGATCCTCGGCTCGATGGCCGCCGCCGTGCGGCCCGGTGGGTGGGTCGCGGTCCAGGAGTTCGACTGGGCGACCTGGCAGTGCGACCCGCCCCACCCCGCGTGGAGCCGCCTCAAAGCGCTGCTCACCGAGGTCTTCGGAGGCGACGTCCACATCGGCGCCCGGCTGCCCGGCCTCTTGAGCGAAGCGGGTCTCACGGACGTACGGGCCACCGCCCACGCCTACTACTGGCGGCCGGGCGACCGCTACCAGACCCTGCTCCTCTCCTTCGCCCACCTCTTCCGCGACCGGCTCCTGGAGCACACCCCGCTCACGTCCGGGGAGCTCGACTCCCTCACGGGCGCGCTCCGCGACCACCTTGAGCAGCCTCGTACCACCGTCCGCGAGAGCCTCCTCGTGCAGGCGTGGGCGCGCAAACCCTGACGGCGGTCCCTGGCCGACCGCTCATGCGCGTCGGCGTGCGTCGACGGTTGATGGGGGCTTCGATCAGCCGTACGGCCGTCCCGGGACTTTCCCTTTGACCCGGCCGACGGACACCGTTACACGGCCGACCGCATTCCTGTCTGCGTCCACCCGGAGAAGATCGGCATCCCCGCAGGGCGATACCGAACCGACGGGATTCCTCTCGCCTGCCCTCTCGACCTTCCGAACGACGTCAACGAGCTGGACGACTACCTCCGCGAAGCCGTGCACAGCGCGGCACCGGCGGCGCTGGACGTCCTCATCACGCGCGCCATGGAGGAGATCCCCCTCCGCTGGCCGGGAGTCGACGCGACCACCGTGCTGCGTCGTGCGCTCAACTAGCCTTGTGGGGCGGCGAAGTCGATTCGACTGCTTCCTGACGGTCCGGCAGAAGCCGGCTGCGGCGGGTTAAGTCAGTGTGCGGGCAGCACTTGGCGGTAGCCCCCGGCGAGAGGGACGGCAGTGGTGCAGATCAGCGTGGCGACCGAAGAAGATACCGAGATCATCTCGGAGATCCTCGGCGAGATCGAGGCCTACTACGGCGGTGAGGCGACGCCGGGGAACACCACCCAGATCCGCGCCGCGCTCTTCTCCGGCCGGCCGGCCGCACAGGTGCTCCTGGCCCGCGACAGCGACCAGGTCCTCGGGTTTGCGTCGTACACGTTCCTGTGGCCCGCGGCCGGCGCCGAGAGCAGCCTCTACCTCAAGGAACTCTTCGTCCGGTCCACAGCCCGACGCCGCGGCGTGGCCAAGGCGTTCATGGCGGCGCTCGAAGCCGCCGCCGCGGCAGCGGGCTGCTCGCGGATCGAGTGGACGCCGATGCCGACAACCCGTCCGCGCTTGCCTTCTACAAGGCGCTCGGAGCTGAGCCCCGTAACGGAAAGATCTTCTACAGGGCACCCGTGTAGGCGATAGAGGTGCCCTTGTCCGGCCCGAAGACCACATCAGGGGCGGCGCGAAGGCGCTCCGCCGGGTTTCGGCCGGTGACCCTTGGTACATGCGGGCAGGAGCGCGGACCGGGGTGGTGGGGGGTGGGGTGGGGCACTTTTGGGTGGGGTTGTTCGTCGTTCAGTAGGGGGGAGTTGGCGTGCGGGGAGGTCACCGATCGGTATCGGTCGGTGTGTATAGTCGGGCGCCAGAAGTCCCCTACGTCAAGGAAAGACGAGGTCGCGCGGTGAAGAAGCTTCTCTTGGTTGCACTGGCTGCCATCGGCGGGCTCCTCGTGTACCGCCAGATCCAGGCGGACCGCGCCGAGCAGGATCTGTGGACGGAGGCGACCGACTCCGTGCCCGCAGGTTCGGGTGTGTGAGACGCAGCAGTCCTGAATGCGAGCCCCGGTCGCCGAGCGGCCGGGGCTTCGTGCTGTCCGGTTGCCTTGGCAAAGCGGTCCTCGGGCGGTGATTCGGGCGGCCGGGCGGACAGCGGGGAGGGGGGCGGGGCAGGATGGACCGGCGTCGTGTGGGCTGCGGTGGAGTGGTTTGTGGGTGTGGGTGTGGGTGGGGCTGTGGGTTTGTGTGGGTGTGCGGGTGCGGGTGCGGTGCCGTGCGGGTGAGGGGGGAAGCGCGTGAAGTGGTGGGGCGGTAGGGGGCGGGGAGCGTCGGCGGGTGGGGCGGCGGTGTGTGGAGTGGTGTGCGCGGGCGTGTTCGCCCTGGTGGCGCTGCCCGGGGCGGCTTGGGCCGAGGGCGCGGGCGGCGCGGTGGGGCCCGGGCGGGTGCCCCCTGTGGCCGGGGCGCCGGCTCCGTACACCTTCCAGCCTGGCGCCCGGCCGGTCACCGGCGCCGCCACGACCAGCGACGCGCGGCCCCTCGACACCGGGGCCACCTACCGGGACTCCATAGAACCGGGCGACCGGCTCACCTACCGCGTGGACCTGGACGCGACGACAAACGCGTACGTCTCCGCCGTGGCCGTACCGCCCGCCAACGCCAAGGTCGCCTACGGGGACAAGATCAAGGTGTCGTTGCAGAACCGCCAGGGCAACGATTGCAGCTCCAACGACGCGCAGTTCGGCGCGGCGGCGCAGTTCCCCCGCCCGCTCGCCGCCTACGCCTACCGGATGATCGAGAAGGGCGCGTACTCCTGCCAGGAGGCCGGTCCCTATTTCGTCGTCGTGGAGCGCGTCAGCGACGAGGGCTCCACCACCACTCCGTGGGACCTGGAGATCCGCCATGTCCAGGAGCCGGCGGTCAAGGCGCCCGGAGGCCCCACCGCGGCGCCGTCCCAGTGGCCCAGCGCCTCCCCCGTACCGGCCGCCGAGGGGCCGGGGGCACGCGCGGGCGGCGCGGGTTTCTACGACGCCACGGGGCTGACCCGCGGCGAGTGGACGGCGAGGATCGAGCCGGGCGCCTCCCTGTTCTTCCGGGTGCCGGTCGACTGGGGTCAGCAGCTCTTCGTCAGCGCCGACCTGGGCAGCTCCGCGGGGCAGGGCTTCGTGAGCGGCGCGCTGGCGATGTCCCTGTACAACCCGGCGCGCGGGCTCGTCGGCAGCTCCGGCTCGGTGTCGTACGACGGCAAGCAGAAAACGACCGCGCTCGACCCGTTGCCGCCGGTCGCGTACGAGAACCGCTTCGGCTCGCGCTCCGGCGACAAGGAGATGCGCTTCGCGGGCTGGTACTACCTGCGCGTCAGCCTCAACCCCGAGGTCGGCGGGACGTTCGGTGCGAAGGCGTATGGGCTGACGCTGCGGGTGAACGTCGAGGGCACGGCGAAGAGCGGGCCGGGGTACGCGGGTCCCGCCGGCGACTTCACCGTGGACGAGGGGAAGTTGGACGAGGCGTCGAGCGGGCGGGGAGAGCCGGGGGCCTCGGCGGACGGCGGCACGATGGCGCTGGTGGCGGCGGCCGGGATCGGGACGGGCACGCTGCTGGTGCTCTGGCTGGGGACGTGGACGCTGCTCGCGCGGCGGCGTGCGGCGCGGGTGCGGATCGCCCGGTAGGGCGGGGGTCAGGGACGTGGGGTTGTAGTGGGCCGGAGCCCCCGGCCCCTCAGGTTTGTGTCAGGGCCCAGATGCCTACGGCGAAGCAAACCAGCGCGAGCAGCAGGACCGGGACCGTCACCTTCGGGGGCGGTCCCGGACGTGTATGAGGAGGGGGAACCTCCGGGGCGCGAGCGGTGTATGGAGTGGTGAGAGCTGGTTCGTACGGCTGGACGGCGGGCAATTGTACGGCCGCCGGCTGTACGGAGACGGTCGGGGCGTGGGACGGATCCGGCGGCGGTCCGTAGGGCTGGAGCGGAGGGAAGGGGAGGGGGGAGGCCGGGTGAGGAGAGAGGGGGTGAGGAGAGACGGGGTGGGGAGAGACGGGGTGGGGAGACACGGGATGGGGAGTGGTCAGGTGCATGGGCGGGAGCGGTGGCTGTGGGGGCTGCTGGGTGGGTGGTTGCTGCTGGGCCTGCCGGCCCTCGTGGCCGTGGTGCTGGGCCTGTTGAGGCTGGGGGGACGACGGCTGGGGGTCTTGTCGGACCGGCGGGGGCGGGAGGTGGAAGCTGCCGGTCTCCGACATCGAGCCGTGACCCGGCCCGGTGGCCGGCGGGGGGTCCTGCGGCGGGGTCGTGAGCGGGCCCGACGGGCCGAAAGAGGAGGGGAGCGCGCCGATCTGGTCGAAGATCTCGACGGGTTCGTCGTCACTGTCGGGCTCCGGGAGCAGTTCCACCGCCGTCGCCAGCGCCTTGCGCGCGCCGGTGGCCGTGCGGAACCGCGCGTGCGGGTTCGGCTGGAGCAGGCCCGCGAGGACCTGCCACAGCGGCTCGGGGATGCCCTGCGGCGCCCCGGGGGTGCCGTGCGCGGCGAAGTACTCGATCAGGGCTCTGGCGTCCGGCTTCTGACCCTGCAACAGATAGAGAGCGACCAGTCCGACCGCGAAGAGGTCGGCGGGGAAATCGGGCTCGGAGCCCATCATCTGCTCGGGTGCGAAATAGCCGGGGGTCCCCAGGACGTAGTCGGTCTCGGTCAGGCGCGGCTCGCCCTTGCGCATGGCGATGCCGAAGTCGGAGAGGCGCAGATGAGGCCGCGCCTTTCCGGTGGCCTCCATCAGGATGTTCGCCGGTTTGATGTCGCGGTGGACCACGCCTTCGGCGTGCACCGCCGCGAGGCCGGACAGCAGCTGGTCGAGGAGGGTGCAGACGAAGTGAGGAGGAAGAGGACCGTAGTCCCCTATGACGTGCGCCAGCGATCCGCCGCTCACCAGATCCATGGTGAACAGCACCTTGTCGTCGTCCGCGGACCAGCTGGCCGGGGCGAGGACGTGCGGGTGGTCGATCCGGAGGGCCTGTTCCCTGACGAACCGCAGCAGGGCGTGCGCGTCGCTCTGCTGGAGGACCTTGGCCGCTACGTAGCGGCGGCGCCGGTGGTCCCAGGCGCGCCAGACGGCTCCGGCGCCCCCGCGCCCGATCGGGTCGATCAGTTCGTACCGTCCCGCGAAGACCTCACCCATGGCGCCGCGTCCGCTCCCCGTCGTCCCGCTCGCTCTGTCTGCCCGGCCGCCCTGCCCCCTGGCCGCGGCCGGGCCCCCGGCTAGTTCTGGTGTGCCTCGTAGTGGGCGACCGCCTCGGCGGTGCGCCCCGCGCCGTACACCCGGAGGAACTCTGCCAGTTCGGGCTGGGTGGGGGCGAGGGCGGCGGCCGCGTCGATGATGTCGCCGGCCGCGGCGACCGACCGCAGCAGCGACTGGATCTCGCGGACGACCCGGCGCACCGTCGGGGCGCCCGAGGAGTTGGTCGTCTGGCCGGTGCCGGTGAGGACGGAGCCGCCCTGCGACTTCTTGATCTCGTCCATCCGGTCCGTGGCCTCCCCGGCGCTGACGCTGCCGTCGCACACCTGTGCCGCCAGGTCCTGGAGCGACTGGACGCGCTGGACGACGGCGGGGTTGCCGATCTTCGCGCGCTGGCCGCTCATCAGCTGGGAGAGCATCGGGGCCGACAGGCCGAGAACGGCGGCGAGCCTGGCCTGGTTCAGGCCGAGATCGTCGATGAGCCGACGGAAGAGCGCCCCCAGCGGCTCTCCGTACCAGCTTCGTTGGAGTTCTCTGGCTCTGGCCGTCGATTCCTGCTGTGCGGCATCCATGCGCGTCTCCCCATCGCTTCCCCAAACGCGGCAGCTTCGCTGCTGCGAACCTCGTGGGGCATCTTACGGAGCGTGGTCGGGGACGGGGAGCCCCCATTATTTTGGAGGATCCCGGGGTACACCCGGTACGCTGTTCCCCGGTGACGGCCGAGGGCTTCTCTGCTGCTCGGTCGTACCCGACCCGTTCGCGGGGCCTTAGCTCAGTTGGTAGAGCGCTGTCTTTGCATGGCAGATGTCAGGGGTTCGACTCCCCTAGGCTCCACCACATCAGACCCCTCTGACCTGCGGAAACGTGGGCAGGGGGGTCTTTTTGTCGCGGGTTTCCGTGCTGATGCGTCAGCACAGTGGTGCCGACGCGAGCCCGTGGTGCCTGTGGTTGCGGGGCGTGAGGCGGCCTTCGCTGGTCATCCAGGTCGGCTCAGCCGCGTTTGTGCAGCGGCATGATGCGGTCGCGGATCTCGTCCCGGCCGGGTGGGTGGCCGGTGGTCATGGTGGTCAGGATGATGAGGGCCGGGCCCAGGGCGGCGTATTCCTCGAAGTCCGGCGGTGATCCGATCACCCGGCGCAGGCGCTGCCGGTGTGCGGCGCCGAAGGGGTCGATCTTGGCTTCGCGTATCGCCCGCGAGAGTTCGGTCCCGGGCTTGGCCAGCAGGTGGGCCAGCAGGGGGCGGGCGCCGCCGTTGAGGCTCTGGGCCAGCAGGACCAGTCCTTCCAGGAGGTCCGCCTCGGGGTCGTCGGTGGGCTCGACGTCGATCCCGCGGGTGGCGGCGCGCAGGGCGGCGACGACCAGGTCGTGCTTGCCGGTCCATCGCCGGTACAGGGCTCCGAGGCTGGTGCCCGCGCGGTCGGCGACCTCGCGCATGCCGAACGCGTCGTATCCGCGTTCCTCGACCAGTTCCCGGGTGGCCCGCAGGACGGCGTCGTCGATCGCCTGCTTGCGTGGGCGCCCCCGCCCGTCGCCGGCTTCCATGGGAACACCGTACCGGAACGCTGGTTCTCGGAAAGCCGTGCCGACTGCTACGCTTTTAACGGTAATCAACGTTCTCGTATTTATGGAGGGGCGAGGACGGGGCGAGGACGGGGCGAGGCAGTGGCGAGAACGCCATCAGGACACGGAGGTGCCGATCATGGCCGAGATCACAGGTGGCAGTGCGATCGTTCTGGGCGGCGGAGGCGTGACCGGCATCGCCTGGGAGATCGGCGTCCTGGCCGGCCTGCTGGAAGCCGGAGTGGAGCTGGGCGCCGATGCCGTGTTCGGGACCTCCGCCGGTTCCTTCGCCGGTGCCGCCCTGGCCGCGGGCGCCGACCTCGGACAGCTCTGCGCGGCCCAGCAGGCACCCGCCGTTGACGAGTCCACCACCAGGGCGCCACGCCTGCTGACCGCCGCGTGGGGGTGGGCGTTCCTGCGCGGGCGCGGCGACCCCGAGCGGGTGGGGGCCGGGTTCGGGGCCGTCGCCCGCCGCTTCCGCCCCCAGGTCTCCGTGGAGGAAAGACGCCGTACGGTGCTGGCGCGGCTCCCCACCATGCAGTGGCCCAGCACGCTGCACGTTGCCGTGACCGACGCCGAATCCGGCGTCCTGACCGCCTTCGACCACACCTGCGGACACCCGCTGGCCGACGTCGTCTCAGCGAGCGGCGCGGTACCCGGCATCTCCCCGCCGGTTCGGTTCGGCGGCCGGACCTGGATCGACGGCGGCATGGTCTCCGCCGCGAACGCCCGCCTGGCAGACGGCTACGCACGAGTCCTGGTCATCGCCCCCATGCCCAAGGGCCACGCCGGAATCCCCTCGGCCCACCAGGACGTGGAAACCATGCGGGCCACCGCGAAGGTCGAACTGATCACGCCCGACCCGCAGTCCGTCCAGGCGATCGGCCCCAACCCCTACGACCCGGCCCGCCGGGGCCCGGTCGCCGTGGCGGGCCGCGACCAGGGCCGGCGGTCCGCCACCCGCGTCGCGGACCTCTGGCGCTGAGCGCGTCTCGGCCGTACGGGTCACCACGCCGGCTCTCGTGGCACTCAAGGAAGCGGAGCGCGCCTCGGTCATCAACGTGACGACCGGCATCACGGGCAATCCCCCCCCCGCTCCTCTCATGCGCTACGGCGCCGTCAAGGCCCCCTCGAAAGCTGGTCCAGGGGGCTCTCCACGCAGCTCGCCCCGTCCGGCGTCCGGGTGAACCTGGTGACGCTCGGGATGGTCGACACCCCGGGCGGCAGCGAGATCCTGGAGACCGTGACGGGAGCGAGGGGAGGCGGCGCGGAGCAGGCTTACGCGCGGGTGCCCCTCGGGCGCGGTGGCGACCCCCGGGGCATCGCCGAGCTCATCGCCTTCCTGGTTTCCGACCGGGCACAGTTGATCGCCGGAGCGAATGTCGCCGCCAACGGCGGCGCCTGCGGGCCCCGATCCGGTCCCGGCCGGCGCCGCAGCCCGGCGCCGCGGGCCGGGGCCGCAGGCCGGGACCGCGGGGCGAGCCGCTCTAGATCACTTCCCGGAGGACGTCGTCCGGCGGGGTGGCGCTCACCGCGAGTGTCTTCTCGGTCTCGGAGTAGTCGATGACAAACGGGTGGCCGGGCTTCGTGAGCACTTCGTGCATTTCTGCCCAGAACGGCTCGGTGAGCGCGAGCAGGGTCAGGTCGCGTTCGGTCATCTCCTCCATCCGCGGTTCCGGTGCCCCCGCGAGGTCCGCGAGGCGCATGGCCAGTTGCCGGACCGACAGGGTCGAGGTGGGTACGTGCCAGGCCCGGCCGTACGCCTGGTCGTCGCGGCTCGCGGCGACCAGGGTGCGTGCGGTGTCGCCGATCGCCGAGTAACTGTGGGGTACGTCCAGTTCTTGCGGCACCAGGACCAACTTCCCTTCCAGGACCTGCCGCTGCACCAGGAAGCTGAACACCGAGAAGGCGCCGGCGCCGTAGAACTGAGCGGCCCGTACCTCCGTGACCCTGACCCCTGAGGCGGCGGCCTCCTCCCACGCCCGGGCTCTGGCCCGCCCCTTGGGGCCGGTCGCCGTCAGGGGGAGGTCCGGCGTGACCGGCCCGCTCACGGGCCCGTAGGCGTAGTGGTTGCCGAGCATGACGTACGCGGCCCCGGTTCGTTTCACCGCGGTCAGGAGCGAGCCCGACAGGACCGGAAGCTGTTCGGGCCAGAGGTGGTACGGCGGCACGGCGGTGGTGAACAGGGTGTCGGCCCCCTCCGCCAGCTCGGTGAGCCGGTCGGTGTCGGTCGCGTCCGCGGCGACCTTGTCGATGAGCGGGTGGTCGGGCCCGCCGCCGGTCCGGCTGACCATCCGTACCCGCTCGCCGTCCCCGGCCAGCAGCAGAGCGGTCTTCGACGCGGCTGCCCCGCGGCCCACGATCACATGAGATGTCATGCCGAGAACGGTGCCGCGATCCGGCCTCGTACGATACTGGCCGGAATGCCAACCCTCCGGAGGTTCTGGCCATGCACCGTGTCGCCGCAGTGGTCGTGCCGCCCGTGCTCGGCTTCGACGTCTCGATCCCGCTGATGGTGTTCCACAGCGTTCCGCACTACGACGTGCGCGTCTGTGCGGCGCGGCCCGGCCCGATGCCCACCGTCGGCGGTCCCGACATCGTGGTGCCGAACGGCCTGGACGCGGTCGAGGGCGCCGACACGGTCCTCGCCGTCGGCAGCGGCGGCGAGCAGGCTCCCGCCGAAGCCCTCGACGCCCTGCGGAAGGCCGCGGCCGCCGGCGCGCGGATCGCCTCGCTCTGTACGGGGGCTTTTGTACTGGCCCAAGCCGGCCTGCTCGACGGGCTGCGCGCCACCACCCACTGGGGGCTGGCCGGCGACCTCGCCGCCCGCTTCCCGTCCGTCGACGTACAGCCCGACCTCCTCTTCGTCGAGGACGGCGGCATCTTCACGTCGGCGGGCGCGGCCGCCGCCATCGATCTGTGCCTGCATCTGGTACGAATCGACTACGGCGCGGCGGTCGCCAACACGGTCGCGCGGCTCGCGGTCGTTTCTCCCGTACGACCGGGCGGGCAGTCCCAGTTCATCGAGACACCGCTGCCGCCGGAGCGCGGCACCTCGCTCGCCCCCACGCGCGTCTGGGCACTCGAACACCTCGATCGCCCGCTCACCCTGGCCGACCTCGCCGGTCATGCCAGGACGAGCGTGCGCACCCTCAGCCGGCGCTTCCACGCGGAGACGGGGCTGACCCCGCTGCAATGGCTGCTGCACCGACGCGTCGACCGGGCCAGAGAGCTGCTGGAGACCACCGGGCTGCCCATGGACCAGGTGGCCAGGAAGAGCGGTCTGGGCAGTGCGGACTCCCTGCGCAAGCACCTGGTCGGCCGGGTCGGACTGACCCCCACGGCCTATCGCGCGAGCTTCAACAGAGCGCCCGCCGGGGCCTCCCGCTGAGACGGGCCGGCTACGCGTTCTTGTGCGCGGGGATGTTGTGGTTGATACGGAAGGTGTTGTCGGGGTCGTTGAGCGCCTTGACGCAGCGGAGCCGGTCGTACACGTCCGGTGCGTAGGCCTTGCGGTCGGGGGCCGGATCGCTCGGATCCATGCTGAGGGAGCCGAATGCGGTGAGGGGTTTCTCCGAGACGGTGTCCATCAGCACGGGAGCGGCCCGGCGCAGCGGGGCGATCAGCGCCTTGCCCGTGTCCTGCGGTCCCAGGTAGGACAGGCGCAGGGACACGGCGAGTTTTGCCCCGCAGGCACTCGGGAGGGGGGGCAGCAGCGGGGGGAGGCTGACAGGGCGACGCCGGAACTCATCTCGTCCGGAGCGGTCGTGGTGAAGCGCCGGTAGGCCGGATCGTCAGCTCCGCGCTCGCCCTCACCGACGACACCCGGTTCCACTACTGGGCGGTCGGCTACGCACAGGAGGACACCCCCGGCTACAGCCCGTTCTACGTGTCGTACGCCCACGTCATGCGCGAGGCATGGGCCTCGGGGCGGAGCTGGGTCGAACTGGGCCGGCGCAACCCGACCTTCAAACGGAGGTACGGGCTGGAGCCGCGCACTCTGCGGGCGTACGTCGCGGACGTGGCCGCGTAAGAGAGGACGGAAGCACGCGTACGGGTCCTCCGCGCCCGGCCGCGGACCTTTAGTGACTTTGATGGGCGGGCATCCCACCGGCATACGCGGCCCCAGGCCGTCTCTTTCGGATCTTGTTCGGATCTTGCCTGACCCGCGAGATCCGAAAGAGACGACCTCGGCCGGGAAGGAGAGGGACCGGGTATGGCCCGCAGCGCTCCCAACACTCTCCTCGCCGCGCTGCTCGTGGAGGCCCGGTGGAGTGCCGGGGAACTGGCCCGCGCGGTCAACGCCCTGGGCACCGCGCACGCGTTGGAGCTGCACTACGACCGTACGTCCGTGGCGCACTGGCTCTCCGGATCCCGGCCGCGTCCGCCCGTACCCGACCTGGCCGCCGCCGCCCTCACCGCCCGTACCGGCCGTCTGATCACCGCCCAGGACACCGGGCTGACCCCGCTCGCCCGCGACCGGGGTCAGCCCCCGCAGGTCTGGCCCGGGCGCACCGATCCGGTGGCGCGGCTGGCCGCCCTCTCCCGCAGCGACACGGACCCCGCCCGCCGGGCCTTCCTCCTCCGGTCCGCCGACACCCAGCCCGCCTATCCGCTGACCACCGTCAACCGGCTGGCCTGGCCCGACAGACCCCCGGTCGCGGCGTCCTGGGCGGGCCGGTCGCGCCGCGCCACCACGGCGGACGTGCAGCGGCTGCGGGACATGACCCAGGTGTTCACCGACCTGACCGAGCATCATGGCGGCGCCCACGCCAGATCCGCGCTGGCGGCCTATCTCGCCGACGACGTCAGCCTGCTCCTCAAGCGCAGCGCCCCCGACCGGCTCCGCGGCGACCTGCTCACCGCGGGCGCCCAGCTCACCCACATCCTGGCCGCCATGACGGCCGACACGGGCCACCTCGGACTCGCGCAGCAGTACTACCGCACGGCCCTGAGCCTCGCCCACGCGGGCGGCAACCGTTCCACGTACGCGATCACCCTGCGTGCCATGAGCACCCAGGCGCTGCGCCTGGGCCACTACCGGCCGGCCCTGCAACTCCTGGACATCGCCCTACGGGCGGCGGGACCGGCCGCCCCGCCGGCCACCCTCGCCTTCCTGTACGTCCAGCGCGCGCTGGCCCGCGCCCACGACCGGCAGCGGCACGCCGCCCTCGGTGACCTCAGCGCGGCGGAGACCCAGCACGAACAGGCCTCAGGGCCGCCCGGCCCCTTCACCGCGTACCCCCGCGTCGGGCTCGACTACCAGCGCGCCCAGACCCTGCTCACCCTCGGGCGCGCGGCGGACGGCCTGTCGACGCTGCGGGACTCCGCCGCCCACCGCGCCCCCGGCCAGCGCCGGGCCTTCGCCCTCACCCAGGCCAGCCTCGCCGAGACGCTCCTGACCCTGGGGCACCTGGAGGAGGCGTGTGTCCACTGGCACGCCTTCCTCGACCACTACCCCCATCTGAAGTCCGTCCAGACCGAGCAGTCCCTCGCCCGGCTGCGCGCCCGCCTGCGCCCCTACCGCCGCCAGCGGCACGCCGCCGCCGTCTGGGACCGCGCCCGGCTCCTCACCGCCTCGCCGGGCGGCGGCGGATAACAGAACGGGACCGAGAAGATGAAGTACTGAGGGATCGTCCATGCCTTCTGTATATGCCAGACGCATAACTCCGGCGCCGTCTCTCGCACCGCCGCTCCCCAAGATCCACCAGGGAAACAATTCTGCTTGACCCACCTGCCCGCACCGCCAGGGGGTACGGCTCGACTTGCCGGTCGTCGGGAAGGGTGCAGCGGGGTGTCGGCGCAGGTCGGAGGGGCCTTTTGCGAGGGTGTGACGGCTGGTGCGGGGGATCGGCCCGGGGGCCGGTTGGACCGTACGAGTGGTGTTCATCCGAAGAACTGCGCAGCTGCGGCGTCGCTCCGTGGATTCCCGAGATGCGTACACATCATGAGGAAGGTATGTAGATCGACCAACCCGACATCGCACCATCGGAAAGCAGAAAGAGGGGTCATGGCCGCCATCAAGGTCAAGAAGTTGTGGGCCGTCTTCATCACCGCGTTCTTCGCGGTGCTCGCCTCCCTGGGACTCACGTCCCCCGCGACGGCCGCCGGCAGCGCCGTGGCGGCGCAGCCCGCCGAGCAGCCCGCGCCCGCGCCGGCTCCCGCCGTCGCCGTCGAGCCGCGCGGGCTCGCCGAACCCGCGCCTACGAGGGCGGTGTTGCCGGTCGCGCCGCCGCGGGGCCGGGCCCTGCCGCCCACCATCAAGCAGCGCATCACCGCCGAGGCGCACGGTTCCTCACCGTCGGTCCGTCACCTGCCCGCCGTCCTGCCGACGGAGACCGGGTCGGGCCTCGAGTCGAGTCTTCGGTCGGGCCCCGGGCCGGACAGGGCGTCGGAGCCGGGCGCGGACCGTACCCAGGAGAACGCCTACGCCGCCGGCGCGGCCCTCGTCGCAGCGTGAGGCGCCGGAAGCCTTTCGGTCTTCCGGCGCCCGCCATCGCCGCGGCCGAACCGCGTGATCAGCCCCGGTCGTCCCGGTCTTCACGCTTGTCCCGCTCGGCGGCCTCCGCCTCGGCCTGCTTCGCCTGGACCTCAGGATCCAGCGGGTCAACCGCCTCCCGGCTGCCGTCCACCGACGTCAGCGGCGCGCGGTCGGACAGCTCCGTGGCGGCCGGCGGTTCCACCAGCCAGTCCGGGTTAGCCTGCTTGTCCCACCACTTCCAGGCGGCGAAAGCGCCACCGGCCACCGCGCCGAGGACCAACAGGCCCTTGGCGAGACGTCCGGCCCTGGCCCGCCGCTGGTGCTTCTTCACCAGCTGTCGTACTTCCTTCGCGGTGATCTGTCCGCGCAGAGCGGCCAGCGCGGCCGCCGAACGCGCCGCGGCCTCCTGGGCCACGGGCTGTGCGGTGGCCACCGCCTGCTCGACCCGCGGCACCGTGTAGTCCGCCGCCTGACGGGCGGCCTTCCGGGTACGCGCCGCGGCCTGGTGCGCGGCGTCATCGAACTTTGGGGGCACATGGGGCGCCACATGGGCGCCGTACTGGATACGAGCTTGCTGAGCGGCCTTCGACACGGTCGGGGCCAGTCGTACACGCGCCTCGTGCGCGTACAACGCGGCCTGCTCCTTGGCCGTACCGGCGTAAGGCGCCACCGCTTCCGCGGCGTGCTGCACGCTCTCCTTCGCCGAACCGGTAGCGGCGCGCACGCTGTCCATGCGGGTCACAGGATCATCCTCCTCGGTGGCGTTCCGTATATCGCCTATCCACCCTTTTCGAGATCATGCCCGCTGGGCTCGGTCTCGGCATGCGATGCGGGCATCCGGGTCATGGAAGGCGACTTGGGTGATGCTCGGGCATTGCGGTCCTTTGGGACCTCGTGCACGACAATGCCACGCTTCGCTTCGGCATGCGCCTGTCCCGGCGGGACCTGGCGAGCCTTTTTTCGGCGTGAGTACTGCGCGTGTACTTTTCCGCGCCTGTCCGCCGAAGTGCCTCCGTACACCTGTGCCGTGCACCCGGCTCGTACCCGTCCGGTTCGTACCCCCGGTTCGTACCCCCGGTTCGTACCCCCCGCTCGTACCCCTTCCTCCGTGCCGTGTCTTCCGTGCGAGGATCGCGGGAGTCAGCGAAGACACACGGAAGGCAGATCGTGGCCGAGCAGCTTTACGCCACCCTGAGGACCAGCCAGGGGGACATCGAGATCCGGCTCCTGCCGTATCACGCGCCCAAGACGGTCAAGAACTTTGTGGAGCTCGCCCAGGGCGGGCGCGAGTGGATCCACCCGGCGACCGGCAGGAAGTCGAACGATCCTCTGTACGACGGCACGGTCTTCCACCGCGTCATGAGCGGATTCATGATCCAGGGCGGGGACCCGCTGGGCAACGGCACCGGGGGACCGGGGTACGAGTTCGCCGACGAGTTCCACCCGGAGCTGGCCTTCGACAAGCCGTACCTCCTGGCCATGGCCAACGCGGGCCCCGGCACCAACGGCTCGCAGTTCTTCATCACCGTGTCGCCGACCACCTGGCTGAACCGCAAGCACACTATCTTCGGCGAGGTCAGCGGCGAGGCAGGCAAGAAGGTCGTGGACGCCATCGCCGGTACGCAGACGAATCCGCGCACCAACCGCCCGTTGCAGGACGTCGTCCTCGAGTCGGTCGTCATCGAGAAGCGCTGACCCCGTCGGGAACCTTCGTGCCCTGTCCGTCCGTAGTGGTTACATGACGGGCCCGGCGGCCCGGCGCGCTCCGTGCCGGCCGCCATCAGCAGGCGGGAGGGGACCGATGGACCAGCCGCGCGAAGGCGTGCCCAGCTGCTACCGGCATCCTGGGCAGGAGACCGGTGTCCGCTGCACCCGGTGCGAGCGGCCCATATGCCCCGCGTGCATGGTCGACGCCTCGGTCGGGTTCCAGTGCCCGGAATGTGTGCGGGAGGGTTCCGGTACGGGGCAGCCGCCGGCCGCCGGCCGGCCGCGGACCGTCGTCGGCGCGACCGTCGCCCGCGACCCCCGGCTGCTGACCAAGATCCTGGTCGCCCTCAACGTCGTGGTGTTTGTCATCGCCTGGCAGAGCGCCGGCTTCGTCAACCGCTTCGACCTGGTCGGCGCGGCCTTCGACCCGGAGCTGGGCCACCAGGTGGGGGTCGCGGACGGGCAGTGGTACCGGCTGGTCACGGCGGTGTTCCTGCACGAGCAGGTCTGGCACATCGGCTTCAACATGCTGAGCCTGTGGTGGATCGGCGGACCGCTGGAGGCGGCGCTCGGCCGCGCCCGCTACCTCGCGCTCTATCTGATCTCGGGACTGGCGGGCAGCGCACTCACCTATCTGCTGGCCGCGCAGAACGCTCCCTCGCTGGGCGCGTCCGGTGCCATCTTCGGGCTCTTCGGCGCCACGGCCGTCCTGATGCGCAAGCTCAACTACGACCTGCGGCCCGTCATCGGACTGCTCGTGGTGAACCTCATCTTCACCTTCAGCATCCCGGACATCGCCTGGCAGGCGCACATCGGCGGCCTGGTGGCGGGCACCGTCGTGGCCGTCGGCCTCGTCCACGCGCCCCGGGAACGGCGGGCCCTCGTGCAGTACGGGACGGCGGCGCTGGTGCTGGCGGCGACGCTCGCGATCATCGTGCTCCGTACGGCCGTACTCACCTGAGAGCGCGGCCGCCGCTCCACGGGCCGAGTTGTCCACAGTGCGTGTCGGATCTTGTGCATGCTGTGGGGAACATCAGTGCCCCTTGTCGCTGATGTGGGTCTGACCAGCAACGACAAGGGGCGGCTGTGGAGCGGGAACGGCGGACGCAGTCACACCGGCGTCAACATTCCGCGGAGTTATCCACAGATCTTCTGACCTTTTCCCCTGCTGTGGACAACGCTGTGGATAAGCCTGGGGAGAGCTTGACGCCCGGGGGGTGGAGCGGCTATTTCCACGGTGGAGCGGCTACTTCCACTGGGTGGAGACACCGAAGCCGATGGCGATGAAGCCGAAGCCGACCACGATGTTCCAGTTCCGGAAGCTCTCCAGCGGCAGACTGCCGTCGGTCACATAGAAGAGGACGATCCAGACCAGGCCGATCAGGAACATGGCCAGCATGACCGGAGCCACCCAGCTGCGGTTCGTCAGCCTTATGTTGGTCGCCTGCTTCGCGGCCGGCGGCGGCGTGAAGTCGGCCTTCTTGCGGATACGTGACTTCGGCACGAGGAACTCTCCTGTCGATGCGCTGCGTGACCGCGCAGGGGACTGAAACGGGGTGCCGGGCGGGGAACAGGGGGAACGCTGCCTCCCCAGGCGTCCGTTAGCGTAGTGCTTCCGTGGCGTCTAAGGAGATAAGGGTACGTTGAGCAATTCCGCCGACTCTCCGCCAGGGGCCCCCGAGGGGACTCCCGGGGGCGCGCCAGAGGGGCCGCGCCGCCGCCTGGTCCCCCGGCCGGTCAGGCTGCTCACGGCCGCCGTCTTCGCCCTCGCCGGCCTGATCTTCGTGACCAGCTTCAACACGGCCAAGGGCACCAACATCCGTACGGACGCCTCGCTGCTCAAGCTCTCCGACCTGATCCACGAGCGCGACCGCAAGAACGCGGACCTGGGACACTCCACCGCGGAGGTACGGCGTGAGGTCGACGCCCTCGCCAGCCGTGACGACGGCTCCACCGAGGCCGAGGACGCCCGGCTGCGCGCCCTGGAGAACGCCGCGGGCACCGAGGCGCTCACCGGCTCCGCCCTCACCGTCACGCTCGACGACGCCCCGCCGGACGCCACCGCCAACCCCGGCTACCCCGAGCCGCAGCCCAACGACCTGGTCATCCACCAGCAGGACCTCCAGGCCGTCGTGAACGCCCTGTGGCAGGGCGGGGCCCAGGGCATCCGCGTGATGGACCAGCGGCTGATCTCCACCAGCGCGGTGCGCTGCGTGGGCAATACGCTCATCCTCCAAGGACGCGTCTACTCGCCGCCGTACCGGATCACCGCCGTGGGCGACCAGGAGAAGCTGTCCAAGGCCCTCGCGGACTCCCCGGCCATCCAGAACTACCAGCTGTACGTGAAGGCGTACGGCCTGGGCTGGCAGGTCGACGAGCACAAGCGGGAGACCCTCCCCGGATACACCGGCACGGTGGACCTCCACTACGCGAAGCCCACCGGATAGGGCGGGGCTCCGGCGGAGCCGGAGACGGGCTTCGCCGGAGCCGGAGACGGGCTCCGCCGGAGCCGGACAGTCCGTTACGTGGCGGGTCCGCGCCGCGTTCACGGCGGCCGCTGTGACGAACGGCAAACTCGAACCTCCGTACAGCTGGCCGGTGCACCGCCCATGTGTCCCCGCCGCCCTTTAGTCTGTTGCTGTACCGGCTGGTGCGGTACCGAACGGAAGGGACAGCATGTACGGCTGGATCTGGCGGCATCTGCCGGGCAACGTGTGGGCGCGGGCGGCCATCTCGCTCGTGCTGGCGCTGGCAGTCGTCTACGTGCTCTTCCAGTACGTCTTCCCGTGGGCGGAGCCCCTGCTTCCGTTCAACGACGTGACGGTCGACGGATCGGGGTCGGCCGGATGAGCGCCCGCATCCTGGTCGTGGACAACTACGACAGCTTCGTCTTCAACCTCGTCCAGTACCTGTACCAGCTCGGGGCCGAGTGCGAGGTGCTGCGCAACGACGAGGTCACCACCTCGCACGCGCAGGACGGCTTCGACGGCGTCCTGCTCTCCCCCGGCCCGGGGACCCCCGAAGAGGCCGGTGTCTGCGTCGACATGGTGCGCCACTGCGCCACGACCGGGGTGCCCGTCTTCGGCGTCTGCCTCGGTATGCAGTCGATGGCGGTGGCGTACGGAGGTGTCGTGGGCCGTGCCCCCGAGCTGCTGCACGGCAAGACCTCGCTCGTCACGCACGAGGGCCAGGGCGTCTTCGCCGGGCTGCCGTCGCCGTTCACCGCGACCCGGTACCACTCGCTGGCGGCGGACCCCGCGGAGCTGCCGGCGGAGCTGGAGGTCACGGCACGGACCGCCGACGGCATCATCATGGGCGTACGCCACCGTGAACTGCCCGTGGAGGGCGTCCAGTTCCATCCCGAGTCGGTGCTCACCGAGCACGGCCACCTGATGCTGGCGAACTGGCTGGCGCGGTGCGGGGATCCGGGTGCGGTCGGCCGGTCGTCGGGCCTCGCACCGGTGGTGGGCAAGGCGCTCGCGTGACGGCACTCCGCCCGGAACACGACGCGGGCGGCCCGGGGGCCCCGTACGCGCGCGAGGAGGCCGTCGATGCCGCGGCTGTCGAGGCCGCGGCGGCGGAGGCCGCGCTGAGGGCGGCGGTGGGCGGCCTGGCGGACCCGCTGAACGATCCGCTTCCGGGGCAGGCGCCGGGTCCGGTTCCGGGCCCGGTCCCCGGTCAGCCGTCGGGCCGGCCGGGGTCGGGCGGTGGGACGGCGGCTCCCCGGGCGCGTCAGGGCCGTCACCGGGGGCCGGAGAGCCGGCAGGAGGCGGGGCGGGCTCCTGTTGTCCCAGAGGCCCTTGGGGCCGCCGGACAGGCTCCTGTGGCCCCCTCGGCCCCTTCCCTCTCCTCTGCCCCGGTGGGGCCTTCCGTCTCCGCCGCCGCACCGGTGTCCGTACCCCTGACGCCCGAGCGGCCGGTGGCCGATCAGGGTCAAGGCAAAGGTCAGGGTCCGGAGTCCGTACGGGAAACCGCGCCCGCCCCCGCGACGCCCGCCCCCGCGTCCGTACCGGGAGCGCTGGACGAGACCCTCATATCCGGGCCCCTCCCCTTCATCCCGCCGGTCCGCACCCCGGCCGACCTTCCCGACGACGCGACCATCGGCCTCCGTACGGACGATCTGCGCCGCGCGACCGCGGCACGGTCCGCCGAGTCCGCCACCGCAGGCCAGGAGCGGGGCGGGCGCGCGGAGCGCCGTAAAGCCGCCAAGGGCGGCCGGGGACGCAGGCGTCAGGAGCCGGGGGCGGCCGAGGCCGAGAACGGCCCCGGGACGGCCGCGCACGGGTCCGCGCCGGCCAAGCCGCTCTCCCGCGTCGAGGCCCGCCGCGCCGCGCGCGCGGCGAAGGACAGCCCCGCGGTGGTCGTGAGCCGTGTGGTCGGCGAAATGTTCATCACCTTCGGCGTGCTGATGCTGCTGTTCGTCACCTATCAGCTCTGGTGGACGAACGTCCGGGCCGACCAGTACGCCGGCAAGGAGACGAACAAGATCCAGGACAGCTGGGCCAAGGGTCGCAAGCCCGGGGTCTTCGCCCCGGGCCAGGGCTTCGCCATCATGCACATCCCCAAGCTGGACGTCGTGGTGCCGATCGCCGAAGGCATCAGCAAGTCGAAGGTCCTCGACCACGGCATGGTCGGGCACTACGCGGAGGGCAAGCTCAAGACGGCGATGCCGGAGGACAGGCAGGGCAACTTCGCGGTGGCCGGCCATCGCAACACCCATGGCGAGCCGTTCCGTTACATCAACCGGCTGCAACCGGGCGACAAGATCATCGTCGAGACGCAGGACGCCTACTACACGTACGCCATGGCCAAGGTCCTGCCGCAGACCTCTCCGTCCAATGTGAGCGTGATCGACCCGGTGCCCCCGCAGTCGGGGTTCGCGGCGCCCGGCCGCTACATCACGCTGACGACCTGTACGCCCGAATTCACCAGTACGTACCGGCTGATCGTGTGGGGCAAGATGGTGGACGAAAGGCCCCGCAGCAAGGGCAAGCCGGACGATCTCGTCGGCTGAGCCCGTCGGGGGGCCGACTGGACTTGGACGGGGGCGGGTGCGGTGGCAGCGAGAACCGAACACGACGAGCAGACCGGCGCACCACCGCCTTCGGGACCGGACGCGCCCGCCGCGCCGCCCGACCCCTCGCCGGGCCGGCGGCCCAGGAGCCGTCTCGCGTCGGTGGTCAGCGTCTTCGGCGAACTGCTCATCACCGCGGGCCTGGTGCTCGGCCTGTTTGTCGTCTACTCGCTGTGGTGGACCAACGTGCTCGCCGACCGCGAGGCCACCAAGCAGGGCAACGAGGTACGCGACAACTGGGCGCAGGGCGGCACGGGCACGGGCGGCGACGGCAAGCCCCCGGCCTTCGACCCGAAGGACGGCATCGGCTTCCTGCACGTCCCGGCGATGAACAACGGCGAAGTGCTCGTCAAGAAGGGCACGGAGGCGAAGGCCCTGAACAACGGGATCGCCGGGTACTACACCGACCCGGTCAAGTCGGCGCTGCCCTGGGACAAGAAGGGCAACTTCACGCTCGCGGCGCACCGGGACGGCCACGGGGCGAAGTTCCACAACATCCACCAGGTCGAGGTGGGTGACGCGGTCGTCTTCGAGACCAAGGACACCTGGTACATCTACAAAGTCTACAAAGAGCTGCCGAAGACGTCGAAGTACAACGTGAACGTCCTGCTCCCGGTCCCCAAGGAGTCGGGCAAGAAGAAGCCGGGCCGCTACCTGACCCTGACGACCTGCACGCCGATCTACACCTCGGACTACCGCTACATCGTGTGGGCGGAACTGGTCCGCACGGAAAAGGTCGACAAGAACCGCACCCCGCCGCCGGAGCTGCGCTGAGAGTCGCGTGGTAGCCGGATCCGTACGCGAGGAAGCCCTGGCCCCCCAACGTGGGGCCAGGGCTTCCTGGGTGTTCGACGCGACGTGCGGCGGTCAGTCCTCCGTACGGAAGGCGACTCCGGACGCTCCTCCGAAGAAGCCTCCGTCGTTGCCTCCGTCGCCGTCGCCGCCGCCGTTGTTTCCGCCGTTCTGGCCGGAGGGGTCGGCCACCGTGCGCAGGACGACGGCCGAACCCTTGTCGACCTGCGTGCCCTCGTTCGGGTCCACCTGCACGACGATGGCGTTGTCGTCCTGGGGTGAGTTCGGGGCGAACGTCGCGCTGAGCCCCTGGCTCCCGAGGATCCCCTTGACCTCGCCGACCCGCTTCGTCACCAGTCCGCCCGGGACGGCGACCTTCTCCTGCTGCGGGCCCTTGGAGACCTGGAGAGTGATCTGGGTGCCCTTGGGGGCCTTGGTGCCGCCCGAGGGGTCCTGTTTGATGACGATGCCCGCGGGCTGATCGCTGTCCACGTCCACCCGCTTGACGGTGAAGCCCAGCGTGTCCTCCAGCTGCGACTTCGCGGCGTCGAACTGCTGGCCGTTGGTCACATCGGGGACGTCGACCTGGGCCTGCTTGGCGATGGTCAGCGTGACCTCGGCGCCCTTCTCGGCCTGCGTGGCGCCCTCCGGGTCCTGCTCCAGGACCGTGCCGGGGTCTTCGTCCGACTCGATCTGCTTGGGGTCGCCGACCTTGAAGCCCTTGTCCTCCAGGAGCCGGGTCGCGTCCTTGAAGTCCTTGTCGGTGACGTCGGGGACCTCGACCTTCGGCGCGCCCTCCGAGACGACGACGTTGATCGTGTCGCCCTCGTTCATCTCGCCGGCCTCCGGGGCCGGGATCTGGCTGCAGATGGCGTTCTTGGGCTGGTCGCAGCGTTCGCTGCTGGACTGGGCGACCTTGACCCCGGCGTTGGCCGCCAGTGTCTCGGCCTCCGTGAGGGTCTTCCCGACGAGGGTGGGGATCGGCACCTTGCTCTTGGCGTCGTCGTCGCCGCTGAAGACCGCCTGGCCGATCAGGATCGCGCCGACCAGGACCAGCACACCGGCGACGATCAGCAGGATCGTCGACGTGTTGGACTTCTTGGGCTGGCGCCGCCGGCCGGGGCCGCCCCCGTCGTAGCCGCCTCCGCCGAAGCCCCCGTCGTTCGGGTTCATCGGGGGGAGCATCGACGTGGCCGGGTCGGCCGTGCGCAGCGCCGTGGTCGCGTGGTCCTCGGGGCCGCCGTACCCGCCGCCGTAGCCGACCGAGCCCATGGCGGCGGTCGCTCCGACGGGCTGGCCGTCGAGGCAGGCCTCGATGTCGGCACGCATCTCGTCGGCGGACTGGTAGCGGTAGTCCCGGTCCTTGACGAGGGCCTTGAGGACGATCGCGTCCATCTCGGGCGTGATCTCGGGGTCGTACACGCTGGGAGGCTGCGGCTCTTCCCGTACGTGCTGATAGGCCACCGCGACCGGGGAGTCCCCGACGAACGGCGGCCGGACCGCGAGCAGCTCGTAGAGCAGGCAGCCGGTGGAGTACAGGTCGGAGCGCGCGTCGACCTGTTCGCCCTTGGCCTGCTCCGGGGAGAGGTACTGGGCGGTTCCTATGACGGCGGAGGTCTGCGTCATCGTCATGCCGGAGTCGCCCATCGCACGGGCGATGCCGAAGTCCATGACCTTGACCTGGCCGGTGCGCGTGAGCATGACGTTGGCGGGCTTGATGTCGCGGTGGACGATCCCGGCGCGGTGCGAGTACTCCAGCGCCTGGAGGATCCCGACGGTCATCTCCAGCGTGCGCTCGGGCAGCAGCCTGCGCCCGGAGTGCAGCAGCTCACGCAGGGTCGAGCCGTCGACGTGCTCCATCACGATGTACGGGAGGGAGACGCCGTCGACGTAGTCCTCGCCGGTGTCGTAGACCGCGACGATCGCCGGGTGGTTGAGCGAGGCGGCGGACTGGGCCTCCCGGCGGAACCGGGCCTGGAACGACGGGTCACGGGCCAGGTCGGCCCGGAGCGTCTTCACAGCGACGGATCGGCCGAGCCGGGTGTCGTGCGCGAGGTACACCTCGGCCATGCCACCACGGCCGAGCACCGCGCCCAGCTCGTACCGGCCGCCGAGGCGACGCGGCTCTTCCATAACTGTTCCGGCCCTCTCCGTCAGTCCCGATCGCACCGGTGAGTGGTCTCCGGCGATGTGCTGTACGCGCCTACGCTACCGGGCACGCCCCGTGCGGTCCGCCTGTACCAGTCACCTGATACGCGACCGGTATCGCAATGTGCAGATATGGACGTGAGCCGTGACCGGCGTCACCTCTTGCTGTCGATGACCGCCTTCATCACGTCCTTCGCGATGGGGGCGGCGAGGCCGCCGCCCGAGATGTCGTCGCGGCTGGCGTCGCTGTCCTCGACGACGACGGCCACGGCGACCGGGGATCCGCCGTCGGTCTTGGCGTAGGAGATGAACCACGCGTACGGGTTCTTGCTGTTGTTCTCGCCGTGCTGTGCCGTACCGGTCTTTCCGCCGACCGTCACGCCGTTGATCTGGGCGTTCGTGCCGGTGCCTTCCTTGACGACCGTCTCCATCATCTGCTGGAGCATCTGCGCGTGCTCCTGCGTGAGGGGGCGGCTCAGCTCCTCCGGCTCGGTCTGGCTGAGCTGGTCCAGGTTGGGCGCCCGCAGCTGGTCGATCATGTACGGCTTCATCAGCTTGCCGTCGTTGGCGATCGCGGCGGCGACCATGGCCATCTGGAGCGGGGTGGTGCGGGTGTCGAACTGGCCGATGGAGGAGAGCGCGGTCTGGGACTCGTTGATCTTCTCGGGGAAGACCGACGCGTTGGCCCGGACCGGCACGAACTGCTCGGAGTTGAAGCCGAACTTCTTCGCGGTCTCCAGCATCTTGTCCGCGCCGACGTCCACACCGAGCTTGCCGAAGACCGTGTTGCACGAGTACTGGAGCGCCACGCGGAGCGTGGCGTTCTTGCAGGGGATGTTCCCCTCGTTCTCGAGCGGTCGTGTCGTGCCCGGCATGATGTACGGAAGGGGCGAGTCGGTCTTGTCGTCGATGCCGGTCACGACGCCGTGCTCCAGGGCCGCCGCCGCCGTGACCACCTTGAAGGTGGAACCGGGCGGGTAGGTCTCACGCAGCGCGCGGTTGAGCTTCGGCTGGTCCTTGTCCTCTTCGAGCTTGCTCCACGCTTCGCCGTCCTTGTCGCTGTTGCCGGCGATCGAGGACGGGTCGTAGCTGGGGGTGGAGGCCAGGGCGAGGATCTTGCCGGTCTTCGGGTCGATCGCGGCGACCGCGCCCTTCTTCGTCCCGAGGCCTTCGAAGGCGGCCTTCTGGGCGGCGCCGCTGAGGGTGGTGACGACGTCGCCGCCCTGCTTCTTCTCGCCGGTGAACATCGCCAGGGTGCGGTCGAAGAACAGCTGGTCGTCGGTGCCGGTGAGGATGCCGTCCTCCAGCTTCTCGATCTGGGTGGCGTCGAAGGCCTGCGAGGCGAAGCCGGTGACGGGGGCCCACATGGGGCCGTCCACGTAGGACCGCTTGTAGGCGAAGTCGCCGACCTTTGTCTTGACCGACCCCGTTATCGGCTTCCCGTCGACGATGATGTTGCCGCGCTCGTGCGCGTAGCGCTCGATCAGGACCCGGCGGTTGTACTTGCTGGAGTTCAGCTCGTCCGCGCGTACGTACTGGAGCCAGTTGTCACGGACCAGGAGCGCCAGGATCAGCAGGCCGCAGAAGATCGCGACCCGTCGCAGGGGTTTGTTCACGGTCGGACCACCTGGGTCATTTCGGCGTCGGGTGACGGGGCGGGGGCCGGCGCGGGCCTGCGGGCGGTGTCGCTGATACGGATCAGGATGCCGATCAGTGCCCAGTTGGCGATCACCGAGGAACCGCCGGCGGCCAGGAACGGCATCGTCATGCCGGTGAGGGGGATGAGACCCATCACGCCACCCGCGACGACGAAGACCTGGATGGCGAAGGCGCCGGAGAGGCCGATGGCGAGGAGCTTGCCGAACGGGTCGCGGGCGGCGAGGGCGGTCCGTACACCGCGCTCCACGATCAGTCCGTACAGCAGTAGGAACGCCATCGTGCCCGCGAGGCCCAGTTCTTCACCGACGGTGGCGAGGATGAAGTCCGAGTTGGCGGCGAAGCCGATGAGGTCGGAGTGGCCCTGGCCCCAGCCGGTGCCGAGCGTGCCGCCGGAACCGAAGGCCATCAGGGACTTCGCGATCTGCTCGCTGGCCGCGATCTTCCCGTACCCGGCGAAGGGGTCGAGCCAGGCGGTGACGCGGTCCTGGACGTGCGGTTCGAACGTGGCGACGCCCACCGCGCCGCCCGCGGACATCAGGAGGCCGAAGACGATCCAGCTGGTGCGCTCGGTGGCGACGTACAGCATGACCACGAACATGCCGAAGAACAGCAGGGAGGTGCCGAGGTCGGTCTCGAAGACCAGGATCAGGATCGACATGGCCCAGACGACCAGGATGGGTCCGAGGTCGCGGCCGCGCGGCAGGTAGAGGCCCATGAAGCGGCGGCTGGCCAGGGCGAGGGCGTCGCGCTTCACCATCAGGTAGCCGGAGAAGAAGACCGCGATGGCGATCTTCGCGAACTCGCCGGGCTGGATCGACTTTCCGGCGATCTTGATCCAGATCCGGGCACCGAACTGCGCGGGGAAGAAGACCGGGAGGATCAGCAGGACCAGGGCCGCGAACATGGAGATGTACGTGTACCGCTGGAGGATGCGGTGATCCTTGAGGAGCAGCAGGACGGCGACGAAGAAGGCGATGCCGAGAGCCGAGTACATGAGCTGGTTCGTGGCGCCGGGGACGAAGTTCTGCGTCGACTGGAAGAGCTTCGACTGGTCCAGCCGCCAGATCAGCACGAGGCCGAGACCGTTGAGGAGTGTCGCCAGCGGGAGCAGCAGCGGGTCCGAGTACGGGGCGAATTTACGCACCACGAGGTGCGCGATGCCCGCGAGCAGGCCGAGGCCGAGCCCGTAACCGAGCATCCCCGCCGGCACTTCGTCATTGATCGCGAGACCCACGTTCAGGTACGCGAAGATCGGGATGGCGACCGCGAAGGCCAGCAGGGCCAGTTCGGTGTTGCGGCGGCTCGGCGCCTCGATGGCGCCGATGGTGGTGGTGTTGGTGACAACGCTCATGGTGGTGAAGAGGCCCCCTCGGCCGCTACTGCTTCCCGCAGTTCGAGGCCACTTTCTGCTCCTCTTCCGAGAGGCTGGGGCCCGGATTGGGAGTGGCTTTGTCGGGCTTGGTGGTGTCGGTCGGACCGGTCGAGGGCTTGTCGGTCGGCTTGGTGCCGCCCACCTGCTCCTCGCTGTCGGCCACGTCGGCCGCCCGCTCGGCGGCGCGGCGCTGCTCGTCCTTCTTGCAGGCCGAGGCCTGGACGGCGAGCGCGTCGATCTTCTTGCCGGCCTCGCTCAGGTTGCCTTCGGTGATGGTGCTCTCGACCTGCTTGCGCTGGTAGTCGGGGAGGTACTTGAGTTCGATCTCGGGGTGGTCCTTGTGGACCTTCGAGAGCGAGACCCAGGCCAGGTCCTGGCTGATGCCCCGGTAGAGCGCGACATGCTGCTTGTTGGAGCCGACGTAGTACTGGGTCTGGGTCCAGCGGTAGCCGCCGTACAGGCCGCCGCCGACCACGGCGAGCGCCAGGACGACGTAGAAGGATCTCTTGGCCCACTTGCGGCCGCCGCCGGGTTTGACGAAGTCGTCGTCGCTGTAGGTCCCGTACCCGCCCTCGGGCGGCATGCCGCCGTAGCCGGGGTCGTCGCCGCTGCCGGGCGGGCCGAAGCCGCCGGCGGGCTGCTGCGGTACGGCGCGGCCGAGGCCGGCCGCGCGGCCCGCGGGGGTCTGCATCGCGGCGGCGTTCTCCGCGGCGCTGGGCGGGAGCTGGTTCTCGGCGACGGCGCCGACGACGACGGGCGTGTCGTTGAGCTGGGCGGCGAGGGTGTCGTTGGCGTCGACGTCCAGGACGTCGGCGACGATGCAGGTGATGTTGTCGGGCCCGCCGCCGCGCAGGGCCAGCTCGATGAGGGTCTGGATGGTCTCCTGCGGGCCCTGGTAGCCGGCGAGGGCCTCTTCCATGGTCTGGTGGGAGACGACGCCGGAGAGACCGTCCGAACAGATCAGGTACCGGTCGCCCGCCCGTACCTCGCGGATGGAGAGGTCCGGCTCGACGTGGTCGCCGCTGCCCAGCGCGCGCATCAGCAGGGAGCGCTGCGGGTGGGTGGTGGCCTCTTCCTCGGTGATCCGGCCCTCGTCGACCAGGCGTTGCACCCAGGTGTGGTCCTGGGTGATCTGGGTGAGGACGCCGTCGCGCAGGAGGTACGCGCGGGAGTCGCCGACGTGGACGAGGCCGAGGCGCCGGCCGGTCCACAGGAGGGCGGTGAGCGTGGTGCCCATGCCCTCCAGCTGCGGGTCCTCCTCGACCATCAGGCGGAGCTGGTCGTTGGCGCGCTGGACCGCCGTGCCGAGCGAGGTGAGGATGTCGGAGCCCGGCACGTCGTCGTCGAGCTGCACGAGGGTGGAGATCACCTCGGAGGAGGCGACCTCACCGGCGGCCTGGCCGCCCATGCCGTCGGCGATGGCGAGCAATCGGGGGCCGGCGTAGCCGGAGTCCTCGTTGCCCTCCCGGATCATGCCTTTGTGCGACCCGGCGGCGAAGCGCAGCGACAGACTCATGCGCACCTCGCCCGTCGGCTCGCCGGTCGACTGTCGCGCCAGCCGGTCTCGAGCCACACTGCCCACCCTCCGGTCGGGAGCCTGCTCCGGTCCGCTGTCGGGACCGCTGCGGCTCGCTCGCTCCGCTCGCTCATTGTCGTACTACTTCCGCAGCTCGATGACGGTCTTCCCGATGCGGATCGGTGAGCCCAGCGGAATCGGTGTCGGGGTCGTGAGCCGGGTCCGGTCGAGATACGTGCCGTTGGTGGACCCGAGATCCTCGACGATCCACTGGCCGTCACGGTCCGGGTAGATCCTGGCATGCCGGCTGGACGCGTAGTCGTCGTCCAGCACGATCGTTGAGTCGTGCGCGCGGCCCAGCGTGATGGTCTGCCCCTGGAGCGCGACCGTGGTGCCGGTCAGGATGCCTTCGGAGACGACCAGCTTGGTGGGTGCGCCGCGGCGCTGCCGGCCTCCCTGCTGCTGGCGTTGCGGCGGCGGGGCCGCCGCGGTCTGGCGTGCCTGTTGCGGTCTGGCGTCCGCGTTGCGGCGTGAGCCGCGCTGGGTGACGCGTGTTCCGAACAGGTCGCTGCGGATGACCTGGACGGCCACGATCACGAACAGCCACAGAACGGCCAGGAAACCTAGCCGCATGACCGTCAGGGTCAGCTCTGACATTGCCCCCGCTTCACCCTTCGGCTTGCCGGTAAACGATGGTGGAATTGCCCACGACGATCCGCGAGCCGTCGCGGAGCGTAGCGCGGGTGGTGTGCTGTCCGTCTACCACGATGCCGTTGGTGGACCCGAGATCCTGGATAGTCGAGGGCGTACCGACCCGGATCTCGCAGTGCCGCCGCGATACGCCGGGGTCGTCGATCCGTACGTCCGCCTCGGTGCTGCGGCCGAGCACGAGCGTCGCGCGGGAGATCTGGTGGCGGGTGCCGTTGATCTCGATCCAGCGTCTTACCTGGGTGCCCGGCAGTCCGCCGGGTCCGGCAGCGGGGCCCGGTCCGGCCGCGTGGCCGGGTCCTGGTCCCTGCCCCGGGCCTCCGGGCGGCGGCTGGTGGGCGCCGGGCGGGGGTGCGGCGGGCATGGGGGGCGCGGCGGCGGGCGGGTAGCCGTAGCCGCCCTGGGGGGCCGCGGGGGCGGGCCCCGAGGCCTGGGACGTACTCGACGCCAGGGTGCGGCTGCGCACCCGGTACAGGCCGGTGTCGAGGTCCTCGGCCTTCTCCAGGTGGACCTTGATGGGGCCCATGAAGGTGTAGCGCTGCTGCTTCGCGTAGTCGCGGACCAGCCCGGACAGTTCGTCCCCGAGCTGTCCGGAGTACGGGCTGAGCCGCTCGTAGTCGGGCGTGCTCAGCTCGACGATGAAGTCGTTGGGCACGACGGTCCGCTCGCGGTTCCAGATCGTCGCGTTGTTGTCGCACTCCCGTTGGAGGGCGCCGGCGATCTCTACGGGCTGGACCTCGGACTTGAAGACCTTCGCGAAGGTGCCGTTGACCAAACCTTCGAGACGCTGTTCGAAACGCTTCATGACTCCCATGGGGCACCTCCTCGGTCGTTGCTGTCCTGGTACTGCTTACTGATCGTATCCACGCGCCGGGAAATAGGCTGGTTCCCCATGTCCGCCCCGTTGATGAGTGTCACCTCTCACACGGATCGTAGAGGCGGCCTCCTGACAGTGTCCCGCACCCCGGGTGCACTGAGGAGGAGTGGGGGCCGCCCCCGTTCGTTCCCTGTTCCGGGACCGGCCCGGCCAAACAAACGGATGTGATTCGACCCCCTCCAGCGTGCTAATCTTCTCGATGTCGCCAGGAGCGCACACCAGCAGGTGAGGCACCGGACGGCACACCCAATGCGCGGGTGGCGGAATAGGCAGACGCGCTGGATTCAGGTTCCAGTGCCCGAAAGGGCGTGGGGGTTCAACTCCCCCCTCGCGCACAGCGGGACACCGACGGAAGGTGTCCGGTTGCACAGACGGAGCAGGCAGCATCATGATCATGATGCTGCCTGCTCCGTCGTTTCTGGGCATGAGGACGCGGACGATCGTCGGGCTGTCGGGGCCCGCTTGTCGTCCGCGTTTCGTTGTGGATCTTTGATCGTTCGGGACCGGGTCGTGCCCTGGAGCTCCCTTTGGTGTGAGCTAGATCTCAAGGTTTGTTGGGGCCCTCGGGTGCCGGGTGCCCCGTGGCTTGGTTGTGGGGCGGCGGCGGGGCGGTTGTTGTGGAGGGCGATGGCGTCGGCCCGGGCGGTGAGCTTGCGGCGATTGGCGGCGGCGAGTTGGAAGGCCAAGGCAAGAGGACGGTCTGGGCAGCGATGCGCGGATACGGCGAGTACCTCCTGATTCAAGGCGTTCGTGGGTCCTCAAGGAGCTTGAGGTCAAAGGTGTGTACGCGGTAGGCGCGGTCGGCATCCACTGTTCCGTAGGGCCGGCGGAACGCGCGTTCCACGTTCCCGAGGTTGATAAAGCTCTCCAGCCCCCATGCCGCGACCCGCGCGTGTTCCTCGACCTAGCGCTGCGGTGCCTACTGTGGGAAAACCCGCTGGACCTGTTGCAGGAGGTGCTGGTGGTCGGCATCCGTGTCTAAGAAGTCATCTCATTTGGATGACTCGGTAGAGTGTTGGCCATGGTGGGGATCGTTGAGCGGCTGGTGCCGGACGAGTTGTGGGAGTTGTTCCAGCGGGTGGTGCCGGCGGCACCGTCGCGCCCGCAGGGTGGTGGTCGGCGTCGGCACGGCGACCGGGAGGTGCTGGCCGCGATCGTGTTCGTGGCTACTTCAGGTTGTACCTGGCAGCAGGTGCCGTCGGCTTCGTTCGGCCCGTCCGGAGCGACTGCCCACCGGCGGTTCTCGGAGTGGTCGAAGGCCAGGGTGTGGGCCAAGCTTCACCGGCTGGTCCTCGACGAGCTCGGTGCCCGCGGCGAGTTGGACTGGTCGCGGTGCGCGATCGACTCGGTGAACATGCGGGCCCTGAAAAGGGGGACCTGACGGGTCCGAATCCTGTCGACCGGGGCAAGTTCGGCTCGAAGATCCACCTGATCACGGAACGGTCGGGTCTGCCCATATCCATCGGCATTTCCGGGGCCAATCTGCACGACAGCCAGGCCCTGATCCCACTCGTGAAGGGCATCCCGCGGATCCGCTCGCGCCGCGGCCGGCGACGGCGCATGCCCGGCAAGCTCCACGCCGACAAGGGCTACGACTACGCCCACCTGAGGCGATGGGTTACGCGAGCGCGGCATCACCCACCGCATCGCCCGCAAGGGAGTCGAGTCCCCGCAACGGCTGGGCCGCCACCGCTGGACCGTGGAACGCACCATGGCCTGTCTCGCCGGCTGCCGCCGCCTCCACCGACGCTACGAACGCAAAGCCGACCACTTCCTCGCCTTCACCAGCATCGCCTGCACCCTGATCTGCTACCGCAGGCTCACCAAATGAGATGGCTTCTAAGTCCATGGCGATCGCGCCCTGGTCGGTGGCGTGCAGAGCGACCTCCGCCATCAGATCGGTCTTGGCGACTGCCTATTTGAGTCTTCCCTTGTGCGGTCTTCCTATACTTGGACCAGGGTCGGCCCGGCCGCGCCGTCCTCGTCGCGCTCCTGTGGCACAGCGATCGGACTTGGCCTGACCTCAAACCAGATCGAGACCTTTGGGAGCGTATGAGGGGCCTCGGAGGACGCGCCTGTCGCCGCAGGTAGGGCGTCCTCTCTGGCACCGAGCCCGCCGCAAACCTGGAAGCCGTCAGCGCCCACCCTTCTCTTTCCGGCGCGGCGCCTCAAGGACAACTTGCAACCCGCCTTCGATTTCATACGTGACCCCCTGAGTGGCATGGTCCACGCCGGCGCCACTCGCGGATGGGCTCGTTGAGCGCGGTGTCACGGTGGCCACCGACATGAATACCGCTGCGCACAGCACTCCGGTCGCCGTCGTGAAGCGGGCCGCCGTGGCACGGCAATGCCTATCCGGCGGGCGCGCATCTATTCAAGCTTCTGCGGCAGCTCATCGAGTTGATCAACGAGACTCTTAAGGTGCAAATCGGCCTGAATGGCATGGAGGTAAGACTCCTGCAGGGGGTGTGGCCCGCGTCCTGTGCCGGATTCTCGCGCTCACCACTACGACAAGACCGAACAGCCAGTGAAGCAGTCACTGACCGCCTACGATCACTGACCGCAACGTCAGCCCTTGAACACCTATTCGTCTAGTCTGACGAACGTACCCGCTGATGCATCACCGTTGCCGCGATGCTACCGATGAACGGAGAGCCCAACTAAATGGCGAGAATCAGGCCGGACCAGCTCGTTGCCGCATCACACGTTATTGGCCAGAACCAGGTGAAGACTCGCCCGCGGTCGAACTTGCAGAAACTTCTGGTGCTCAAGTATCTGGGGCTCGACGCAGGCGGGGCGATCACCATCACCGCACAACAGATCATTACGGCGTGCGAGTACCTGTTCGGCGTCTCCGGGCACCCGTTGTACGGTTGGTTCGATCCGATCACCCAAGGTTGGCAGACCAACCAAGCTAACGGTGGCTGGCCTGTTGGAACTGTGTGGACCCAGATCCTTCGTCCCAGCCAAGGTATGCGCGACCTGATCAGCGTCAAAGCTGAGCGCGGCAGCGCCACTGTTAGCCTAACTAACAACTACCTCAACGCGTTGGGCAGTCAACTTTCCGGACAGGCTCTGCCTGAACGACAGATGGCGATCTGGTTGGCGCGGAATCGGGAAGATCTTGAGCCGGGACCTGTTGACGTCGCAGCCTTGATCAGGGAGATGAAGGCTCAGCTAAGGCTTGACAAAGCCGAAGCCGGACTACTGCTTCAAGACTTCCTTGTCGAATACGACGCAGTTGATGCAGTCGGGCACTGGAGCGGGGCGACTTTGGCGGCTCTTCTGCCGTCCCCTCCCCTGCAGCCAGCGGAACTCATCTCCATTCCTGCCACCGAGTCTCTGACAGCAGAGGAAGAGCCTGATTCTGAGGGATACGCCTGGACAGAGGAGTTCGCAAGAGTGGGGCTTCCTGATCATGACGTCCGGGCGCTCGTTGAACGACTCAGTAAGCTAGTTGCTGCGGCAGACTTGGTGCTGCCTGACGCAGACAATCTGCTCGAGCGCTGTGTCATTGGTCTGCTCACCGGGCATGTGATTCTTCAAGGACCACCCGGAACAGCGAAGACTAGACTTGCACGGATATTGGCTCGCGCCTTCCAGGCTACTTCAACTATGCGGACGGCGACCGCGGATTGGACGACCTACGAGGTCATCGGTGGTCTGCGTCCTATGCGTGACAGTACGTTGGCGCCGACATTGGGATACGTAACCGAAGCAGCACTGGACTGCGCCCGTGTTGTACGCGCAGCGGGCGAGAACGGACAGCAACAGGGCCTCGATGACGAAGTGAATCAGAGGGGGATTGCCAGCTGGTTGATCCTCGATGAGCTTAACCGAGCCGATATCGACCGAGCTATCGGTGGCCTGTATACCACACTCTCCTCGACAGACTCCGCCGACTTGGCCTCCACCCCGGTTGATCTGTCATTCGAAGAGGATCCGGACCGCAAACGCCTGTGGTTCCCAGGGCGATTCCGCATCATCGGAACCATGAATGACGTAGACACTTCGTATGTGAACTCGCTCTCTCAGGGACTCTCGAGACGGTTCCAGTTCATCTATGTAGGTGTCCCTGAAGAGGATCAGGTCAAGGCGGAGGTCAGTTTGTGTCGAAAGCAGGCGCAGGATTGGCTTAGCAATCAATATGAAGTCCCTTCCCTGTCTCCTCTAGAGGGTGCGGACCAAGAGGGAGAGGGAGGAGCCGTGGCGTATGTCGCCTTGGCGGAGAAGTTTGAGACGATCGAGACTCAAATTCGAGAGTTGATCACGTGGCTTCGTTACGAAAAGACCAATGAGGGTGAGCCGCTTTGTGGCTGGCCGCTGGGAAGCGCTCAGGTCCGAGACCTGTGGAAGGCGGTACTGCTTCGTGGGTCTGGTGCCGACAGTACCGTGAAGTCACTGATTCGAACCTTGGATGTTTGCTTCGCCGACCGCATTGTTCCGCAGATGGGAAATCTCCGGTCAACGCATGTTGCAGCATTCGCAAGTCACCTCAAAGAGCAATATCCCGATCTCGAAGAGACGCTTCGGGCTGTGAAACACCTCAGCAATACGCAGTCTGTTCGCTGAAGCTTTGATTTCGAGTAGCGCGAGGACGGGTCATGGAAACTGAGGGCGGCGCCGAAAAGTACGGCGGGTATCTGAGTGTCACGGGGCGAGAAGCGGCAATCTCTTCTGTTCTTTTGCTCCTCGGCTCCTACTTCGCTGGGGGAAGCAGTTTCTCTCTGGAGAACCAGTCGATTGGGCTTGATGCCACCGAAAAATATGAACAGAATGCCACGGATAATTTGGAGGGCTTGCGCTTGAGGGTGGCTTTGGCGAGCAGCGCTCGCTTGGCGGGAATTGTCAATGATATTCGGACCCGGTCAAATTTTCGCTATGCTGTACGACGCCACAATTCGATCGGGCACCTCAGCGGGCAACTAGATGTTCCTCGCTGGGCCATACGCCGACACGAGAGACGAGCGCCAGTTGTCTATCCGATCCGCAAAGTGCAGCGATCTTCCGCTACTCCTGAGAATATTCTTGCGACGTACGCCTTGCTCTGGTGTCAGGCCGAACTAGAGGACGCCCTAGCGGTTGCAGCGCCGCCAGATGGGGGGCCAGAGAGCGTGCGAGCTGCAGTGGCCTTCCGTGAACTGCTTGAACTTTCTCAGCAACCGCCGTTCTTTGACTGTCTCAGTAGTGCTCAACAGGTCGGCCAGCGGAGCTTGATCCAAAACCTTCTCGATCAAGTCGAGCGGCGCCTCGATGCCGGCCATGTATCAAATCCTGAGCCGTACCGCGAGCTCTCTTCCTGGATCGCTCTGAGCCTCCAGGTAAACCCACAGGAAACTGGCGGGGAGATAAACTGGGTCTTCTATGGTAAGAGTTTCGATTCGACTCTGTTCGAACTATGGTGCATGCACAATCTCGCGTCAACCATCAGTGATTCCCTTGGAACTCCTCGGATGGTCCCGAACATGCGCCAAGGTCGCTCGCTCCCGGTGTACGTGTGGGAAACGCTGACGGGGAAAATCGAGATCTACTACCAACGAAGCCTGCAAGCGTTTGTTGTGGGAAATGAATTGGTGTGGGCTGACACTTCTAATCAAAAGCCTCTCGGAGGCCGTCCCGACATGACAGTTCTCACCCGATTGAACGAGGGGGGCGAAAAAATGCCGGGCAGTACTGTCTATGTCGATCCCAAGCTCCGGCAACGCGGAAAGCCGACTGAAGAGATCTACAAAATGCTGGGCTACTTCAGTAATTCAGGAGATGAAGCAGCCGGCCGTGGTGCCATCATCTATTATGAACCGAATCTTTCGGTGGCGCCGATCTATCAGTATTCTAGTAAAAGCGGTGGGATGGTTCTGGCCTTGGGTCTGGATCCCTCCAAACAAGGTCATAACAAGCCGGCACTGCAAACTCTGGCGAACATGATCTTGGAGGCCCATGGAGTTCCTGATGGAGTACCCATCTCGGAATCTGACTCACAAGAGGAGGTGGAATCTGCGAGAGAGAGATTTCTGGTTGCCGAATTGGTAGCGCTGTGTGCACGGATTGGAAACGATGGTCTCCAGCAGTGGATGAATATGATCAAAATTGATCTCGCTGAATTCAACCTTCTATCCAATGATCACCAGAGATTTCTCGCCAGTGCACTTTATGCAGCCACGCTGTTGTCTTCCGACGCGGACTACTCAGGACCGGTAGTGGGATTTGGGAAGGCCGTCGAGGGGTGCCTCAGAGAGCGACTCCTTTTTCCTGTCTCTCAGATTCGTCCGGAAGTTGCCAGGAAACGAATGCTCGGTCAGGTCATCAGGATGATAAAAGAAGCAACGACGCTGAATCCATCCGATGCAGACAGTCGAGCCGTCAGAAACTATTTGCTCTCGAACAATGTTGACATCGCCGCACTGGCCCTGACGGTTCCTTATCTGGAATCGTTGAATGCCCTGAGAACGTCAGCAGCCCACCCGGATCCTGTCTCCCATCAAGACTGGGTCAACTGCCTTGCTCTGGTGCTTCGGGAGCCAGCTCATTTGCTGGAGGATCTCATCAGATTGCTGCCGTGAGTCCGATAGGCGCCAAGACTTTTTCGGGTGAAGATTCTTAAAATAGCAGGTCATCCGTATGCGAGGCCAGGTCAATGCCAAGCGCGGAACGACCCATTGCGTACGCAGTACGTAGTGTTGTCCCCGTGCCCATAAATGGATCGAGCACCACCCCACGATCCTGAGGAGCGTCGACGTGTACACAGCTCCGCTCCCAGCCCATTGAGCGGCGCTTCGCGAAGGTGAACTCTCTGAAGTAGCCGCCCAGCACTTTTTTCGCCTCGGCGGCCAAGGCACGAACCTCGGCAGAGTTTCGACCTGTGCCGTTCTGTACCTTCAGGGCCTTGCCGGCATCGGACACTCCAGTCGCTTGAATGGCCGCGATGTGGGCGGGTGTAAGTTTTGCCTCCTTGGCCAGCTGCATCGCCCTGACGGCCTGTGTGCGGGTCGGGTCGAGTTGGTCGCTGCGTTCAGTAAGTCGACGGAACGGGGCGCCGCAACTAGAGCAGACTGCAACGGGGCAGGCGAGTAGTACTGCACGGCGAACGATCTCGGTGGGAAATGGAGCAAGATGCTTCCCCATGTTCCTTTCAGGGTTAATCCACCAGATATCGCCAGGGTTCGACCCATTACCGACATCGTCAGAATATGCCAGGAGGTCGTAGTAGTACCTTGGGCGCGGGGTCAGGTGAATGATGTATTCATGACGGTTTGCAAGTCTGCTTTTCGCTGGCTCAGGCATTCCGCCAGCCTTGGCCCAGATGATGCGATTACGAATCTGCCATCCGTTGTCGATGGCTGCTGCTTCAAGTCGTCCCGGAATTCCTACGAGACTTTGATTTTTGTAGGTGTCGCCAACGTTCATGAAAACGGACCCTGTATGGCGAAGGATTCTGCGCCACTCCTTCAGGCAGTCCATCATGGCGTCGACGTACCCTTGGGGCTCCTTTTCCTGGCCGATCTGACCATCGACGTCGTAATCTCTCTTCTGCCAGTACGGAGGTGAGGTTACGATCAGATCTACACTTTTGTCATCAAAGGGTGTTTTCCGTGCGTCCCCTACTTCAACGCGCTGGTGCGGAAGATTGGCTGTAGGAAAGTGTGAGAGGTAGTCGGACGGTGGTTCTGGCTTTCGAGCTAGTGGAATATTCGGGAGGTGTTGAGAAGTTGCAATTTCCTCCATCGCGTCCATTTTATCCACGACTTCTGCGCTTTGATCCTGATCCCAGTTGGTGCGGGTGGAGTCCTCTAGCATCGCTGGTGCGGCTTCCTCTCCATCGACTGAATGTGCTTTTCGGGAGATCGATCCCGCGTATCGCATGGTCTGATCTCCGCAGTGGTCAGGCACTCCGGGTGCCCCCGGGTTTGCCCGAGTGTAGTGGGTGACGCTTTCGCCTGAGCGTTCGCATGTCCGGTTGCTGTGTCCGTTGGGTTCCAGGGAACAGCTCCAAGGTTGGGCGATTCATGCTGATGACATCGTCGCACCCGCCTCTGACAAAGAGGGGAGAACGTCCCCTGGTCTCCTGCCGCACCCCCTGATCAAACCCCTGGGATCGTAGAGCCGTTGGGTACGTGTCCCAGTCCTCGTGGCCGGCCCGGGTTCGTGTTCCTGGCTGATCCGACGAGTGGCTTGCCGCTGGCGGTGCTATCGCGCGGCCGGGGGTCGTTGAAGTCCGCGATCCACGTCATGCACTGGACCTTGCTATGCAGCCAGCGACACCCCGGGAACAGTCGCCGATGACGGTCTCGTGTCCACGACCGGCCGCTGGATGGCGCTCAACGGTCACCGGACGAAGGTCTCCGGTCTTAGGCACGGCCACGCGCACACGTATGCCATCGCCTGAAGTGGGACCCACCCCAGAATGAAGCGGACTCACGTCGGCGCCGGTTTGGCTAGCGCCCACTGCTCTACACCCTCGTGTGGCATGCCGATGCTGGCCCCAGCCCAGAGAGTTGGCTCGCGACCGCGAGTTGGCGGTGTGACCACCTGTCCCAGATGGATGTCCCTGCCCACTTCACGTGGCTCTACGTGGAGGGCTCATACGCAGTCTTGGCTGACCCTGTCGCTTCTGGGCTAATCGCATCCTGCTGAACTTCCGCAACATAACGTGTGGAGTCTCGACTACCGCAACCACGGTGAGTGAATCAGACTGAAACGCCTGAGGACTCCACCCATGTTATTTCAGTGCGAAGCCCTGGTGTCGTGTCGCTTCCCTTGGATCCGGCTTGAACCCTATGGAGGTGGCGGGGTGTGTGCGGAAGCTTCGCTGTGAGCGGGGTGCTGCCAAGGTGGGCGAGGCTTGACGCTGTGTGGCGGCGATCACTGGGTTCGCGCTCGCAGTCGTGGTGGGGCTGCCGGGCGGGCAGTAGGCCGGCCAGCGTCCTTTCTGGCCAACGCAGCTGTTGAGGTCGTTGCGTCCCAATGCGCGTCGGACAACGCTGGACCCACTTGCGGTGTGGGAAACGATCTACGAGAAACACGAATCAAGGCGTGATCGGCAGCTTTCGTCGTCGCCCCACAGGTATACGGACAGAACAGAGAAACCGAAGAGGGGGTCCTGGCCGGGGACGAAAGTCCTGGTGGGGCCCGCTTCTCGTATGTACGGGGGCGGGTTGGGCGTACGGCTGTTTCGTGCGTCCGAGCCGGGGGCTTCGGTGCTCGGGGCGTTGCTTCGTACGCGTGAGGCCGCTCACAGTGACGCATGTCACTGGGCGGCCCTCGCCCCACGAACCCGGCCCGGACGCCACGCCTTGGGTTGAGCTTAGGTTGAGCGCGTGACGAGCCTCGATCATCCGCAACTGTCCGGATTGGCGCGGAACCCAGTGGCCCCTCAGGACGTTCTGGTGCGCCTGGCCGCACACGCGGCTGGTCGGCGCGGGATGTCGCGGCGTCACGGGCGGCTGGCGGACGCCGTCGTCGAGGCGCTGTTGGCGCACGGCGACAGGCGCACCGTGGTGGGCCTTCACGGGGACCGGCTCTCTCCGGCGATGCGCCGCAGGCTCGCCGGCATCCGGATCGGGCGATCCGGGACGCGTACGCGGACTTCGTCCGCGACATGGTGGACAGCGCGGTGGCGCTCGGCGTCTACCACCTGGAGGAGGCATACGGCCGGCCTCGGACAGCGCGCGGGATCCGATGCTCCGCGTCGCGGTCGCGCGGAACTGATACGACCGGCCGGTCGCGGTGCAGGCACGACTGCTGGCCGATCCGGATCCGCTGGTCCGTGCCGCCGCGACCGAGGGCGAGCAGCCGGGTGTCCCGCCGGAATGGCGGGAGGGGTGCCTCGCCGACGTGGCAGTACGCGCGAACGTGGTCCGCTATGTCCCGCTCACCTGGGAGCAGTTCGAGCGACTCGTGAGGAGCGGGGACGCGGAGATCCTTCAGGCTGTCGCCAGGAACCGGCATCTGTCGGCCGGGATGGTTGCCCGGCTCTTGGACGTCGACGACCCGGTCGTGTGCGTCGCGGTGGCGCTCAGTCGGCACGTCGACATCGGAACCCGGGACCGGCTGTACGCACTCGTGGAGGCCGAGCGCGCGGAGGGAGCGTCGCGGCCGAGGTGGCGCTAGACTATAACTTAGCCGAACCGGGCTGGCTGCGCGAGGCGCCTCTCGAAGAGCGGCTGACCTATCTGGACTGCCAGTACCCCGTCTTCCGTCCTGTGCTGGCCTCCTGCCGCGACCTCCCGGAGGAGGCGCGGCGCTGGCTGGACGACGACCCCGACCTTCGGGTCCGGCGTGCTGCCGCCGCCCGGCCGGACACGCCGCCGGAGGTCCTGGAACGGCTGGAACGGCTGGTAGGTGCAGGCGGCGACATGTCCCACATCCGGCCGCCGCTCACCGACCATCCTCACTTCCCGCGCCAAGCGCTGCGTTCGTTCGCCGACGAGCGGAGCTCGGGCGTGCGCCTGGTCGGGTTCCGGGACTCGGAGCTGTCCGAGTACGGTTCTCCGGCAGCTCGCCCGCTCCGACGAGGCCTCGCTGCGCGGCGGGGTCGCCCGGCACCCCGGCGTCACGGACGAGCTGCTGGAGCGGCTGATGTCGGACCCGGACCACGATGTCGCCGACGAGGCCGCCGCCAACTCCGCGCTGCGGCCAGCCCGGATGCATCGCATCCTCAGCGCTGCGGCTTATGACTCCGGTGGTGACTTGGGACGGCACGCGACAGGCCTCACGTGGGGCGGGCCTCCCGGAGGTGCCGTGTTGTACGCCGCTCCGGGAGGCCCGCTCTTGTGCTGTTGCTCCGTGCTGTCGGTCTGTGCTGTCGCGCGTCAGGCCGCGTGGCGGGCGCCCAGGGCCTTGGCCTTCTGGATCGCCTCGTCGTGCGCCTTGGCGCGGGACGCCTCGGCGAGGGGGATGAGGTCGGCCATCTCCGGCTTCACGGGGGCCAGGGTCAGCTCCGGGACGATGAAGTCGATCTCGGTGACGCCGAGCATGGCGGTCAGGACCTTCTCCAGGTAGTTCTGGACGAACTCGAAGTCCGCGCGGGGGGTGCCGGCGGCGTACGAGCCGCCGCGGCTGGCGACGATCGTGAACGGGGTGTCGGTCACCGCGCTGTCGGGTCCCGTGTTGGAGCCCACGATGATCACCTGGTCGAGCCACGCCTTGAGGGTGGAGGGGATCGTGAAGTTGTACATCGGGGCGCCTATGAGGACGGCGTCGGCCTCCACGAGCTCGGCGGCCAGTTCGGCGCGCAGCGCGTGGTCCGCCCCCGCGCCGACGGACGCGGCGTCCAGGTGGGGGATCGGGGAGGCGGCGAGGTCGCGGTAGATGACCTTGCCCTCCGGGTGCTGCTCCAGCCAGGACTTCACGAAGGCGGCGGTGATGTCGCGGGAGGCGGAGCCCTGGGGGAAGAGGGCGGAGTCGAGGTGCAGAAGCGTGGCCATGACGGGTCTCCATCGGGCAGGGGTGGGGGTGGGCGCGCACAGGGCCGAGGCTCCGTAAGGAACCAAGTTTCTGTGCGTACCTATGGATAACATAGTCGCTTACTTTTTTTCACCCCGATCGGGAGGCGCCAGTACTCTGGGGGCATGGCGGAGCGGAACGCGGAGCACAGCGAGGACGCGTGTAGGAAGGTCGACGTGGGGATCACCCGCGTCTTCGAGCTGTTCGGCAAGCGGTGGACCGGCCCGATCGTTTCCGTGCTGATGCAGCGCGCGGTCCACTTCGCCGAACTGCGGCGCGCCATCCCGGGGATCAGCGAGCGCATGCTCTCGGACCGGCTCACGGAACTGGCGGCCGCGGGGCTGGTCGTACGGGAGGTCGACGACGGGCCGCCGCTGCGGGTCGCGTACCGGCTGACGGAGGCGGGGCAGGCGATGGAGCCCGCGCTCAAAGAGCTGAGAATGTGGTCGGAGTCATATCTGCGCGAGCCGCCGCCCGAGGGGCGCTGCGGGGGGAACTGCTAGGGCGGGGCGAGGTGTGGCGGGGCGGGTCTTCTCCCGCTTTTGTGGCCGGGAACGGGTGCCTGTCCGTAGTTGTCCACAGGGGGAGGCGGGCCGCTTCGCCCGGCGGTAACGTCGTGCTCGGTTGATGTTGGCCTGATTCGGCAGGAGCAGGCACGAGCACGTACGAGCACGGGGGAGGCGGCACGCCATGGGCGAAGCTCACAGGGACGGGCGTATTCCGGAGGTGTCCGGGTTCGCGCCGCGCGCGTCCGTGGCGGGGGCGCCCACGCCCAAGGCGCGGGGGCACGCGCTGCGGGCCCGGGTGCCGCGCTCCTCGCACGACTCCCTCGTCCTCGCGGCCGGGCGGCCCGACGCGCTGCGGGCGGTCGAGGAGTCGAGCCGCGGCCGGGTGCCGGGGCTGACGCCGCTGCGGGTGGGGCGGATGGCGGCCACCCCCTTCGCGTTCCTGCGGGGCTCGGCCGGGCTGATGGCCCACGACCTGGTGGGCACGCCGGTCACCGGCGTCGGCGCGCAGATCTGCGGGGACGCGCACGCCGGGAACTTCGGTCTGTACGGGGATTCGCGCGGCCACCTGGTCATCGATCTCAACGACTTCGACGAGACCGTCGTCGGACCCTGGGAGTGGGACGTCAAGCGGCTCGCCACCTCACTGGTGCTGGCAGGGCGCGAGGCGGGCGCGGACGAGGAGACGTGCCGGCGCGGCGCCTGCGACGCGGTGGGTTCGTACCGGCGCACGATGCGGCTGCTGGCGAAGCTCCCCGCGCTCGACGCGTGGAACGCGATCGCCGACGAGCGGCTGGTCTCGCACGCCGACGCGCGGGATCTGGCCGGCACGCTGGAGCGGGTCTCGGAGAAGGCACGCAACAACACGAGCGCGCGGTTCGCCGCCAGGTCGACCGAGGCCGTGCCGGAGGCCGACGGCTCGCCGGGCGCGGAGGGGCGCGGGGGCGGGTCGCGGCGCTTCGTGGACGCTCCGCCCGTCCTGCGGCGGGTGCCGGACGAGGAGGCGGCGGCCGTGGCCGCCTCGCTGGAGGAGTATCTGGGGACTCTGTCGGAGGACCGGCTGCCGCTGCTCGCGCGGTACGCGATCCACGACGTGGCGTTCCGGGTCGTCGGCACCGGCAGCGTAGGGAGCCGGTCGTACGTGGTGCTGCTCCTCGACCACCGCGGCGAGCCGCTGGTGCTCCAGGTGAAGGAGGCGCGCGGTTCCGCCCTGCTGCCGTATCTGCCGGCCGCCGGGTTCGAGGTGCCCGGGGTGACGCACGAGGGGCGGCGGGTGGTGCTCGGGCAGAAGCGGATGCAGGTGGTCAGCGACAGCCTGCTGGGGTGGACGACGGTGGCCGGCAGGCCGTACCAGGTACGGCAGTTCAGGAACCGCAAGGGGAGTGTGGATCCGGCCGCGCTGCCCGCCGACCAGATAGACGACTACGGGCGGATGACCGGGGCGCTGTTGGCGCGGGCGCACGCGCACAGCGTGGATCCCCGGCTGATCGCCGGGTACTGCGGCAAGAACGAGGAGCTGGACGTCGCGGTGGCGGCCTTCGCCGTCGCGTACGCGGACCGTACGGAGGCGGATCACGCGGAGCTGGTGGCGGCGGTCAGGAGCGGGCGGATCGCGGCGGAGCTGGGCGTCTGACGGCGGCGGTCACGGGCCGGGGCGGTGGCGGTGGTGGGGGGAACGGGCAGGGGCGGGTTCGATCGCCCGTACGCTGGACGGGTGATGCACGACGCCCCCGGGGAGCCGACGATCCGTAACGACGACGAGCAGGACGTACAGGACGCGACGAGCGTGTCGAGCGCGACGGCGGACGCGGCAGGTGCGGCCGAGGCCGCCGTGCCCCGGCCCGAGGCGCGGCTGGAGAAGGCCGTGCGCGCCGCCGAGCAGGCGCTCATCGAGTTCGAGATCGCGCTGGAGACCTTCCGGGTCGAGGTGGAGAACTTCTCCCGGCTGCACCACCAGCGGCTTGGGCCGATGTACGCCAGGCTCGACGAGCTGGACGCGATGATCGCCGAGGCGCGGGCCGCCCGTACCGGCGACCCGGTGGACGTGCGCAAGGCCGAGGAGGCCCGCGCGCTGGTGCAGCCCATGCCGGGGGTGGAGGAGCTGTTCCACGACTGGCTCGACTCGGAGGGGCTGTCGCCCGAGGCGGCGGCGATGCTGACCGACCAGCCCGTACGGCCGCCCAAGCGGGTCAGGCCGAGTGACGAGGCGCGCAAGCTCTACCGCGACCTGGCGCGCAAGGCGCACCCGGACCTGGCGCAGGACGACAACGAGCGGGCCAGGCGCGAGGAGTTCATCACCCGCGTCAACGCCGCGTACGGGCGCGGGGACGAGCCGCTGCTGCGGGAGCTGACCGAGGAGTGGGCGGCGGGACCCGCGCCCGAGGAGCACCGGCGCAGCGAGAGCGAGGAGCTCTACGCCAGGCTGGAGTGGCTCTCGCACCGCAAGGAGCTGCTGACGCTGGTCGCCAAGGAGCTGGAGGAGAGCGCCATCGGCGCGATGCTGCGGATGGCGCCCGACGACCCGGACCGGCTGCTGGAGGAGATCGCCGAGCAGTTGCTCGCGGAAGTCTCCGAGCGAGAGAGTCGGCTGGCGCAGCTGGCGCGGTAGGTTTCCGGAGTCGGGACCGGACAGGTAGATCAGACAGGTACGAGAGAAGGCGACACCCATGAACTTCGCCCCGCTGCCCTCCGTGGACGTCGCGGCGGTTCCGTCCGACGGTTTTGTGCTGGACGTCCGGGAGGCCGACGAATGGGCGGCCGGTCATGTCGAGGGCGCGCTGCACGTTCCGATGAGCGATTTTGTCGGCCGGTTCGGTGAGGTGACCGAGGCCGTGGCCGACGGGCGGAAGGCGTATGTGATGTGCCGGGTCGGTGGCCGCTCCGCGCAGGTCACCCAGTATCTGGTGCAGCAGGGCGTCGACGCGGTGAACGTGGACGGCGGCATGCTCGCGTGGGACGGCGCGGGGCGTCCGATGGTCAGTGACAACGGCGCCCCGGCGTTTGTTCTCTGACCGTGGAGTAATGGGGGACTGATCCGGGACCGCTCCCGGCCGGTGATCGAGGTGGGATGGATTCGTACGACCGTGAGGGTGTGAAGGCCGGGCCGACGCCCGGCGCGGGCATAGCCGGCCTCTCCCTTCCGTACCAGGTGGTGGCCGCGCTCGCCCTGGCGATCGTCGGGATACTGGCCTGCGTCCACCTCGCCATGGTCTTCCTGCACGTCGCCCCGTCCAACACGCTCACCAAGGAGCACGGCGCGGCCGTCGACAACTGGATCTATCCCGAGTTCGAGCAGAACTGGAAGCTCTTCGCGCCCAATCCCCTCCAGCAGAACATCGACGTGCAGGTGCGCGCCGAGGTGCGGGCGCCGGACGGCACGCGGACGACCACCGACTGGGTCGACCTCTCCGCCGAGGACGGCGCGGCGATACGGGGCAATCCCTTCCCGAGCCACATCGACCAGAACGAGCTGCGCCGGGGCTGGGACTTCTTCACCGGCTCCCACGACTCGGACAACCGTCCGCAGGGTCTGCGCGGCCGGCTGTCCGAGCAGTACCTGCGCCGGATAGTGATGCTGCGGCTGGAGGACCACCGGCTGGGCGGTCCTGTGCGGCGGATCCAGCTCAGGTCCGTCTCGACCACCGTGGACGCGCCCGTGTGGAGCAAGCAGAAGTTCGACATGCGGCCCACCTACCGGGTCGGCCCCTGGTGGGCCGTGACCTCCGCGGACCTTCCCGGGGGCGTACGGAACGGTCGTACGGAGGCGAGCGGGTGAGCGGGCAGCAGGTCGGCCAGCAGGTAGGGCGGCGGGCCGGGCAGCGGTACGCGTACGCCGTCCGGCGCGTCACGGGTACGGCTCTCGGGCCGTACCAGAGCGCGGTCGTCCGGATCGGGTTCGCCGGCACCTGGCTGCTCTTCCTGCTGCGTGAACTGCCCAACCGCCGGGAGCTGTACGGGCCCGACGGGCCGTGGAGCTGGACCATGGCCCAGCAACTGATCGCCAGGAACGGCGCGTTCAGCGGGCTGATGTGGTCGGACAGCGTGGTCTGGTTCGAGATCGTCTTCGCCGTGGCCGTCCTGTCGGCCGCGCTGCTGATGGTCGGCTGGCGCACCCGCACGATGTCGGTGCTGTTCATGTTCGGCGTGCTGTCGCTCCAGAACCGCAGCATCTTCATGGGCGACGGCGGCGACAACGTCATCCACCTGATGGCGATCTATCTCGTGGTGACCCGCTGCGGCCAGGTCTGGTCGCTGGACGCCCGGCGCGCGGCGCGGGCCGCCCGCGAGGCCGAGGCCGCTGACGGGGAGGCCGCTGACGGGAAGGAGAGGGCAGGCGCCGTACGGGACCGGGTGGGGCCCGTCCTGTGGGTCGTCATGGGCGCGTTGCTCCTCGTCGGGACGCTGACGGCGGACCGGTTCCGGATCGAGACCTGGCTGGCGGTCCTGTTCTGGGGCGCGTGGGCCGCACAGGGGCTGTGGTGGGTGACGGGCCGCTACGCGCCCGGCGGGCAGCCGCGCGCGCTGCTCGACGTCCTCGCGAACCTTCTCCACAACGCCGGACTGATGGTCATCATGGCCGAGGTCTGTTTTGTCTACGCCACCGCCGGCTGGTACAAGATCCAGGGTTCGCGCTGGCAGGACGGCACCGCGCTGTACTTCCCGCTCAAGCTGGACTACTTCACACCCTGGCCCGCGCTCTCGGGTGTCCTCGCCGCCAGCGGGGTCGTGGTGATGCTGGTGACGTACGGCACGGTGGTGGTCCAGGTGGCCTTCCCGTTCACGCTCTTCAACCGCCGCGTCAAGAACGTCCTGCTGGTCGCGATGATCCTGGAGCACGCGGGCATCGCGGTGCTGCTCGGGCTGCCGTTCTTCTCCCTGGCGATGATCGCCGCCGACGCCGTGTTCCTTCCGACGGCCTTCCTGTGGTGGCTCGGGGACCGGGTGTCGGGGCGGTGGCGCCGGCTGTTCCGCCGGACCACGGCCCTTCCCGGGCAGCGGGGCGAGCGGGAGGCGGAGCCCCGTACTCTCGTGGGGTGAGCAGCGAAGCACGGGTCGGGGACGAAGCCCCCGTTCAGTACGACGACGGGTTCGGCAAGGAGATCGGCGTCGGGCCCCATCCGGAGCCCTGGCCGCGGGGTGAGCGGTACGACCCCGAGCTGCTGGCCGGCGGCGACCGCCGCAACGTGGTCGACGGCTACCGCTACTGGACGCACGAGGCGATCGTCGCCGATCTCGACACCCGGCGGCACGACTTCCATGTGGCCGTGGAGAACTGGGGTCACGACTTCAACATCGGGTCCGTGGTCCGTACCGCCAACGCCTTCCTCGCGCGGGAGATCCACATCGTGGGGCGGCGGCGCTGGAACCGGCGCGGGGCGATGGTCACCGACCGCTACCAGCACGTGCGCCACCACCCCGGCACCGCCGAGCTGACCGCCTGGGCGGCGGCCGAGGGCCTGCCGATCATCGGGATCGACAACCTGCCGGGGGCCGTCCCGCTGGAGCGGACCGAGCTGCCGCGCCGCTGCGTCCTGCTCTTCGGCCAGGAGGGCCCCGGGCTGACCGAGGAGGCCAGGAAGCACGCCGCGATGGTGTGCTCGATCGCGCAGTTCGGCTCGACGCGCTCGATCAACGCGGGCGCGGCGGCGGCGATCGCCATGCACGCGTGGATCCAGCGCTACGCGGACGTCCCGGCGCCGCCCGCCTCCTGAGGCCGGCCGCCCGGCCCCGGAGAGCCGGCCGGGCGGACACTCCCTGAGGCCTCAGGCCTGGCGCCGGACCTCCACCACGCGGAAGCGGTTGGCCACGAAGGCCGCGTCGCACAGGGCGGCGTTCGCCGCCGGGTTGCCGCCGGAGCCGTGGAAGTCGGAGAACGCCGCCGTCTGGTTCACGTACACCCCGCCGGTGAGGTTCAGCGAGAGCTGCGCGGACTCCTCCAGGCAGACCTCCTCGACGGCGCGCTCGGTGGCCCCGGAGGTCGTGTACGCGCCGACGGTCATCGCGCCCCGCTCGCGCACGGTCCGCCGCAGCAGCTCCAGGGCGTCCTCCGTCGAGTCCACGGCGACCGCGAACGAGACCGGGCCGAAGCACTCGGACAGATACGGCACCTCCGCCTCGATGCCGTCCTCCCAGGCCTTGTCCCACGCCTTGCGCGAGCCGTCCGCCCGGACGATCGCGGGCGTACGCACCACGGCGTCCGGGAAGTCCGGGTGCGGGACCTCGCGGGAGGCGAGCGCGACCTCGCCGAGCGTGCCGGCCGTCGCCAGCCGGTCCTTCACCCCGTCGTTCACCAGGGCGCCGAGCAGGGCGTTGGCCCGCGTGTCGTCGCCCAGCAGGCCGTCCACCGCGGCGGCGAGGTCGGCGACCACCTCGTCGTACGACTTCTCGCCGACGTCGGTCGTGATGCCGTCCTTGGGGATGAGCAGGTTCTGCGGCGTGGTGCACATCTGGCCGCTGTACAGCGACAGGGAGAAGGCGAGGTTCGCGAGCATGCCGCGGTAGTTGTCGGTGGAGTCGACGAGGACGGTGTTGACCCCGGCCTTCTCCGTGTAGACCTGCGCCTGGCGGGCGTGGGTCTCCAGCCAGTCGCCGAACGCGGTGGACCCGGTGTAGTCGATGATCCTGATCTCGGGGCGGACGGCCAGCGTCTTGGCGATGCCCTCACCCGGACGCTCCACGGCCAGTGCGACCAGATTCGGGTCGAAGCCGGTCTCCGCGAGCACCTCGCGGGCGACCTTCACCGTCAGGGCGAGCGGCAGGACCGCGCGGGGGTGCGGCTTGACGAGGACGGCGTTGCCGGTGGCCAGGGAGGCGAACAGGCCCGGATACCCGTTCCACGTGGGGAACGTGTTGCAGCCGACCAGCAGCGCGATGCCGCGCGGGACGGCAGTGAAGGACTTCGTCAGCTCCAGGGGGTCGCGCTTGCCCTGCGGCTTGGACCAGTCCGCCACCGACGGGGTGCGGGTCTGCTCCGCGAACGCGTACGCCACCGCTTCGAGGCCGCGGTCCTGGGCGTGCGGCCCGCCCGCCTGGAACGCCATCATGAAGGCCTGCCCGCTGGTGTGCATCACCGCGTGCGCGAACTCGTGCGTCCGGGCGCTGATCCGCGCCAGGATCTCCACGCAGACCAGGGCGCGCGTCCCGGGCCCCGCGTCCCGCCAGGCGGCGGCGCCCGCGCGCATGGCCGGGAGCAGCACGTCCAGGTCGGCGTGCGGGTAGGTGACCTCCAGCGCCGGGCCGTAGGGCGAGACCTCGTCGCCCGTCCAGTCGTCCGTGCCGGGCTGGTCCAGCTCGAAGCGCGTGCCGCGCAGGGCCTGGAAGGCGGCGAGGCCGTCGGCGGGCGCGCTCTCGCCGTACGCCTTGGGGTGCTCGGGGTGCGGCGACCAGTAGGCGCGGGTGCGGATCGTGTCGAGGGCCTGGTCGAGCGTGGGCCGGTGCTTCTCGGAGAGCTGCTGGGGGCTGAGACGGGCGGCCATGAAGGACCAACTCCTCGTCGAGCTGGGCGGGAACAGGGGCATGAGCGAACAGTCAGAGCTAGAGTAACCGAACGATCGGTCGGGACAAGTGGGCCGGGCGAACCTGTGGAAAACCCTGCGTCCGGCGCCCGCTCATCTGTGGACAACTTATGCGGGAGGATTGCGTTCATGACAGCAATCGAGACGGGCCGTGTGGTCGCGGTCGTCGGCACCGGCACCATGGGCCAGGGAATCGCCCAGGTGGCGCTGGTGGCCGGCCACTCCGTACGGCTCCACGACGCGGTGCCGGGCCGGGCGGAGCAGGCCGCCGCCGCGCTCCTCGCCCGTCTCGACCGGCTGGTGGAGAAGGGCGGGCTCGGCCCGGCGGAGCGGGACGCGGCCCGGGCGCGGCTCCATCCGGCCACGCACCTCTCGGAGCTGGCGGACGCCGCGCTCGTGGTGGAGGCCGTCCTGGAGGACCTCACCGTCAAGCGGGCGCTGTTCGCGGCCCTGGAGGACACCGTCGCGGACGACTGCGTCCTCGCCACCAACACCTCCTCCCTCTCCGTCACCGCCGTCGCGGGCGGTCTGCGCCGCCCCGGGCGCTGCGTGGGACTGCACTTCTTCAACCCGGCGCCCCTCCTGCCCCTCGTGGAGGTCGTCGGCGGCTTCGCCACGGACCCGGAGGTCGCTCAGGACGCGTACGACACTGTCCTGGCCTGGGGCAAGACGCCGGTGCGCAGCGAGGACACCCCCGGCTTCATCGTGAACCGGATCGCGCGCCCCTTCTACGCCGAGGCACTGCGCGTGTACGAGGAGGGGGCCGCCGACGCCGCCACCATCGACGCGGTCCTGCGGGAGAGCGGCGGCTTCCGGATGGGCCCCTTCGCGCTGACCGACCTGATCGGCCAGGACGTCAACGAGTCCGTCACCCGGTCCGTCTGGGAGGCCTTCTCCTACGATCAGAAGTTCACACCGTCGCTGGCGCAGCGCCGGCTGGTGGAGTCGGGACGGCTGGGCCGCAAGTCCGGGCGGGGCTGGTTCCCGTACGGAGAGGACACCGGGGGCCGGGCCGAGCCGCACACCGCCGCGCCGGAACAGGCGCCCGCGTCCGTCTCCGTGCACGGCGACCTCTTCTCGGCGAGCGTCCTGCCCGAGCTGATCGCGGAGGCGGGCATCGGAGTCGTACGGAAGGACGACGCGGAACCGGACTACCCCGGCTGGATCGAACTCCCCGGCGGGACGCGCCTGTTCCTGTCCGACGGCTCGGCGGCCGACAACGCGGAGATGCCCGTGATCCACTTCGATCTCGCGCTGGACTACCGCACCGCGACACGGATCGCGCTCGCTCCCGCGTCCCGGGTGGACGAGGCGTCCCTCGCGCAGGCCGTCGGCCTGTTCCAGGCGCTGGGCAAGGACGTGAGCGTCATCGCCGACGTCCCCGGCATGATCGTGAGCCGTACGGTCGCGATGCTCGTCGACTTCGCGCTCGACGCGCGGGCGCGCGGCGTGGCGACCGGGGAGGCCGTCGACACCGCGATGCGCCTCGGCGTCAACTACCCGCGCGGGCCCATCGAGTGGGGCGCGGACCTGGGCGCGCGCTGGGTGCTGACCGCGCTGGAACTCCTGCACGACGAGTACCCCACGGGCCGTTACGCCCCTTCCCAGGCGCTCCGCCGCCTGGCCGCCGCGCTGGAGGACGACGCGTCATGACCACGCCCAAGCGGGACACGTACACGCCCGAGACCCTGCTGACCGTCGCCGTGCGGGTCTTCAACGAGCGGGGGTACGACGGCACGTCCATGGAGCATCTCTCCAAGGCGGCCGGGATCTCCAAGTCCTCCATATACCACCACGTGGTGGGCAAGGAGGAGCTTCTGCGGCTCGCGGTCAGCCGGGCGCTCGACGGCCTCTTCGGGATCCTCGACGAGGACGGGGCGACGCGGGGCCGGGCGGTCGAACGGGTCGAATACGTCGTCCGCCGTACGGTCGAGGTGCTGATGGCCGAGCTGCCGTACGTGACGCTGCTGCTGCGCGTGCGCGGCAACACGCAGACCGAGCGCTGGGCGATGGAGCGGCGCAGGGAGTTCGACCAGCGGGTGGCCGATCTGCTCAAGGACGCGGCGGCGGACGGGGACCTGCGGGCCGACATGGACACCCGGCTGGCCACCCGGCTGCTCTTCGGCACGATCAACTCGCTGGTGGAGTGGTACCGCCCGCAGCCGGCCGGCGGGTACGACCGTGAACAGGTCGCGGACGCGGTGGTACGGCTGGCCTTCGACGGGCTGCGCAGCGCGCGTACGAAGTAGGGGGCCGGGGACCCTGAGCCGGCCGCCTCCTAAAGAGGCGCGCGCGGGGGCGGGCCCTGGGACCCCGGGGTGCCCTGGTCCAGGTCCGTCTCCTCGAAGACCAGCAGGGTGCGGGTCGAGAGCACCTCGGGGATCGCCTGGAGCCGGGTGAGGACCAGCTCGCGCAGGGTCCTGTTGTCCGCCGTGTGGACCAGCAGCAGGACATCGAAATCACCGCTGACCAGCGCGATGTGGGTGGCGCCCGGCAGCCCCTGGAGCTGCTCGCGCACCGCGCGCCACGAGTTCTGCACGATCTTGAGGGTGATGTAGGCGGAGGCGCCCTGCCCTGCCCGCTCCTCGTTCACCCGGGCGCTGAACCCGCGGATCACGCCGTCGTCGATCAGCCGGTTGATCCGCGCGTAGGCGTTGGCGCGCGAGACGTGGACCCGCTCGGCCACGGACCGTACGGAGGCCCGGCCGTCCGCGCGCAGGATGCGCAGGATGTCGCGGTCTATCGCGTCCAGAGGACGCGGCGGCAGAGTGGCTGGTGGGGCGGTCGGCGGAAAGGCCGGTGGTGGGGTCGGCGACGGGGCCGGTACCGCGCCCTCGCCACCCTCCGCGCCGGACGCGCGGTCCGTGCCGTCGGCCATTTGTTCAGCTCCCATGTCTCCCCGCCTCTCCCCCATGGACGACCTGTGTCCATCCCAGGCCGCTCGGCACCGTTTGTCCACAGGCTGAGGGCGTGTGTAGCCAAATTGCCGCCACGACCGAACAATCGGTAGGTGAGGCGTGCCACATCCCGGCACCCCTGGTTCGTTTCCCACGAGGAGGTGCACGCGTGAAGAAGAGCAGTACTTCGGTTCAGGAACTGCCGGGTGCCGCCGTCCGCCGGGCCACCCCGCCCCCGGCGTGGCAGCCGCGTACCGACCCGGCCCCCCTGCTCCCGGACCCCGAGCCGTTCCGCGTGCTCGGCACGCCCGCCGCGGCCGGCGCCGACCCCGCGCTGCTGCTGCGGCTCTACACCGAGCTGGTCCGTGGCCGCCGGTACAACACGCAGGCCACGGCCCTGACCAAGCAGGGCAGGCTCGCGGTCTACCCGTCCAGCACCGGCCAGGAGGCCTGCGAGGTCGCCGCCGCGCTGGTCCTGGAAGACCGGGACTGGCTCTTTCCCAGCTACCGCGACACCCTCGCGGCCGTGGCCCGCGGGCTCGACCCCGTACAGGCCCTGACGCTGCTGCGCGGCGACTGGCACACCGGGTACGACCCGCACGAGCACCGCGTCGCGCCCCTCTCCACGCCCCTGGCCACCCAGCTGCCGCACGCGGTGGGCCTGGCGCACGCCGCCCGCCTCAAGGGCGACGACGTGGTCGCGCTCGCCCTGGTGGGCGACGGCGGGACCAGCGAGGGCGACTTCCACGAGGCGCTGAACTTCGCGGCCGTGTGGCGGGCTCCGGTCGTCTTCCTGGTGCAGAACAACGGCTTCGCGATCTCCGTACCGCTCGCCAAGCAGAGCGCGGCGCCCTCCCTGGCCCACAAGGCCGTCGGATACGGGATGCCGGGCCGCCTGGTCGACGGGAACGACGCGATCGCGGTGCACACCGTCCTCGCGGAGGCCATGGACCGGGCCAGGCGCGGCGACGGGCCGACCCTGGTCGAGGCCGTGACGTACCGCGTGGAGGCCCACACGAACGCCGACGACGCGACGCGCTACCGCGAGGACGGCGAGGTCCAGGCGTGGCGCGCGCACGACCCCGTGAAGCTGATGGAGCGCGAGCTGCTGGAGCGCGGGGTCCTGGACGAGGACGGCATCAGGAAGGCCGCCGAGGGCGCCGAGGTGATGGCCGCGCGGCTGCGGGAGCGGATGAACGCCGAGCCGGCGCTCGACCCCATGGACCTGTTCACGCATGTCTACGCCGAGCAGACCACCCAGTTGGCGGAGCAGGCGGCGCTGCTCCGGGCCGAGCTGGAGGCGTCGGCGGATCCGGCGCCCTCCGGAGACGGCCGGAACGCCGGGGAAGCGGCGGGTGAGCGGCGATGACCACCACCGCGGTGAAGCCCGCCACCATGGCGTCGGCCCTCCAGCGCGCGCTGCGGGACGCGATGGCCGAGGACCCGTCCGTCCACGTCCTGGGAGAGGACGTCGGCACGCTGGGCGGGGTCTTCCGGATCACCGACGGCCTGGCGGCCGAGTTCGGCGACGACCGCTGTACGGACACCCCGCTCGCCGAGGCGGGCATCCTGGGGACGGCCGTCGGCATGGCGATGTACGGGCTGCGGCCCGTGGTCGAGATGCAGTTCGACGCCTTCGCCTATCCGTCGTTCGAGCAGCTCATCAGCCATGTGGCGAAGATGCGCAACCGCACACGCGGGGCGATGCCGCTGCCGATCACCGTGCGGGTACCGTACGGCGGCGGGATCGGCGGGGTCGAGCACCACAGCGACTCCTCCGAGGCGTACTACATGGCGACCGCCGGGCTCCACGTCGTCACACCGGCGACGGTGGACGACGCGTACGGCATGCTGCGGGCCGCGATCGCCTCCGACGACCCGGTGGTCTTCCTGGAGCCGAAGCGGCTGTACTGGTCGAAGGCGCAGTGGTCGCCGGACGAGCCGGCCGCGGTGGAGCCGATCGGACGCGCGGTGGTGCGGCGCCGGGGCACGAGCGCCACGCTCATCACGTACGGGCCCTCCGTGCCGGTCTGTCTGGAGGCGGCCGAGGCGGCCCGCGCCGAGGGCTGGGACCTGGAGGTCGTCGACCTGCGCTCGCTGGTGCCGTTCGACGACGAGACGGTGGCCGCTTCCGTACGGCGTACGGGCCGGGCGGTGGTGGTCCACGAGTCCACCGGCTTCGGAGGACCCGGCGGGGAGATCGCCGCCCGGGTCACCGAACGGTGCTTCCACCACCTGGAGGCGCCGGTGCTGCGGGTCGCGGGATTCGACATCCCGTATCCGCCGCCCATGCTGGAGAAGCACCATCTTCCCGGCGTGGACCGGGTGCTGGACGCGGTCGCGCGGCTCCAGTGGGAGACGGAGAGCTGATGGCCCAGGTGCTCGAATTCAGGCTGCCGGACCTCGGGGAAGGACTGACCGAGGCGGAGATCGTCCACTGGCTGGTGGAGGTGGGCGACGTGGTCGCCATAGACCAGCCCGTCGTGGAGGTCGAGACGGCCAAGGCGATGGTCGAGGTGCCCTGCCCGTACGGAGGTGTGGTCACCGCCCGCTACGGCGAGGAGGGCACGGAGCTGCCCGTCGGGGCTCCGCTGCTGACCGTCGCGGTGGGTGCGTCCGAGCCCGCCGCCGACGGGGGGCAGGGCCCGGAGCAGGCCGCTGCTCCGGACGCGCCGGCCGCCGACGAGGGGTCGGGCAATGTGCTGGTCGGGTACGGCACGGGCGCGCCCGCCGCGCGCAGGCGCCGGGTCCGCCAGGCGTCCCCGGCGGTCCCTTCCGTCCCTGTCGCACCGGCCGTGGCGTCCGTGCCCGCGCCGGCGGCCGTCGGGGGGCACGTGAACGGGTCAGCCGGTCCCGCCGGTCCTGTCGCGGTCGTGTCGCCGCTCGTCCGCAGGCTCGCGCGGGAGAACGGCCTCGATCTGCGGACGCTGACGGGTTCGGGGCGCGAGGGTCTGATCCTGCGCTCCGACGTCGAACAGGCCATCCGCCGGGCGGCCACGGAGACGGCGTCCCCGGCCAACGCCACCGCGTCCACGGACGCGGTGGGATCGACCGGAGCCGTGCCGGACGCCGTCCGGGTGCCGCTGCGGGGCGTACGGGGCGCGGTCGCGGACAAGCTGTCCCGCAGCCGCCACGAGATCCCGGACGCCACCTGCTGGGTGGACGCGGACGCGACGGAGCTGATGGCGGCCCGTACGGCGATGAACGCGGCCGGCGGCCCGAAGATCTCGCTCCTCGCGCTGCTCGCCCGGATCTGTGTCGCGGGCCTCGCCCGTCACCCGGAGCTGAACTCCACGGTGGACCTGGCCGCCAGGGAGATCGTGCGGCTGCCCGACGTGCATCTGGGCTTCGCCGCCCAGACCGAGCGCGGGCTGGTCGTCCCCGTCGTACGGGACGCGCACGGCCGTAGCGCGGAATCCCTGAGCGCCGAGTTCGCCCGGCTGACGGAGGCGGGCCGGTCCGGGACGCTGACACCGGGCGACCTGACCGGCGGGACGTTCACGCTCAACAACTACGGGGTGTTCGGGGTCGACGGCTCGACGCCGATCATCAATCACCCGGAGGCGGCGATGCTCGGGGTCGGCCGGATCATCCCCAAGCCCTGGGTGCACCGGGGCGAGCTGGCCGTCCGGCAGGTCGTCCAGCTGTCCCTCACCTTCGACCACCGGGTGTGCGACGGCGGCACGGCGGGCGGCTTCCTCCGTTATGTGGCGGACTGCGTCGAGAACCCGGCGGTGCTCCTGCGGACCCTGTGAAAGAAGTCCGGGCCCCGGACGGGGGTCTTGTGCTCCGAACGGCCGATCGCGGATCGTGGACCGTCATACTTCTGTCATGACCGCGTATGACGCCATCGTGCTCGCCGGAGGCGCCGCCAAGCGCCTCGGCGGGATCGACAAGCCCGCCGTGCGTGTCGGTGGCCGTGCCCTGCTCGACCGGGTCCTGGCGGCCTGTGAAGGGGCCGGCAGCACCGTCGTCGTGGGCGGCCGGCGCCCGACGGTCAGACCCGTGCGCTGGGCGCGGGAGGACCCGCCGGGCGGCGGGCCGCTCGCCGCGCTCGACGCGGGGGTGCGGCGCGTCGAGGCGGACACCGTGCTCGTCCTCTCCGCCGACCTGCCGTTCCTCGGCGCCCCGACGGTCGACCGGCTGATCGAGGCGCTGGACACCAGCGGCCGGGAGGCGGCGCTGCTCATCGACGCCGACGGGCGGGACCAGCCTCTGGTCGCCGCCTATCGCGCCGAGCCGCTGCGCCGTGAACTGGCCCTGCTGGCCACCGAGCACGGGAACCTCACCGGTCTGCCCCTGCGTCTGCTGTCGCACGAACTCGACCTCGCCCGCGTCGATGCCGATCCCTTCGCCTCGTTCGACTGCGACACCTGGGAAGACATCTCCACGGCCCGGGCCCGTATCAGAGAGCATGGGACCGTGCTGGACGAATGGATCACCGCAGTCAAGGACGAACTCGGCATCGAGCTGGACGTCGACATCCCTCTCCTTCTGGACCTCGCCCGTGACGCCGCGCACGGCGTCGCCCGGCCCGCCGCCCCGCTGACGACCTTCCTGGTCGGGTACGCGGCCGGCCGGGCCGGCGGCGACGGCCCCGAAGCGGTCGAGGCGGCGACCCGCAAGGCGGTGGCGCTCGCCCTGCGCTGGGCGGACGAGGCGGCCGGGACCGACGGTCCCGCCGGAGACGCCGGAGGCGCCAAGGGGGCCGACGCCGGATGACCGCCCAGGACCGCGAGGTCGAGGGCGTCGAGGAGGCCCTGGCCCTGGTGGCGAGGGGGCAGGCCCGCTCGCACCCGACGCCGCGCGCGCACCACCCGCACGACCCGCAGGACGGGTGCGTACCGCACCCCCAGCCGCCCGGCGAAAGCGGGGTGGCCGACGGCGGTGCGGCCGGGGGCGGCCGGCGGCACGGTACGGAGTGGGCCGACGCGCGCGCCCTCGCCGGGGCTTCGGGGCGGGCCGCCCCGGCCGCGCGGGCCCGCCGCGTGCGCCTCGAACACGCCCTGGGCGAGGTGCTCGCCGAGGCGCTCGTCGCACTCACCGACCTCCCGTCGTTCGACACCTCCGCCATGGACGGCTGGGCGGTCGCGGGTCCCGGCCCCTGGGCCGTCAGGACCCCGGAGGGCGCGCCCGTACGGGGCGACGCCGCCGAGCGGTCCGGGATCCTCGCCGGACACGGCGCGTCCGTACCGCTTCCCGACGGCACCGCCGTACGGATCGCCACCGGCGCGCGGGTACCGCCCGAGGCGACCGCCGTGATCCGCAGCGAGCACGCCCGTACCGACACCACCGGCCATCTCCACGCCGAGCGCCCCGTCATCCCCGGCCAGGACATCAGGTCGCGGGGGCAGGAGTGCCGCTCGGGCGAGCCGTTGCTCCCCGCCGGGGCGCTGGTGACACCCGCCGTGCTGGGCCTGGCCGCCGCCGCCGGTTACGACGAGCTGCTGACCGTCCCCCGGCCCGCCGTCGACGTGCTGGTGCTCGGCGACGAGTTGCTGATCGAAGGCCTCCCCCGCGACGGGTTCATCCGGGACGCCCTGGGGCCGATGCTCGCGCCCTGGCTGCGCACGCTCGGCGTCGAGGTGATCGCCACCCGCCGGATCGGTGACGACGAGGACGACCTGTACCGCGCGGTGACCGAGTCCAAGGCCGACCTCGTGATCACGACGGGCGGTACGGCCGGCGGCCCGGTCGACCATGTCCACCCCGTGCTCCGGGCCGCTGGCGCCGAGTTGCTGGTCGACGGGGTCGCCGTACGTCCCGGCCACCCCATGGTCCTGGCCCGGCTGCCCTCGGGACGGCATCTCGTGGGGCTGCCCGGCAACCCCCTCGCCGCCGTCTCCGGACTGCTGACGCTCGCCGAACCCCTGCTTCGCGCACTCGCCGGCCGCCCGGCGCCCCCGCCGTACCGAGCGCCGCTGCGCGAAGACGTGCAGGGCCACCCGTACGACACCCGCCTCGTCCCGGTGGTCCACCGCGACGACGCGGTCGTGCCGCTGCACTTCAACGGTCCGGCCATGCTGCGGGGCATCGCCGCCGCCGACGGGCTGGCGGTCGTCCCGCCGGGCGGCGCCCGGCCCGGTGACGACGTCGACATCCTCGACCTGCCCTGGACCGCTTCGACCGACGGCGGGTGTTTCACGTGAAACTTCCCGGCCATGACGCCATAGCCAGGAACGCCGACGAGCATCTGGTCACTGCCCGCGTGGCACTGCCGCGTCAGCAGGTCCAGCGACCGCTCCGCCAGGTGACCCGCCGGCTGGTGATGGCCCTGGTGGTGTTGTTCGTGACGGTCTTCATCGTCTGGATCGACAACAAGGGCTACCACGACAACTCGGACGACTCGGTCGACTTCCTCGACGCCGTCTACTACGCGACCGTCACGCTCTCCACGACCGGTTACGGCGACATCGTCCCGTACAGCGACAGCGCACGGCTGGTCAATGTGCTGCTCGTGACCCCCCTGCGCGTGCTGTTCCTCATCATCCTGGTCGGCACCACTCTTGAGGTCCTCACGGAACGCACCCGTGAGGAATGGCGGCAGAACCGCTGGAGGTCCCACTTGCGCGAGCACACGGTCATCGTCGGATACGGCACCAAGGGGCGGTCGGCGATACAGACCCTGTGCGCCACGGGTCTCAGGAAGGACCAGATCGTCATCGTCGACCCGTCGGCGAAGGTGATCGAGGCCGCCAACGCCCAGGGGTTCGTCGGAGTCCTCGGCGACGCGACCCGCAGCGAAGTGCTGTTGCGCGCCGAGGTCCAGAAGGCCCGTCAGATCGTCATCGCCACCCAGCGGGACGACACGGCGGTGCTGGTCACGCTGACCGCGCGTCAGCTCAACCGGTCGGCGAAGATCGTCGCCGCCGTCCGGGAGGAGGAGAACGCGCCGCTGCTGCGCCAGTCCGGCGCCGACGCGGTGATCACCAGCGCCAGCGCGGCCGGCCGGCTCCTCGGGATGTCCGTGCTCAGCCCGATGGCCGGCACGGTGATGGAGGACCTGATCCAGCAGGGCAGCGGTCTGGACCTCATCGAACGGCCCGTCATAAAGGCGGAGGTGGGGCGGAGCGTACGGGAGACGGAGGACCTGGTGGTGAGCGTGTTGCGCGGGCACCGGCTGATCGGTTACGACGATCCGTCCGCGAGCCCGCTCCAGCTGACCGACCGGCTGATCACCATCGTGCGCGCCCAGAACCCGACGGATCCGGAGGCCGGGACCTGACCGTCGCGGACGAACACCCGCCCAGGGGGCGGGGAGTAGCCTCACGGCCATGCATGCGATCACGATTCCGGAACCCGGTGGCCCCGAGGCGCTCGTGTGGGCCGAAGTCCCCGATCCCGTCCCCGGCGAGGGCGAAGTGCTCGTCGACGTCGTGGCGAGCGCGGTCAACCGCGCCGATGTACTGCAACGGCAGGGCCACTACGACCCGCCGCCAGGATCCTCGACCTACCCCGGCCTGGAGTGCGCGGGCCGTGTGGCGGCGCTCGGCCCCGGCGTCACCGGGTGGGCCGTCGGGGACGAGGTGTGCGCCCTGCTGGCCGGCGGGGGATACGCCGAGAAGGTCGTCGTCCCTGCGGGCCAACTGCTGCCCGTACCCACGGGGGTGACCCTGGCGGAGGCCGCCGCGCTTCCCGAGGTGGCCTGCACGGTCTGGTCGAACGTCTTCATGCTCGGCCGGCTCACCGCCGGTGAGACGCTGCTGCTGCACGGCGGCGGCAGCGGGATCGGCACGATGGGGATCCAGGTCGCCAAGGCGCTCGGCGCCCGGGTCGCGGTGACGGCGGGCGGCCCGGAGAAGCTGGCGCGCTGCAAGGAGCTGGGCGCGGACATCCTGATCGACTACCGCGAGCAGGACTTCGTGGCGGAGATACGGAAGGCGACGGACGGAGCGGGCGCGGACGTCATTCTCGACATCGTCGGCGCGAAATACCTCGCCCAGAACGTGAAGGCGCTGGCCGTGAACGGCCGGCTCGCGGTGATCGGGATGCAGGGCGGGGTGAAGGCCGAGCTGAACATCGGTGCGCTGCTGAGCAAGCGCGGCACCATCACGGCGACCTCGCTGCGGGCCCGCCCCCGGGCGGAGAAGGCGGCCATCGTCGCCGCCGTACGGGAACACGTCTGGCCGCTCGTCGCCGAGGGGCGCGTCCGTCCGATCGTGGACCGGACGCTCCCGATGGCGGAGGCGGCGGAGGCACACCGCGTGCTGGAGTCCAGCACCCACGTGGGCAAGATCCTGCTGATCGCGCCGACGGCCTGACCTGGCGGAGGGCGGCCTGACCTGGCGCTGGGGCCCGGCACCCTTCTGAGGGTGCCGGGCCCTGCGCGTGCCCCAGAGGTCCTAGAGGTAGGGACCCGAGCGGATCGCGCCGTGGCCCTGTTCCTCGTCGTCCTCCTGCACCGAGCCCGGCGGGAGGGCGCGGCGCATCTGTTCGAGCTGGGCCCTGGCCGCCATCTGCTGGGCGAACAGCGCCGTCTGGATCCCGTGGAAGAGGCCCTCCAGCCACCCCACCAACTGGGCCTGCGCGATGCGCAGCTCCGCCTCGGAGGGGATGGCCTCGTCGGTGAAGGGGAGGGAGAGCCGCTCCAGCTCCTCGACGAGCTCGGGTGCGAGCCCGTCCTCCAGCTCCTTGACGGAGCTGGCGTGGATCTCCTTGAGCCGTACCCGGCTCGCCTCGTCCAGAGGGGCCGCGCGGACCTCTTCGAGCAGCTGCTTGATCATGCTGCCGATGCGCATGACCTTCGCGGGCTGTTCGACCATTTCCGTCACCGGGATCTCACGGGGCTCGTCGTCGGTTCCACCGCCGCCGAGCGCCGTCCCGTCCTGTCCCACCACCAGGACATGAGGGCTCTCCTGCGACCGTTCGTTCCTCGACATTTCCATGTATTCATTGTCTCGCACCCGGCCTACGTGGCCGCGCGGCGGCCCAGTGTTCCGTGGGAGCGGGTGACCACGGCCGCCAGCAGGGCCGCGCCCACCGGGACCGCGATCAGCAGGGCGGCCAGCGTCCCCCACGGGACGACGATCGGGACGTGCGGCACCACGGCGTCGGTCAGCCCGTCGGTGAGGGCCTGCCGGTAGCGGTTCTCCCCGTCCCGCCGCTCGGTCAGCCGGAGCGCGACGGCGGGGAGCAGCCCCGCGGCGGTACCGAGCAGGACGCCCATCCCCGCCACCAGCCCGCACTGGAATCCGCTGAGCGTCCTGCGGACCCGGGACGGCGCGCCGACCGCGGCGAGCGTCTTGAGGTCGGCCTCGGCGTCGGCCTGCGCGAGACCGGTGGCGATCCCGGCGGCACCGATGGTCACCAGCCCGGCGAAGACGCCCAGGGCGAGGAGCACGATGTTGTTCTCGCCGACGTAGCCCTTCTCGATGTCCAGGTAGGCGTTGGCGCCGAAGGCGTCGAGATCGGAGGTGAGCCGCTGCTCCTGTGCGCCGCTCGGCATCTCGGTGGTCGAGTAGTACCCGCCGAGCGGGACGACCCCGAAGCCCGCCGCCTTGGCCGCGCCGGCCGGGATGATCATTTTGATGCCGTACGCGTTGGGCTTGCCCGGAACCTCGTGCGCCGTGAACTTCTTGACGTCGGCCGGCAGTTCCTTGTCCTGCTCCCTGGCCTTGTCGGCCGCGCGGGTATCGGGAACCAGCCGAATCCCGATCTTTCCCTCGGTGTCGACGTTGCGCGCGTCGAACGACAGGATCTCGCCCGCCGCCAGCGCCTTTTCGGCCCCGGGGTCCTTGATCCCGAACACCTGGAGGAGCGCGGCGTCCCCGACCACCACGTCACCCGAGGCGGGGTAGACGGTCCCGTCCTTGCAGCGGGAGTCGGCGCGCAGTTTCAGGCGCTCGGCGGCGGTGAACTCCTTGTTCGCGTTCTCCTCCTTCCACAGCGGGCACTGGTTCGCGTCCGGTACGACCACCTCGGCGGTCCCGCAGCCCTTGCCCGTCGTGTCGGACGCGCAGCGCGGGGGACCGACGACGAGGCCGTCGATCTTCGCGGACACCGCGACGGGCAGCTCCCGCTGTACGGCGGCGCGGGCGGCCGGCACGTCCCGGCCGCCGTCGTCGCTGATGGCGAGCGAGACCGCGCCGTACGGCAGGTCGGCGACGTACGCGTCCCGGTTCTGGGCGTCGCTGCTCGCGGTGTACGTGGCCACCGCCACGGTCCCCGCGACCGCCGCCAGGACGGCGGCGACGGCCGGAGCCGTACGACCCCGGTTGCGTACGGCGTCCCGCAGCGCCAGCCGGGGCGAGAGCGGCAGCCAGCGGCCCACCCTGCCGAACAGTCCCACCAGGGCCGGGGTCATCGCGACCACCCCCAGCTCGGCGAGGGCGCTGCCGCCCGCGACGATCACATAGCTGTCCGACACGGTCCACCCGTACAGCGCGATCGCCGCGCCGATCGCGATCGCGACCAGGCCCACCGCCGGCAGCACCCGGTTGCTCCGGCGGATGCCGCGCCGGCCGGTGAGGGACGCCAGGACCGTCTGGCGGGACGCGGTCACGGCCGGGACGATGGCGGCGAGCAGACCGGTGAGCACGGCGAGTGCCGCGATCCCGAGCAGTTCGAGCGGCCGTACGTCGAAGCTGCCGAAGCGCTGGCCCAGATAGCTCTCCAGGACCGGTCGCAGGGCGAAGGTGAGGGCGACGCCGAGGACGGTGCCGACCACCGCCGCGACGGCCCCGATGACCAGACCGCCGCCGAGGACGATGGCCCGGATGTGGCGCCGGTCACCGCCGTTGGCCCCGACGAGGCCCAGTTGGCGGCGCGAGCGGCGGGCGCCGACGGCGAAGGCGGGACCGGCCAGCAGGCAGATCTCCAGCATGGCGAGGCCGACCACCGTGCCTGCCGCGGCGAGTGCGGCCGGATCGGTCGCCGCGTTTTCCCGGTATCCGGTCCATTCGGACCTCTGGTAGAGCGGCACGTCGGCGTCGGCGGGCGGCGAGAGGATCACGGCGCGCGAGACGACCACCACGCCCTTGGTGTTGGCCTGCTGGACCATGTTCCACGTGAAACCACCCGGAACGGAGACCAGTTGGGTGGTGTCCGGGGCCGAGCTGTCCAGCCCCTGGTCCTGGAGGGCCTGGTTCAGCGGCGCGAGCAGCGTGCCGGGGAGTGCGTTGATCTGGGCGGTGTTCAGTTCGCCGGGCAGTTCGTAGGCACCGACGATCTTGTAGGACGTGTCGAGCCCGCGTGCGGTGAGCTTCGATCCGACCCGCAGTCCGCTGGTCTCCAGGAACTGGGTGGTCGCGGCGACCTCGTCGGCCCGGGCCGGGAAGCGGCCGTGGTCCAGGCGCAGGATCCCCTCGGCCGCCCGGTCGGTGGCCTTCAGCTCACGGACCTGGGCCTGGAGCAACCCATGAGTCGTACGGAGTTTCGCGCTGCCGGCCGAGTCCGTCAGCGTGGTGGCACCGGCCGGAAGTGCCTTCCTGAGGTCGGTGCCACCGTCCGGCCACCGTCCGTCGCCGTAGTCCTTCACGGGGGAGTAGTCCGTGCCCTTGGGCCCTTGGAGGAGGGGTATCCCGCCGAGCCCCGGATCGGTGAGCCGGGCGTCCGCGTGACCGAGTTCGCGCGTCAGGGTCTCCTGCGGGGAGAGCTCGGCGCTCCGTACGGTCAGATCCACGGCGCTGACCCCGAGGATGGGGAGCGCGATCATCGCGAGGACGAGGAAGCTGCGGCCCTTGAAGCGCCAGGCGTCGCGGCGGGCGATGCGCAGGGCGGCGCGCCAGGAGTGGAACCAGGTGATCACAGGTCGGCCGCCTGACCGGTGAGCAGGGAGTCCGCCTCGCTGCGGATGGTCTGGTCGACGACGGAGCCGTCCCGCAGGAAGACGACCCGGTCCGCCCAGGCCGCGAAGCGCGGCTCGTGGGTGACCAGGACGCCGGCGGCGCCCGCGTCGCAGCGGCTGCGCAGCAGGGCGAGTACGGATTCCCCGGTCTCGGAGTCCAGGGCGCCGGTGGGCTCGTCGGCGAGCACGAGTCTGCGGTCGCCGACGAGGGCGCGGGCGATGGCCACCCGCTGCTGCTGCCCGCCGGACATCTCGTCGGGGAAGCGGTCGGCGAGCTGGTCGAGGCCCATCTCGTCCAGCGCGGCGAGGGCTTCGACCCGTGCCTTGCGGGCGGAGGTGCCGTCCAGCTCGCGGGGGAGCGCGATGTTCTCCGCCGCGGTGAGGGCGGGGATCAGGTTGTAGTCCTGGAAGACGTAGCCGATGCTGCGGCGCCGCAGGGCCGCGAGCCGCTTGCGGTCGACGGTGGTGATGTCCGTTCCCTCGACCACGACGCGCCCCGAGGTGGGGTGGTCGAGGCCGCCCGCGATGGTGAGCAGCGTGGACTTCCCGGAGCCCGACGGGCCCATGACGGCGACGAGTTCGCCGGGGAACACGTCGAGGTTGATGCCGCGCAGCGCGTGCACCTCGGTGGCTCCGCTGCCGTGGACGCGGGTCAGTTCCTGGAGCCGCAGCACCGGCTGCTGCGGTGCATGGGGTGTTTTGGGCATGGGTGGATCCCCCTCGGTGCGTACGCGGTCGTGTGCGCGCGTACGAATGGTGAGCTGAAGACGACGGGACGGGCGGCGGTGCGCCCGGAACGGGTGAGGTGAGGTGCGGTCAGCGGCGGCGGCCCCGGCGGGTGGGGGCGGTCGCGGTCGGTTCCGGGGGCGTCGGCGCGGCGGGCGCCGCGGAGACCTCCGCCGGGGCGGCGGGCGCCTCCGGGACGGGGTCGACCGCCTTCTCCTGGAGCATCGCCAGCCGGATCAGCCGTACCTCGCAGTGGTCGAGCCACCTGGCCTCGGCCTCGGTCTGGAAGATGAGCTGGTCCAGGACGAGCAGCCACGCCACCTCGTCCCGGTCGGCCGGAGTGCTGTCCAGGCTCTGGGCCTTGAGGCGGGTGTAGTCCTGCATCGCCTGGATGGTGTGGTGGCGCTGGGACTGGATGACTTCCCGGATGTCGACGCCCGGGGCGCCCACCGCCATGGCGAGCTTGATGGCCAGCTCGTCCCGGGGCGGGCTGGTGCGGTCGACGGGCCTGCGGAACCACGACCGCAGCTCGCTGCGGCCCGGTTCCGTGATCACGTAGAGCGCGTGGCCCGCCTCGTCCTCGCCGTCCTGGGTGACCATGCCGTCCCGCTCCAGGCGGTTCAGGGTCGTATAGACCTGGCCCACGTTGAGCGGCCAGGTGGATCCCGTACGGGACTCGAACTCCGTACGGAGCTGGGAGCCGTAGCGCGGGCCGCGTTCCAGGAGGGCGAGAAGCCCGTGGCGAATCGACATACTCAGTATGTATACCCGGTAGGTCGTCGGCCGCAAGCGACCTGAGAGGGACCTCACGCGTCAGTCGTGAGAGGGATACGGCCGGTGACAGCGCAGGGACAGACCTGGGACGGAGTCGCGGGAACCGGATCAGCGGCGGCGGAGCCGCAGGCCGAGAAAGCCGAGACCGAGGCCGATCAGCGTGATGCCGGTCCCCAGGGTCAGGATCGCCACCGGCTCGGCGACGGGCTCCGGGAACGCCCTCGCGCCGGGTTCGCGGGCCGCGGCGGGCGGCGGGGACACCGCTCCGCCGGACGGGGCCGCCGAGTCCCGCGGCTTCTCGGCGGCGCCGTCGGAACCGTCCGTCTTCCGGGGCTCCGACGGGCGCGGAGACGTCTCCCCGCGGCGCGGGCGCCCGGAGGGGGCCGACGGGGACGCGGAGGGCCGGGGGCGGGACGTACGGGAGGGCCCGGTGGGCGAGGGGGACGGGGTGAGGGAGGGGGACGCGGGGGCCGGGCTGTCCGGCGGGGCGGTGGAATCCGGGACCGCGCTGCCCTCCGGCAGGTCCTCCGGCAGGTTCTCCGGGATGTCCCCCGGCCGTGAGACCTCGGGCCCCGTCGGCCTGCCGGGCCGGGAATGCCCCTCCCCGGCCTCCCGCCCCGCCAGGGACACCGTCGGGTCGGGGGAGACCGAGGGGCCGGCGGACGGGGAGGCGGATTCCTCGGCCCGCGCGAGCGGCGCGGCCAGCAGCAAGGTCGCGACCGCGAGAGCGCAGTGGGTGCGGAGCCTGGGCATCACGGACCCAGCGTCACATGGAGTGACAACTCCGGCATCCCGGGCGAGCAGCCTCCCCCGTAAGGACTACGTGCAGGACCGGGCGCGGGACCGGGCGGGGGACCGGGCGCAGGACCAGGCGCGGGAGTATGCGCGGGACCGGGCGCAGCACTACGCCCGGGACCGCGCTACTGCGCCGACCCCGAAGCGAGCCTCAGCGTGAACGTCACCGTGCTCGGATCGACGCCCGTGCCCTGCGTCGGGTACTGCTCGATCACCGTCTCCTTGGCGTACTGGCCGTTCTGGACCGTCGTCGGCTGCTCGTACTTCCAGTGGGCCGCGTTCAGGCACTTCTTCACGGAGAGGATGTCCTTGTACCGGAAGTCCGGCACGGAGATCTTGCTCGGGTCCGACGGATCCTCCTGCGGATCCGTGCACTTGTCCTCGTCGATGGTCCGGCTGCGGTCCGGCGCCCGGTAGCCGTCCACCGCCGGGCCGCCGCTGGCGGTCGGTCCTGCCTCGTTGCCGCCGCCCTGGTTGTCGCCACCCATCGACAGGGCCGTGATCAGCCCGCCGATCGCCAGCAGCGAGATGACGATCGCGCCCACGATGACCGGCACGTTCCGCTTGCCGCCGGTGCCGCCGGTGCCGCCCGTGCCTCCCCCGGCCTGCTGCGGAGAGATCCCGTACGGCGGCGGGGTGTGCTGCCCCGGGTTCTGGTACGCGGCGGCCTGCGGGTACCCGTAGCCGGGCCCGGCCACATGAGGCGCCGGGGACGGCGGCCCGTACGCGCCCGGGTGCTGAGGGGGCTGGGGCTGCTGAGGCTGTGTCTGATGCGCCGGCGGCTGGTACGGCGTCTGCACGCCGTACGGCCCCGGCGCCTGCGCGGACTGGTCGACCGGCGGAAAGACCGCCGAGCTGACTCCCGCGCCGCTGTGGGGCGCCGCGCCCTGGATGATCACCGGCGCGCCCGTCGGCCCGGCCGGCAGCACCCGCCGGCACTCGGCGCTCATCGCGGCGGCGCTCGGGAAACGCTCGTTCGGGTTCTTCTTCAGCGCCCGCGCGACCAGCGCGTCCATCGCGGGCGACAGGGACCGGTTGATCGAGGACGGCGCGACGGCCTCCTCCTGCACATGCGCGTACGCGATCGCCAGCGCCGAGTCCGCGTCGAACGGCAGACGGCCCGTCAGCAGCTGGAAGAGCATGACGCCGACCGAGTAGAGGTCGGAGCGCGCATCGACGCCGCGCCCGAGCGCCTGTTCGGGGGAGAGGTACTGCGGGGTGCCGACGACCATGCCGGTCTGCGTCATCGACGTGACACCCGACTGCATGGCGCGCGCGATGCCGAAGTCCATCACCTTGACCACGTCACGCCGGTTGATCATCACGTTGCCGGGCTTGATGTCCCGGTGGACCAGCCCCATCTCGTGGCTGGCCTCCAGCGCGGCCAGCACGTCCGCCGTCACGCCGAGCGCCCGGTCGGCCGGCATCGCGCCGTGCCGCGCGATGTCCGCCTGGAGGAGCGAGCCGAGCGGCTGCCCCTCCACGTACTCCATGACGATGTACGGCATCATCGCGCCGGTGCCCCCGGCGGCGCCGTTCTCGAAGAGCGTGTCCTCGCCGGTGTCGAAGACCGACACGATGTTCGGGTGCGACAGCTTGGCGACCGCCTGCGCCTCGCGGCGGAACCGCTCGCGGAACGACTGCTCGCGCGCCAGTTCCGTATGGAGGGTCTTGATGGCGACCTGGCGGTCGAGCGCCGAGTCGTAGGCGAGGTAGACGGACGCCATGCCGCCTTCGCCGAGCAGGTCGCGAAGCTGGTACCGGCCGCCCGCGACCGAACCGCCCGCATAGCGGCCCCGTGCGCCGTCCTGGCTCATGACTGTGCTTCCCCCTCGGCGCGTCGGCACATGGGCGGCGCTGACGCGCCGACGCCGTGACGCCGGCGCGATGGTGCCGGTGTTCGATCCCGTTGTCCCGCGGTGACGCGGTAACGCGCCAAGTCTGCCCCAGGCCTCGGACACGTCAAGCCGGGTGCCCGATCCGTGACCGTAAGCACGACAGAGCGTCTCGGAAGCGTTACCGGAGCCACCTGTAATTTGCGTGGCCCCGTCCGTACGGGTTTCATGACCGGTCCATCCTGAACCGGCGTGTCACACGAAGGCTGTAGCGTGACGTGGCATAGCACTCCCGATAATCCCCGTACCCCTGAAAATCCCCGAACCACCGCGGGCCGCGCTGGCGGACTTGACGCGGACAGAAACGACGGCGAGGACTGATGGCACCCGAACCGGAAGCAAGCGGCGGCGGAGTGTCGGATGCCGCGGACTCCTGGGGCGAGGGCGGACTGGTCGGCGACGGCCGTTACCGGATGACCCATCGCCTGGGCCGCGGCGGTATGGCCGAGGTGTTCGCGGCCGAGGACGTACGCCTCGGGCGCACCGTGGCGGTGAAGCTGCTCCGGGCCGATCTGGCCGAGGACCCCATCTCCAAGGCCCGCTTCACCCGTGAGGCGCAGTCGGTCGCCGGGCTCAACCACCACGCGGTGGTGGCGGTGTACGACTCCGGCGAGGACGTCGTCAACGGCCAGGTCGTGCCGTACATCGTGATGGAGCTGGTCGAGGGCCGCACGATCCGCGAACTGCTCATGGAGGCGGAGGCCCCGCCGCCCGAGCAGGCGCTGATCATCGTCTCCGGTGTGCTGGAGGCCCTGGCCTACTCGCACCAGCACGGCATCGTGCACCGCGACATCAAGCCCGCGAACGTGATCATCACGCACAGCGGCGCGGTCAAGGTCATGGACTTCGGCATCGCGCGTGCCCTGCACGGCGCGCAGTCGACCATGACACAGACCGGCATGGTCATGGGCACGCCCCAGTACCTCTCCCCCGAGCAGGCGCTGGGCAAGTCCGTCGACCACCGCTCCGACCTGTACGCGACGGGCTGCCTGCTGTACGAACTGCTCGCGCAGCGGCCCCCGTTCACCGGTGAGACGCCGCTCTCCGTCGTCTACCAGCACGTGCAGGACATCCCGGTGCCGCCCTCCGAGGTCTCCCCGCTGGCGCCGCCGGAGCTCGACGGCATGGTGATGCGCTCCCTCGCGAAAGAACCGGACGACCGGTTCCAGAGCGCCGAGGAGATGCGCGGGCTCATCCAGTACGGCATGCAGATGCTCCAGCAGCAGGGCAGCCACACCCACACCTGGAACACCGGCCCGGTCGACGCGCACGGCGGGGGCACCCCGCCGATGGGCATGGCCGCGACGACCGCGATGGGGCATCCGCCGCACGGCGAGACCTCGCAGCGCCCGATCCTGCCGCCGATGAACCCGAACGACGGCGCGTACGTGAACAGCCACGGCGGCCAGGGCGGTGGCGGGCGCGGCAAGATGCTGCTGTTCGTCGCGCTGGCGCTGGTCGCGATCGTGGCGGGCGTCGCCTTCGCGGTGCAGGGCATGGGCGCGAAGGACAACAGCGACAAGAACCCGAAGCCCAGTGTCTCCCCGAGCGAGTCGGCGCCCAGCGACAAGCCCACGCCGAGCGAGTCGGAGACGGAGGAGACCGACGAGCCCGACACGTCGTCAGGCGGCCAGCAGCAGCCGGACTACACGCCTCCGCGCAAGCCGACCCCGTCGCTGACCCCCTCCGACGAGCCGTCGGAGACGCCGTCCTCGCCGGACACCGGCACGGACGCGGGCGGCACGGAGGGCGGTACGACGGACGGGGGCACCACGGACGGCGGCAGCACCAACGGCGAACCGTCGGGCGGGCCTTCGGAACCGGCGACGACCGGTGACCCCGGCGCCACCGACGGTGGCGCGGCCGCGGGTGCGGACGCCGGGGCCGTGGCGGGTACGGAAGGCGCTACCACCCCCTGACCCCGCACACCCGCACCGCGTGAGGCGTTCGCACCACCGCGCGTTCACCGCACGTTCACCGCGCGTTCGCGTCACCCCGCGAACGCCTCACGCACCGCCTCGTACTCCCTCGTCCACCACACCACCAGGGCCGACACCGCGGCGAACTGCGGGTCGGCCCTCCGGTCGTCCAGCTGGTAGCGCCACCGGAGTATCCAGAAGTCATTGAGCCGCTCCCACCACACCCGGTGCACGGCGGCGGCCAGTTCGGCGGAGCCGGCCCCGGTCGCTTGCCGGTAGCCGCGCGCGTAGGCCCGTACCTTCGTCAGGTCCAGCTCACCGGTCGGCTGTACGAAGAAGATCGCCGCCGCCCGTACGGCCTCCTCGGCGCGCGGCTGCACGCCCAGCCGGTCCCAGTCGACGATCGCGGCCGGCTCGGCGCCCCGGTAGATCAGGTTCAGCGGGTGGAAGTCACCGTGCACCCATCCCGTGGCCGGTTCCGCGCCCGGTGGCGGGCGCCGGTGGGCGTGCCGTTCCAGCAGGGTCCGCCGCTCGGTCAGGCGGTGCTCGGCCAGTTCGTCGAAGGCGTTGCGGGGGGCGTGGTGCCGTGCCAGGGCGAGGAGTTCGTCGATGAGCGCGAAGGTCGAGGCGGGGTCCTGGCTGTCGTACGTGAGGGCGTGGGTGAGGGCCACCGGGTCCGCCTCCATCACCTGCTCCAGGCCGGTGTGGACGAGCCCCAGGAGCGCGCCGAGGCGCTCCGATCCGGCGCGGGTCAGCTGGGCGCCGTTGCGGTGGCGCCCCTCGATCCAGGGGTGGAGGGCGAAGCAGTGGCCGCCGATGACGGTGACGGTCCCGCCCGCGGTGTTCTCGACGGCCTCGGCCACCGGCACGCCGAGACCCGGTAATCGCCGGGTGGCACGATGTTGGCGGGCGACGGCCTCGTGGTCGCCGTCCAGGTGGTGCTTGAGGAAGTAGGAGCCCCGGGTGGTCGCCAGCCGGTAGCCGCGGTTCAGCAGCCCCTGGGCGACGGGTTCGCAGGAGAGCGCCTCGCCCGCGCCGCGGTAGCGGCGGAGCAGCGCGCCGACGGGCGGACGCGAGTGAGCGGTGGGCTGGGGAGCGGGTGGGACGAACGTGATGGAGGGGATCGCCGAGATCGCGGCGGGCACAGCCATTGCATATGAGCGCAGCACATGTCAGATGTTAGATCACACTGTGTGCTGGGTCTGTCGCCCTGCGGAGTAGTCGAGCGTGTGTACGGAGAAGAACTGCGGCGTCAGTCGCATATACGCCGGTTCGTAGGGTTCGCCGTCGATCAGGGCCGGGATCGGACCGAACAGCTCCAGCTCCCCGGGGGTCGGTTCGATGATCTGTGCGGTCCCCGTGAGCTGCACCGACCAGAGGTCGGAACCCTCCACGTTGAAGTTGTCCGCGCCGAACGCCACCACGCCGCCCGCACAGGCCCGGTGGTAGCCGTGGCCCGCGTGCATCCGCAGCAGCACGTCCCCGTCCGCCACGACGTGGCGCGCCGGCGCGACGAACGGCATCGCTCGCATCGTCGTCGACACCCGTCCGTACGAGACGAGCGTGAGCAGCTCCAGTGCGCGGAGTTCCTGGGTCGTGGTGGGCATGCCCTCCACTCTCCGTCACCGCGCACCCCCCTCACCAGGGGAGGCAGCCCCCGATGCCGCGGGACGTTGGTCCCGAAAGGGCCTGCTCGCACCGGGCGGAATCGGGGCGGATCAGTGCCTTTCGGCCTGGAGGCGTGCCACGTACGCGGCGGCCTGCGAGCGCCGTTCCATGCCGAGCTTGGACAGCAGGCTGGAGACATAGTTCTTGATCGTCTTCTCGGCGAGGTGCAGCTGCTCGCCGATGGCGCGGTTCGTCATGCCCTCGCCGATCAGGTCGAGGATCCTGCGCTCCTGGTCCGTCAGGCCCGACAGTTTGTCGTCCGGCTTGGGGCCGCTGCCGTCCCGCAGGCGCTGGAGCACCCGGGCCGTCGCCACCGGGTCGAGCAGCGAGCGTCCCGCCGCGACGTCCCGTACCGCGTTCAGCAGTTCGTTGCCCCGGATCGCCTTGAGCACATAGCCCGAGGCGCCGGCCATGATCGCGTCGAACAGCGCCTCGTCGTCCGAGAACGACGTCAGCATCAGGCACTTGATGTCCTCGTCACGCGAGCGGATCTCCCGGCAGACCTCGACCCCGCTGCCGTCCGGCAGCCGTACGTCGAGCACCGCCACGTCCGGACGGGTGGCGGGGATCCTCGCCATCGCGTCCGCGGCCGTGCCCGCCTCGCCGACCACCTCGATGTCCGCCTCCACGGAGAGCAACTCGAAGACACCGCGGCGGACGACTTCGTGGTCATCGACCAGGAATACTGAGATTTTTCCGTCTTCACCCACATAAATCAGTCTCACACACTCGCCCTCCGCCTGCCCTTCCCTGGCACGGATCCGCCGGGATAACGTGCCGTTGTTCCGGCGGCCTGCAAGGCTGTGACCAGTAGGTGTTTCCGACTTCTTTCGATTTACTTGGATATCCGAGCAAAATCGCAGGTCACAAGGGGTTTCGCGGGAATGCCGCCCACTGGGTAACGTGCCTCTGACAGGGCGCTCGCCGGGGCAACTTGTCACGCCGATCCCGGCCGGACCGCACCCACCCTGTGCGGACGGACGGAAGCGGCGAGCCGCACTGGTTCCCGGCGGATCCCGGGGGCCGGACAGACGGAGGAGCACGCACGTGACCGTGGAGAGCACTGCCCCGCGCAAACCGCGACGCAGTAGCGGCACCAAGCGCACCAGCGCCAGGAGGACGCCGCAGCAGCAGAGTTCCGAGCCCCAGCTCGTACAGCTGCTCACCCCTGAGGGTGAGCGCGTGGAGCACCCGGAATACGAGATCGACCTGACCCCCGAGGAGCTGCGGGGCCTGTACCGGGACATGGTGCTGACCCGGCGCTTCGACGCCGAGGCCACCTCGCTCCAGCGCCAGGGAGAGCTCGGGCTGTGGGCGTCGCTGCTGGGGCAGGAGGCCGCCCAGATCGGTTCTGGCCGCGCCCTGCACGACGACGACTACGTCTTCCCGACCTACCGTGAGCACGGGGTGGCCTGGGTCCGCGGGGTCGACCCGACCAACCTGCTCGGCATGTTCCGCGGCGTGAACCACGGCGGCTGGGACCCGGGCACCAACAACTTCCACCTGTACACGATCGTCATCGGCTCACAGACCCTGCACGCCGTCGGTTACGCCATGGGGGTGGCGAAGGACGGCGCCGACAGCGCCGTGATCGCGTACTTCGGCGACGGCGCCTCCAGCCAGGGCGACGTCGCGGAGTCGTTCACCTTCGCCGCGGTCTACAACGCGCCGGTGGTCTTCTTCTGCCAGAACAACCAGTGGGCGATCTCCGAGCCCACCGAGAAGCAGATGCGGGTGCCGCTCTACCAGCGGGCGCAGGGGTACGGCTTCCCGGGCGTCCGGGTCGACGGCAACGACGTACTGGCCTGTCTGGCGGTGACCCGCTCCGCGCTGGAGCGGGCGCGCCGGGGCGAGGGGCCGATGCTGATCGAGGCGTTCACGTATCGGATGGGTGCCCACACCACGTCCGACGACCCGACCAAGTACCGCGCCGACGAGGAGACGGAGTCCTGGCGGGCCAAGGACCCGATCCTGCGGCTGCGCCGCCTCCTGGAGCGGGAGGGGCACGCCGACGAGGCCTACTTCACCGGTCTGGAGGAGGAGAGCGAGGCGCTCGGCAAGCGGGTACGCGAGGCGGTACGGGCCATGCCGGACCCCGACCGTCTGGCGATCTTCGACCATGTGTACGCGGACGGGAGCGCGCTCGTGGACGAGGAGCGCGCGCAGTTCGCCGCGTACCAGGCGTCGTTCGCCGATTCAGCCGACTCCGCCGAGGGGGGTAAGTGATCATGGCCGTACAGAAGCTTCCTCTCGCGAAGGCGATCAACGAATCGCTGCGCAAGGCCCTGGAGACCGATCCCAAGGTCCTGATCATGGGCGAGGACGTCGGAAAGCTCGGCGGTGTCTTCCGGGTGACGGACGGGCTCCAGAAGGACTTCGGCGAGGGCCGGGTCATCGACACCCCGCTCGCCGAGTCGGGCATCGTCGGCACGGCGATCGGCCTCGCGCTGCGCGGCTACCGCCCGGTCGTCGAGATCCAGTTCGACGGTTTTGTCTTCCCCGCGTACGACCAGATCGTCACGCAGCTCGCCAAGATGCACGCCCGCGCGCTCGGCAAGATCAAGATGCCCGTCGTGATCCGTATCCCGTACGGCGGCGGCATCGGCGCGGTCGAGCACCACTCGGAGTCCCCCGAGGCGCTCTTCGCGCACGTCGCCGGATTGAAGATCGTCTCGCCCTCGACGTCCTCGGACGCCTACTGGATGATGCAGCAGGCCATCCTCAGCGACGATCCGGTGATCTTCTTCGAGCCGAAGCGGCGCTACTGGGACAAGAGCGAGGTCGACCCCGAGGCCATCCCGGGCCCGCTGCACAAGGCGCGGGTCGCGCTCACGGGCTCCGATCTCACCCTGGCCGCGTACGGCCCGATGGTGAAGGTCTGCCTGGAGGCCGCGGCGGCGGCGGCCGAGGAGGGCAAGTCGCTTGAGGTCCTGGACCTGCGGTCGATCTCCCCGATCGACTTCGACACCATCCAGACGTCGGTGGAGAAGACCGGCCGGCTGGTCGTGGTGCACGAGGCGCCGGTGTTCTACGGCTCGGGCGCGGAGATCGCCGCTCGCGTCACGGAGCGGTGTTTCTACCAGCTGGAGGCCCCGGTGCTGCGCGTCGGCGGCTTCCACGCGCCGTATCCGCCGGCGCGCCTGGAGGACGAGTACCTCCCGGGCCTGGACCGGGTGCTCGACGCCGTCGACCGCTCGCTCGCGTACTGAGGAGTGCCGTGACCATGACTGCTGACACGTCGACGCGCTATCGCGAGTTCAAGATGCCCGACGTGGGCGAGGGACTCACCGAGGCCGAGATCCTCAAGTGGTACGTACAGCCCGGTGACGTCGTCACCGACGGCCAGGTGGTGTGCGAGGTCGAGACCGCGAAGGCGGCGGTCGAACTGCCCATCCCGTACGACGGGGTGGTGCACGAGCTGCGTTTCGCCGAGGGCACGACCGTCGACGTCGGGGAGTCCATCATCACGGTGGACGTGGCGCCCGGGAGCGGAGGGGCGGAGCCGGTGGCTCCGGCTCCGGCGTCCGCTTCTGACGCGTCCGCTTCCGACGCGGGCTCGGGCTCCGCTTCCGGCTCCGCCGGCACCGGTACCGCCGCCTCCGCCGGTCGTACGCCCGTCCTCGTCGGGTACGGCGTCGCCGAGGCGTCCACCAAGCGCCGCGCCCGCAGGGGCCCCGCGACCTCGTCCGTCCCCGAGCAGGGGGCGGCGGCCGCCGCCGTGCAGGCGGAGATGAACGGATACGCCCCCGCGCCGGCCGTACCGGTCCAGGAGCCCGCGCGGACCCGGCCGTTGGCCAAGCCGCCCGTGCGCAAGCTCGCCAAGGACCTCGGCGTGGACCTGGCGACGATCACCCCGACCGGACCCGACGGGGTGATCACCCGCGAGGACGTCCACGCGGCGACCGCGCCGGCGGAGACCGTCGAAGCGCCCGCCCCTGTACCCGCCGCCGCTCCTGTGGCGGCCCCCGTCCCGGCGGCCGGCGCGCGGGAGACCCGTATCCCCATCAAGGGGGTACGGAAGGCCACGGCGGCGGCGATGGTGGGCAGCGCGTTCACCGCGCCGCACGTCACGGAGTTCGTCACCGTCGATGTGACGCGCACGATGAAGCTGGTCGAGGAGTTGAAGGCCGACAAGGAGATGGCGGGCGTGCGGGTCAACCCGCTGCTCCTCATCGCCAAGGCCCTGCTGGTCGCGATCAAGCGCCACCCCGAGGTGAACGCGACCTGGGACGAGGCGCGCCAGGAGATCGTGGTCAAGCACTACGTGAACCTGGGCATCGCCGCCGCGACCCCGCGCGGTCTGCTCGTCCCGAACATCAAGGACGCGCACGACCAGACCCTGCCCCAACTGGCCGCCGCGCTCGGCGACCTGGTGTCCACGGCCCGCGAGGGCCGGACGACCCCGGGGGCGATGCAGGGCGGCACGGTGACCATCACCAACGTCGGGGTCTTCGGCGTGGACACCGGGACGCCGATCCTCAACCCGGGCGAGTCGGCGATCCTCGCCGTCGGCGCGATCAAGCTCCAGCCCTGGGTGCACAAGGGCAAGGTCAAGGCCCGCCAGGTCACCACCCTGGCGCTCTCCTTCGACCACCGCCTGATCGACGGCGAACTGGGCTCCAAGGTCCTGGCGGACATCGCCGCGATCCTGGAACAGCCGAAGAGGCTGATCACCTGGGCCTGACGGCACCGGAACACAGGCGGGCCGCGGACGTTCGATGTCCGCGGCCCGCTGTACGTATGCGTCAGCGCGCCGGATCGCGCCACATCGGATACAGGCTCGGCCCGTCCGGCAGGTCCGTCGTGACGTCCAGGTGCGCGTAGCCCAGACGCGCGTACAGCTTCGCGCTGCGCGCGTTGCTCGCCTCCAGGTACGACGGCACGCCCCGCCGGTCGAGGTCGTCGAGGCGGTCGGTCAGCAGGGCCGTGCCGAGACCCTCGCCCAGCCGGTCCGGCCGTACGGCGACGAACGGCAGGTACTGGTGGTTCGTGTGGGTCGGGTGGTTGGCCGTGGACCGTGCGTCGAACGCCCCGATCCGTTCCGCGTGGTACGCGCCGAGCGTGGGCTCGTACAGCGACCTGAGGTCCGGCTCGTCGTCGTGCGCCGTGACGTCGACCGGCAGCCAGAGCGCCACCGCCGCGCGGTCGGCGGTCGTCCAGATCGCGCCCTCGGCGAGCGTCAGCTCCACGAAGGGGCGGAAGAAGCCCGGGTGCAGCCGTGCGCGGTCGGCCTCGTCCGGGAAGATCCAGGTGCTCACGGGGTCCTTGAGGAACCCGGTCGAGAGGACCGACGTCACCTCGTCCGCGTCGGCCTCGTCCGCCCGCACGATGGATACGTTCGACATTCCGGTCATCCCTCTTCGTCGTGAGGGGGCGGGCCCACCGCCGTGGCCCCGCCCCCGTACCGGTTCGCGATCAGTGGATCGGCGCCCCAGTCAATCAGTCGTGCGATCAGTCCTGCCGCGCGGTCAGTCCTGCTGGGCGGAGGCCGGCAGGGTGCGCAGCTTCATCGTCTTGGCGGTCTTCGTGCCGAAGCCGTAGTCGAGCAGCTTCGCGGCGTCCGCGTAACGGTCCGAGCCGTTCAGGACCACACCCACCAGCGTCTTGCTGCCACGCGTGGCGGCGAAGACCAGGCAGGGGCCCGCGGCGGTGCCGGTGCCCGTCTTGATGCCGATGGCGCCCTTGTAGGAGCCGAGGAGCTTGTTCGTGTTGTACCAGGTGTACGTGCGCTTCTTGCCGGTGCTCGTCGTCGCCGGGGCCACGTACTTCGTCGCCTTCACGACCGCGCGGAAGTTGCTGTTCTTCATCGCGTACTGCGCGATCTTCGCGAGGTCGCGGGGGGTCGTGTAGTTGTTGCCGGCCGCCGAGATGCCGTCGAAGGAGTCGAACTTGGTGTTCTTGAGCCCCAGCGACTTGGCCTTCGCGTTCATCTTCGAGATGAACGACTTCTTCCGGGCCGCGACGGTGCTTCCCGTGCCGTACGTGTCGGCCAGCGCGTACGCCGCGTCGCAGCCGGAGGGCAGCATCGTCCCGTACAGGAGCTGGCGGACCGTCACCTTGTCGCCGGTCCTCAGGTCGGCGGTGCTCGCGCCTTCCTTGGTCACGTAGTCGCGGTACGCCTGCTTGACGGTGACCTTCTTGTTGAGGTCGACGCCCTTGGTGCTCAGCACCACGGCGGCCGTCATGATCTTCGTGGTGCTGGCCATCTGGCGCTTGGTGTCGGGGGCCTTGCTGAAGACCGTGGCGCTGGACGAGTTGTTCAGCAGGAAGGCGCCCTTGCCGCCGACCGTCGGTTTGGTGGCGGCCTGCGCGGAGGAGGCCAGGGGGGAGGCGGCCAGCAGGAGGCCGGCGCTGAGAGCGACCACGGCGGCCTTGCGTATGCCCGGGAGGGTGGATATCAAAGGAAACGCTCCGAGTTCGCGAATGCGTTGAAAAGCGAAGTGTGCGGGCCCTTTTGAAAGAGGGGTCCAGAGATGTGACTCCTGAGGATCCCCCAGGGATGTACAAGGCGCACGAGTTTGCGAATGTTTGGTGTTCGGCGGAACGCGGCGGAGGTGGCGGCGGGGCCGGGGCCGGGCGGGGGCCGGGCCGAGCGTGGTCCGCCATGCGGACGGAGGTTCTGTTGCACCTCTGTTGTATCTAAGCTGTGCTCATGCCTTCCGCCGCCCCCGTCAAGCAGTCCCCCGTGAAGCAGCCGCCCGCCGCCGACCGTGTCTACAGCCACATCAAGCAGGCCGTCCTCGACCGCCGTTACGAGGGCGGCACCCTCCTCACCGAGGGCGAACTCGCCGAAGCCGTCGGGGTGTCCCGCACCCCTGTCCGGGAAGCGCTGCTCAAGCTGGAGGTGGAGGGGCTGATCAAGCTCTACCCCAAGAAGGGCGCGCTGGTCCTCGCCGTCTCCGTGCAGGAGATCGCCGACGTGGTCGAAACGCGGCTGCTGGTCGAGGAGTTCGCCGTACGGAAAGCGGTACCGGCCTCCGCCCGGCTGATCGCCCGGCTGGAAGAGGTGCTGGAGGAGCAGCGCGAGAAGGCCAGGATCGGCGACCTCGCCGCCTTCGCCGTCACGGACCGCTGCTTCCACGCGGAGATCGTGCGCCACGCGGGCAACGAGATCCTGTCGAAGCTCTACGACCAGCTCAGGGACCGGCAGTTGCGGATGGGCGTGGCCGTGCTGGAGGCCCACCCCGAGCGGGTCGCCAAGAGCATCGAGGAGCACGCCGAACTCCTCGCCGCAGTCAGGTCCGGCGACGCCGAGGGCGCCGCGCGGAGCATCCGCCGCCATGTGAGCCGCGTCAAGGTGCTGGTCCGGGGTGAGGACCGGTGAGCGCCGCCGCCGTCAGCCTGCCGGGCGACCCGCCGGGCGGGCGCCGCGCCCTGCGCGTCTGGGGCATAGGCGTCGCGGTCTACTTCGTCGCCGTCATCTTCCGTACGAGCCTGGGAGTGGCCGGCCTCGACGCGGCGGACCGCTTCCACGTCAACGCCTCCGCCCTCTCGACCTTCTCGATCCTCCAACTCCTCGTCTACGCGGGCATGCAGATACCCGTCGGCCTGCTGGTCGACCGGGTCGGCACGAAGCGGATGCTGACGTTCGGCGTGGTCCTCTTCACCGTCGGCCAGCTGGGCTTCGCGCTCTCCACCTCGTACGGTACGGCCCTCGCCTCGCGCGCCCTGCTCGGCTGCGGCGACGCGATGACGTTCATCAGCGTCCTGCGGCTCGGCACCCGGTGGTTCCCGGCCCGGCGCGGGCCGATGATCGCGCAGGTCGCCGCGTTCTTCGGGATGGCGGGCAACCTCGTCTCCACCGTCTTCATCTCCCGTACCCTGCACGGCCTCGGCTGGACCACGACCTTCGCGGGCAGTTCCCTGGCGGGGGTGGTGGTCCTCGTCCTGCTGCTGCTCTTCCTCAAGGACCACCCGGAGGGCCACGAGCCGCCGCCCTCCCAGCACGCCGGAACGGTCTACGTACGCAAGCAGATAGCCGAGTCCTGGCGCGAACCGGGCACCCGCCTCGGGCTGTGGGTGCACTTCACCGGACAGTTCCCCGCGATGATCTTCCTGTTGCTCTGGGGCATGCCGTTCCTCGTGGAGGCGCAGGGCATGTCCCGCGCCTCCGCCGGCGAACTCCTGACCCTGGTCGTGCTCTCCAACATGGTGGTCGGGCTGGTGTACGGGCAGGTCATCGGCCGCCACCACGAGGCCAGGATCCCGCTCGCCCTCGGTACGGTCGGCGCGACGGCGCTGCTCTGGGCGGCGACCCTCGGCTACCCGGGCGCGCACGCGCCGGTGTGGCTGCTGATCACGCTCTGCGTGGTCCTCGGCGCCTGCGGTCCCGCGTCGATGATCGGCTTCGACTTCGCCCGCCCCGCGAACCCGCCCGAACGTCAGGGCACGGCCTCCGGAATCGTCAACATGGGCGGTTTTGTCGCCTCGATGTTCACGCTGCTCGCCGTCGGCGTCCTGCTGGACGCGACCGACGGCGACTACCGGATCGCCTTCTCGTCCGTCTTCGTCCTCGAAGCGCTCGGTGTGGTGCAAATCCTGCGCCTGCGGGCGCGTACGCAGCGACGGGAGCGGGAGCGGCTGGTGGCGAGCCGGGTGGAGGCCGTGCACGTACCGGCATGAGGGCGGTGAGGGGGCGTGCGGGGCCCCGCCGACCGTCCGCCGTAACCGATCCGCCGTCGGCGCGTGACCGCCGGCGCGTGGCCCAGGCCCGTAACCCCTAGCGCGTGACCGCGAACTCCCGCAGGATCGCCGCCGCCAGCTCCTGGTCGCCGTCGATCTTCACGCGGTCCGCCACCGCGTTGTACCGCACCCGGCCGCACGCCAGCCGGTAGTACGTCTCCCAGTCCAGCGCCAGCGTCACCAGCGGGCCGAGCGAGGGCGAGCCGTCGATCGAGCCGCGGCCCTCCGCGTCCACCCGGACCGTCCGCAGGAACTCCAGCGGGCCGTGCACATCGATGACCACCGCCGAATTGGGCGGCAGGCCCGCGTCCTTGGCGATGACCTTCGGCAGCGCGGCCAGCAGCGCGTCCCGTGTCACATGGGCGCCGGGGGAGTCGAGGTTGCCCGGCCGGTTCAGGGTCGTACGGAGATCCTGCTCATGGACCCAGACGTCGAACGCCCGCCCGCGCAGGGCGGTTTCGAGGGTCTGCTCCTTGCCGAGAGGGGCCCGGACCATCGTGTCGGGCGAGCGGGTCTCGTTCCGCAGCTGACGGTTGCGGCGGATGATCGTGTACTCCAGCTCGGCGGTCATCTCCGGCGCGGTGTGGTGCCGCCGCACGTCGACCTGCATCTCCATGTACCGGGCGAACTCGTTCTGCACGTGGTAGAGATCGCGCGGCAGCGAGTGGATCGGACGTGGGTCCCCGAGCATTTCAGATTCCATGCCGATGACATGCGAGACGACATCTCGTACGGACCAGGCTGGGCACGGTGTGCGCCAGTTCCATTCACCCTCGGCGAGCGGCTGCACCAGCTCGACTATGGCCTCGATGGAGTGGGTCCAGGCATCGGCGTAGTTTTGAAGGCTGGGATGGACGGTCACGGGACCCCTCGGCGGTTCTGCGGTACGCGGGCTGGCTTGCTTGCGGGCTGGCTGCGGGCTGCGGGCTGCGTGGGAGGCTCGGCAGCTAAGTTACGCTGCCCGATGGCACCCCGGCAGTGCTTTCGTGTGACGATCGTAGGCCCGTGTTGACGGCTCGAATGCCAGGACGGTGGTACTGTGCGCGCCTCTCTCCTCCAGATCGCAGTAGACCCGGACGAATCGGTCGAATCCCGCAGGCGGCGGGTGGCGGCGCTGGTACGCAAACAGCGCGGCGCGGACCTGGTGGTGCTGCCGGAACTGTGGCCCATGGGGGCATTCGCGTACGAACTTTTTGCCACGGAGGCGGAAACGCCGGACGGGCCGACGTTCGAGGCGATGTCGGCGGCGGCGCGTGACGCGGGGGTCTGGCTGCACGCGGGGTCCATCGTGGAGCGGGTCCGGGACGGGGGTTCCGACCGGCTCTTCAACACCTCGCTCGTCATTTCCCCCGCCGGCGAGCTGGTCCGTACGTACCGCAAGATCCACCGCTTCGGCTTCGACAAGGGCGAGGCGACGCTGATGGACGCGGGCTCCGAGCTGGTCACCGTGGCGCTCCCCGACACCACGACCGGCGACACCACGACCGGCGACACCACGATCGGCCTCGCCACCTGCTACGACCTGCGCTTCCCCGAACTCTTCCGGGGTCTGGTCGACGCGGGCGCGCAGGTGCTCGTCGTCCCGGCCGGCTGGCCCGCGAGGCGGCGCGCGCACTGGTCGCTGCTGGCGCGGGCCCGCGCGGTGGAGAACCAGTCGTACGTCCTGGCCTGCGGGACCGCGGGGACCCACGCGGGCGTGGAGCAGGCGGGGCACAGCGTGGTCGTGGACCCGTGGGGCGAGGTGCTGGCCGAGGCGGGGAACGGCGAGGAGGTCCTGACGGTCGACCTGGACCCGGCGCGGGTGGCGTTGACGCGCGAGCAGTTCCCGGCGCTGAAGGACCGACGGCTGGGGCTGCCGGTCCCGCCGGTACGCGACTGAGCCTGCTCGTCAGGCCGTGGCCCTCAGCCCCCAGCCCTTTCTCACCCGTCCTCCCGCTCCTTCTCCGCCATCCGGATCACGCACACCGCCACGGCGAGGAGCAGGGCGTGGTCCGAGTCGTCCCGTACGACCTCGACGCCGTACGTCTCCCGTACCCGCAGCCAGCGGCGCGAGATGTCCGCCAGCAGCTCACCGTCGTACTCGACCGCGAACTCCCGGTCCAGGATCCGGCCGCTGACCTCCAGGTCGGTGCCGTCGGCGAGGCTCACCCGGTAGTGGTTGCGCAGCAGCGACAGCCGCTTCTTGCGGATGGTCGCGAGCGTTTCCCCGTCCCGCTCCAGCGTCATCGTGTCCCGCAGGCTGACCAGCTTCTGCCGCAGCGTGATCAGCACGCGCCCGTCGGTGTCCTTGAGCTCCAGCGTGTCGCGCAGGCGCAGCGCCTTGCCGTCGACCAGGAAGGCCTTGCGGCCGTCCTCGTCCTCGATCCAGTAGTCGTCGCCGATCGCGAAGATCTTGTCGCGCACGAGATATTTCATGCGGAACGCCTACCCGGCGACGACCGCGCCGTACCGGTGACGCACCAGAGTCACGGCCTCGTCCAGCTGTTCCCGTTCCGCGTCGGAGAGGGTGGGATTGGCGGCCCGCCGCTCCCGTACGTCCAGGAGGAGGCACTCGAAGGTCTCCCCTGAGTCCCCCGCCACCGGCCCGGCCGCCCGCAGCACCGCCACCAGCCCCGCCGCCGCGCCGTCCGCGAGGGGCGCGCCGCTCACCGCGACCTGCGCCAGGATCAGCGCGGACATCGCCAGGTCGAGGCCGGGAGCGCCCTCCTCGGTGTTGCTCCAGTCGATCACCACGGGTCCGTCCGGCGTGAGCATCACGTTGTCGGGGTGGAGGTCGAGATGCAGCACCCGGTCCCCCGGCCGCGCCCCGAGCCGCGCCGGCACCGTGTGCAGCCGCCGCAGCAGCCCGGCCAGCTCCGTCCCGGCCGCCTCGGGCGTGGTCTCGCCCCGCACCAGCGCCTCCAGCATCGTCGGCCCCGACAGCCGCTCCATCACCAGCTCCCGGGGCGCCTCGGGCCGTGGCGGCCTGACCCGCGGCACCGGATAGCCGTGCTCCCGCAGATGCCCCATGACCACCGCCTCGTGGCCGGCGTCCAGCCCGACCCGGTAGCGCCGCAGCACCCACCCCTCGCCGTACGCGTACACGTCCGCGCTCCTGCCGACCCCCAGCAACTCCCCAGTTCGCATCCCGAGAAGGTAAGCGGCACCCGCCCTCCCGGTCGAGAGGGTCCCCGGCCGAAATGGCACCCTTGACACATGAACGATGTTTCCCCGGCCCCGCGCCGTGTCCGTGTCCGCGCTCCCGAGCTGGTCGGGAGGGGTGGGTGGCTGAATACGGGTGACACCTCCTACACCCTTGCCGACCTGCGGGGACGTATCGTCGTTCTCGATTTCTGGACGTTCTGCTGCATCAACTGTCTGCACGTCCTGGACGAGCTGCGGGAGCTGGAGGAGAAGCACCGGGACACGGTGGTGATCATCGGGGTGCACTCGCCGAAGTTCGTGCACGAGGCCGAGCACCAGGCCGTGGTCGACGCCGTCGAGCGGTACGAGGTGCACCACCCCGTGCTGGACGACCCCGAGCTGGCGACCTGGAAGCAGTACGCCGTGCGGGCGTGGCCGACGCTGGTCGTGATCGATCCCGAGGGGTACGTCGTCGCGCAACACGCGGGCGAGGGGCACGCGCACGCCATCCAGAAGCTCGTGGAGGAGCTGGAGGCGGAACACGCGGCCAAGGGGACGCTGCGGCGCGGGGACGGGCCCTATGTGGCGCCCGAGGCCGTGGCCACGGACCTGCGGTTCCCCGGGAAGGCGGTCGTGCTGCCGGGGAGCGGGAACTTCCTCGTGTCCGACTCCACCCGGCACCAGCTGGTCGAGCTGGAGCCGGACGGCGAGACCGTCGTACGGCGGATCGGGACCGGCGGGCGCGGGTTCGGGCCGGATTCGTTCAGCGAGCCGCAGGGGCTCGCGCTGCTGCCCGACGGCACGGTGATCGTCGCCGACACGGTGAACCACGCGCTGCGTACGTACGACCCCGCCGGCGGGGAGATCAGGACCGTCGCCGGGACCGGGCGGCAGTGGTGGCAGGGCTCGCCCACCTCGGGGCCCGCCCTGGAGGTGGACCTCTCGTCGCCGTGGGACGTGGCGTGGTGGGCGGACCGGGTGTGGATCGCGATGGCCGGCGTGCACCAGCTGTGGACGTACGACCCGGCCACCGGCACCGTCGAGGTCGCGGCCGGCACCACGAACGAGGGGCTGGTGGACGGGCCCGCCGCCGAGGCGTGGTTCGCGCAGCCCTCGGGGCTCGCGGCGGCCGGGGACCGGCTGTGGGTGGCGGACTCGGAGACGAGCGCGCTGCGTTATGTCGAGCGGGCGCCGGACTCGGACGGCTTCGCCGTGCACACGGCGGTCGGCACCGGCCTCTTCGACTTCGGCCACCGCGACGGACCCGCCGAACAGGCCCTGCTTCAGCACCCGCTGGGGGTCACCGCGCTGCCGGACGGCTCCGTCACGGTCTCGGACACGTACAACCACGCCCTGCGCCGCTTCGACCCCGCGACGGGTGAGGTGACGACGCTCGCCACCGACCTGCGCGAGCCGTCGGCCGCCGTGCTGGCCGGCGAGGACATCGTCGTGGTGGAGTCCGCGCGCCACCGGCTGACCCGGCTGAGGCTGCCCGACGAGGCCGTACGGGTCGAGTCCGTCGCCCACCGCACGCAGCGCGCGGCCACCGAAGTCGCCCCGGGAGCCCTCCGGTTGGACATCGTCTTCACGGCGCCGTCCGGCCAGAAGCTCGACACCCGTTACGGCCCGTCGACCCGCCTGCTCGTCTCCGCGACCCCGCCCGAACTGCTGGCGGAGGGCTCCGGCGCCGGCACGGACCTCCACCGGGCGCTGGTGCTGGCCGACGGGGTCACGGAAGGCGTGCTGCACGTCTCCGCCATGGCCGCGTCCTGCGACGACGACCCGGCGAACGAGTACCCGGCGTGCCATGTCCACCAGCAGGACTGGGGCGTTCCGGTACGCGTGAGCGGCGAGGGGATCTCACGGCTCGCGCTGGTCCTGGCCGGCATGGACGACGACCACCCGGAGACGGCCGGCTGAGCCGGCGCGGACGCCTGACGGGGGCTCGGAGCAGCCCCCGGGTCAGGGCCCGGGGTCGGGGCCCTGGTCAGAAGCCCCTGCGGTCGTCCTGCTGCACCACGGTCGGGGTGACTATGGCGCGCCTGCGCCGGGCGATGCTGGTGAAGGTGGCGATGCCGATGATGCCCACCGCCATCATGATCAGCCCGACCAGGTCGAGGTTCACGCTGTCGGAGTGCCAGTCGGTCGCGAACGTGAGGATGGCTCCCACGCCGATGAGTGCGATACATCCGCCGATGCCCATGAATTCCGCCTCCTGTTGACAGTTGGCCGTTCCGGGCCTGTGCCTCGGGTACCCCGGTCCGGAACAGCCATGCGGGCGGCGGAAGTTCGTCTTCCAGGCGCGGATCCCGGGCTCAGTCGCCCAGGAAGGCCACCAGCGCGTTGGCCAGGAGGTACGGGTCGTCGGCGCCGCACAGTTCGCGGGCGCTGTGCATCGACAGGATGGCCACGCCGATGTCGACCGTCTGGATGCCGTGCCGGGCCGCGGTGATCGGGCCGATCGTCGTGCCGCACGGCATCGAGTTGTTGGAGACGAACGACTGCCACGGCACCCCCGCCTTCTCGCAGGCCGCGGCGAACACCGCCCGGCCGCTGCCGTCCGTCGCGTAGCGCATGTTGACGTTGACCTTGAGGATCGGGCCGCCGTTGGGGCGCGGGTGGTGCGTCGGGTCGTGGCGGTCGCCGTAGTTGGGGTGCACGGCGTGGCCCGTGTCCGACGACAGGCAGACCGTACCGGCGAAGGCCCGCGCGCGGTCCTCGTACGTACCGCCCCGGGAGAGCACGGAGCGCTCCAGCACCGTACCGAGCAGCGGGCCGTCCGCGCCGGTGTCCGACTGCGAGCCGTTCTCCTCGTGGTCGAAGGCGGCGAGGACGGGGATGTGGGGGAGGGAGCCGCCACCGGGGCCGGCGACGGCGGCCAGGGCGGCGGTCGCCGCGTGCACGGACAGGAGGTTGTCCATCCGGGGTCCCGCCACCAACTCCTCGTCGCGGCCCAGGTACGAGGGGCGTTCGATGGCGTGCGGCATGAGGTCCCAGCCGGTGATGTCGCCGGCCTCGACACCGGTCTCCTCCGCCACGAAGCGGATCAGGTCGCCCTCCTCGGGCTCGCCGAGCCCCCAGATCGGCTGCATGTGGCGCTGTCTGTCGAGCTTGAGGCCCTCGGTGTTGACCGACCGGTCCAGATGGACGGCGAGCTGGGGGACCCGCAGCAGCGCGCGGTCGACGTTCACGAGCCGGTTCGAGCCGTCGCGCAGGGTGATGCGGCCCGCCAGTCCGAGGTCGCGGTCGAGCCAGGTGTTGAGCAGCGTTCCGCCGTAGATCTCGACGGCGATCTGCCGCCAGCCGTACGAACCGGTGTCGGGAAGGGGCTTGACCCGCAGGTTCGGCGAGTCGGTGTGCGCGCCGACGATCCGGAACGGGGTGTGCGGACGGGCGTCCTCCGGTACGAACCAGGCGATGATCGCGCCGCCGCGCAGGACGAACTTCCCACCCGTGGCGCCGTCCCAGGCGTCCGTCTCCGCCACCTGCCGAAAACCGGCCTTCTCCAACCGCTCCGCAGCGTTGGCCACCGCGTGGTACGGCGAAGGGCTGGCCGCGAGGAAGGACATGAGGTCGTCGGTGTGGCCGCGGTCGAAGCGGGCGGAAGTGCTCATGGGGTTCACCATAACGACGGGGCGTGACAGTGGGATCGCCACAGGTTGTTACGGGGGGAATGCGGGGTGGGTACGGGGCCGGGGAGCCGGTGGTGAGTGGTGGGAGGACCCCGGACGCGCCGCAGGACGCCTCCCTGGGAGAGGCGTCCTGCGGGTCGGCCGGCCGGGGTGTGCCCCGATGCGCTCAGAACGCCGATTCGGGCAGCTCCATCAGGGAGTTGTCCACCGACTCGGCGAGCGTGCGCTGCGCGGAGACGCCGGGCAGCACGTTCGCCGCGAAGAACTTCGCCGCCGCGATCTTGCCCTGGTAGAACGCCACGTCCTTCGCCGCCGCCGTCTCCAGCTTCTCCGCCGCGACGGCCGCGCCGCGCAGCAGCAGGTACGCGACGACCACGTCACCCGAAACCATCAGCAGGCGTGTGGTGTTGAGGCCGACCTTGTAGATGTTCCTGACGTCCTCGCCGGTGGCGGTGAGGTCCGCCAGCATCCGGCCGACGATCGCCTCCAGGTCGACGGCGGCCTTGGCGAGCGCGTCCCTGGCCGGCGCCAGGTCCGTACCGCCCGTGGAGACGGCGAGGAACTTCTTGATCTCCTCGGCGAGGGTGTTCAGCGCCTGGCCCTGGTCGCGGACGATCTTCCGGAAGAAGAAGTCCTGGCCCTGGATGGCGGTGGTGCCCTCGTAGAGCGTGTCGATCTTGGCGTCCCGGATGTACTGCTCGACCGGGTACTCCTGGAGGTAGCCGGAGCCGCCGAACGTCTGGAGCGACTGCGCGAGCTGTTCGTACGACCGCTCGGAGCCGTACCCCTTGACGATGGGCAGCAGCAGGTCGTTGAGGCCGGCGAGCGCCTTGACGTCCTCGCCCGAGGCCTCCTTGAGGGCGATCTCGTCCTGCACCGACGCGGTGTACATGACGAGGGCGCGCATGCCTTCCGCGTACGCCTTCTGCGTCATGAGCGAGCGGCGCACGTCGGGGTGGTGCGTGATGGTGACCTTGGGCGCGGCCTTGTCCATGAACTGCGCGAGGTCGGGGCCCTGGACGCGCTCCTTGGCGTACTCCAGCGCGTTCAGGTAGCCGGTGGAGAGCGTGGCGATGGCCTTCGTACCGACCATCATCCGGGCGAACTCGATGATGCGGAACATCTGGCGGATGCCGTCGTGCCTGTCGCCGATGAGCCAGCCCCGGGCGGGGCGGCCGTCGCCGAAGGTCATCTCGCAGGTGTTGGAGGCCTTGAGGCCCATCTTGTGCTCGACGTTGGTGGCCTTCACGCCGTTGCGCTCGCCCAGCTCGCCGGTCTCCCAGTCGAACTCGTACTTCGGTACGAGGAAGAGGGACAGGCCCTTGGTGCCGGGTCCCGCGCCCTCGGGGCGGGCGAGGACGTAGTGGAGGATGTTCTCCGACATGTCGTGCTCGCCGGACGTGATGAAGCGCTTCACGCCCTCGATGTGCCAGGTGCCGTCGTCCTGCTGGACGGCCTTCGTGCGGCCCGCGCCGACGTCCGAGCCCGCGTCCGGCTCGGTGAGGACCATCGTGGAGCCCCACTGCCGCTCGACCGCGAGCGAGGCGACCTTCTTCTGGGCCTCGTTGCCCTCCTCGAAGAGGATACCGGCGAAGGCCGGGCCCGACGCGTACATCCACACCGCCGGGTTGGCGCCGAGCACCAGCTCCGCGTAGGCCCAGATCAGGGAGCGGGGGGCCGTCGTGCCGCCGATCTCCTCGGGCAGGCCCAGCCGCCAGTACTCGGCGTCCATGAACGCCTGGTAGCTCTTCTTGAAGGCCGCGGGGACCGGGGCGGTGTGGGTCTCCGGGTCGAAGACGGGAGGGGTCCGGTCGGCCTCGGCGAAGGACGCGGCCAGATCGTTCTCCGCCAGGCGGGCGATCTCGCCGAGGATGCTCTTGGCCGTCTCCACGTCCATCTCCGCGAACGGACCCGTGCCGTAGAGCTTGTCGCGCCCGAGGACCTCGAAGAGGTTGAACTCGATGTCGCGGAGATTCGACTTGTAGTGCCCCATGGCGACTGCTCCGTAAGGCTCGGGGAGGCGGATTCCTCAGACATGTACCAGTGAGTGGCTCCGATGATGCTACCCATGGGTAATAAGATGCAACCCCGACCGGACTTCTGTGACGAGGTCGACCGGGGGGCGCTCGGGGGCATCGGGGGCATCGGGGAGGCGCCGGGAAGCATCGGGAGGCATCCAGAAGTGGACCGGGCCCCTGGGGGCGCTGATTCTCAGTACTCTTGCGGTCATGTACGGCTACGACCAGACCCCGGGCGCTCAGCAGCAGTACGCGCACCCGCAGCAGCAGCAGCCGCAGCAGCCGATGGGCGGTGTCGGTGTCGGCGGGTACGGCGAGCAGCCCCTGTATCCGGAACCATCACCTCCGTCGCTGGGTGACGCCGTGCGGGCGTTCACGACGGGGTCGTTGTCGGCCGAGGACTTCCAGCAGATCTTCGCGACGTCGAAGGTCTACTGTCCGCGCGGCGACAACCCGGGGTTCCTGGCGCTGCACAACACGCAGCAGCCGGTGATCCCGATGTTCAGCACGCTCAAGGAGCTGCGCCGGTACGCGGGCAAGGAGTCGAAGTACTTCGTGATCACGGGCGCGGAGGTGATCGACCTGCTGCCGACGGGGTACGGCTTCGTGCTCGACATGGAGGGGGACCACCGGATGGTGTTCGACGCGAAGGCGGTCGAGCAGATGGTGGACTTCGCGATGAGGCGGATGTACGGCTGACGTTCCGACGTCCGCCTCCGACTGTCCTGGGGCCCGTACCGACGCGGTACGGGCCCTTTCGCATGCCCGGGAATGAAAGCCTCCTTGCCAGATGTTCACCGTTCAACTAAATTGAGCGTTGACTTCATCGAGGAGGACCTCATGCCCGCAGTGACCGTCGAAAACCCGCTGACCCTGCCGCGCGTCGCTGCCCCCGCCGACGCCGTGGCCCGCCCCGTGCTCGCCGTCTCGACGGCGCCCGGCGGCTTCGAGGGAGAGGGCTTCCCGGTGCGCCGCGCGTTCGCGGGCATCGACTACACCCATCTCGACCCGTTCATCATGATGGACCAGATGGGTGAGGTGGACTACGCGCCGGGCGAGCCCAAGGGCACGCCGTGGCACCCCCACCGCGGCTTCGAGACCGTGACGTACATCATCGACGGCACCTTCATCCACCAGGACAGCAACGGTGGCGGCGGGACGATCATGAACGGCGACACGCAGTGGATGACGGCGGGCTCCGGCCTGCTGCACATCGAGACGCCGCCGGAGTCGCTGGTGCTGTCGGGCGGGCTGTTCCACGGCCTCCAGCTGTGGGTGAACCTGCCGGCGGCGGACAAGATGATGAACCCGCGCTACCAGGACATCCGCGGCGGCCAGGTGCAGCTGCTGACCTCGCCCGACGGCGGTGCGCTGCTGCGGGTGATCGCGGGCGAGCTGGACGGCCACGAGGGCCCCGGCATCACGCACACGCCGATCACGATGGTGCACGCGACGCTGCGGCCCGGCGCGGAGGTCACGCTGCCCTGGCGCGAGGACTTCAACGGGATCGCGTACGTGCTCGCGGGGCGTGGCGCGGTCGGTACGGACCGGCGGCCGGTCCACACCGGGCAGACCGCGGTGTTCGGGGCGGGCGGTTCGCTGACCGTACGGGCGGACGAGTCGCAGGACTCGAACACGCCTGACCTGGAGATCGTGCTGCTCGGCGGGCGTCCGATCCGTGAGCCGATGGCGCACTACGGGCCGTTCGTGATGAACAGCCAGGCGGAGCTGAAGCAGGCGTTCGACGACTTCCAGGCGGGGCGGCTGGGGACGGTGCCGGTCCCGCACGTGCAGTAAGTCCGCACGTGCAGTAAGCGGGGTCTGCCGGCCTCGGGTGCGGCGGGCGCGTCAGCCCGCCGGACCGGGGGCCGGCGTGGTCGGGTGGGCGGGTGAAGATGCCCTCGCCGTCGCCGCTGCTGCCCCGGGGTGCCTCGCGGTTCGCCGCCTGGTGCGGGGTGATCGTGCTGGCCGCCGCGGTGGGGGCGGTGGTGATCTGGCTGTCGCTGACGCTCAAGGCGGTGGTCACGCCGGTGCTGCTGGCCATTCTGGGCACGGCGCTGCTGGGGCCTGTGTACGGGTGGCTCGTCAGGCTGAAGGTGAACCGGTCGGTCGCGGCCTTTCTGACGTGCCTGTGTGTCGTGGTGGTGGTCGGCGGGGCGGGGTACATCGTCGTCAACGCGCTGGTCGACAACGGGAACCAGATCGTCACGTCGGTACGGGACGCGGCGAAGACGCTCTCGGAGCACTTCGGGTTCGCGGGGGCGTCGCTGGACGATCTCGCGAAGAACGCGAAGTCGCTGCTCTCGCGGTACGGGGCGACGGCGGCGTCCGAGGTGGTCAACGGGATCAGCCTGGTGGCGGAGCTGATCGCCACGGCGGTGCTGGCGCTGCTCCTGATCTTCTTCTTCCTGCGGGACGGGGGGCGGATCGCGCGGGCGTTCCGCTCGCTGGCGCCGGCGTCGACGGGGGAGACGGTCGAGGCGATGGCCCGGCACGCCTTCCGGGCGGTGGCGGGGTTCATGCACGGGACCACGCTCATCGCCCTCATCGACGCCGTCTGCATCACCGCCGGGCTGCTGATCCTGCGGGTGCCCGGGGCCATCGGGCTCGGTGCGCTCGTCTTCGTCGGGGCGTACATCCCGTTTGTCGGCGCGCTGCTCTCCGGCTCGGTCGCCGTCCTGGTCGCGATCGCCGACCGCGGCTTCGGCGTCGGGCTCTGGGTGCTGGCGGTGCTGGTCGGGGTGGAGGCGGTGGAGGGGCATCTGCTCCAGCCGCTGATCCAGAGCCGTACGGTCCAGATGCACCCGGCGGTGATCCTCCTGGCGATTACCGCGGGGGCGGGGACGGCGGGGATCCTGGGGACGCTGTTGGCGGTGCCGTTGACGGCGGCGGCGATGGGGGTTCTGTCGGAGGTACGGCTCCGGATGGGCCCGGGGGGCGGCCCGGACGACCCGGCTGCGGGGGGCCCTTCGGGTCCGGACGCCCCGGAGGCCCCCGGCGGAAGCGATTCCGCGGCCCCGGCCGCCCCTGACGACGCGGACCCCTCGGGCAACACGACGCGGCCTGCGGCCACGCCTCGTCCTCAATCGCCGGACGGGCTTGATAGGGCCGCCCCGGGTCGGGAATCTGCGGGCGAGGCGCCCGGTGGGATGGAGAGACCGGATCGGTGGCGTGGGCGGTTCAGGTGGCCTCGACGGCCCCAGCGGCCCGGGGCGGGCAAATCAAGCCCGTCCGGCGATTGAGGACAACACGTGGCCCCGGGGCCGCGTCAGGCGTTCGGCCGCGCGGAGTCGTCAGGCTCGTGGTCTCCGGACTCGTACAGCTCGAACCAGATCGACTTGCCCTCGCCCCGAGGATTCACCCCCCACGCGTCCGCCAGCACCTCCATCAGGATCAGCCCGCGCCCGCTGGACGCCAGTTCGCCGGGGCGGCGGCGGTGGGGGAGTTCGTCGTTCACGTCCGCGACCTCCACCCGCAGGCGGCGGTCGCCGCGTTCGCCCGCCGCCTCGGCGACCAGCAGCGCGTCGCCGTCCGTGTGGACCAGGACGTTCGTGACCATCTCCGAGACCATCAGCACCGCCGCGTCGACCTGCTCGCCGTCCGACCAGTCGTGCAGCAGGTCGCGCAGCTGCCGCCGCGCCCCCGAGATCCCCTCCGGCTCCGCCTGCGCGATCGTCAGCGCCGTGCGCCGCGGCGGCGGCTCCCGGTCGGCCCGGGGCTGTGAGCCGTCCCTCGCGAGCAGGACGAGCGCGATGTCGTCCTCCCGGTGCTCCGGGAGCGGCCCCGTCATGTAGTGGGAGCCGGGGCCGTGCACGACGCCCATCAGCGCGTCCGCCAGCTCCTCCAGGGACGACCCCGTGTCGCCCTCCAGCACGGGCCGCAGCCGGTCCCAGCCGGTCGCCAGGTCGTGGCCGCCGGTCTCGACGAGCCCGTCGGTGCAGAGCATCAGCAGCTCCCCCGGCTGGAGGGTGATCTGCGTCGTCGGATAGTCGGAGTCCGCCTCGATGCCCAGCGGCAGCCCGCCCGCCGTCTGCCGGATGAACGCGGTCCCGTCCGGCATGCGGAACACCGGGTCCAGGTGCCCCGCCCGCGCGATCTCCAGCGTCCCGTTCTCCGGGTCGACCTCCATGTAGAGGCACGTGGCGAAGCGGGGGCCGTTTCTCTCGTACTCCTCGTCCGTCATGGTGGAGTCCGGCGAACCGTCGCCGGCCATGGCGGAAGGCCCCGCGACCGTCCCCGTACCCCCGTCGTTCTCCGGCCCCGGGAACTGCCGCATCCCCGCGAGGAACCGCGACGCCCGGGACAGCACGGCGTCGGGCCGGTGCCCCTCCGCCGCATACGCGCGCAGCGCGATCCGCAGCTGCCCCATCAGCCCCGCCGCCCGTACGTCATGCCCCTGTACGTCCCCGATGACCAGCGCGAACCGCCCGCTGCCCCGCCCCTCCGCCTCGGTCGTGCCGCCCGGCAGCGGGATCATGTCGTACCAGTCGCCGCCGACCTGGAGCCCGCCGCCGGTCGGCACGTACCGCGCCGCCACCGACATCCCCGGGATGTCCGTGTTCAGCGTCGGCATCATCGAGCGCTGGAGCCCCAGCGACAGCTCGCGCTCGCTCTCGGTGACCCCCGCGCGCGCCAGCGCCTGCGCGAGCATCCGCGCCACCGTGTTCAGCACGGACCGCTCGTCGGGCGAGAACGCCACGCGGTTCTTGAAGGCCGCCATCCACGTGCCGAGCGTGCGGCCCGCGACGGTCAGCGGCAGGAAGGCCCAGGAGTTGCGCGCGAACGGCTCGATGCGCGGCCATATGTCCGGGTAGCGCTCCTTGTACGACTCCGCCGTCGGCAGGTAGATCGCCCGGCCCGTCCTGATGACCTCGGACGCCGGATAGTCGGAGTCGACCGTCAGGCTGGAGAAGTCGTCCGCGTCAGCCAACGTGTTCCCGAGGAGGCCGACGATCCGCAACGCCTCCTGCGACGGCGAGGTGCTGAAGACCGCGAGACCGTCCGGCGAGAAGCCCGGCATGGACAGCGACGACGCGACCCGCAGCACCTCGGCCGTCGAGCGGGCCTCCGCCAGCGCCCGCCCCGCGTCGAGCAGGAACGCCTCGCGGGACCGGCGCCAGTCCCCGGTGATCGAGCTGCCCTCGATGGCCGTGCCGGGACGCGGCTCGGCCACCTCCTGGAGGGTGCCGATCAGCTCGTACACCTGGACCCCGTCGGGCAGCGTCCTGACGACCGGCTTGGACCGCGCCCGTACGGTACGCAGCACCCGGCCCTTCTCGTTCATGATCCGCAGCCGGGCCTCGGCGAGGGTCCCCTCCGTGACCGCGAGGTTGACGATGCCCTGGATCTCGTTCCAGTCCACGGGGTGGAAATGGGAGCGCGCGCCCGACGCGGTGAGGGAGGCCGGTTCCGCGGGCAGGCCGAGGAGCCGGGCCGCCTCGGCGTCCAGGGTGACGCGGCCGGTCGCGTCGTCCCAGCGCCAGATGCCGGTCGCGATCGCGGCCAGGACTTCCTCGGTGCGCATTGTCACACTTTATGAACATCTGTAGAGCAAACGCCAATGAGGAGGCCTCAGCGGCGGGCGATAAGGTTGTGGCGGTCACCACCAGCGCTGCCAAACCACCATGACCCCGAGTTGCGAAGACTGGATGAAAGACGATGCATCGGTACAGGTCCCACACCTGCGGCGAGCTCCGCGCCTCTGACGTCGGCACCGACGTCCGGCTGAGCGGCTGGCTGCACAATCGCCGAGACCTGGGCGGCATCCTCTTCATCGATCTGAGGGACCACTACGGTCTCGTCCAGCTCGTCGCCCGTCCCGGCACCGCCGCGAACGAGGAGCTGTCCAAGCTCACGAAGGAGACCGTCGTCCGCATCGACGGCACGGTCTCCGCGCGCGGCGCGGAGAACGTGAACCCGGACCTCGCGACCGGTGAGATCGAGATCGAGGTCTCGGAGGTCGAGATCCTGGGCGCGGCGGGCCCGCTGCCCTTCACGATCAACACCGAGGACGGCGTCAACGAGGAGCGGCGCCTGGAGTACCGCTTCCTCGACCTGCGCCGCGAGCGCATGCACCGCAACATCATGCTGCGTACGGCGGTCATCTCCGCCATCCGCCACAAGATGACCGCGCTCGGCTTCAACGAGATGGCCACGCCGATCCTCACCGCGGCCTCCCCCGAGGGCGCCCGCGACTTCGTCGTCCCCTCCCGGCTGAACCCCGGCAAGTTCTACGCGCTGCCGCAGGCCCCGCAGCAGTTCAAGCAGCTGCTGATGGTCTCCGGCTTCGACCGCTACTTCCAGATCGCGCCCTGCTTCCGCGACGAGGACGCCCGCGCCGACCGCTCGCCGGGCGAGTTCTACCAGCTCGACGTCGAGATGAGCTTCGTCGAGCAGGAAGACGTCTTCCAGCCCATCGAGAAGCTCATGACCGAGCTGTTCACCGAGTTCGGCGAGGGCCGCGAGGTCACCTCGCCCTTCCCGCGGATCCCGTTCCGCGAGTCGATGGTCAAGTACGGCAACGACAAGCCCGACCTGCGCGCCAAGCTTGAGCTGAGCGACATCTCGGACGTCTTCGAGGACTCGGACTTCAAGGCGTTCGCCGGCAAACACGTGCGCGCCCTGCCGGTGCCGGACACGGCCGGCCAGTCGCGGAAGTTCTTCGACGGCCTCGGCGACTACGCCGTCGGCCTGGGCGCCAAGGGCCTGGCCTGGGTGCGGGTCGGCGAGGACGGCGCGCTGAGCGGCCCGATCGCCAAGTTCCTCACCGAGGACAACGTCAAGGTCCTCACCGAGCGCCTCTCCCTCGCCCCCGGCCACGCGATCTTCTTCGGCGCGGGCGAGTTCGGCGAGGTCTCCAAGATCATGAGCGCGGTCCGCGTCGAGGCCGCCAAGCGCGCCGGGCACTTCGAGGAGGGCGTCTTCCGGTTCTGCTGGGTCGTCGACTTCCCGATGTACGAGAAGGACGAGGAGACCGGGAAGATCGACTTCTCGCACAACCCGTTCTCGATGCCCCAGGGCGGTCTGTCCGACCTGGAGACGAAGGACCCGCTGGACATCCTGGCGTGGCAGTACGACATCGTCTGCAACGGCATCGAGCTGTCGTCCGGGGCGATCCGTAACCACGAGCCCGAGCTGATGATCAAGGCCTTCGAGATCGCCGGCTACGACCGGGACACCGTCGAGCACGAGTTCGCGGGCATGCTGCGCGCGTTCCGCCTCGGCGCCCCGCCGCACGGCGGCATCGCGCCGGGCATCGACCGCATCGTGATGCTGCTCGCGGACGAGCCGAACATCCGCGAGACGATCGCCTTCCCGCTCAACGGCAACGCCCAGGACCTGATGATGGGCGCGCCGACGGAACTGGACGAGTCGCGGCTGCGGGAGCTGAACGTGGCGCTGCGGAAGCCGGTCGCGAAGTCGGGCCCGGCCGAGTAACCGACTGCCGAGGCCGGGCCTGGCAGCGCGCGCGGGGAGCGCCGCCAGGCCGTCCGGCGGTGTCCGCTACTTGGACAGCGACTTGGCGAAGAGGCCGTAGAGCTGCTTGTGCGCGTCCTCCTGCGTCGGGTAGAGCACGAGGACCCGGATGGGCAGGTTGCCGCCCTGGGGGACCATGTGGACACCTTCGGGGGGCGAGCCGAGGAGGACGTCCCCGTTGGAGCCGTCGTCAATGATCATTCCCCAGAAGGTGCCGGCGAACTCCTTGTAGAGGACCGACCCGACCGGAAGCTGACCGAATCCGACGTTCCAATGAGTCACAGCCGATTCGCCGGCGTACATGGTGATGTCGTAGGAGTAGATGTACTTCTGGGTCTCCCCGTCCAGCCAGCTGGTATTGAACTTCTGCTCGACGGTGAGGTTCTTCTTCGCCGCGGTGAAGGTGACGGTGTCCGGGTCTGATTCCTGGCCGCCGCCGCCGACCGCCTTCGCCGTCACCGTGTGACTGCCCGTGCTCCATTCGCCTTCGTGGGTGAACGACCAGTTCTGACCGTTCACCTTGGCGCTGCCGATTTTGGTGCCCCCCTCATTGAGGTTCACCGACTCGGCGTGGAAGGCGACGCCGTCGATCGAGGCCGCGGTGTCGACTTCCGCGCCGTTCAGCGGCGACCTGATGTCCACGACCGGGCTCGGGAGCGTGACGTAGAAGCGCAGATACGCCTTGCCCGAGGTCACCTCGTCGCGCTCGGCCACGGCGGTGAGGTCCTGCTGCCCGAGGGACCAGTCGGCGTCCGGGGTGTACTCCCACTTGCTGTCCGTGACCGGGCAGGTGCTCAGCAGCTTGGCACCCTCGTAGAGCAGCACCTTCTGTACGTCGGAGGCGGCTGTGCCCTGGACGGGCTGGCGGCGCTTCTCGGTCGGCGCGCCGGCCGTGGGAGCGGTGAAGACCGGGGGCGGCACGGGCTTGGCGAAGGCGAGGGCGGATTGGGCCTGATCGTTCCATGTGCCGGTCGCGCTGCCGGACAGCGGGATCGCCGTCATGTCGTCGATCGACGTGCCCGCCTTGACGGGCAGCTGGCTGCCGCCCTGATTGGTGCGCGTGAAGAGGATGTTGTCGATGGTGGTGTTGTTGACGACGGCGCTCACGCCGTCGTCACTCTGGTCGAATCCGTAGTCGCTGAAGTTGTTCGCCGTGCCCTTGGCGGGAATGACGAGAATCTTGTCCCGCGTTCCGCCGTCGTTGTAGTTGATGTCGGCGAACAGTGAGAAGGCGTCCGCAGGTGCCTTGTCCTTGCCGCGGCCGTGGATGACGTACGGCCCGTCCTGGGCGCCGGTTCCGTTGTTGACTGCCATTTTCAACCTCGCTGTGTCAGTGCTGGATTTTCCGTCGCGAGTTCGTCTCGCGACCCGGGTTGCCCTGCTTACGCGTTTTGCTCCGTCGATGCCGCGGGCTTGCCATAACGCTCGGAAAGCCTGCCGAATTTGTACCGAAAGGCCAGAGACGGGCTGTAAGTGGACTGGAATGGCTCGTAAGGCGGTTGCACCATCCACTGGACTGTCATGGTGGTCGCTGAGAAGTAGTCGCGTGCCCGGTTGAAGAAGTACTCTTCCCCGTAGGGTGACCAGTCGCTGTATGTCCGTGACCAGTGGTCCGGACCGACTTGGTCCGGCACCGGCAGGCCGGCGTTCTTGAATTCGGTGATCTTTGCCGATACGTCATTCTCGCCGAGGGACAGCAGGAAGACCCACAGGTTGAAGAGGAACCAGAGGACGTCACCGCCAGGGTCGCTTTGCAGCATGATCTGCACCTGGGTGGTGAACCGGCCGTCCATGATCGCGCTCTCAAGGTGTTGCCGTGCTTCGGCGCCTTGATCCGAACCAATTGCCTCTTTGAGTGCCAGAGTGGTTGGTTCGTACTTGTTCTGCAGAACCCATGCGTACGTCTCCATGGCTGCCGCCTGGACGTACCCCTTGAGCTGGCCGATCCAGTTCATGAAGTCGGAGCTGGCGGTCAGTTCGGCCGAGGGCGCATCTGGAACTTCGCCCAAATTGAGCCGAACGGCTTCCAACAGAAAATAAGCCGGAAGCCACATCGCCGTGTAGTCATTTGGAAGGTATTTCCTGAAGATGTTCCGGAGAGGAGCCAGCTGATCATATTTCTCACCCACATGGGGGAAGAGGAGTTCTCCGTATAAAAGGGGTTCGGCGCCACCATGGAAGGCGCCTTGCCTCGATCCTGCCCATTTGCCCTCTCCCGGGGGTGACTCGGACCATCCCACAAGCCCACATAACGGTTTACTGCTCGATTCGAAGAGCAGATCGCTGTGCAGTTTGACAGCGGGCGCGGCTTTGCTGTGCCCGGGCATGGTGTCGATCAGCGCGCACAGTTGGCCGGACAGGTCGTCGGAGCCGCCGGCTCTCTCACGGATGGTCCCTTTGAGGGCGGTGCCCAATTGCGCCAGGATGTCGTCCGACAGCTTCACGACGCCTTGGCCTCGATGGTGAACGCGGCCTCGGTGCTGCCCAGGTTGTTGGTGGCGACCATGGTGTACGTGGTCACGGGGAATTCGGTGATGGTGTCGTCGGCCCTGATGGCGCCGGTATCCGCGTCGAGCTTCATGAAGGAAGGCAGCCGGCCGTCCTTGATCTTGAAGGTCATCGGCTTGCTGCCGCCTCCGAGCACGGGGGTGTAGGTGACGGACTGGGTGTTGGTGAGCACGACGATGTCGTCCATGGTCATGGCTTCGGGGGCGCGGCCGGCCATGGTCAGCGTCCAGGTGGTGCCGCTCTCCTCGACCAGACGCACGCCGCTGGAACTGTTGAGAGCGAGGTAGCCCTTGGCGGCGGAGGGGCTGTACGAGCCGCTCGCATCGGCGTAGACCGGCTGGAGCGTGAACGGCAGGCTCTTGAGGTTGTCGTCCTTGGTGAGGGTCGCGTCGTCGGTGACGTGGGCGAGCCAGTACTGGGTGACGGCATCCGGGGTGGGCTTGTCCTTGGTGGACTCGTCGGCGAAGACGACGGTGTCGTTCTTCATGACGGTGAGGTACTGCCTGACCAGGGTCTTGCCCTTGCCGACGAGGGCGGTGAAGCGGGTCAGGCCGAGACCGTTGGTCTCCGGACCCCACACGACGGCACCGGTGTTGTCCGCCGGGCCGGGGGTGATGGCGCCGTCCTGCCCGGCCACCAGGAACTTGTTCCCGTTGCTGAGCTGGGCTCCCAGCATCTCAAGGTCTTCCTGCTCCTTGAGGTTGTAGCTGATGGCGTAGTCGATGGCCGAGCCGTGGGAGCGAGTGGTCAGGCCGGCCGGTTCGGCGTACTTCCTGATCCATTCGTCGACGGGGTTCGGCGGCGTCTTGTACATGGCGAACAGGGCGAGGACCAGACCGGCGAGGGCGCACGCCACGGCGAGGACGTCGATGACGGGGATGATGACCGCGATCGCCGCCTCGCTCAGGACGGAGGCGAGGAGGTACTCGCCGACCAGGGCGAAGAGAGCGAGGGCTCCGCTGACCAGGGAAAGGACCTGGGAGGCGATCTCCATCGGGCTGCCGCCGCGGGTCAGCTCGTAGATGCTGAAGGCCATGCCGGTGATGATGAAGAGCGGTCCGATACGCGTGGCCAGGAACTTCGTCAGACTGTTGCCCATCATCCGGGCGAAGAACGAGGCCTCCTCCGCCGCGGCGGCGTCCTCGGCCACGCCCCCGAGCCAGCGGGCGAGACTGCTGCCCATTTTGCTCATGGATTCGCTGAGGGCCTCCGGCTGACCCCCGAGGGTTGCCCAGGCGAGTGTCTTCATCCGCTGCCAGGCGCTCAGTCCGTCGGCCGTGAAGATCGCGTAGACCTTGACACCACCGGTGACGACGCTGCTCAGTGCTTCGGTGCCGAGCTGGACCGTGTTGGTGATGATCTCCGCCCGCTGCTCGGCGTTGAGATTCTTCCAATCACGGTACGGGCCGAGCATGTTGAAGACGACCAGACCGCTCATCCCGCTCGCGAGGATGGTTCCGAAGAACTTGCCGAATCCCTTGAACGCCGACTTCGTCATGTGCTCCGGGTACCACTTGTCGACGAATTCCGCGGCGACCTTCCCGAAGGGAAGCAGTACGTTCTTGGTTGAAGCCGCACGCTGCATGGCGGTCACTGAGCTCTGGATGAAGTGCGTCTGGCTCTCCTCGGCCAGGAGGGCTTTGAGAGTTTCGGCGTGCTTCCTGATTTCAGGATTCTCTGACGCGAGGTTGGTCTCGACGAACTTCTTCAGATACTCCAGGATCAAGTCGTAGTCGGTGGCTTTGCCGTAATAGCTGATGGACTGGAGGAGGAATACGCTCGACAGGACGGTCTGGAGGGATTCGAAGTACTTGCGGGCGAAGTAGCCGCTGCTGTCCAGTGCGGTGAGAAGCGTGACGTTCTGCTGCACCATGAGAGTCAGCGCCGCCTGGTCCCGGCTGGGATTCGTCATGAGGGCCTGCAAGTTGGCCCAGGTGCGCGGGTGGGTGAGCCGACAGTAGGCTCCGAAAGCCCAGTAGCGTCCCGACTTTCCGTTCTGTCCGGCCTCTTCGATGAGCGTCTTCATCTTCTGGCGCTCCGGCCCGGTGAGCGTCGAGCATGTGTCCATCGCCTTGAGCCAGCCCTCGACGTAGCCGTCGATGTCTTTGCCCTGCTGGACGGTGTGCTTGCTCTGGTCATCCAGATACTGCTGGAAGAGAGGGTTCTTGAGCTTCCAGTGGTATGCGAAGAGAAGGCTGCTGTGCCCGCGGTAGATGTCGTTGACCGCGACCTGGTCCTTGAGCCACATGGCCGCCCGGGGGCCGTTGAGCTTCCTCTCGTTGTCCGCGGTCCCCCCGGCCAGACCCTGCGCCAGCACGCGGGTGGACAGGGACTCGTACCAGGGCCTGGCTTCCTTCCCCTTCACGCGTGTGGCCAGCACCGTGGCGAGTTCACCCGTGGCTGTGGGCTGCTCCATGCCGGGGAAGAGCGTGGACCACTGGTCGCTGGGGACGCAGCAGCTCATGAGGGTGTGAAGGTCTTCGCGGACCCCTGCCTGCACATCGTCCGACCACTCACCCTTGGTGTTCTTGCTGTAGGGCGTCATCACCATCAAGGTGTTGATGTCGAGGTCGCCGCTGCCCGCCACGGCGTTGTCGTCGGCCGGGAGAGCGAGTCGCGCGGAGAGAGCGGGATACCGCTGCGCCTGCGCCACCACGAATGCCCTGACCTGAGAGCCGGCCATCCGGCAGGCGGACAGGCCGTCCTCACTGGCCGTGGAACCGTCCACCGAGAACGACAGCATGCCGTTCCGCGGCAGCCCGGTCGCACTGCGCGCGGCGGCGGACAGGTCCTTCCAGACCAGTTGCCGGCCCCGGACGAACGCCTGGGCGACGGGCTTGTCATCGGCATACAGCCTGCCCCCGAAGACACCCAGCACCGAAGGAGCCGTTCCCTCGCCACCCCGCAGCCGGTAGTAGCCGCTCACGACAGGGTCGACATAGGTCCCCTTGAGCCCGTACACCGTGCCCGTGGCGTCCGGGGCGCCGACCAGGATGGCGCCGGCCAGCGTGTCCACCGATGCCGGCTGATCGCACTGCAACCGGTACGGATACAGCGGTGTCTCATCGGGGCAGCTGTCCCCCGTCACAGCACCGGAGTTCATGGCGAAGTTCAACTTGTAGATAAAACTTCCGCCATGGCTGACGCCTGCGTCGATTTCGAAGGAAAAGTCCGTCCCCTTCTCTCCAGGATTCCAGGTGCAGTCCTCGCACCGCAGATCGCTGAAGTTTGTCCCCGTCGCGGTGGGATCAAATTTTCCGCCGCTTGAATCGACAGAGTAATCAAACCGGAGCACATCATCACTGCTCCACGTGGCTTTCTTCCACTTGTCGGATTCCACGTCCCAGGTCAGGCCAAGGACGATCTTTCCCTGCGTGAGCAACTGCGCTCCGGCATCACGCGAAATGTCACAGACGAACGCCGTCTCGGTGATGAGTTCGACGCCGACGTCGCTGCCCAGCCTGCCCAGGATTCCATGGCCGGACCTGTGGTCCCCGCCGAAGAGAATCCGCCCCCCGCCGTACGGTCCGCTCCAGGACAACGCCTTGCTCTGTTCGTCGAACGACCACATGTCACGCTGCACCGGCACCCGGTCCAGCAGTAACTGGTCCGCCTGCACGTCGTTCTTCACCGGCCGCAGCAGGGTGACTGTCGCGGGGGCCCGCCCCTGCTCTTCCGTATCGGCCTTCACCTCGAACGTCAGCGCTTTCGGCCACGCCTCGTCCGCCGCGATGCGTGGCTCCTCAGGGAATGCCTCGTCCTCAACGGTCGGCTTCGCCTCGGTCATCACCATCGTCGGAAATCCATTCGTTTGAGAATTGCCCAGGAATGTTTGACTGGAAAATCATCGGCGGACCTGTGCGCCAAATGCGGCGGCTTTGAAGTTACATGCTGAAGCCCGGCCGAGTTTCAGGGGAATGTGCGTCCGACACGAAAGAGTGAAGCAGAAACGTTATGGTGGTAGGTGCGTTTAGCCCGCTTGGTGCGGCCCGGCTCATCCGCGCGGTCTTCGGTATTTCCTCGGGCTGGATGAGTGAGCGCGACCCGTGGGGAAGAGGTGTTTGGCGGGGTCTGTCGCGGCGGCGCGGGCGGTGTCGGACGCGGGTCGCCACGGCCGGGGGCCGTCGGGGTTCGGGCGGCACCTGGAGTGCCATCGAGCGATTTTTCCTGTGATGAGTCATTTGTCACCTATGGTGACCCGGAGTGCTGGTCGAGAGATCCCGGAATCCGAGAGACCCCTGGAAGGCGACATGAAACGCGCGTCCACCTCTTTGCTCCTGGCCGTCGGACTGCTGCTCGGCGGCCTGCTGAGCGGCTGCGGCGGCGGCACGGCGGGCAGGACCGAGGGCGGCACGGCGGGCGGCGCCGTCATGAGCGGGAAGGACGACCCGGGCGGTACGGGAGCGGGCGCCGCCGGTCCCCTCGCCCAGCGGGCCGCCGCCGAGCACCGGGGCGCCGCCGTGCTCCGTACCGACGTACCGGCGGAGATCCCCGGCCTTGGCCCCAAGACCCGCGCCGGCCTCCCCGAGGACAGCAACCAGGCCGTCGTGGCGATCGGCCGCTCCCGGAACTCCAACCGCTCGACCGTCCTGGTCTACGAGCGGGACCCGGAGGCGGGCTGGCAGGTCGTGTCGGGCCCGTGGCCCGCCCACAACGGGCTGCGGGGCTGGACCGACGACCACGACGCGGGCGACCGGCGCTCGCCGATCGGGGTGTTCGGGCTCACGGACGCGGGCGGCGAACTGCGCGATCCGGGGTCGAGACTCCCGTACGACCGCTCCTCGGACTACGCGATCTCCGGCACCGGCTTCGAGGACGAGCCGCTGGAGGGGTCCTTCGACTACGTCGTCGCCATCAACTACAACCGGCGCCCCGGCCACACCCCCCGCCACCTGGGCCGCCCCCTGGGCGAGGAGAAGGGCGGCGGCATCTGGATCCACGTGGACCACGGCGGTCCGACGCAGGGCTGCGTCTCGCTGGCGCGCCCGCGCATGAAGGAACTGCTGCGGACGCTGGACCCGGGGAAGCGGCCGGTGGTGGTGATGGGGGACAAGGCGTCCCTGGCGCACTGACCTGCCGGGTGTCCGTGAGCGACGGCAGGCCCGGAACCGTACGGTCCCGGGCCTGCCGTTCCACGGAGGTGGTTACGCGGGCTTCTCCTCCAGGCGGGGGAAGAGCACCGCGCCCTTCGTCACCGTCGTACCGACCGCGAGGCGGCCCCAGTCCGCCGCGTCCTGGACCCGCTGGTCCGCGAGCGCGCCCAGCGACTCGGCGGCGCCGAGGGAGTCCCACAGCTTCTGCGAGGTGTCGGGCATGACCGGGTTGAGCAGGACGGCGACCCCGCGCAGGGCCTCGGCGGCCGTGTACAGGATCGTCGCGAGGCGGGCCTGGCCGGCCTCGGACGTGTCCTTGGCGACCTTCCAGGGCTCCTGCTCGGTCAGATAGCCGTTGACCTGCTTGACGAAGTCGAAGACCGCCGCGATACCGCCCGCGAAGTCCAGCTCCTCACCGATCCTGCGGTCCGCCTCGGCGAGGGCCTTGGCAAGACCGTCCCGTACGGCCTGCTCGGCGTCGCCCGGCGCCGTCGCCTCCGGCAGCTTGCCGCCGAAGTACTTGCCGACCATCGCGGCGACGCGCGAGGCGAGGTTGCCGTAGTCGTTGGCCAGCTCGGAGGTGTAGCGGGCGCTGAAGTCCTCCCAGGAGAACGACCCGTCCTGGCCGAAGGCGATGGCCCGCAGGAAGTACCAGCGGTAGGCGTCCACGCCGAAGTGCGAGGTGAGGTCCTGCGGCTTGATCCCGGTCAGGTTCGACTTGGACATCTTCTCGCCGCCGACCAGCAGCCAGCCGTTGGCGGCCACCTTGCCCGGTACGGGCAGACCCTGCGCCATCAGCATCGCGGGCCAGATGATCGCGTGGAAGCGCAGGATGTCCTTGCCGACGAGGTGCACGTCGGCGGGGAACGTGCTGTCGAACTTCTCCTGGTTGGCGCCGTATCCGACGGCCGTCGCGTAGTTGAGCAGCGCGTCGATCCACACGTAGATGACGTGCTTCTCGTCCCACGGCACCGGGACGCCCCAGTCGAACGTCGAGCGGGAGATGGAGAGGTCCTGGAGGCCCTGCTTGACGAAGTTCACGACCTCGTTGCGGGCGGACTCGGGCTGGATGAAGCCGGGGTTGGCCTCGTAGTGCGCGAGGAGCTTGGGGCCCCAGGCGCTGAGCTTGAAGAAGTAGTTCTCCTCCTTGAGGATCTCCACCGGTGTCTTGTGGATCGCGCACAGCTTGACGCCGTCGGGGTCCTCGATCAGCTCACCGGGGAGCTTGTACTCCTCGCAGCCCACGCAGTACGGGCCTTCGTACCCGCCCTTGTAGATCTCGTCCTTGTCGTACAGGTCCTGCACGAACTCCCGCACGCGGTCCGTGTGCCGCTTCTCCGTCGTACGGATGAAGTCGTCGTTCGCGATGTTGAGGTGCTCCCAGAGGGGTTTCCAGGACTCCTCGACGAGCTTGTCGCACCAGGCCTGCGGGGTGACGCCGTTCGCTTCCGCGGTGCGCATGATCTTCTGACCGTGCTCGTCCGTGCCGGTGAGGTACCACACCTTCTCGCCGCGCTGGCGGTGCCAGCGGGTGAGCACGTCCCCTGCGACGGTCGTGTAGGCGTGGCCCAGGTGAGGAGCGTCGTTGACGTAGTAAATGGGGGTGGTGACGTAATACGCCTTCCCACCCTGCTCTTCGGATCCAGTGGCCGCCATGGTCGAAATGGTATAGGGCCGGTGGTGGTGGCTTCACATCCATAAAGTGGACCGCCGCCGGTCGCGCGTGGTGACGCGGGGCCGGCGGCGTTTCGTTGGTGCGTGTTCGGTCTCGCTTACGGCTTCGCGGGCTTCCAGCCGGCGAGGAGGTCCCGGTAGAGGTCGGCGTCGGGGACCTCGCGGGGGGTGGGGCCCGCGTGCGTGAACCCGACGTGGTCGAGTCCCAGCCTGCGCAGGAAGTCGAACGCCTTGGAGTCGTGCTCCCCGAAGGCCACGAAGGCCCAGTGCAGGGGCTTGCCCGCGGCGTCCACGAGGGCCTGGCGGGCGGGCTGCTTGGCGTCGGGGGCGCCGTCGGTCTGGAAGACGACGAGAGCGGGGTCCGTCGTGCCGGACTTCTCGTAGTGCGCGACGACCTCTTCGACGGCGCGGTGGTAGCTGGTACGGCCGAGGCGGCCGAGGCGCGCGTGGGTCTGGTCGACGACGTTCTCGTAGGAGGAGAGGGAGAGGTCGGCGGTGCCGTCGATGTCGGTGGAGAAGAAGACGGTGTGGACGGTCGTGTTCTCGTCCCCGAGGTGGGCGGCGAGGGCGAGGGTCTGCTCGCCGAGGTGCTGGGCGCTGCCGTCCTTGTAGAACGGCCGCATGGACCCGGACCGGTCGAGAACGAGATACACGACGGCGTGGGCTCCTTCGAGCCCGTGGGTCCGAAGGGCGTCGCCGGCGGCGGAGTGGTGGGCGAGGAGCCCTGCGGGGAGGGTGCCCGCCGTGTTCGCCGTGTTCGCCGTGTCCGCGAGGGCGACGGGCGCCGGGGCCGTGACGTCGGCGACCGGTTCGGTGGCGGGGTTGTCGACGAACAGGACGGCCGGCTCGGTCCCGATGGGCGTGGCGCCGCCTCCGGCGACCGCCTTGACGGGGGCGTCGGCGATGTCCACGGGGGCGGACGTTTCGGCGGCGGTGTCGTCGTTGTTCAGGGCGATCGGGTCGGTCGCGACCGGTGCGGTGTCGGGGGTGCTGTCCACCGCGACGGGCGCGGGCGCGGCGACCGCCTCGATGTCGTGGTCCGCGTCGGTTGTCGGTTCGTCAGTGGCCTCGGCCACGGGCGTCGTCGCGGCCTCGGGAGCCGCCGGTACCCCTTCGGCGGCGGTGTCGTCGGTGTCCAGCGCGATCGGCTCGGTGGCGACCGGGGTGGTGTCCGTGGTGCTGTCCACCGCGAGGGGCTCGGTCGTGGTGACCGGCTCGACGGCGGGGTCCGCGTCGGGCGCCGGTCCGTCAGCGGCCTCGGCCACGGGGGTCATCGCGGCCGCAGGCGCCGTCTCGGTCTCGGCGGCGAGGTCGTCGTCGTTCAGAGCGATCGGTTCGCTCGCGACCGGCTCGGTCGTGGTTGCGTCGGCCTCGGGCGTCGCGAGGACGGCCTCGGCGGGGTCGTGCTGCGGGGCGGTGGTCGCGGTGACCGTCTCGACGGAGGTGCCCGCGTCGGCCGTCGGCTCGGCGGTCTCGGTGTGGTCGTCGCTGTCCAGCGCGACCGGCGTGGTGTCGGCGACCTCGCCGTTGTCCGCTGCGGCGGGCGCGGGTGTCGTTCCGGCGGCCCGGTCGCCGTCGTTCCGGGACTCGGGCTCGGCCACGGGTGCCGTTTCGGCCTCGGCCGTCGGCGCGAGCGGCGTGGTGTCGGTCGCGCCGGCGTCTGCCGCGTCGGTGTTCTCGGCGGGCGCCGCCTCGGCGGTGGGGTCGTCGCTGTCCAACGCCACCGGGTCCGTCGCCTCGGCGACCGGCTCGGTCGTGGTGGTGGCGGGCGTCGGCTCCGTGGCCGCCTCGGCCTCCGTCCCCGCCGTCGACCCAGACGGCCCCGTCGACTTCTGGGTCGGGAGCGTCGGGGTCGGCTGGGGTTCCTGGGGGCGGGTGGCCTGGGCCGGGACCGTGGGTTCCGGCTTCGGGGGGCGGGGGTTGTCGAACGCCGCCGCCACCAGTTCCGCCGCCGCGTCCTCCGGCGACGGGGTCTTTCGCGCGGGCGCGGGCGCCGTCGTAGCCTGGCTCGCGACCGACGCCGAGGCCGAGGTTGAGGCCGACGCCGTCGCTGACGCCCTCACCGGCTCCGGCGCGGAGACCGGCTCCGGCGCCGACACCGGCTCCGGCGTGGACACCGCTTCCGTACGGTCGGCCTGGGGCGGGACGGACGCTGCCGACGACTCGGGACGCTCCTCCGCACGGTCGCGTCCGAACACTTTGCGCAGCAAGCTCCGAATGCCCATGGGCGAGGCCTTTCAGATGAGTTGGGTGCGTGCCCGCCCCCGGGAAAGCGGCATCCCTGGCCAGGGCGGATACGTAAGGTTAGCGGCCGCCCCCGGCGATCTTCGGCAGGGTCGTACCGGGCGTCGGACCCGGCATCCGATCGGGTGAGCGATCGGCGGCCAGAGGTGTGCGCGGTCAGCGTCAGCGTCAACGTACCTCCCGGCTACGACAACCCCACCATCAACACCATCAACACGTGGTACGGCCATGGGTCCGCCATGACCATCCGGCCGCCCCGCGTTCATCCGGCCTTCACCCCCGCGCCGCCACCGTGGTGGCCGCCGCACCTAGCGTCACCGCCGGGACATCCCGACACCTTGTCGGATTGTCAGGGCGAGGGCCGGCGGCCCGGTGACCTGGCCGGCGACGCGACCACGTGCGAGTTCACGCACCAACGGAGGGGTAAAGTGCGCAAATTTCTGCCGCTGATCGGCTCATCGTCACACCCGGGCGGGCGTTCCGCCCTCACCTGCCGCTACCGCTGCGGCGACGCCTGCTTCCACGAGGTCCCGAACAAGTCCGACAACGAGTACCTCGGCGACGTCATCGCCGGTGCGCTGTCGAGACGTTCCCTCGTGCGCGCCGCCGGCCTCGTGACCGTCGCCGCCGCCACCGGCACCGCCCTCGCCGTCGGCACCGGCGACACCCCGGCCTCCGCCGCCGCGGCCACCGGCGGCAAGGGCCACGGCAACACCGGACACGGCAACAGCCCCGACGGCGCCCGCGGCCTCCGCTTCACCCCCGTCGCGCCCAACCTCGCCGACCAGGTCACCGTCCCCGCCGGCTACAGCCAGCACGTCGTCATCCGCTGGGGCGAGCCCATCCTGCGCGGCGCCCCCGCCTTCGACCCGGACAAGCAGACGGCCAGGGCCCAGGCCGGCCAGTTCGGCTACAACAACGACTTCCTGAGCCTCCTCCCGCTCAAGAGCGAGCGCGGCCGCCAGGTCCTCGTGGCCAACCACGAGTACACCGACGAGATCCTGATGTTCAAGGGCTACAACGCCGCCGCGCCCACCCGCGAGCAGGTCGAGATCGCCTGGGCCGCGCACGGCCTGTCCGTCGTCGTGGTCGAGGAGGACCGCGGGAGCGGCAAGCTCACCGCCGTCACCCGCCACCAGCTCAACCGCCGCCTCACCGCGACCAGCGAGTTCCGCCTCACAGGCCCGGCCGCCGGCGGCGCGCTGCTCCGTACCTCCGCCGACCGTACGGGCACCAAGGTCCTCGGCACGCTCAACAACTGCGCCGGCGGCACCACCCCCTGGGGCACCACGCTCCACGGCGAGGAGAACTTCAACCAGTACTTCGCCAACGCCTCCAGCACCACCGACCTGCGCTACGGCATCGGCACCGGCGCCACCGAGCGCAAGTGGGAGCTGTTCGACAAGCGCTTCGACGTCAAGCAGGAGCCCAACGAGGTCCACCGCTTCGGCTGGGTCGTGGAGCTGGACCCGTACGACCCGGAGTCCACACCCCGCAAGCGCACGGCGCTCGGCCGCTTCAAGCACGAGGCCGCGCAGCCGCGCCTGACGGCCGACGGCCGCCCCGTCGTCTACATGGGCGACGACGAACGCTTTGACTACTTCTACAAGTTCGTCTCCTCGAAGCGGATGCGCAAGGGCGGCAGCCGCGCCGACCACGCGTACAACCTCACGCTCCTGGACGAGGGCACGCTGTACGTCGCCAAGCTCAGCGGCGACTCCCCGGCGGGGGAGTTCGACGGTACGGGCAAGCTCCCCGCGGACGGCGAGTTCGACGGCTCCGGCGTGTGGATCCCCCTCGCCACCGGCGACGTCTCGCACGTCCCTGGCATGACCGCCGAAGAGGTGTACGTCTTCACCCGCCTCGCGGGCGACAAGGTCGGCGCCACCAAGATGGACCGCCCCGAGGACGTCGAGCCCTCACCGCGCACCGGCCGCGTCTACATCGCGCTGACGAACAACACCGACCGCGGCAAGGCGGGCAAGGCGGGCCCCGACGAGGCCAACCCCCGCAACGCCAACAAGCACGGCCAGATCCTCGAACTGGCGGAGAACTGGGACGACCCGGCGGGCGACGGCTTCGCCTGGCGGCTCTTCCTGGTCGCGGGCGACCCGAAGGACCCCGCGACGTACTTCGCGGGCTTTCCCAAGGACAAGGTCAGCCCGATCTCCTGCCCCGACAACGTCGCCTTCGACCCGCACGGCAACCTGTGGATCTCGACGGACGGCAACGCGCTGGGCACGCACGACGGGCTGTTCGGCGTCGCGACGCAGGGCGAACGGCGCGGTGAGCTGAAGCAGTTCCTGACCATGCCGAACGGCGCGGAGACGTGCGGGCCGATCGTCCAGGACCGCCGTGTCCTGGTCGCCGTGCAGCACCCGGGGGAGATCGACGGCGCGAGCGTCGAGAAGCCCGCGAGCGCGTGGCCGGACGGGCCCGGCAGGATCGTCCGTCCGTCGGTGGTCGCGGTGTGGCGCAAGGACGGCCGGGACATCGGCGTCTGACCGGCCGGCCTGACCCGCCTGACCCACCCCGGGGTGGCGCCGACTCGGACCGGCGCCACCCCGGTCGTACACGCTCCACAAAGATGGCCGCACGTCAGCCCTCCAGCCGCGCCGTCCTGAACGCCGTGAACTGTTCCGCCGCGTCCCCCGTGTACGACCACGGCACCCGCGCCGCCCGCGAGCCCAGCAGCTCGAACAGCGCCCGCGCCTCGTCGTCCAGCCCCGCGTAACAGGCCGCGTGTGTCAGGTAGTTCAGCTCCCCGACCTCCTCCGGCACCACGGGCCCCGCCGCCCGCCATCCGATCCAGCGCTCGAAGGTCCTGCGCACCTCGGTCACCGCCAGCTCGTGGTGCCAGTGCTGGCCGAAGTCCCGTACGGGCCGCCGCCCCCGCCCCGCCTCCGCGACATGGCGGAACTCCTCCACCCGCGCGATCTGCACCAGCACCGACAGCGAGGACCCCGGCGGCGCCGCGCCCGCCGCGTCGCGGGCGAAGTCGTACATCCGGCCGTGCGTGCCGTGCCACCGCGCGGAGAAGTACCGCAGCAGCTGCACATGGCCCTCCATGTTGTACGGGTCGCGCCGCCGCATCTCGTCCCACCAGCGCCGCAGTTCGCCCTGGGCGATCCCGCCCTCGTACAGCCGGGCGACCGTCAGCAGCGAGACCCAGGGCATCGGGTCGTCGGGGCTGGCGTCGGCCGCGTCCAGGCAGGTCAGGACGGCGCCGTCGAGCCGTGCCTGGTCGACGCCGATGCCGCGGCCGGCCGCGATCGCCTGGTTGAAGACCCGTACGACCTCGGTCGCCGCCCGCAGCACCGCCGCGTCCGGGCTGTCCGGTTCCGCCGCCCGCCAGGTCTCCACGGCCGAGCTGCCCGCCGCCGCGTGGGACAGGATCCGCTGGCGGTGCGTCCGGCGCGGCCAGTCGGTGCCGGTGGCGCGCAGGAGGTCACGTACCCCCTGCCAGCGGCCGATGACGATGTCCTGGCGCGCCTCGGTGAGCGGCAGGTCGCCGAAGTCCGGGTCGAAGTCGGGCGCGCTCTGCTTCCCGGATGTGCGGCCCCTCCCCGGCGTGCGGCCCTTGCCGGGGGCGCGGTGACGGTGTTCCGCCATGGCTGCGGTCCCCGTCCCCGTCAGAAGTCGGTCGACAGGGACTCGCCGGACCGGCCGGACCGGTCGGGCCGGCCGGCGGCGGAGTCGGCGTACGGCTCGTGGGGGTCGTCGGGCACCCGCGCGGCGTCCAGTTTCGCGGGGCGGTAGTACGCACTGCCCTTGCGCCAGTACCAGATCATGGGCGCCAGTCCGACGGCCAGGCCGCCGATCCCGATGGTGATCGCGGTCGCGGTCAGCTCGCTCAGCGACTCGAAGAAGATCCAGAACATGAAGAGCGCGCCGAGCAGCGGCCAGAGCACCCCGAAGAAGAAGTCGCCGGGGGAGCGGAACATCACCTTGCGGTACGCGACGACGGCCGCGATGCCCGCCAGGCCGTAGTAGACCGCGATCTGGAGCGAGATGGCGGTGACGGCGTCGGAGAGGATCTCGGTGACCGAGCCCAGCGCGCTCGCCGCCGCGAGCAGGGCGAACGCCACGATCCCGACGGCGGTGATGGCGACCCAGGGCGTGTTCCACGTGCGGTGGACCCGGCCGAGCGCGGACGGCATCGTACGGTCCCGGCCCATCGCGAACAGCGACCGGGTGACCTGGATGAGGGTGGTCTCCAGCGTCGCGACGGTGGACAGCATCACGGCCACGATCAGCAGCTTGCCGCCGACGCCGGGCCAGATGGCCTCGCCGAGGACGCCGAGGACGTTGGCGCTGCCCGCCATGATCTGGTCCTCGGTGAGGATGACGTTGACGGCGATCGTGAACGCCTCGAAGAGGAGGAAGACGATGCCGATGCCGACGAGGGCGGCGAGCCCGGCGGTCCTGCGGCTGTTGCGGGTCTCCTCGCTGAGGTTGCTGGTGACGTCCCAGCCCCAGTAGTAGAAGGCGGCGACGAGGGCGCCGGAGGCGAAGCCCGACGGGCCGTCGAAGTGGCTGAACCCCAGCCAGGACCAGTCGAAGGCGACGGCGGCGCCGTGGTGGGCGAGGGCGGCCAGCACGAACATCAGGAGCAGGGCCAGCTCCACGCCGGACAGCAGCAGCTGGGCCCGTACGGTGAGCCGGGCGCCGCCCAGCACCACCAGCAGCATGATCAGGAACCAGCCGCCGCCGACCAGCAGCGCCAGGCCGGTGTTGTTGGCGAGGCCGGTGTCGAAGAGCGCCAGGGTCATCGCGCCCGCGGGCAGCGAACCGGCGACCATGAAGATCGTGGTGGAGACGACGAGCGCCCAGCCGGAGAGGAAGCCGAGCGCGGGGTGGAGCGTGCGGCCGACCCAGGAGTACGCGGCGCCGGCGTTCGCGTCGAGCCGGCCGAGGCGGCCGTACGCGAGCACGATGCCGAGCATGGGTATCGCGCAGTAGAGGAGCGCGGCGGGGGCGGCGAGTCCGACGGAGGCGACGAGGACGGCGGTGGTGGCGGCGAGCGAGTAGGCGGGCGCGCTGCCCGCGACCGCCATGACGATGGTGTCGAACGTACCGAGGACATTGGGCTGGAGCCCTCTGCCGGAGTTGCTGCGCATGGCGTTCACTGCTTCCGGAAGTGCGTCGTGCCGCGGTGGGAGGCCCCCGTGTCCTGCGCGCTGTCCTTCACTGGCACGACATGTGTCGGCATGTCAGAAACAGATCTTTTTCTACGGATCGGTCCGGCCGCGAAAATGGAAGATCGAGCGCATAGTAGCCGCGAGTGCGCGGTGAGGTGCCACGGATGCGTTGCGGACTTGTTGCGGTGTCCGGAGCCGTCCGGGGGCGGCGGGGTCTCGCTACGCTGGAGCCATGGCTTCTACGGCTGAGGTACCGGACGGGGACGGGGCGGCGTCCGCCGGGGTGGGCGTCGGCGTCGGCGCCGGCTCGGCGCGGGCGGACACCTGGATCTGGTCGGTACGGCTCACCAAGACCCGCTCCCAGGCGGCTGCGGCGTGCCGGGCGGGGCATGTCCGCGTGAACGGCGAGCGGGTCAAACCGGCGCACGCGGTTCAGGTGGGCGACGAGGTCCGCCTTCGGCACGCGGGGCGTGACCGGGTGGTGGTCGTCTCGCGCGTCATCCGCAAGCGGGTGGGTCCTCCGGTGGCGGCGGAGTGCTTCGTGGACAACAGCCCGCCCCCGCCGCCGAAGGAGTTCGTGGCGCCGATCGCCACGCGCGACCGGGGAGCGGGCCGCCCCACGAAGCGCGAACGCCGCGAGATGGACCGCCTCCAGGGCCACTGAGCGCGAGGGCGTCGCGTTTGGTGGGGCGGCCGGTGGGTCTGCGCGGGCGGTGACCGCTGCGGGTCACTGTGTCCTCAATCGCCGGACGGGCTTACAGGGGCCGCCCCTGTGCCTCTCTGCGGCTCGCGGCGGGCAGATCAAGCCCGTCCGGCGATTGAGGACAACAGGGACCCGCAGGTCACCACCCCGCACCGCACCCCACGGCCTGACTCTTCGTCACCCTTGTTGTACGGAAAGTAAAACGGGTCTTCGAAGGGAAGGTCCCTTCCATGAACCTCGACGGCGACCCCCGCCCCCCCTACGACCGCACCGTCACCTTCCGGTTTCCGCGCCACCCCCGCAGCGTCCCCCGCGCCCGGGACGCCCTCCGGAGGTGTACGGGGCTCACCGGCGACACCGCCGCCATCGCCGCGCTGCTCCTCTCCGAGCTCGTCACCAACGCCCTGCGCCACGGCAGCCCGCCGGGACGGCAGATCGCCGTCACCCTCCACCGCACCGAGGGGCTGCTCAGGCTGGAGGTCGAGGACGCCGGCGACCGCCTGCCCCGCCCCCGTACCGCCGAACCCGACCTGGACGACGAGTGCGGCAGAGGCCTCGCCCTCGTCGCCGCGCTCGCCGACGACTGGGGGGTGGCTCCACGGCGCGGTCCCGGCAAGTGCGTGTGGGTGTCGCTGAAGGTGTCGGGCGACACCGGTCTCACATGGGGCGGACCCGGCCTCACGTGAGGCGACACCGGTCTCACATGAGGCGACACCGGCCTCACGCGAGCGTCGTCTTCCGCCCCGGTGAGGCGATCGCCTTCGCCGCCCCGACCTCCTGCCGCAGCGCCGCCAGCACGCTCTCCTCCCCGTCCCCGGCCCGCTCCCCCCGTACCTCCACCAGCACCTCGCTCGACCGCAGGCGCACGGCCATGTCCGTCAGCTGGTCCGCGATATCCGCCGTCTCCGCCCGGGCGGGCGCCGGGGCGCCGTACGAGACACGCACGCGCGCGGCCGTCGTCGCGTCGACGATCCGTTCCGTCGCCACGACCAGCGGCCACCAGGCCGCCGCGCGCCTGCCGATGGGCGGCGGTTCGGTCAGCGCGCGCTGGAACTCGGTCCGTACGGTCGACAGGTCGCGGTAGATCCGGCGCCGCGTCCGCTCCACCTCCGCCTGGTCGGCGGCCTTCCCCGTCGCGTCGGGCATGCCGAACGCGCGCCTCACGTAGTCCGCCGTCTCCTCCACCGCGTCCGCCAGCCGGTGGCCGAGGCGGGTGTGCCAGCTCTCCGGCCACAGCAGATAGCCCGCGACCAGCACGATCGCGCACCCGATCAGGCTGTCCACCAGCCGTGGCGCCACGAGGCCGAAGCCCTGGCGGTTGAGGACGTCGGAGATCAGCAGGATCACCGGTGTGATGGCCGCCGTCTGGAACGCGTACCCCTTCGCCGACACCGCCGGGATGAGCGGCGCGAGCAGCGCGACGACCAGGACGTCCCACCAGCCGATCGGGACCTCCGCCAGCACCACCCCGGCCACGACCAGCCCGACCGCCGTGCCCAGCGCGCGCAGCACCGCGCGGGAGAAGACCGAACCGAAGTCCGGCTTCAGTACGAAGGTGACGGTCAGCGCGACCCAGTAGGAGCGCTGTACGGGGATGACCGCCACCAGCGTCTGCGCCAGGCCGATACAGAGCGCGAGGCGCAGCCCGTACCGCCAGGACGCCTCGGAGAACAGGACGTTGCGCGTCGCGCGGCGGACGCGGACGGAGAGGGCCGCCGGGCGGCCGAGCCGGTCGTCCATGGTGGCGGGGTTCCTGGGATCGCCGTCCGCCTCGTGCACCACCGCCGCGACGTGCCGCAGCGCGGTGTCGACGGCGCGGTCGGACGCCGTCCTAGGAGGCGGCAGGTCCAGCACCCCTTCGCCGGTACGGCCTTCGGCGACCAGGTCCGCCAGGTGCCGTACGGCCGCCATCACCTCGGGCGGCCTTCGCCGTCCCCGCAGGTGCGCGGCCTCGACCAGCGGGATGATCACGTTGAGCTGCGCGAGCAGCCGTACGAGCGGTCCGCGCCAGCCGTGGTCGCCGGCGCGGCGGGCGAGCAGGAGGTCGTACGCGTGGTTCAGGGCGAGGGTGACGGCCCGGCGGCGGCCGTCGAACTCCGGGTCCGGCGCGGCGGAGGCCTCCAGCAGATCGGCGGTGGCGCGGTACGTCCCCGCCACCGCCGCCCGCTCCGGTACGCCGACGCGGAACGGCCAGGCCAGCAGCGAGAGGGCGAGGACGAACAGGCCGCCGAGCACGATCAGCAGCGGTGGCTTCCACCACGGGTCGGGCAGCGCGAGGCCGGCCCCGACGACGGCGTTGAGCAGGAGCAGCAGCCCGGCGAACGACGCCACCGCGCCGATGGACGAGATCATGCCCGACACGAGCGCGACGAGGGCGAGGACGCCGACGGCGGTCCACTCCTGCCCGAAGACGAGCGAGCCGAGCGTGACGCCGACCGCGGCGAAGAACTGCGGGACCGCCACGTGCAGGATCCGCATCCGGTACGCCTCGGCGGTGTCGGAGAGGACACCGTTCAGGGCGCCGAGCGCGACGAGCGCCCCGTACGCGCGCTGGTCGGTGGCGAAGCCTACCGCCAGGGGGACGGCCAGGGCGACGGAGGCGCGGGCCACGGCGGGCCAGCGGACGGGGGCGGGCTGGGGGCGGAGGTTGTCGAGCAGCCAGGCGGGCGGGGAGAGCCGCGCGGCCGCGGCGGCGGCCCTGCGCCGCGCGACGGCACCGGGGTGGCGGGACGGGTGCCGCGGTGGCTGGTGCGGCGACTGCTGCGGCGGGTGCCGGGGCTTCGGGTTCTCTCCCATGGCGGTCAGCTTCGCCTATCGCCGCCCCGAGCCGGACACTCCCTACCCCTGATACCCCTCCACCTCGCTCGCGGGGCGCACCGCCGCGTCGTCCGGGTTCTCCCCGTACTGCGACTTGGCGCGGCGCTGGCGCAGCAGGTCCCAGCACTGGTCGAGCTGGACCTCGACCGCGCGGAGCCGCTCGCGGTCCTCGGCGCCGAGGCCGAGGTGATCGGTCGAGCGGTCGCGCAGCGCGCGTTCCTCCGCGACCAGGTCGTTGATGTTCTGGAAGATCTGGTTGTCGCTGCTCTGCGGGGTGCTCATGATTTCGATCCTCGCAATCCCCGACCACAAGCGCACCTCGGTGCTCCTTATTTTGCGTCCTGTTCCCCGTGCAGCTCCAGGCTCACCAGCAGCGACCGGTGGTCGGTGTCCGCGAGGTCCAGGAAGCGGGCGTCCCGTACGGAGAAGTCGTCGCTGACCAGCACATGGTCGATCTGCGCGCCCAGCGGTCGCGGCGCGTCCGACGGCCAGGACGGGGTGCGCCCCGCGCCCCCCAGCGCAGCGCTGTCGAGCAGCCCGCCCGCGTCGAGGACGTCCCGGAACGCGGCGTGGTCACGCGTGGCGTTGAAGTCGCCCGCCAGGATGACGGGCCCCCGCCGGTGCGCGGCGGCGTACGCACGGACCCGGCCCAGTTCCTCCCGCCAGTCGTCGACCCCGCCGGGGACGGGCGGCAGCGGGTGGGCGAGCTGGAGGCCGACCGTACGGCCGCCGATCCGCGCGTCCGACCCGGGCATGGCGAGCGCGCCGTCGATGCCGGCCGTGTCCGTCAGCGGGAAGACGGAGAAGATCGCGGACCCCTCGGCGCCGCTCGCCTCCACGACGTGGCGGTACGGGTACGCCGAGCGCGGGATCTCCGTGTCCAGCAGCCGCGCGCAGATGAACTCGCACTCCTGGACGAAGACCAGGTCCGGCTTCTCCCGGCGGATCGCCGCGATCAGTCCGAGTGTCGCCTGCCCGAACTCGACGTTGGAGGTGAGCACTTCCACCCGCGCGAGCGCCGGACCGCGCGGCCCGGTGGCGCCGGTCTCGTACGGCCGCACGAACCACCCCGTCCCGGCCAGCAGCACCAGCGCCCAGACCACCCCGGCGCGCCAGCGCAGCAGGGCGGTGAGCAGCAGGGCGGCGCCGGCGGGGACGAGGAGCCAGGGGAGGAAGGCGAGCAGCTGCGGTACGGGGGTGACGGCGTCCACGCCGGCGGCGCGGCAGGCGACGAGCAGGGTCGCGGCGGCGAGGAAGAGCGCGGTGGCCCAGATCAGGAGGCGCTGGTGGGCCGGGCGGGCGGTGGGCGGCGCGGCGGAGGGGTGGCCGAGCTGGTGCGGGACGACGGTGTCGCTGCCCGTGCTGTCCAAGGGGCCGGCCTCTCGCTCGGGTGGGCTGTCGCTCGGGTGGGCTGTCGCGGCTATCGCCCGGTGGGGCACGCCGTGCCGTACCGGGCACGCATACAGGGACAGTAGCCAAGAGGCTGCTGTCCCCAGGTATGCCCGTAGTGACGGACGATCGGTTGACGGTAAATCAGTTGGTACGGCTCCGAGGTGTCACCGGGTCTGAGGTGAGGTCACCCGGTCCGTGGTCAGCGCCCAGATGATGAACGCCGACAGCGCCATGCCCACGACGGCCCAGACCGGCTGGTAGAAGAGGAACATGAACTGGGCGACCAGGTTCACCATCGCCAGTCCGATCCCCACCCAGCGCGCGATCCTCGACCCGGCGAGTATGCCGAGGCCGACCACCGCGACCAGGATGCCGAGCCCGATGTGGATCCAGCCCCACGCGTCCAGATTGAACGCGTAGGCATAGCCGGACACGCCGTTCAGGACGTTGTCCGACCTGACCGCCACGACGCCCTGGAGGATCTCCGTGGCACCCGCGACGAGCATCAGGATGCCCGCGAAGAAGCTTCCGCCCAGCCCGAGGTTCGCCGTCCTTCCCGCGTGCATACCGGTGCCTGCTCCGGTCCCGGTACCCATGCCAGTTCCGTTGCTCGCGCTCGATCCGTTGCCCATGCCCGTGTGGGGGGGCCTGTGTGCTGTGTTCTGGCTCATATCCCCACCATGCGCCAAATGGCTCAAAAGGGAAATTTGGGGCGAATGGATCGGCATAAAGATTAAGTAAAGCGCCCGGTGGGGCGGTGTGCGGGGCGGCGCTTGAGGCGGCCCATGAGGCGGCCCTTGAGGCGCCGCGGCCACAGTCGGCCGGCCCTCCCCGTTCCCAGGAACCAGCAGACGACGGCCACCGCGAGCCCCGAGGCGAGGACCACCCAGGACGTCGTACGGAGTGAGGAGGTCAGCGCGTCGTACACCGCGGCCGCCGCCGCCCGGTCGCCGTCGTCCGGCAGGCCGTCGAGCGTGTAGCCCCGTACCGCTCCCACGGCGAGGAGCAGCAGCAGCCCGCCGGCCGCGAACCCGGTGCCGGCCACCACCAGCGCCCGCCGGGCCCGCCGCCCCCGCCCCTCCCGGCGGCGGAACGCGGCCCCCGCCACCGCCAGGGCCGCGACGGCCAGTGTCCCGACGGCCGGCCAGACGCCCGCGGTCCGCAGCCCCTGCACCACATCGCGCCGGCCGCCGAGCCCGTCGGCCTTGAGGACGGTGATCTCCGTGTGCCGTACGGGAATCCGGTCGGCGAACGGCACCCCGTCGTCCCGCAGTTGGCGCTTCACCTGCTCGGTGACGGGCGCCAGGTCGAGGGTCACCGCCTTGTCGGTGTCCTCGGTGAGGACCTGGTTCGCGGCGGACTGCGCGGCCAGGCTCGCCGTCCGCCACGCGGCCCGGAAGGAGGCGGTGGTGGTGAAGGACCGTACGGCGTCGTGGAGCAGGTCCCGTACCTCACCCTCCAGCGGACCCACGTCGATCTGACGCATCGCCTGGTCGGTGATGCGGTCGGCCACGGCGTCCCGCACGGCGGGGTCGGAGGCGAGCGGCGCCATGGTGGTGACGAACCGGTCGCTGTCCCCGATCTCCAGCTCGGACCAGGCGGCGAGGGAACTCACCGGGACGAGCACCGTCAGCAGGACGATCAGGGCGGCGGCGGAGACGGCGGCGAGGGCGGTGGAGAACGGGGAGGAGGGGCGGGCGGGGAGGGCGGGGCGGGTATGGGAGGAGAGGGTCCGCACGTCTCAAGGGAACGCGGCGGGGCGGGGCGGCGCGACCGGTGCGCCGCCGACTCAGTGAGGGGACTCGGTGAGGGGACTCAGTGAGCGGACTCGGTGGGCGGACTCGGTGAGCCGACTCAGTGAGGGGCGGCGGAGCCGGGGTCCCGGGGCGTGTCCTCGAGGGTTTCGGTCGACGGGCAGCCGAGGTCCGGGTCCAGGGCCCGCAGGACGCGGTGGCTGATGTCGCGCAACTGGTCCAGCTGCTCCGGTTCCAGGGCGTCGACGACCAGGGACCGTACGGCCTCGACGTGCCCGGGAGCGGTGGCGACGACCTTGTCCCAGCCCTCGTCCGTCAGGACCGCGTTGGTGTAGCGACCGTCGGCCGCGCAGGGCTCGCGGCGCAGGTAGCCGCGTTTCTCCAGGCGCTTGACGACGTGGGAGAGCCGGGAGAGCGAGCCGTTGGAGAGGATGGCGAGGGTGGACATCCGCAGGGTCCTGTTCTCGGACTCGGAGAGGGCCGCGAGCACCAGGTACTCGAACTGATTGAGGCCCGCGTCCCGCGTCAGCTGGCTGTCGAGCGCGGCCGGCAGCTTGAGCAGCATGGCGCTGTAGGCCTTCCAGGCGGAGAGCTGGCGGTCGTCCAGCCAGCGTGCTTCTTTGCGTTCCCCCTGGCTCGCGTCATCCATGGGATCGAGCGTACCGGATCACTTGACGCTTCAAGTGATCCGTTCTACGGTCACGCATGACGCTTGACTTGAAGCTTCAAGTCAAGCGTCTCCCGCCGCACCAACCGTTCCGTCCCGTCCCTCCCTCTCCCCTCCTCTCGGAAGTCCCTGATGAACATCACCCTGTGGATCGCCGCCTCCGTCCTCGCCCTCCTCTTCCTCGCCTCCGGCGCGGGCAAGGCGCTCCAGCCCAAACCGAAGATCGTCGAGAGCAGCGGCGCCTGGGCCGAGGACTTCTCGCCCGCCGCGCTCAAGTTCATCGGGGTGGTGGAGGTGCTCGGCGCGATCGGGCTGATACTCCCGGCCGTCCTGGACATCGCGACCGTCCTGGTGCCGCTGGCCGCCACCGGCCTCGCGGTGGTCATGGCGGGGGCGGCCGTCGTGCACGGCAGGCGCGGGGAGACCAAGCACGTCGTCTTCAACGTCGTCCTGCTGGTGGTGGCGGCGCTGGTGGCGTGGGGCAGGTTCGGCCCGTACTCCTTCTGAGTTGCCGGTCGCGGGTGGCTGGTGTGCCCTGGAGTGGTGGGGGGCGCGAGGGGAAGGAGCCTCCTGCCATGGCACACGCAGCAATCCGCACCCGGCCGCACATCTCGCTCCGGGGCTGGGGACCGCCGCTGCTCTTCGGCGCGGCGTACGGCATCTACGCGCAGTTCATCGCGCGCAGCGGCGGAGCCGCCAACTTCGGTCAGCTGGCCCTGGCGCTGGCGTCCGGGCTGGTTCTCACCGGTCTGATCTACGGTCTGGTACGGGTCCAGCACCTGCTGATACGCGAACTGCGCGCCGGCGCCTGGGGCGTACTGGTCGGCTGTGCGATCGGCTTCCTGTACAGCCTGACCCAGCACAGCGTGCTGCTGTCCTCGGGGATCGGTCTGACGTTCGGGGTCAGTACGACGCTGGTCACGTTCTACCTGTTCTACATGCGGGAGCCCTGAGGGCTCCCGTACCTCCTGAAAAATTCTCGCGGCCCGCCAGATGAGTTCTGGCGGGCCGCGAGGTCTTTACCAGTGCTTGGGTTTTCCTCCGCAGGACAACACAGATCACGACAAGGACTGGTGATGACAACAACAGATCTCGCGATCGAGACCCGGGAGCTGGTGAAAGTCTTCGGTGAGCACCGCGCCGTGGACGGCATCGATCTCGCCGTGCCGGCGGGCACGGTCTACGGGGTCCTCGGACCGAACGGCGCGGGCAAGACGACCGCCGTGAAGATGCTCGCCACGCTGCTGCGCCCGGACGGCGGCGAGGCGCGGGTGTTCGGCAAGGACGTGGTGCGGGACGCGGACGCGGTCCGCGCGCGGGTCAGCCTCACCGGGCAGTACGCCTCGGTCGACGAGGACCTGACCGGCACCGAGAACCTGGTGCTGCTGGCGCGGCTCCTCGGGCACGCGAAGGTCGCCGCGCGGGCCCGTGCCGGCCAACTGCTGGAGGCCTTCGGGCTGACGGAGGCGGCGGGCAGGCAGGTGAAGAACTACTCGGGCGGCATGCGGCGCCGTATCGACATCGCCGCGTCCATCCTCAACACGCCGGACCTGCTGTTCCTGGACGAGCCGACGACCGGGCTCGACCCGCGCAGCCGTAACCAGGTGTGGGACATCGTGCGGGCCGTGGTCGCGCAGGGCACGACGGTCATGCTGACGACCCAGTACCTGGACGAGGCGGACCAGTTGGCGTCCCGTATCGCCGTGATCGACCACGGGAAGGTGATCGCGGAGGGCACGAAGGGCGAGCTGAAGGCGTCGGTCGGCGCGGGCTCGGTCCATCTGCGCCTGCGGGACGCGGAGCGGCGGCCGGAGGCGGAGCGGCTGCTGACGCGCGCGCTCGACGCGGTGGTCCAGCTCGACGCGGACCCGCTCGCCCTGACCGCGACGGTCACGGCCCACGGCAGCGAACAGGGCGCGGCGGAACGGGCGGCGCGGGCGCTGGCGGAGCTGGCGCGCGCGGGGATCACGGTGGACAACTTCTCGCTGGGGCAGCCGACGCTGGACGAGGTGTTCCTGGCGCTGACGGACAAGCCGCTCGACGTGACGAAGGCGGGGGCGGCGGCATGACCACCAGCACGGCGGCCACGAACGACATCGAACTGACCACCCCGGGGCGGGAGGATCTGGCCGCCCTCCTGGTGAACAAGGACCGCCCGCCGCGCCCCGGCGCGCTCTCCGCGTCGCTGACCTTCGGCTGGCGCGCGATGCTCAAGATCAAGCACGTGCCGGAACAGCTCTTCGACGTGACGGCCTTCCCGATCATGATGGTGCTCATGTACGCGTACCTCTTCGGGGGTGCGCTGGCCGGCTCCGTCTCGGCGTACATCCAGTTCCTGCTGCCGGGCATCCTGGTGATGAGCGTCGTGATGATCACGATGTACACGGGCGTCGCGGTCAACACGGACATCGAGAAGGGCGTCTTCGACCGCTTCCGTACGCTCCCGATCTGGCGCCCCGCGCCCATGGTCGGCTATCTGCTGGGCGACCTCGTCCGCTATGTGATCGCGTCACTGGTGATGCTCGCGGTCGGCATGGCCATCGGCTACCGCCCCCACGGCGGCCCGCTGGGCATCCTGGCGGGCCTGGCGGTGCTGCTGGTCTTCGCGTTCTCGTTCTCGTGGCTGTGGACGATGTTCGGCCTGCTCCTGCGCAGCGAGAAGTCCGTCATGGGCGTGAGCATGATGGTGATCTTCCCGCTGACGTTCCTGAGCAACGTCTTCGTGGACCCGAAGACCATGCCGGGCTGGCTCCAGGCCTTCGTGAACAACAGCCCGGTGAGCCACGTGGCGACGGCGGTACGAGAACTGATGGAGGGCGACTGGCCGGCGGCGCACATCGGGTGGTCGCTGGGGTGGTCGGCGGGCCTGCTGGTGGTGTTCGGGGCGGTGACGATGCGGCTGTACAACCGGAAGTGAGACAGGGCGGCCGCCGAGAACCGCTCACGCCCGCTTGACCTTCCTCCGTGGGGAAGCACCAGCATCGGTGGGGCCGGGCGGGGAGCCCGGCACGAGGAGAGAACGTGCCGGGCGGCGGTACGAACGTGCCGGGCGGTGGCGCGGCCGGGCCGGCCGGCGGCGCGGCCGGGCCGGCCGGCGGTGCGCTGACGATCGGCGCCTTCGCCCGCGCGTCCCGGCTGTCCGCGAAGGCGCTGCGCCGCTACGACGAGTTGGGGCTGCTGCGACCGGCTCGCGTCGACCCGTACACCGCTCGGGATCCGCCACGCGTCCCGGTCCGACCGGGGGCTGGTCCGGGCGACCAACCAGGACACGGCGTACGCGGACGACGGCCTGTTGGCGGTCGCCGACGGGTACGGCGCGGAGGGGGCGCGGGCCAGTTCGGCGGCCGTCGACGCGCTGAAGTCGCTCGCGATCGGGGAGGGGATCTGCTCAACGCGCTGACGGAGGGGGTGGTCCGGGCGAACGAGAAGGTCGGAGCGGTGGCCGGCGGGGCCGGCGGTGGTGCGGAGAGCGGGTCCGGTACGACGCTCACCGCGATGCTGTGGACCGGTTCGCAGCCGGCGCTGGTGCACATCGGCGACACCCGCGCGTATCTGCTGCGGGACGGGGAGTTCTTCCGGATCACGCACGACCACACGGTGGTGCAGTACCTGATCGACGGCGGCGGCCTCACGGCCGAGGAGGCGGTGTCGCATCCGCGGCGGTCGATGCTGCTGCGGTCCCTGGACGGCAGGCAGGAGGCGGCCCGCCCCGAACTGCGCCTGCACGAGGCGCGTGCGGGGGACCGCTACCTGCTCTGCTCGGACGGCCTGTCGACAGTGGTCCCGGCGGGGGAGATACGGCACGTCGTGACCAACGCGGCGGCCCCGGAGAAGGCGGTGGCCGACCTGGTCGCCCTCGCCCACGGCGCCGGGGCCCCGGACAACGTCGCGTGCGTGGTGGCGGACGTCGTGCGGATCGGCGCTCCCGGTGGTCCACGCGAAGCCCTGATCCGAGGCGTCCTCGTCCGGACGATCGACGCCACGGGCTGGCTCGCGGAAGCGGACGAGGCGGTGGCCGCCGCCGCACTCGTCGCGGCGCAATGCCCGGAAGGCGAACCCGTGGACACGTGCGGCGGCCCGGAAACACCTATGCCGACGTTCCCTTCCGACCTTCGGGCACTCGCTGACCAAGCCCTCGCCCGCATCGTCGGCGACGAGGCCGGGCCGGCCTCGAACTGGGTCGACCCGGAGGACTGGAAGCAATGGCGGGCCGTACTCACCCGCCTTCGCACCGTGCTCGCCCCGCCGCCACCTACCCTCGCGCTCTTCGCTGTCTGAGCCAGAACCTCACTTCAGATGTCGGGTGAAGAACTGGGCCGCCGCGTCCCCCGCGTACCGCGGAACGCCGGTGTGGCCGCCGAGGTGCGCGTGCAAGGACTTCTCCGTGGAGCTGAAGGCGTCGAACAGGTCCAGGGCCGCCTGGCGGTCGTTCCCTTCGTCGTCCCACTGCAACAGGACGTGCAGCGGAATGGTGACCTGCCGGGCCTCCTCGAACAGGGCGCGGGGCACCAAACTCCCGGCGAACAGAACGGCGGCCGAGACGCGCGGCTCGACCACCGCCAGCCGGATGCCGATGGAGATCACTCCCCCCGAGTATCCGACCGGGCCGCCGATCCCGGGCAGCGGAAGGAGGGCGTCCAGGGCGGCCTGCCATTCCGGGACGGCCTTTTCGACCAGCGGGAGGACGAGGGCGTCGACTATTTCGTCGCCCACCGGCTCGCCGGCCTCCATCGCCCGGCGCAGGTCGGCGCGGGCCTGGTCGACGGCGGGCCAACGGGGCCGGTCGCCGCTCCCGGGGAGCTCGATGGTGGCCGTGGCGAAGCCGTCCGCCGCGGACTGCCGGGCCCGGGCCACCAGCCGGGGGTACATCGTGCCCAGCCCGAGGGGAGGGTGGCCGAGCAGGATCAGCGGCGCCGGTGCGGACGACGCCGGTACGGATGCCGATGCGGGTGTCCACAGGATGCCGGGGATGTCGCCGAGGGTGAATGTGCGTTCGAGGACGCCGTCGTCGAGGCGCTGCTCGGAAGTGAAACGCATGGTCGTACCTTTCGGGAGAGCACTGGAACGGCGCTCCCGGACGACCTGCCTATCGCCCGACCGTGACCCCGGAGGGGAGCACCCATGTCGAAACTGCGTTCACGGGTACCACCTCCTCGATCTCTCGCACGGCCTCCGGAAATGTAGCAGCGGTCGCCGTCATCCGTCTCACGGGTTTGTGCGGAGCCTCCGTGGCCGGCGCCGGATGTCGAGAACCTGGCACCTGCTCCGTCCCAGGGGCGTCACCGGCCACCAGCGGCCGTACAAAGAAAGAAGGAGAGAGCAGCATGGCCATTCAGCGGATGGACAACGTCGGCATCGTCGTCGAGGACATGGACGCCGCCATCGCGTTCTTCGTGGAACTCGGTATGGAGCTGGAGGGCAGGGCCGAGGTCCAGGGTCTCTTCGCCGACCAGTGCACCGGACTCGACGGCGTCCGCTGTGACATCGCGATGGTCCGGACCCCGGACGGCCACAGCCGGCTCGAACTGGCGAAGTACCGCAGCCCCGCGCCGATCAGCGCCGGCCCGCGCGACCGGCCGCACAACATCCTGGGCACGCACCGCGTCATGTTCGCCGTCGACGACCTTGAGGACACCGTCGCCCGCCTGCGCCCCCACGGCGCCGAACTCCTCGGCGAGATCGCCCGGTTCGAGGACAGCCATCTGCTCTGCTACGTCCGTGGCCCGGAGGGCATCATCGTCGGCCTGGCCGAACAACTTCGTTAAGAAGACGAGACCGTACGAATCGGTCCGCACCACCGCCCTACACCCCATAATCGCGTCGCCCCCCACGCCCCAGTACCCACTTCCTGAACCAAAGGTCGTCCTACTGATGCGCGGCACCGTCGACGGATTCAACTACGGACTCATCACTCCCATCGCCGCCTACCTCATGGCATGTCTCGGCGCGGCTCTCGGTCTTCGCTGCACCACCCGCTCGCTGCGAGCCGAACACTCCTGGAGGAAGGCCGGCTGGCTGGCCCTGGGGGCCGGGGCCATCGGTTCCGGTATCTGGACCATGCACTTCATCGCCATGATCGGCTTCAACGTCGAAGAGACACCGATCAGTTACGACGGAACCCTGACGATTCTCAGCCTCTTCGTGGCGATCGTGATGGTCGGCATCGGAGTATTCGTCGTCGGCTACCGGGGCGCGAGCCGGTGGACCCTCGCACTCGCGGGCACGGTCACCGGGCTGGGAGTCGCGGCGATGCACTACACGGGCACGGCCGGAATCCGGCTGGCGGGCCACCTGGAGTACGCCGCTCCGACGGTCGCCGCCTCCATCGTGGTCGCCGTGGTCGCGGCGACCGCCGCACTCTGGGCGGCGGTCTCCATCCACGGCTTCTTCGCGAGCCTGGGCGCGAGCGTCGTCATGGGGATCGCCGTCACCGGAATGCACTACATCGGAATGGCGGCGGTGACGGTACACGTCCAGAGCGCCGCGAGCTCAACAGGCTCCGACTTCCCGGCGTCGTTCATCCTCCCGGTGCTCCTGGGTCCGGTGGTCTTCCTCATCCTGGCGGCCGTCATCGTCATGTTCGATCCGCTGCTGGTACTGGGCGACCAGTGGGACAGACCGGCGGCACAACCGCGGACACACCACAACGGCTGACCACGGGAGAAGGCGCCACGGGTCAGGAGACGCCCAGTTCGGCCCAGATGGTCTTTCCCGCGCTCGTCTGGCGGGTGCCCCAGCGCCGGCTGGTCCGGGCGATCAGGAACAGTCCCCGCCCGCCTTCGTCGAGTGCCGCGGCCAGACGCAGATGGGGGGAGGTGTTGCTGCCGTCCGACACCTCGCAGATGAGGCTGTCCCCGTTGATCAGACGGAGGGAGATGGGACCGGTGGCGTAGCGGACGGCATTGGTGACGAGTTCGCTGACGATGAGTTCGGCGGCGAACTCGACATCCTCACTCATGTCCCAGGTGGTGAGCTGGTCGGTGGCGTACTTGCGCGCCCGCGCCACCGCGGCGGGGGCGCTGGGCAGCTGCCACCCCGCGACCTGGCCGGCGCCCAGCGCGCGGGTACGGGCGATGAGCAGCGCCACGTCGTCCCGCGGCGGATTGGGGAGCAGGGAGTGGAGGATCTGGTCGGCCGCGTCGCTCATGGAGGGGTTCGTGCCGCGCAGAGCCGTACAGAGGAGGTCCAGGCCCTCGTCGATGTCGTGGTCGTAGGACTCGATCAGTCCGTCGGTGTACAGGACGACGAGGCTGCCCGCCGGGACGCGGGCCTGAGCCGACTCGAAGGGCAGTCCTCCGACGCCGAGCGGCGGGCCCGCGGGGGCGTCCAGGAGGCTGACGGTTCCGTCGGGGTGGCGCACCGCGGGCGGCGCGTGCCCCGCCCGGGCCACGGTGCACTCGCACGTCACGGGATCGTAGACGGCGTACAGGCACGTGGCGCTCAGGTCCGTGTCCGCGACCTCCTTGCGCACGCCCGCCGTCTGGTGCAGCACGATGGCGTCGAGGCGGGTGAGGAGTTCGTCGGGGGCCAGCTCGATGTCGGCGAGTGTCCGCACGGCGGTGCGCAGGCGCCCCATGGTCGCCGACGCCTGGATGCCGTGCCCCGCGACGTCCCCGACGATCAGGGCGACCCGGGCCCCGGACAGGGGGATGACGTCGAACCAGTCGCCACCCACCCCGGCCGCGGAGTCGGCGGGCAGGTAGCGGGAGTGGGTGTCCACGGCCATGAGGGTCGGCATCTCCTGCGGCAGCAGACTGCGCTGGAGGGCCAGGGCGGTCTCCCGCTCGCGGGTGTACCGGCGCGCGTTGTCGATGCAGACGGCGGCCCGCGAGGCGATCTCCTCGGCGAGGAGGACGTCATCGTCGTCAAAGGGCGGTCGTGCTCCGAGGCGGCCGAAGATGACCACACCCAGGGTGGCGTGGCGGGCGCGCAGACAAATGGCCATGGCGGAGGTCGGACCCGCCTCGTCGGCCCCGGGGTGGTCCGGGTTCTCCCCGGGGTGGTCCGGATTCTCGCTGAACCAGGTCGTCGTGGTCGCGGAATCCTGGCTGAGTACGGAGCTGCCGGTGGCCAGGCACAGGGCGGGGCCCGACGCCTCCCGGTACGTCGTCGGGACTCCGGGACTCCGGGCACTTCCCGGCCCGGCCGCCGGACTGGTCCGCCGCGCGGCCGGATAGACCCACTCCGGGCCGGCCGCGGAGGTGGCGGAGGGGTCCCGGGCGGCGACAAGGTCGACCCGGGCCAGATCGGCGAACTCCAGCACGGCGACATCGGCCAGTTCCGCGGCCGTACGGGAGACGTCCAGCGTGCTGCCGACCCGCCGGCCCGCCACGCTGAGCAGGCGCAACCGGGCCCTGGAGATCGTCAGGTTCCTGAGGCGTCTGTCCCGTTTCTCGCGGAGGCGGCACACGGCGAGGCTGACGACAAACGCGAGGAACACCGCGAGAACGGTGATGAAGCGGTCACGCGTGGCAACTCCCTCGACGCCTATTCCGTAGACACCGGCCACCGCGCCCAGGTCGGCCACCCCGACGACGAAGGTCAGCCGGAAGGGGAGGAGGGCGCTGGCGACCAACTCGGCCAGGACCGAGTACCCGGCCCACGGAAAGAGGCCCGGATCCACACCCAGCTGGAGGAAGGCGATGAGGCCGATGAAGGCCAGGAGCAGCGCGGCCAGTACGTGGTCGCGATCCCATGCGCGTGCCATGCGGATACCTCCCTCACAAGCTTTGCACACAAGCGGGGGGCGGGCGCGGGGCAGGAGGGAGGGCAGGACGGAGGCCGGGACGGAGGGCTGGACGGACCTCCCCCCGGGTGCCCTGACTCGGCCAGGCCCGGGGGGACGGGATCAGTGCTCGGTTCAGTTCTCGGTCCAGTTCTGGGGTCAGTTCTCGGTGTGCTCTCCTCGGACCACTACCACCGGGGACTTCGCGTGCTGGGTGACGTGGAGGCTCACCGAGCCCAGCAGCGTGGCCGTGAACCCGCTGTAACCACGTTCGCCGACCACCAGGAGCGTCGCCTCCTTGGAGGCGTCGATCAGGACCTGGGCCGCGGGGCCGTTGACCACGCGGCGTTCGATCGTCGCCGCGACCGTGTCGTCCAGGTTCTTGTCCAGCGTCTCGTCGAGTATCTGGCGCGCCAGCGACTCGGGGTCGAACTCCGCCGGAGTGCCTGGCATCATGGCGGCCCAGCCGGTCGCGGGATACTCCCACCCGATCACCGCGGTCACCTGGTCGCCGGTCAGCTTCGCCTGGCGCACCGCCCAGTGCAGGGCCTTCAAGGACGGCTCCGAGCCGTCGACGCCGACCACGATCCTGCTGGCGGGGGTGGGGCTGGTGCTCATGTCGTGCTCTCCTACCGGTTGGTCATTCTGGTCGTGCCTGTGTGGTTCGCGAGGAGTTGCTCGAACGGCACCACCTCGTCGGCATCATCAGCGTCCGCGGCGCCCGGGGCATTCCGCCCGGCCCCGTCGGCTCGTGCGCCGGCTCCCGCCACCAGCCGCGCCAGCTCCGCCCCCGCCCGCTCGATGCGCGCCGGCAGCCCGCCGCCGTACGTGTCCGCGCCGGCGCCCCAGTCGTCCGTGGCCGCGAAGACCGCCGTCGGGAGCGTCAGCGCCCGCAGGTACGAGAACAGCGGCCGCATCGCGTGTTCCACGACCAGCGAGTGCCGGGCCGTCCCGCCCGTCGCCGCCAGCAGAACGGGCGTCCCGCGCAGCGCGTCCGGCTCGACCAGGTCGAAGAAGGACTTGAAGAGCCCGCTGTACGACCCCGCGAACACCGGCGTCACCGTGATGAGGGCGTCCGCCTCGGTCACCCTCTCCAGCGCCGCCCGCAGCGCGGGCGACGGGAATCCGGTGACCAGGTGGTTCGCGATGTCGACGGCCAGATCGCGCAGTTCGACGACCGTGACCTCCGCCTTGACGTCCATGGCGGTCAGTTCCCACGTCACCGACTCCGCCAGCCGGTCCGCGAGCAGGCGCGTCGAGGACGGCTTGCTCAGTCCCGCCGACACGGCGACGATCTTCAGCGTTTCCACGGTCAGACCTCCCTGGGGGTGGAGCCGGTAGTGCCGGTGGAGCCGGTAGTGCCGGTAGTGCCGGTGGAGCCGGTAGAGCCGGTACGGGCCGCCGCCGCGGCCGGGTGCAGCGGACCGTCCGGCACCTCCGACGGGCGGTTCTTGGCGAACTCCGCCCGCAGCACCGGTACGACCTCCTCGCCCAGCAGGTCGAGCTGCTCCAGCACCGTCTTCAGCGGCAGCCCCGCGTGGTCCATCAGGAACAGCTGCCGCTGGTAGTCACCGAAGGACTCCCGGAACGTCAGCGTCTTCTCGATGACCTCCTGCGGACTGCCCACGGTCAGCGGCGTCTGCTCGGTGAACTCCTCCAGCGACGGGCCGTGCCCGTAGACCGGCGCGTTGTCGAAGTACGGCCGGAACTCCCGTACCGCGTCCTGCGAGTTCTTCCGGATGAACGCCTGCCCGCCCAGCCCGACCATCGCCTGCTCCGGCGTGCCGTGCCCGTAGTGCGCGTAACGCTTCCGGTAGAGCCGGATCAGCTTCTGGTAGTGCTCCTTGGGCCAGAAGATGTGGTTCGCGAAGAAGCCGTCTCCGTAGTACGCGGCCTGCTCGGCGATCTCGGGCGAGCGGATCGAGCCGTGCCAGACGAACGGCGGTGTGCCGTCCAGCGGCCGGGGCGTGGCCGTGAAGCCCTGGAGGGGCGTACGGAACTTGCCCTCCCAGTCCACGACGTCCTCACGCCACAGCCGGTGCAGCAGCGCGTACTTCTCGATGGCGAGCGGGATGCCCTGGCGGATGTCCTCACCGAACCACGGATAGACGGGCCCGGTGTTGCCGCGCCCCATCATCAGGTCCACCCGGCCGTCGGCCAGGTGCTGGAGCATCGCGAAGTCCTCCGCGATCTTCACCGGGTCGTTGGTGGTGATGAGGGTGGTGGACGTGGAGAGGATCAGCCGCTCGGTGGTGGCCGCGATGTAGCCGAGCATGGTCGTGGGCGAGGACGGGACGAAGGGCGGGTTGTGGTGCTCCCCCGTCGCGAAGACGTCGAGCCCGACCTCCTCGGCCTTCCGCGCGATGGTGACCATCGCCTTGATCCGCTCGTGCTCGCTCGGTGTCCGTCCGGTGGTCGGGTCGGGCGTGACGTCGCCGACCGTGAAGATCCCGAACTGCATCGTGCTCACCTCTCGCTGGTCGCTGCCTGCTATGGGGCTGTTGGTTGAATCTTAAACTGATTCTGCACCTTACAACGGAGACCCCCCTCCCGCTATTCCGTCCGTCCACCCGCGCCGCCGCCGTCCCTCCTGACGAGTGAACGTGACGACCGGAAATCGCGCATCGCGGCCACACACGGCAACCGCTCGCTACGCTCCGCACCCGGACCAGGAACCCGGACCAGGAGAGGATCTCGCATGCTCAAGACGGTACGGATGGCAGGTCGGACGGCGGTACGGACGGCCGGGCGCCGCTCAGGGGCCGCGCTCGCGCTCGTGACGGGGCTGACGCTGGTGAGCGGATGCACGCCGGGCAAGGACGCCGCGCCCGCTCGTACGGACGACAAACCGGCCATCGCCACCGCCTCCGCCCCCAGCCGGGCGCTGGTCGTGTGGACCGACACGATGTGCGCGACCACCGCGACCCTCGACGCGGCCCGGAAGCAGAGCGCGCAGAAGGTCAAGGAACTCGCGCACCCCACGAACGACCCCGCGAGCGCCCACGCTCCCGCCCCCGCCTCCGACCCGGCCCCCGGCTCGTCCTACCGTCCCGACCCGGGGTTCACCGCCGACAGCTACCTGAACTGGGCCTCCTCCTCCGTGGAGGCCGCCGCGGCCGGTTACGCCGCCCTGCGGCCGTCGGGAATCGCCGCCGCGGACCGCCTGCGCGCGCAACTGGCGGCGGGCGTCGGCGAGATCCGGCCCGAGGTCACGAGGCTGTCCGACTTCTTCGCCCTCACGAGCCTCTCCCCGGCGGAGAAGACCGAGCGCGCGAAGCGGGTCGGCAGGCTGCTGGCGTCCTTGAAGCAGCCGCGCCCCGACCTGCCGGCCCTGGCCGGCATGAACCCGGACCTGGGCGCCGCGTACCACCTGGCGCCGCGCTGTGTCCCGGCGTCGGCGCCGGGACGACCGGTCAGGCCGGCCGACCCGTCCCGTACCCCCGCCACCCCTGCTACCCCCGCTTCCCCTGCTACCCCCGCCCCCGTCAGCTCCCACGCCCAGCTGCCCCCGCCGGCCGACGGCACGGACTTCGCCGCCTGCGCGGACGGAAAGTGCGAGGTACGGCTCACGCCGCAGCCGGCGGACATCAAGGTCGGTGACCTGAAGCTGACCGCGTGGGTGAAGGACAGGGTGGTACGGCTCCACACCGCGTACCCGTCGGGCGGCTCCGGCTCGATGACCCTGGGCGAGGGCGGCAGGGGCACGTACGGCCGGGCGGGCGGGGAGAGGGTCACGGTGACGGTGAAGCTGCTGCGCGTGGACGAGGCGAACGTGGAGATCACCACAACGCGTTCGTAGGACCCGGTCGGCCGGTTCGCCGAAAAACCGGTGGAGCGGCGCCGTCAGGCGAGCGCTGATTCGTCGCGCGTCGCGCCTGCGCGCCGCGCTACCTTGGCCTGACGGCCGAGTTGCTCCAGGATCCGGTGGTGCGACGCCGTAACCGGATGGCTCTCGACCGGGACGATGCCTGGCGCCTGGACACAGGCGGCGGTCATCGGTGCGGTCCCGGGTGTGCTCAGGTGTGATGGTCAGGTGTGACGGACGGGTGGGAAGGCCTTGGCGGTGTCGACGTAGTACTTGCGGACCAGCGGGCCGAAGCCGCTTTCCGCGCTGCCGAGGATCATCGACTTGACGACCTCCAGGCTCTTCTCGGCGGAGAAGTCCTGCGGCTTCGTCTCGGTGTCGCCGGTGACCAACGCCTTCCACGCCGCCCGGGACTCCGTCGTGGCGCTGACGTCCGGGTCGAAGCCCAGGTAGTAGCCGCGTCCTCCGGTCTCCTTCCCGACGGCCAGGAAGACGATCACATGGAATCCGATGTTCTCCGGGTTGCCGAACTTGCTCAGGGTCCCGCCCACGTGTCCGGTCGAACCGTTGAGGTACACGGCACGGTCGGCCTCCAAGGCGCCGTCGATCGTCTTCCACTTGCCCGGGACGTTCATCGCCAACGCGAGGCCGGCGGGCTCGTACAGTCCTTTTTCCCCGGGGCTCAGCAGAACGCCGACCCTTCGAGCGCGCACCTGGCAGTCGTTGTCCAACATCTTCCCGAACGTGGAATCGGCCGGCATCTGAAGCCACCACTGGAGGCGTTCGAGGGCCGTGCCCTTCGTCCCGGCCACCCCCTTCGAGATCCGCTCCCTGATGACCTTGACCGTCGGCGCGGTCTCGTCGGTGGCTTGAACATACGCCTGCTCGATCATGAAATATCCCCCCAAGTTCGGATCCCCTTGGCTTCACTATGACGCACGGAGCGTGCCCACGGTAGAGCGGGGAGTGAAGATCGCGGGCCTGCCCACGGGCCTGCCCGCAGGCCTGCCCGCAGGCCGCGATGGGCATGGCAGCCCAGCTGCCTTCGGGAGCGGACCCGTCAGCCTCACAGGTCGGACAAGTCCTCGTCACGGAGACGGAGATCGTTCGCCGCGAGGTTCTCCTCCAGGTGATCGAGGGAGCCGGTGCCCGGAATCGCCAGCACCGACGGCGACGTCGCCAACAGTGCGGCGATCGCGACCTGCGCGGTGGTCGCGCCCAGGCGTGCCGCGACCCTGCCGAGCCGTTCGGCGTCGGGCGGGCCGCCGCCGACGCCGCCGCCGAGCGGAAAGTACGGCACGTACGCGATGCCCGCCTCCTCGCACGCGGGCAGCAACCCCGTGTCGCCGGTGTGCCGGTTCTGCACCGCCGTGACGGGCGCGATGCCCCGGGCCTCGGCCAGTTGGGCGGCGTCGACGTTACTGACACCCAGGTTCCGGATCAGTCCCTCCGCGCGGAGCGCGGCCAGGACCGCGAACCGTTCGGCAATCGACTCGTCACCCGGTCCGGTCATCCCGCCGACCCGCAGATAGACCAGGTCGAGCCGGTCGAGACCCAGAGAGCGCAGATCCGCTTCGACCAGGCCGCGCAGCTGATCAGCCGTCGCCTGCCCGCTCGGCACACCGTGGGGTCCGGGCAACGGTCCCACCTTCGTCGCGATCACCAGGTCGTCGCGGTAAGGGGCCAATGCCGTACGGATCAGCTCGTTGGCCCACACCTCGTCCCTGCCGTAGAAGCCGGCCGTGTCGATGTGGTTGACGCCCAGCTCCACGGCCCTGCGGAGCACCGCGACGCCTGTCCGGGGATCTCGCGGTGGACCGGCGAAGGTGCCCATCGCGAGGCGCATCGCGCCGAAGCCGAGCCGGTTGATCGTCAGTTCTCCGCCGAGGGAGAAGGTCTTGATCGTCATGACGCTCATGGTGTCCGCGGCCCCGACACCCGGCGAGCCCGTGGCAGCTTGCTGCCAGACTGGCGGAATGCGGAACGAAGAGGTTTTCTCAGTGCGAGGAGACGCGGAGCTGACCGCGCGCGCAGGTCATCTCTTCGCGTCCGCGCGGACCGAGTTCCTGTGCGCCGCCCGGGATCTCAAGACCTGGTCGCAACCGGAGGCCAGGGCCGCGATCCGGAATCGGATGCGCGCCGCGGATCGCGCCGCCGGTCCCGCTGGCTTGATCCCTCGAAAACTGCTCAGCCCGGTGGCACTCGCCGACGAGGAGGCCCGCGCACACCTGCGGCTGGTGCGGAGCCAGGGTGCTCTCGTCCGGATCAGCCGTTCGCCGCTGCCGCACGAAACCATCCTCATCGACCGGCGCGTGATGATCCTCGCCGGCCAGGAGACCCCCACCGGCCGCGAGTACACCGTGACGACGTCGCGGATCCTGGTCGACGGTGTTCACTCGCTGTTCCGGGCGATCTGGGACGCCGCCGTCGACCTCGAAACCTATCTGCGCGGCGACGTCCCGCACCTCGACGCCGAGAGCCGGACGATCCTGAAAGCCCTCGGTTCGGGCCTGACCGACACATCGGCGGCCAAACGGCTCGGCGTCTCCCTGCGTACCTACCGGCGACGCGTGGCCGAGCTGATGACCGAACTCGAGGCCGACTCCCGCTTCCAGGCGGGCCTGCGTGCGGGCGAGTTGGGGCTGCCCCACTGAAACCACAGTGATCGCGGCCCTCCAGCAGTCCGCATGCCGTGCGGCACTAGTTCGCCTGACGGGCGGCGTACGCGACGAGGTGCGCCCACGCGGTGGGGGTGAGGAGGAGCGCGGGGCCGGTGGGGTTCTTGCTGTCGCGGACGGGGACGAGGTGGGCGGTACGGGCGGGCGCGGGCGCCCATTCCACGCAACCGCCACCGTTGCCGTTGCTGTACGACGACTTGACCCACGCGGCGTGCGCCAGGTCCGGAGCGGTCGTCATTGGAGCCTCCGTGGTTGGTTGCTCAGGCAGAGACCGCCTCGTGGGCGGTGCCGTCGAAAGGGGGATACGTGTCGGCGCTCGTGCGCGCCGCCTCGCCGATGTAGTGGGCCAAGGCCTCGCGGGACTGGGCCAGTTTGTCCATCTGTTCGTCCAGGCGGTCCAGACGGGACCGCATCGCCGCCAGCAGATCCGGGCACCCCGGCAGCTCCGGGGCCTCTCCCGTCGCGCACGGCAGCAGGTACGCGATGTCCTCGGACGACAGACCCGCACCGAGCAGGTGCCGGATCTGCTTCACCCGTAGCACCGCGCTCTCGTCGTATTCGCGGTAGCCGTTGGCCCCCCGGTCCGCCTCCAGCAACCCCTGCGCCCCGTAGTAGCGCAGCTGATGGGCGTTGACGCCTGTCCGGCGACTCAGTTCCCCGATCCGCATCAGACCAACCTCGCTTGACCTTCACACCGGTATGAACGTTGACGATGCTGCCATGACCAATACCGCAAGCGATACGCCCTCACCCGTCACCGTCACCGTCACCGTCACCGTCATCGGACTAGGACTGATGGGCCAGGCTCTCGCCCGCGCCTTCCTGACAGCCGGTCACCCCACCACCGTGTGGAACCGTACGGCCGTCAAGGCCGACCAACTCGTCGCAGAGGGTGCGTGGTTGGCCCCGACCGTCGGCGACGCGATCCGGCGTAGCTCCCTGACCGTCATCTGCCTGACCGACTACCACGCCGTACGCGAACTGCTCGGCACGCCCGATGTCGAACTCGACGGCACCACGCTCATCAACCTCACCTCGGGCGACTCCACCCAGGCCCGGGAAACCGCCGCGTGGGCCGAACAGCGCGGCGCCCGTTATCTCGACGGCGCCATCATGGCCGTCCCACCCGCGATCGGAACCCCCGACGCGGTGATCCTCCACAGCGGCCCGCAGCCGGACTTCGATGCCCACAAACCAACCCTCGACGCGCTCGGCACCCCCACCTACCTCGGCGAGGACCACGGGCTGGCAGCCCTGTACGACGTCGCCGGCCTGGCCATGATGTGGAGCGTCCTGAACGCCTGGCTCCAAGGAACCGCCCTGCTCAGGACCGCCGGTGTCGACGCCGCGACCTACGCGCCGTTCGCGCGGCAGATGGCCGCCGGTGTCGCCGATTGGCTGCCCGGGTACGCCGAGCAGGTCGACGCCGGTTCCTTCCCCGCCGAGGTGTCGGCTCTGGAGACCGACGTGCGGGCGATGACGCACTTGATCGAGGCGAGTGAGGCGGCGGGCGTCAACGCCGAACTGCCCCGTCTGTTCAAGGCGATCGCTGACCGGGCGATCGCCGCCGGACACGGTGGGGAGCAGTACGCCGTACTCATCGAGGAGTTCGGCAAGCCCGCGTAGCGCTCTACCTGGTCAGTGCGCCTGGCGCGCGGCAAACGCGACGAAGGTGGCCCAGGCGGTGGGGGTGAGGAGGAGGGCGGGGCCGGATGGATTCTTGCTGTCCCGGACCGGGATGAGGTTACGGTGGGTGGGTGCCCATTCAAGGCAGTTGTCGCCCCCGTTGCCGCTGAACGAGGACTTGACCCACTTGGCGTGCGCGAGGTCCGGGGTGTTGCTCATCAGGGAAGCGCCTCCATCGTGGATCGGATGAACGCCGCCGTGTCCTTCGGCGACAGGGCACACGCCCTGAGTAGATCGTAGGACCGCAGCCGAGGCGTCACGGCCGCGGGATCCTCCATCAGTGTTCCAGTGGCGATGCTTTCTTCATAGGCGACCTGTGCCCCGTTGTCGAGGGTCATCAGCCTCAGCGAACCTCCGGCCAGCGCGTGTCCCCCGTGCTCGAAGGGGAGAACCTGCACCACGCTGGTCGGGGTGAGCGTCAGATCGAGCAGCCGGGCCAACTGCGCCCGCATGACGGCCGGTCCGCCGAATGACCGCCGTAGCACCGCTTCGTCGAGGATCAGGAACAGATCGGGGGCGGGATCGGCCAGCAAGAGGGCCTGACGACTCATGCGCGCAGTCACCAGCTCTTCGATCTCGTCCTGCCGCGCCTTGGGGTTGTGGATCTCGAAGAGGGCGCGGGCGTACGCCTCCGTCTGCACCAGACCCGGCACGAGCTGACCTGTGTACTGCTGGATCAGCCGCGCCCTCCTCTCCAACTCCATCAACCGCCGGAACTGATCCGGGTGGATCTCGTTCCGCGCCAGGCCGTACAGCTTCACGAACAACCCATCCGTACCGAACGCCGCGTCGAGGCGTTCCGCGAGGTCCGGGGGGATCATCGCGTCCGCCGTCTCGTACCGCGCCAGCGAACTCTTCGCGTACCTCACGACACCCGCCAGGCTTTCCAGGCTCATTCCGGCCTGTTCGCGCAGTCGCCGCATCTCTGAGCCGAACAAATGGCGGGCGGAACGGTCGGGCGTCAGTTCTCGTGCTCGTGGTGCCATGCCAGGAACTCCTTATCCCCGTGGCCGGGTTGGGAGGGAAATGGCTTCTGATATTACGCAGAGTTGCCGATGCTTGTTGCACAGACGGTGACATTGCGATGACGGAAGGCGCATCCCCACCATGTGCGAGCGAGCCGCCGGTACGGCGGACGGTACGGCGGAACTGGAGGTCACGGTCCATGGCGGCGGCTTCTGGCGGCTCGTGCCCGAGCGGATTCCCCGGATGTACGACCCGGTGACGGAAGAACTCCTGGAACGTGTGCTGGACGGATTGAGGCGAGTGGCGGAATGACACAGAGCAAAGCGCGCCATCTTCTGGCGAGGCTGACGGAGGAGTTCGGTACGGACGGCGTTCTGGTCGTACGGAAGCCCGAAACCGGCGGCGGTGGCGGCGACGCCGATCTCGTACCGGGGGCGGCCCTGCGCTGGCCCAAGTGCGAGTGCGGCCAGGAGCTGTGTCCCGACTACGACCCCCCGGACGCCGGGGGGCTCGGGCACCGATGAGTTTCCCGCCCCGCGGGAGTCTCACCGGCAGCAACTCACCCTGCAACTGTGGCCCTTAAGCGAACCGGAGAGACAGATATGGCAACAGCCCGAAAGCAGTCGGCCGGAGCCGAGGACCGTGTCGTCTCCGCCGACGGTACCGAGATCGCATTCGAGCAGTCGGGCAGCGGGCCGGCCGTCGTCCTGGTCGCCTCGGCACTGGCGGACCGCTCCGACACCACCAAACTCGCGGCTCTCCTCGCCCCGCACTTCACCGTCGTCAACTACGACCGGCGCGGGCGGGGCGCCAGCGGTGACGGTGACGCTTACACCCCCGACCGGGAGGTGGAGGACATCGCCGCCCTGATCGAACACGTCGGCGGTTCGGCGTCGCTGTTCGGCTCCTCCTCCGGAGCCGTCCTCGCCCTGCGCGCGGCGGCCGCCGGAGTGAACGTCGACCGCCTGGCCCTGTACGAGCCGCCCTTCGTGGTCGCCGAGGGCGACGACGGACCACCCAGGGATCTCGCGCAGCGGATCACCACACTGCTCGCGGAAGGCCGGGACAGCGACGCGGTCAAGTACTTCATGACGAGAGCGCAGGGGATGCCCGGCATCGCCGTGTTCTTCATGAAGCTCATGCCGAAAATGTGGGCGAACCTCACCGGACTGGCCCGCACCCTGCCCTACGACATCGCGGTCATGGGCGACACCCAGCAAGGCAAACCGCTCGACGCGGCCGAGTGGCGGGGGGTGGCCGCGCGCACCCGGGTACTCACCGGCGGCAAGAGCCCCGCCGCCTTCCACCGCGCCGCCCGCGCCCTCGCCGAGATCCTGCCGCAGGCCGACCACCACACCCTGCCCGGCCTCAACCACGGCGCCGTCGTCATGGCTCCGAGGAAGATCGCCCCCCACATCACCGAGTTCATCAAGGGATGAGCGCGCGTGGTCCGAGAGGCAGGGCGGCGTGAAGGGCCGGTCTGCGTCGGCGGGTCGGTGTCAGCCGATGGCCTGTCGCTCCTGCCACGGCGCGTTCGCGCCGATCACTTCGGTGCCGGTGCCGGTGAGGACCGCCTTGCCGCCGAGGTGGATTCGTACGGATCCGTCGGCGCGCAGGCCCCAGAGGTCGGGGATGTTGTCGTCGTTGGTGTCGGGGGTGCCCATGATCTGCGGGACGGCGGAGCTGAACCAGCCGGACGCCGCGTACTCGGTGTCGGCTCCGCCCTGCGAATTGGCCGCCGTGGCAAGGGAGTTGAGGTCCACCCCGCCGGCCGCCCGCTTGATGCCGGTGCGGAGAAGGAGCCGTCCCGACTCGTCCGTACGGTAGAGCAGGTCGGTGACGCCGTCGCCGGTGATGTCCAGGACGGTGACGACGTCGCGTGTCGTCCAGGCGGAGGCGGAGAGCCTGGTGGCCTGTTCGACGGTCGCGCCGCTGTAGCCGGTCAGCGCCCAGAGGGCGTCGCCGATCGTGACGAAGAAGTCGGTCTTGCCGTCGCCCGTGGCGTCGCCGGCCGAGACGATCTGGGTGAAGGTGGCGGGGTCGGGGGCGCCGGGCGGGAGGAGGATCTCGCGGCGCTTGTCGGTGTTCACGGCGCCGTAGCCGTCGCCGGGGTAGACCCACAGCTTGCCCTCGACGCGTACGACGAGGTCCTGGAACCCGTCGCCTCCGTAGATGTCTCCGTTGTGCGTGATCAGCGCCTTGTTGAAGTGGGTGGTCGGCGCGGGGACCTGGGTGGGTAGTTTGTCGCCGTTCGGGTCCTTGTCGGGATTGCCGCGGTAGGCGCCCGGCATGGAGTAGTCCAGGTCTCCGGTGCCCTTGGCGAGGTCGTTGGTCGCCTGGGACGGGTAGATGAAGAGGCGGCCGTCCTGCGCGACGGTGAGGAGATCGGGCAGTTCGTCTCCGGTGAAGTCGCCCGGGGTGTCGGCTTTGGTCTTGGGTGTCGCGTAGAAGAGGTACTTGTTCGGCTCGGAGACGTGGCCGGCCGCGTCGACGGTCCGTACGTACAGCACGTTGGGCCCGGCGGTCGGCGGTTTGGCGTTCGAGATCTTGGCGGTGACCGAGGTCGCCGCGCCGTTGGTGCGGGACACGGAGAAGGGGTAGCTCGCCGAGTTGAAGCCGTACTCGTAACGGATCACGTCCGTGTTGAGCGCGCGGACGGTGAAGGAGCCGCCGGTGCCGAACGGGGTGGTGCTCCAGATGCCGTCCTCGGGCTGGACGCCGAAGCCGTTCTGGGACTTGTCGGCGTTGGGGAAGTCCGTGGAGGTGACGACGGGGGGCTGGGGAGCGACGGTGTCCATGATGAACCGGCAGGGGGTGTTCTTCGGCGCGTAGCCGGAGCTGGAACCGGTGTCGTCGAACGACCTGGCCCGCCAGGAGTACTTCGTGTTGTTGGTCAGCTTGCTGGTGGAGAAGGCGCTGGTGGTGACGCGGGCCTCGGTGGTGTCCCCGCCCACGGACTTCTTGCCGGTGCTCTTCAGCAGGTCACCGACGGTGTCCCATTTCCCGGTGGGCCACAGGTCGAAGTCCAGGTAGTCGAGGTTGCGGTCCTGGTCGGCGGCCGACGCGGTGAAGGTGATCTCTCCGGCCGCGATGCGGACGTACGGCTCGGTCGTGGTGCACCTGGCGTCGGGCCCCAGGTCGAGGGAGGTGGGTGTGCCGGGGCGGCGGTTGTAGACGATTTCGAGATACGGGGCGTTCTCGCCGTTCGCGGCGAACTTCTTCCAGGAGTACTGGGAGTCCTCGTTCACCGCGCGCATGCCGAAGGTGATGCTGTCGGCGCCCTTGTCCGCCGCCTTCTGGGCGGACTTCTTGACGTCGAAGGTCTCGTACGCGTCGCGGCATCCGGACTTGTAGCCGTGCGCGAAGCTCCGGGTACTGACCTTGTTGCCGTCGTTGAGCTTCGGGGCGTTCTTCCAGTTGGTCTTCGAGTTGATCGCGCCGGTGAGGTGCACGCTCATGGCCCGGTCGGTGCAGGACCAGGCGTACGTCTCCAGGAGGCGCAGGGTGGCCTTGGTGATCACCGCTCCCTTGAGGGAACTGTCGTAATCGATGTTGAGGAAGGAGCGCGAGGTGCCCCAGGTGTCGGACTCGAAGCCGACGCGTGCCTCGTGCGTACCGCCCTTGTTGAAGCCCTTGCCGTTGTAGAAGGTGGCCTTCGGGTAGCGGTCGTAGACCGTGGTCCAGTTCTGCACGTGCTTCTTGACCGACGGGTCGATGAAGACGGGGTAGACCGTGGACGGGTCGGCGAGCAGGTCGGCGTCCGGGGTGATGAGCCACTTGCCGCCCGCGAGATCGGCTTCGACCAGGGCTCCGTGGGAGTCCGGGGACGGGCCGTCGAGGGCGGGCAGGGAGAGCGTGGCGGCCGACCCGGTCTGCGAGGGGGCGGGGGTGGGCTCGGCCGGGACGGGCGGGGGTGGCGAGTCCTGTACGGGGGGTACGGATTCGTCGCTCGGGGAGGGGAGCGTCTCGGGGTACGGGTCGGCCTGCTCGTCGGTCTCCGGGTCGGCTTCCGGGTCGGTGGATTCGGAAGCTGAGGGCGTCTCTTCGGGGGGCGCCGTGTCGGAGGGCAGGACTTCGGGTTCCGTGGGCTGGGCGGTGGCGCCGACCTCGCCGTCGGTCACGGCGGGGGAACCGGCGTTGTCCCACATCACGGGGGAGGGCGACATGGCGATCTCGTCGCCGTCGCTGTTCTCGGCGGTGACGATGTCGGACGCCGGGTCGAGCCGGAAGGTGAGGGTGGGCGAGGACAGGCCGTAGGCGAGCTGGGCGACGCGGGGGTCGGCGGCGGCGGTGCGGTTCTTGACGACGAGGAGCTGGGAGAAGCCTTCGTCGTCGGCGGTGAGGACCAGGTCTGCGCCGGGGATGATCTCGGGGTAGAGGGCCCGGTTGCTGTCGATGATCGGCTGCGGGATGGGACCGGGCCAGGTGAGCTGGATGTCGTGGCCGTCGGCGTGGAGGGTGACGAGGGGGGTGGCGGGGTCGTCGGCGGCGGTTTTTGCCGTGTCCTTGGCGAGGGCGATGCGGCGGACCGTACCGCGTGACGCGCGTTCGGACCCGGCCTCGGACCCGGCCTCGGACCCGGCCTCGGACCCGGCCTCGGACCCGGCGGAGAACACCATTCCGGCGTTGGTGGCCGTGGGCTCCCAGCCCCGGCTCGTCCGGTGCAGCGACGGGTCGATCGGCTTCCACACCCCGTCGACCTTGGCGCGGACGGGGGAGACGTACATCCGGCGGGACATCTGGCCGTCGGGCAGCGCCCAGGTGGTGGAGTCGGCCGTGCGCCGCGCGGAGATCTCGACCGCCTTGCCGCTCTTCGACGCCCTGGTGATCGCATCGGCCTCGGTCACCGCCGGGGCGGCGGCAGCGGGCGCGCGTGATGCGGCGGACGGCTCGGGCCCGGTGAGTCGTATGCCGGCGTAGGTCAGCCCGGTCGCGGCGATCGCCGCGGCGCAGGCCACGGCGACGGTGCGCCGGCCCGGCAGGCGGTTTCTGTGGTGTGGCATGAGTGAGACCCCTCCCCCCTCTGCCCCGGCGTACGGCGGGTCGCCGACCGGGGATACGGAGCCCCCACGCGGGCCTGAGCAGCACGGGCCTGAGCACACGAGATGAGCGAGCAGATCATGACCCATGCGTGAGCGGCCGTCACCCTGCGGAAATGGCCGGGGGCTTGGGGAGGGACTGGTGCGGGTCGATCTGTGACGCCGCGTCAGTGGCGGTGGGTCGTGCGTCGGTGGTGAGGAAACCCCTCGTAACGACCTAAAAGATGGCGGGGTTTGATCATGAAAGCGCTCGCCTGGGGCCAAGATCCGATTACTCGTCAATCTGGCGGGATGCGCTCGCTTGGGCGCTTATTCGCCGCTTGTGCGGAACGCGTCTGTAATTGATCCACTACGTGACGTGACGATCATCACTTGATCATTAATTCTCTGGTCTTTCCTCACAACTCCCCCACACAATCAGCGCGTTCTTGCACGACGTCCCGTACGGCCCACCCCGGTGCCGTGCTCACTGGTCCGGGGGGATCCTGGCGTGTCTCGCCTCTCTGAAACTCGCCGTCGCCGGCGCCGTGTCCGCCACTCCGTCGTGCCCGCCGTGGGCCTCGCCCTGCTGGTGGGGCTGCTGCCCGCGCGGGCGTGGGCGGTCCCGCCCGACCCCGACAAGGTCGCGCGTGAGGACCTGGTCCTGGTCCAGCTCGACCAGGAGCGGCCCGTACCGGGCACGGTCGTGAACAAGGACCTGGAGAGTCTGAAGGCCGACGTGCCCAAGGACCTGGGCGCGGCTCCGGCCGGTACGACCACGGTCCCGGTGGAGGCGTCCCGGCAGATCAACTTCGATGCCCTCCCGAAGTCCGCGTTCGCGCGGGCCAGTGGTGTGACCCCGGCCGCCGCTCCGGTCGGGGACCTGCCGGTCAGCCTCGGGCAGGCGGTCGGCGAGGCCGCGCCCACCGGTATCTGGCAGGTTGACGTGGACGGCCGGACGGAGACGGCGGCCAAGGGCGTGGACGGCGCGGTGGTGACGCTGCACGCCCCGGCCGACGCGGTGCCGGTGTCCGTGCGGTTCGACTACACGAAGTTCAAGAACCTGTACGGCGCGGACTGGGCCTCCCGTCTGCGCTTCGTGCAGTTCCCCCCGTGCTATCTGACGACGCCTGATGCCGAGGAGTGCCAGGCGTACGAGGAAGTCGAGACGGTCAACGACACCGGGACCGGCACGGTGACGGCGACGGTGGACGCGGTCGCCGACGGGGCGGCGGCCTTGGCGTCCCCGTCGTCGTCCCTCTCGTCGTCGTGGGACAACCAGGGCGTATCCGCCCTGCGCGCCGGCCATCGCGCCCAGGTCGCGAAGTTCGCCCAGGCCACCCAGGCGGCCGCCGCAGGCAGCACCGCTGTTCTCGGCGTCACCGACTCCGGCTCGGGAGACGGCGGTTCGTTCAAGGCGAGCCCGCTGGCGTCCAGCGGGAAGTGGGCCGCCGGTGGTTCGTCCGGCTCCTTCTCCTGGTCGTATCCGCTGGAGATTCCCCCGACACCCGCCGGTCCGTCCCCCAATGTCTCCTTCGAGTACGACTCGCAAGAGGTCGACGGCCGGACGGCCGTCTCCTCGCCGCAGGCGTCGTGGATCGGCGAGGGATGGAACTACGAGCCCGGGCACATCGAGCGCCGCTACCGTTCCTGCAAGGACGACACCAAGACGCTCAAGGCGGGCACGCCCAACAACACCGCGTCGAAGAACAAGACGTCCGACCTGTGCTGGGTCTCGTACAACGCCGTGATGTCGCTGAACGGCCGGACCACCGAACTGGTCCGGGTCGGCAGCACCGACACGTACCGTCCGCAGAACGACGACGGCACCCGCGTCGAGCTGAAGACCGGCGCGACCAATGACGACAACAACGGCGAGTACTGGGTGGTCACCACCCCGGACGGCACGCAGTACTTCTACGGGCTGAACACCGTCGGCGGCGGCCACGCGGCCACCGGCTCGGTCTCCACCGTCCCCGTCTACGGCAATCACCCCGAAGAGCCCTGCCACGAGGCCGGCTTCGCCGACTCCCGCTGCGGAACCGGGAAGCAGCAGGCCTGGCAGTGGGGCATGGACAAGGTGGTCGATGTCCACGGCAACGCCATGGTCGTCAACTGGAAGCAGGAGACCAACTACTACGCGGTCAACAAGAAGTTCAAGGCGCCGGAGAACTACGACCGGGCCGCGTACCCCGTGTCGATCGAGTACGGGATGCGTACCCCCGACCTGACCAAGCCGTCGGCGACCGTCGACTTCCAGGTCGCGCAGCGCTGCCTCTCGACGGGAACCGCCTGCGATTCCGCGAACTTCGCCAAGACCGACGACCCCGGCGCGTACCGCCCCTGGTGGGACACCCCGGGCAACCTCAACTGCAAGTCCACCTCCAAGCTGTGCCCGCCCTTCCCCTCCTTCTGGACCCAGCTCCGCCTGGACTCGGTGACGACCAAGGCCGCGCGCCCGGGGCAGACCGGGCTGGGCAAGGTGGACACGTACAGCCTCCACCAGTCCTTCCCGGCCGACTGGTACGACACCTCTCCCAGCCTGTGGCTCAACTCCGTGACCCGTACCGGCTTCGCGCCGGGCGACACCAAGGGGACCGTCCAGTCCGCGGCCGGAGTCAGCTTCTCCCACTACACGGTGGGCAGCGCCTCCCCGCTGAGAGCGCGGCTGAAAGACCGTCAGCTGCCCAACCTCGTGCCTTCCGGGCCGAGTGACAAGCGTCCCGGCTTCACCCGTCCGCGTATCGGCGTCGTCTCCACCGAGAACGGCGGCGACATCGAGGTGGAGTACACCGGCGGCTGCGCCACCGAACCCTCCACCGACAAGGGCAAGGCCAACGGCACCTGCTATCCGGTGCGTTGGTCCCCGGACGGGGAGGAGAAGAAGCCGGCCAAGGCCTGGTTCAACAAGTACGTCGTGGACTCGGTCACCGAGACCGACAAGGTCACGACCCACACCAAGCCGGTGGTGACGTCGTACAAGTACACCTCACCGGCCTGGGAAAAGAGCGACGACGAGTTCAGCCGCCCGTCCCTGCGCACGTACAGCGTCTGGCGCGGCTACCGGCAGGTCGCCACCACCAAGGGCGGTTCCACCGCGCAGAACCAGGACCCGGATCCGGCCTCGTACTCCGTCACCCGGTACTTCCAGGGCACGGGGGGCGCCGTAAAGGACTCCACGGGTGCGGTGGTCCTGCTCGCGGACGACGCGTCGCAGTTCGCGGGGATGGCGGCCGAGACCCTCACGTACACGGAGGCCGGCGGCCGTCTTCTCAAGCGCGCCCTGACCTTCCCCGAGTCCAAGCAGACCGCGTCCCGCAGCCGGGAGGCGGAGGACGGCACCGATCTGGACCCGCTGCTCGCGCAGCGCACGTGGGTGGGGCGTACTGACGCCATCCAGACCGTCGGCAGCAGCTGGCAGGCGGTACGGACCGCGACCACCGTGGAGGACACGTACGGGCTGCCCACCCAGGTGGAGATGTCGGTCGTCAAGCCCAACGGCACCGGCGAGACCGTGAGCAACCAGGTCTGCGTGCGGACGTCGTACGTCCACAACACAACCGCGTGGATCATCGGGAAGACCAAGGAGGCGCGCTCGACGGCGACTCCGTGCTCCAAGTTCGACACCGCGGACCCGGCGACCCAACTGCTCAGCTCCGTACGGACCTCGTACGACTACCAGGCGTACGGCGAGGGCCCGGTCAAGGGTCTGGAGACGCTGGTGGCGGACATCAACGGCGAGGGCACGTCCCACTCCGTGACGACCAACAGCACCTATGACGACCTGGGGCGGATCAAGAAGGTCACCAGGCCGGCGACCGGTTCCACCGAGACCGTCTACACCCCTGCCGACGGCGGGCCTGTCACGGCGGTCAAGACCATCAACTCCAAGCAGTACGCGGCCACCACGACCTATGACCCGGGCCGCGCCCTGCCGTTGACCGCCACCGACGCCAACGGCCGTGTCACCCGGAACGAGTACGACGCGCTCGGCCGGCTGGTCAAGGGCTGGTCCCCCTCCCGCTCGTCGGGCGGGAAGTCCCCGGACACGGAGATCGTCTACCAGACCGCCGTCGCGACGCCCGCCGAGACCAAGCCGGCCGCCGTCACGGTCAAGTCCCTGAAGGACGACGGCGGATACGCCAGTCAGGTCACTCTCTACGACGGGCTGTCGCGTGAGGTGCAGACGCAGAGCGAGGCGCACGGCGCGGGCCGCATCATCACCGACACCAAGTACAACGACCACGGCCTGGTGCGGGAGCAGACCAGCGGCTATCTGGCGAAGGGCGACCCGGAGACCAAGCTGTTCGCCCGGATCTCGGAGACCCTGGTCCCGAGCAAGACGCGGACGCAGTACGACGGTCAGGAGCGCGTGGTCCGCGCGATGCGGTACCACGGGGCCGCGTACCTGAACGAGATCATCAGTACGTACGACGACACGACGGTGACCGTCGATCCTCCGGGTGCGACCACCGCGACCACCAGGAGCGCGACCGACGCGCTGGGCCGGGTCACCTCGATCACGCACTACACCACCGCTGGTGGGGCGAAGGGCGCGGGGCGGACGACCGATTACACGTACGACGCGCGGGGCAATCGCACCAAGGTCACTGATCCGGCGGGCAACACCTGGTCGTACGTGTACGACGTCCGCGGCCGTCTGACGAAGTCGACGGATCCGGACACGGGCGACTCCTTCACGGAGTACGACGACGCCGACCGCCCGGTGAAGACCACCGACACGCTCGGGAAGTCCGTCTTCACCGAGTACGACGAGCTGGACCGGCCTGTCGCGGTCCGCGAGGGATCGGTGGACGCGGAGCCGGTCAAGAGGTTCACGTACGACATGGCGGGCGCGCTCGGCCTGCCCGTGTCCTCGACCCGCCGGGACGAGTCGGGCGGTGAGTGGATCAGCCGCGTCACCGGGTACGACACGGATTACCAAATCACCGGGAGCGAGACGGTCGTACCCGCCAGCACGATGACGGCGGGCCTGTCCGGGACGTACGCGTACTCCTACACCTACACGCCGACCGGCAAGCCGCTGTCGGTGACGCTGCCGGCGAAGGGCGGGCTGGCGGCGGAGAAGGTCGTCACGCGCTACAACTCCGACGGCCTGGCGGAGTCCACGTCCGGCGCCAACTGGTACACGTCGGACGTCACTTACTCCCCGTACGGCGAGCCGCTGCGCTCGGTGAGCGGATCGCAGCCGTCGCGGGTCTGGACGACCAACTTCGTCGACCAGCACTCGGGGAGCCTCCAGCGCACGCTCACCAACACGGAGACGGCCGGCGAGACGCCGATCGCCGACAGCACGTATGCGTACGACGAGTCGGGCACGATCACCGCCAACGCGCGGAAGTTGACGGATGGCACTACTACTTCCTGGGACAACCAGTGCTACACGTATGACGCGTTGGGTGAACTGGTCCATGCCTGGACCTCCAACATCACCCCGAACGACTCGGGGACGGGCTGCCGTTCGTCGGACAGCACCAACTGGGGGCCTCGATCCGACGGCGCCCCGAGCAGCGGCCCGGTCGCGGACGCGGCGTCGACGGCGTCCGACGCGACCAGCCCCGGCGCGGCACTGACGTCGTCACTGGCCGCGGCGGCTCCGGCGACGGGGACGGTCTCCACGACGGCCACGAGCGCCACGGCCTACCGCCAGTCGTTCACCTTCGACTGGCTGGGCAACCGCGCCACCCTGACCGAGCACAACACCGCTGACGCGACGAAGAACGTCACCCTCAAGTACGGCTACGGCCGCCAGGTGACGGGCAAGGGCGTCGTCCAGCCCCACACCCTCTCGGCGATCACGTCCACGACGGCGGGCCAGAACAGCACGTACACGAACAACGACATCGGCAACACGACGGACCGCGATCTCCCGGGAACCACCCAGGACCTGGCCTGGAACACGGAGAACAAGCTCCGCACGATCACGGTCAACGGCGCGAAGACGACGTACGTCTACGACGCGGGCGGCAACCGCATCCTGGAGAACTCGCCCACGGGCTCGACCCTCTACCTGGGCGAGACAGAACTGACAACGGACTCCACGGGCAAGATCACCCGCTCCTCCCGCTCATACGGCCAGGCGGGCGCCCCCACGGTGGTCCGCACGACGGTGAACGGCGCGACGACGGGCCACAAGCTCAACGTCCTGATCACCGACCAACTGGGCACGGCGAACACGTCGGTGGAGCTGTCGGGCACCCAGCCGGTCACGCGCCGCGCGTACAAGCCGTACGGCGAAACCCGCGGCCCGAAGCCCACGACGTGGCCCAACAAGCGCAGCTACCTGGGCGTCGGAATCGACGACGCGACAACGGGCCTGACCCACATAGGCGCCCGCGAGTACGACCAGGCAGCGGGCCGCTTCCTGTCGGCGGACCCGATCATCGACCTTGCCGATCCGCTCCAGATGAACGGCTACGCGTACAGCAACAACAGCCCGATCAGCAAGAGCGACCCGACCGGTAACTGCGTCGACAACGGAAATGGCGGTTGCGGACGGCCCACTCACACCATTGACGACGATGGCCGGACGCATTCATCTTCCGCTCCAAGTAGTTCCCTTTCCGATGATTTCTCCAACGGAATTATTGCCGAGGATCGCGACGAACTGCGTACTGCGGAATCGCAGATCTATGAAGCGGTCAAAATGTATTCGCCAACCAAGGCGAGTGCTGATCTCTGGCTGAAGGCGTATCGCAGTGAGATTGAGAAGCAGTACAAGAAGCGTACCGTTTACGCCGATAATGCCATCAGTACTGCTGTCAATATTTGCTGGCAGAACGACGACCTCTGCACGCAAGAGCTGAGAAACTTCTTCGTAGACGTCGAATTTGCCAAGGGTGCCAGAATTGGATCCCTTCCGGGCGGGGACAGGCTAGGCGCGGGGCCGCGGAGCAGGTTGCGGGGCGGAGAATTAAAGCCCAAGGCCAAGCCCAATTCCGGCTGTACCCAGTGATTTTTGGCCGGCACCGAGGTGCTCATGGCGAACGGGCAGACTCGGAAGATCGAGGATGTCCGAGTCGGCGACGAGGTCGAAGCGACCGATCCAGAGACAGGCGAGTCCGGAGCCCGCAAGGTCACCCGCCTGATCGTCACCGAGGACGACAAGCACTTCAACACGTTGTCCATCGCCACCGACGACGGCATAGAAACCCTGACCGCGACCTACGAGCACCCCTTCTGGTCACCGTCCGAACGGGACTGGATCGGAGCGGCCAAGCTCAGGCCGGGCATGACCCTGCTCACCGACGACGGCAGCACGGTCATCGTCACGGCGAACCGGGCCTTCACGAAGCACGCGCGGACCTACAACCTGACGGTGGATGATCTCCACACGTACTATGTGCTGGCGGGGCAGACTCCGGTCCTCGTTCACAACAGCAACTGCGGCATTCGCAAGCATGACAAAGCCCGGGGCGCTGCCGGTGTCGATGAAATGACAGAGACGTTTGAGAAGTTCTACGACAAATCCGATATCTATAGCGAGAGCTACGGGAACGGACTTGAACTCTGGACCCCTTACGGCAAGCGCCAAGTAGATATCGCGGTCAGGAACCCAGACGGCAACCTTCACCTTTACGAGGTGAAGGTGAATAAATCGAATTACACAAGGGGACAGCGAAGGAAGGACGAATGGCTAGCGAAGACGTACGGGTTTGGAACCTCAGTCGTTCGTCGCGGTACGGAGTGTCCAATCTGCAACCCCTAACCTGAGAGGATGGCCACAGTGAGTAGCGACTTCGGCTTCTGGAAACGCGGTGTTGGGGAACCTGAGGAAATCTTCGACAACCTTGCTGAAGGTGACACCAGCGACCTTTTCGTGAGCCCTGACGTGTTGCGGTTCCGGGAGGAATTGCTGACTAGGTGGCCAGATGTGGACGATGTTCTGGAGCCGTCTCGGTTCGATCTGGAAGAGGAACCGGATGATGCGGGAAAGTACGTCCTCCTGACCCTTTCTGTTCGCCAACTGGATTATCTCCCTGAGATTCTTGACATGGCGAAGAGGAAGGGTCTCGTCGGATTTAGCGGAGTTGCGGGCGAGCCGATTTAAGGTTTCCGGCGCTACGCAACAAAGCGCAAAGAAACGGCCTCTGCAGGTGCCACCTGCAGGGGCCGTTCTTGCGGTTTGACGGCAGTAGTGACGGCAACAACCACGGACAACCACGGCTGAACCCGCACTTCGGCGAACCGCTGAATTTCGGTAAGCCGGTAGGGAGGGGGCCCATTCCGCGCGATGGATCCGATCCTGGTTGGCAGACCAGTGAGCGAGTTCATATTGACGGAAAGGATCGGGTGCACGGACACCCGGTCGGCCCCCTTTATCGAGACTAGCGACATGAAGGAAAGTGAATCCATGGGAGCGAGAAACCCTTGGCCTTGGCGGGCATGGGATGAGCTGACGCGAGATATCCAGAACGCGTATGAGGACATCGGTGCACCGCGAAGATCCTTCGTCTCGTCTGTAGAGCAGAGCCAGCCATACGGTGATCTCGTCCACGCTCTGAGTAGAGTAGCTGAACTGAACGACGATACGGACGTCAACTGTGACGTGTGTTTCAGTTACATGCTGAAGTCGGATGGGTTGTACTTCGTTCGCCTTTCGATGGTCGGGCTGTATGCCTTTGAGAGGTTGCATGGTCGCGGAGGTGCGGACCTTGTTACCTCGCGAAAAGATTGCTCATCGGACTTTGAGCGCGATGTATTCCAGTTTCTAACGGTCCGTGGCTTTCGTGTTTTGTCTGAGGGTGAGCTAAATTCGGCGGTTGATCTGGCGCTTCCGGGCATTGACAATGATGCGGTCACGGTGCGTAATGCGATCTTCTCCCCAGAGGAGTAAGTGCAGGGCTTCACGAGCTTCTGACGGCAGTAGTTGACGGCAACGTCAGCTGATGGACGGGGCGCTGGACGACGCGTAATTGCCATCAGCGGGGTCCGTTCGACCGGTCCCAGGTTGCCGCTGAGTGCCGCGCCGCGTTTTCACAGGTAAAAGCTGGGCTTACGATATTCCGGCCGGAACCGAGGGTCTCGATCCTCGGGTGGTGCAAGTTCGAGTGATGGATTCTGTCACCACCGGCAAACATCAGTACCCGAAGGGTTATGTGGTGTACATGAATAAGGCAGGGAGTCAGTCAACCCCCTGACTGGGCAGACAGTTAGCAGGGCTGGCCCCTACAATCATATTCGGATCTCATGATCTCCATAAATGACCTGTTCCAGGCCCGCCCTGATTCGCCAGTTCTCGGCTCAATCGAAGTGGATCCCCTGCGAGAAGTGGACGCGCTTCAGGAGGCGCAATTGCTCGACTCGCGGGTGTGTCATTTGACCTCAACGGCGGCTCTTCTCTTCGAACTGCGCACCTCCCTGCAGTTTGAAGTTGGAAATTCCGCGTTGCTTGTGGTTCGGGGTCTGCGCTCGTTTGAATGAAACTCGCCGAAATGTCATTTTCCACTCACGGCGCTGACGATTGTATCCAGTGTTCCTGACCGGTTGGTCGCATCTTTTCGTGCGAGATTTGAATTCTTTCCGGAGGCGCGCCTTGCGGTGGCGGGTGAGCTGGCCGAGTTTTATGTTCTTGACGTGGACAGAATTAGCGATGTACCGCCCGACTATTCGAGCATGCATCTGAAGCAGGTTCAAGAGGCCTTGCCTTCTTGGTCCTCCGCATGCAATCTGCTTCAGATGTCGATTTCAAGCTGAGGTGGCAGTGAATCGGAGTTATCTGTGCGGGTTTTGCGTTCGATCAGTTCGTAGAGTTGGGCGTCTGGGGCGCGGAAGTGTAGGTAGCGTTCTTGGGCGTTTTCGGCGATGGGGCCTACCGTGGCGCCTGATGTGCGGAGGGTTTCCGCTGCCTCGGTGAGGTTGTCCACCAGGAAGCCGATGGAGCGGGGGGTGTCGCCCATGCCGGCGGGGGAGGCTACGGCGAAGGTTGAGCCGTCGGGGAGGGTGAAGAGGTCTGCTTCTACGCCTTCGACTTGGGTGGGTTTGAGGGAGAGGGTGTTGCGGAGGAAGTCCGTCATTTCCTGGCGGTTGGAGGTGGACGAACCCGCGAATACCAGGCCTAGGATGCGCATGTTGGTCATCCTGCCGTATGGGGGTGCGCGGGGGGTGTGGGGGTGCGGGTGCGCTGAGCGCCTTGGTGGCGTTGCGGTGCGTGTCGCGGGGCTCTGCCCCGGGCCCCGGTCCTCAATCGCCGGACGGGCTTGAAGTGGCGCCCCGGCGGGGTGCTCAGTGTCGGTTGTGGTCCTCGGGCCTCGTGGGGGCTTCGTGGCGGGTTGTTTTGGAGCGGACTTCTGGGTCCCAGAGGTTTCTCGCGTACGGGAACGAAGTGTTGCGGGTCTTGTGCTGGCCGTTCAGGCGTCTGATCACGAAGAACCCGCCCAGTAGGAGCGCTGTCGTCACCAGTCCCACCGCTACCGAGATCCATGTGCTGTCCATCTGGGGCCCACCTCTGTTACGTCCCCCCTCCCACGGTACTCCGGTGTCCGGCTCCTCGGGATTTACGGAAAGCGGGCCTAGAGCGGTGTTCCCGTGATCGTGTGTGTCCTGCGACGATGGACGTGGCGGTGGACAATCGCGTACGCCTCGTACAGCGGGTGTCCAGCGGGCTGACGTACATCCGGGCGGGAGGGCACGTGCCAGAGGTGTTCATTCGGCGCCTGAGCCGGTGGCAGGCGGAACAGCAGCGGGAGGACGTCGCGGATGTGTACGTCGAGGCGTACCACCGTGTGCACGGCGAGGAGTTTCACGACCGGCAGGAGTTCCTGCGGGCCTTCGCCGAGGACGTGCAGCGGACCGGGTTCGACATGGTGGTCGCGAGCGGCGGGGGCAAGCCGGCCGCGCACGCGTACGGGTTCCTGCTCGACCGGGCCGGGGAGTGGTGGCGTGGTCTCGATGTGGATGTGCCGTGGGACATCGAGGAACTGACCGTGTCCGGGCAGGTGTTCGCCCTCGCGGAGTTGATGGTCCTTCCCGCGTACCGGAGAGGTGGGGTCGCCACGCGGATGGTTGAGCAACTTCTTCTTCGTACGGACGCGGCACTGGTGACCCTCCGGATCGATCCGGCGAACGAGGCCGCCGTCGGAGCGTTGAGATCCTGGGGGTGGACGAGGCTCGGGGCCGCTACTCCGCCTGTGACGGAGGCGGTGCCTTCGGTGGGTATGGCTGTGGGGGCTGTTACTGATGTTTGGTCTCGTGCTTTGACTCCGTGAGTAGTGGGGTGAGGCGGGGTGGGGTGGGTGGAGTGGGGCTGTGTTGGATTGCTCCGTGGGTGACTGGGCTTTAGGTTAGGCTCGCCTAAGTTCTGTTGCGTTCGTCGTACTCCGGAGCCGTTCCCATGACAGTGCCTCACCCCACCGCTCTGTCCGAAACGCCCGAGGGTGGGATTCTGCGGCGGCAGCGTGAGCGGGAGTCCTCGGCGCGTACGTACGCCCGGTCCTTTCCCATCGTTCCGGCGCGCGCCCAGGGCATGACCGTGGAGGGTGTGGACGGGCGGCGGTATCTGGACTGCCTCTCCGGGGCCGGGACGTTGGCGCTCGGGCACAACCATCCCGTCGTACGGGAGGCTCTGCGGCGCACGATCGACAGCGGGGCGCCGTTGCACGTCCTCGACCTCGCCACGCCTGAGAAGGACGACTTCACCGACGCGCTCTTCGCCACCCTGCCCAAGGGTTTCGCCGACCGGGCGCGGATCCACTTCTGCGGGCCCGCCGGTACGGACGCCGTCGAGGCGGCGCTGAAACTGACGCAGACCGCGACCGGGCGGCGCGGGGTGCTGGCGTTCACCGGGGCGTACCACGGGATGACGGCGGGGGCGCTGGCCGCGAGCGGGACGGTCGCGGTGAAGGAGCGGGTGGCGTCGGGGGGCGTGGGCGAGGTGACGCGGCTGCCGTATCCGTACCCGTACCGCTGTCCGTTCGGGGTGGGGGGTGAGGGGGGTACGGATCTGGCCGTCACGTACACGGAACGGCTCCTCGACGATCCCGCCGGGGGCGTCGTGCCGCCCGCCGCGATGATCCTTGAGGCGGTGCAGGGCGAGGGGGGCGCGGTGGTCGCGCCGGACCGCTGGCTGCGGGCGATGCGGCGGATCACGAGCGAGCGGGAGATCCCGCTGATCGTGGACGAGGTGCAGACGGGCGTGGGGCGGACGGGGGTGTTCTGGGCGGTCGAGCACAGTGGGGTCGTACCGGACGTGATGGTGATGTCGAAGGCGGTCGGCGGGAGTCTGCCGCTGGCGGTGATCGTGTACGACGAGCGGTACGACGGCTGGTTGCCGGGCGCGCACACGGGCACGTTCCGGGGGAACACGCTGGCGATGGCGGCGGGCGCGGCGACGCTGCGGTACGTGGCCCGGGAGGGCCTGGTCGCGCGCGCGGCGGTGGTGGGGGCGCGGATGACGGCCCGGCTGGAGGAGCTGCGGGCGGCGCTGCCGGTGATCGGTGACGTGCGGGGGCGGGGGCTGATGATCGGCGTCGAACTGGTGGACCCTGAGGGCCCGTTGGACGCGTGCGGCGCGTATCCGGCGGACCCGGACCTGGCGAGGCGGGTCCGTGCGGCGTGCCTGGAGCGGGGGGTGATCGTGGAGTTGGGTGGTCGATATGACGCTACGTTGCGGCTGTTGCCGCCTTTGACGATCACGGACGGGGAGGCGGAGGCGGTGCTGGAGCGGGTGGGGGACGCGGTGGCGACGGAGTCGCGGGGGCCGGGGTCTGGTCGGGCTCCGGGAGGAGGTCGAGGAGGTCGAGGAGGCCGAGGAGGTCAGGGTCGTCTTGGTGCCCGGCCGGGGTCGGACCTCGGTGCGGGTTCTGGCGTCGGCCCCGGTCCGGGTCCGGGCGTGGGGCCCGGCCCGGGTGTGGGCGTCGGCCCCGGCCCTGGTCCGGGTCTGTTGGGCGGCTCGCGGGTTGTGCGTGGCGCGGTGGGCCGTCCCAGGGTGGGTGACGGGACATCGGCACAGCGGGCGGGCGGGAGCGGAACTGACGCGGCCGCGGGGCCGGTTGGACCTACGACCCACGGGGTCGGGCACCTGACGCCGGACTGGGGCGTGGCGGCGCGAGTCCCCGACGGCGGGACGGTGGCCGGAGACGAGGTGGCTTCGGACACGGGCGTCAGGACGTCGCCGGACGTGGACCGGGCAGCCCGGCCGGACGGCCAGGCGGAGGCGGCCGACCAGGCGGCGCCCGGCGAGGGCGCCCCCTCGCGGGAGCGGTCGTCTTGAGCGCTGACCTTTCCGGCGGGGCCGGCGGGCCTTCGGCCCTGGAGCCCCTGTTGGCCGCCGTGCTGGCCGCCCTCGCCGAAGGGGACGGGCTGAGGGGCGGGCCCCTTCCCGCCGGCCGGCCGCAGGACATCGCCGCCGCCGTCGCGGAGGAGTTCGCGGCCGGGGCCGGTGGTGCGGTCGGCTCCGGGGGTGGTGGTTCAGGCGGTGCCATGCCCGGTACCGGGACCGGGCATGGCACCAGGCATGGCACCGGGACCGGTGGTCCCGCCGGGAGCGCCGGCGCTGGTCCGGGCGCCGCGGTGCCCGGCGGTACCAGCGGCAGCCCGGCCTGTGCCGGGAGCGGTGGTGAGGGTCGCGGTGAGGCCTCCGGTACGGAGCGTGGTGAGGGGCGCACCGGCGCCCCCGGCGCCCATCCGGCCTACGGGTCCACCCGTTCCTCCGGGCCGCCCCGCGACCTACCCCTCTCCCGGCTCACCCGGCTCCTCGCCGCCGGCAGCGCCGATCCCGCTCATCCCGCCTGCGCCGCGCACCTGCACTGTCCGCCCCTCGCCGTCGCCGTTGCCGCCGACCTCGCCGTCTCGGCACTCAATCCCTCTCAGGACTCCTGGGACCAGGCCCCCGCCGCCACCGTCCTGGAGACCCTGCTGCTGGGGGAGTTGGCGCAGATGGCCGGATACGACCCCGGCAGCGCGGCGGGAGTGCTCACCTCCGGGGGGACCGAGTCCAACCTCATGGGGCTGATGCTCGCCCGTGACCGCGTGCTCGGTGCCGTGACCGGGCGGCGCGTCGAGATGAGTGGGGTGAGTGGTGGGCCCCGGGCCCGGATCCTCGCCTCCGCCGCCGCGCACTTCTCCGTGCAGCGTGCCGCCGCCCTCCTCGGGCTCGGGGAGGACGCGGTGATTCCCGTGCCGGTGGACCGTAACCTCCGTATGAGAGAAGGGGAGTTGGCCGCCCTCCTCGACAGGTGCCGGCATCGCGGGCAGGTGCCCGTCGCCGTGGTGGCCACCGCCGGGACCACCGACACGGGCGCCGTCGACCCGCTGCGCGCCTGTGCCCAGCTGGCCGCCGCGCATGGGGCCTGGTTGCATGTGGACGCCGCGTACGGCGGTGGCGCCCTGCTCTCCGACCGGCTCGCGCCGCTCCTGGACGGGATCGGCGCGGCCGACTCCGTATCCCTCGACTGGCACAAGCTCGGCTGGCAGCCGGCCGCCGCCGGTGTGTTCCTGGTGCGGGAGGCGGAGACGTACGCCTCGCTGGCCCGGCGCGCCGTCTACCTGAACCCGGCCGACGACGAAGAGGCGGGCTATCCGAGCCTGTTGGGGCTTTCGCTGCGTACGACACGGCGTGCCGACGCCTTCAAGATCGCCGTTACGCTGCGGACGCTCGGCCGGGAGGGGTTGGGGCGGCTCGTCGACGCGTGCCACGAGCTCGCGGTGGCGGGGGCGCGTACCGTACGGGAGCATCCCCGCCTGGAGTTGCACGCCGAACCGGTGCTCACTGTCTTTCTGTTCCGGTACGTGACGGAAGGGGTGGAGGGGGGCGCTCCCGCCGTACTCGATCGCGTCAACGCCTCCCTGCGGCGCCGGCTCCTCCGCGAAGGCCGCGCCGTCGTCGGCCGTACCGAACTCCCCGGCGAGGGCCCCGGCCGCGTCCGGCTCAAGCTCACCCTGCTCAACCCCCACACCACTCCGGCCGAGGTGGAGCGTCTGCTGCACGCGGTGGTCGCCGCCGGCCGGGCCGAGGAGGACCTGCTGTGACCCCTCAACCGGACGCGCCCGCCGTCCCGGACATCCACGATCCCCAGCACATCCGTGAACTCCCCGACGTCCACGACCTCCTGGGCATCGGCATCGGGCCGTTCAACCTCTCGCTCGCCGCGCTCTGCGACGGCGTGCCCGGCCTGCGCGCCCTGTTCCTCGACGCCAAGCCGGACTTCTCCTGGCACCCGGGGCTGCTTCTCGACGGGACCACCCTCCAAGTCCCCTTCCTGGCGGATCTGGTGACGATGGCCGACCCCACCAGCCCCTGGTCGTACCTGAATTACCTGCGGGAGCACGACCGGATGTTCCCGTTCTTCTTCTCCGAACGGTTCCACATACCGCGCAGGGAGTACGACCACTATTGCCGCTGGGTCGCCGGACGCCTTCCCTCCTGCCGATTCGACGCGCGGGTCACGGAGTTGGCGTGGGACGAGGGCGCCGAGGCGTTCGCCGTCACGTACCGCTCGGTGGCGGGCGCCTCGACGCGGGTCCTGGCGCGGCAGGTCGTGCTGGGCGTCGGCACGCAGCCCGTCGTCCCCGAGCCGCTGCTGCCCCTGCTCACCGGCGCCTCCGGGCACCGGGGCCGGGTCCTGCACAGCGCCGACTACCGCACGCACCGGGCCGAGTTGGCCGGGCTGGACGACGTCACGGTGATCGGGGCCGGCCAGTCGGGGGCCGAGGTGGTGCTGGATCTGCTGCGTCAGCAGCCCGTCGGAGGGGGAGAGGGAGAGGGAGAGGGAGAGGGAGACGGGGTGGGTGGCGGCGCGACAGGGCCGTACGTCCGCTGGCTGGCCAGGACCCCCGCCTTCGCGCCCATGGAGTACTCCAAGATCGGCCTGGAGCACTTCACCCCCGACTACATCCGCTACTTCCGCGGCCTTCCGGAGCGGCGGCGCGAGCAACTCGTCCGGGAACAGTGGCAGTTGTACAAGGGCGTCAGCGAGGAGACGCTGGCCGCGATCCACGACGAGCTGTACGAACGGACGGTGGGCGGTACGGAACCGCGTACCGCCCTGCATCCCGGCGTGGCGGTTGTCGCGGCGGAGCCGGTGAAGGGCGGCGGCGGGTACCGGCTCACCTGCCTGCACACCGAGCGGGACGAGCGGTTCGAGGTCCGTACGTCGGCGATCGTGTCGGCGACGGGCTACGCGGCGGTCCGCCCCGCCTTCCTGGAGCCCCTGTCGAAGCTCGTGGACTGGGACGGGAAGGGCCGCTACCGCGTCGACGCGGACTACCGGGTGACCCTCGCGCCCCATGTGTCCGGCGGCCTGTACGTCCAGAACGCCGAGCTGCACACGCACGGCGTGAGCGCCCCCGACCTGACGCTGGGCGCGTGGCGGGCGGCGACCATCCTCAACGCCGTGGCCGGGCGTACGGTGTTGAGGCTCCCGGAGCGTGCGGCGTGGACGACGTTCGGGGTGCCGGACGGGGTGCAGGACGGGGCGCAGGACCGGGCGACGGGCGGGTCTTAGCGCTGGGCGGAGACGTAGGTCTTCTCGATGGTGTCGAGGATCTCGTCCGCGCCGGTGTAGCCGATGCCCAGCATCCACAGGTTGTCGTCCACCGCGAACGCGCGGCCCTTCTTCACGGCCGTGAGCTTCTTCCACAGCGGACCCGCGGTGGTCGCGGTCTCCTTGGCCTTGGCCGGGTCGCCGTACGTGGAGTGGTAGAGGACGTCCGCGTCGGCCTTGTCGATCTGTTCGGGGCTGACGTCGAGTGAGAAGCCGGCGGTGTCCTGGTTGGCGGGGCGGCCCACGCCGAGGTCCTTGAAGAGGGAGCCGACGAACGTGTCGTTGAGGTAGAGGCGGGTGTCGGCGCCCTCCACGAACCGTACGAATCCGACCTTCGTCTTCTTCGCCTTCGCGGGACCGCCCAGCGCGGTGGTGAGCCGGGCCACGTGCGCGTCGTAGGCGGCGGCGACCTTGTCACCCTCGGGCTTCTTGCCGACGGCCTCGGCGTGCAGCGCGAAGTTCTGGCGCCAACTGGGTCCTGTGGTCTCGGAGAAGACGGTGGGGGCGATCGCGGACAGCGCGGCGTAGTTCTTCTCGTCGCGGACCTTGCTGCTCAGGATCAGGTCCGGCTTGAGCGCGGCGATCGCTTCCAGGTTCGGCTCGCCGATCAGGCCGACGGGCTTGACGCCCTTGAGGCGGTCGGCCGGCAGATAGGCGGAGAGGGGCGCGTCGGCGGCAACGGTGGTGGCGCCCACGGGTGTTGCCCCGAGGGTGACGACGGAGTCCAGCGCATCGGTGTCCAGGACGACGATCCGCCGGGGGGCGGCCGTGACGTTCACGTCGCCCATGACCGTGGCGACGGTGTGCGTCGCCACGGCCGGCGCCCCGTCTCCGCCGGACGTACCGGACGCCCCGTTTCCGGAGCCGCCGCTGTCGCCGCCGCACCCGGTGAGCGTCAGTACGAAGGCGGCGGCGGTGGTGGTGACGGCCGTGAAGCGGCGGGCTCGGGGTGCGGACACGATGGGGGGCCTCCTCGGCGGTGCCCCGGGGTCGGCCCGGGGCGTGACACAGGTTAGGTGAGCCTAACCATGAGGAGGGGGGCGGGGCCAGACGGAGTCGGGGCGCCGCGTCGTTTCAAGTGCGGCTTATCCGGGCTCAGGTGACCCTGACTCGGACGACCTGCGGTCAGACGACCTGCGGTCAGACGCCCTGCGGTCAGACGCCCTGCGGTCAGGCGACCCGCGTTCAAGTGACCCGCGTTCAAGTGACCCGCGTTCAGATGACCGGCGGACGGCCCAGGGCCGTCATGCGCCGTACCGTGCTCCAGCGCATTGGGCGGCGCGTTCCGCACGCCGTTCTGACGCCCTCGGCGAAGCCGCCGAACCAGGCGCGCAGCCCCGTCATGGAGCGGGTGCGGGCCACCGTCAGCAGGATCCACGTGCCCAGGTAGAGCGGGACCAGCGGGGCGGGCAGGTTGCGGCGGGCCAGCCAGACGCGATTGCGGGCGGTCATCCGGTAGTACTCGGCGTGCCGGGCGGGGGACGTGCGCGGGTGCTGGAGCACCAGGTCCGGCTCGTAACGGATCTTCCAGCCCGCGTCGAGCGCGCGCCAGGCGAGGTCGGTCTCCTCGTGCGTGAAGAAGAACGCGTCCGGCCAGCCGCCGGTCTCCGCCAGCATCGGCATGGAGAGCGCGTGGCCGCCGCCGAGGAAGGTGGTCACCTCGCCGGCCCGCATCGGGTCGTCGGCGCGCAGACGCGGTACGTGGCGCCGCTGCGTGAAGCCGGTCTCGTCCGCGATACGGAAGCTGACGATGCCCAGCTCCGGATCGGCCTCGTACAGATCGGCCACGCGGGTGATCACGTCGGCCTCGATGAGGAGGCCGTCGTCGTCCAGGTCCACCAGGACGTCTACGTCGCCGCACTCGCGGAGCTTCTCCATGGCGACGTTGCGTCCGCCGGAGACGCCGAGGTTCTCGGGGAGGTCGATGCCGATGACACCGTCGGGCAGCTGGGGGAGGGGCGAACCGTTGCCGACGACCACGATCCGGGTGGCCGGTTCGCGCTGTTTGGCCACGGAGTCCAGGAGGGCCCGCAGCTCTACGGGCCGGGTCCCCATGGTCAGCACGGCCACACCCACACGCGGTCGGGACATGTCCGGATCACCCCAGCTCTCGTCGACGTCAGGAGACCGATGGTATCCGGCCCCCGACATCCGGGGGCCACTGGAAGGTACCCCTCCCGATGCCGGGGGTTCATCTTGACGCTCCGGTTGACGTCCCGGTTGACGTCCCGGTTGACGCTCCGGGGGTGGGCGGAGCGGTGGCCGGAACGGGGGGCCGGGTCGGTTTCTTGGGCCCCGTCGGTCCCATTGGCCCCAACAGTACCAATTGTCACACCGGAATCAGCGGTTCACTGTGGCATACTGCTCAGTATGGTGCTGGGGAGACTCGGGAGTAGGGCGTGAGCGAGCCGCGGTCGGCGCCGACCATCGGGCAACTTGTCCTCAGCCGACGGCTCCAGGCACTCCGGGAGCGGGCCGGGATCAGCCGTGACGACGCCGGCAGGATGCTGCGGGTCACGGCCGCGACCGTACGGCGGATGGAAATGGCCGAGGTCGCGCTCAAGATTCCGTACGTACAGCTCCTGTTGCCCGCGTACGGCGTCCCCGAGGACGAGGCCGCCACCTTTCTGCATCTTGCCGACGAGGCCAGCAAGCCCGGCTGGTGGCAGCGGTTCCACGACATCCTGCCCGACTGGTTCGGTGGTTACGTCAGCCTCGAAGAGGCCGCGCGGACCATACGGTCGTACGAACCGCACTTCGTGCCCGGTCTCCTCCAGACCGAGGACTACGCCCGTGCCGTCCTGACCGCCGGCGAGGTCGGCCGCGCGAGCCCCGGGCGCCTGGAGCGTCATGTCGCGCTGCGGATGGAGCGCCAGGCGCTGCTCACCCGTACCGAACAACCCCCCGTCTACTGGGCCGTCCTGGACGAGACCGTGCTGCGCAGACCCGTCGGCTCGGCGGGCGTCATGCGGGCGCAGATCGACCGGCTCCTGGAGGCGACCGAGCGCCCCAACGTCACGCTCCAGATAGCCGAGTTCGCGGCCGGCCACCACCCGGGCACGTACAGCCCGTTCGTCCTCTTCCGGTTCGCCGTCCCCGAACTCCCCGACATGGTCTACATCGAGTACCTCACGGGTGCGCTCTACCTCGACAAACCCCCTGAGGTCGCCGCGCACATGGAGGCGATGGACCGCATGGTGGCGCAGGCGGAGTCCGCGCGCCGGACCCGGGACATTCTCGCCGCGTTCCGCAAGGAGCTGTGAGGCCTCGGAAGGAGCTGTGAGGCCCCGGAAGGACCCGTGGCCGGGAAGTAACCCGTGGCCGGGAAGTACCTCCCGTACCAGTGGCAGGCGGTCAGAGGGGGAGCGTGGGCGGGAGCGGCGGTCCGGTGTACTCGCCCAGCCACACGCTGGTGATCGCGCTGACGTACCGCGCCCCGCAGTGGTCCGAGGGCACGACCAGCTGACTGCCCTCGGCGTCCAGGTCGCGCCCGTCCATCGAGGTGGCCAGCAGGATCGGCACGTTGCCGAAGTCGGCGTCGAGCTCCGCCCAGGAGAGCACGGTGTGGTGGCCGTCCCCGCCGGTGACGGCGAGCAGGTAGCGCGTACGGTCCTTGCGGCGCCGGGCGTCGAAGCCCGGGCTCGCGTCGGCGATCACGTCTCGCAGCAGCGCGCCCTCGAAGGTGTGGTGCCTGGGGCCGTCGGTGGTGCAGTGGAAGACCACGTCGGCGCGGTGGGCGGCCCACCGTTCGCGCAGGTCCGTGACGGTCAGTGACACCGGACGGGCGACTTCCCCCCGGAGCAGGAAGGGCGCGGCGGCGGGAAGCGGGGTGCGGTTCTGTGTGCTCGCGGTGCGGTGCTGTGTGCTGACTCGGCTCATCAGATTCCCCCTCGGGAGGTCCGCGTGCGCGGGGCGGCTGCATCGGGGTTACGTCGGCGCTGCTGCATCGGGGTGATGCCCAGCCGCCGTCCGGGGGAATCTCGGGAGTGAACCTCGGATGCGAGCCAAGACCGCTTCTTTGCCTCGCCGGTGGGAGGTGAGGTGCCGTCACGGGCCCGCAGAAGCGATCGCGGTGCCGAACAGGGCGTACGGGGAGGCCTGTTGTCGGCCGGCCTTCGTGACGGCGGCAGTTGGGGCCCGATGCCCGATTGGTGACCCGCGTCCCGTCCCGAATGTCACAGGGCCGCGACAGGCGCGTCCTCAGTCCAGGACCGCTCTTACGCACGGCGGCGGCGCACGACAGAGTAGTGATCACCCAGGGGGACGCGCCCCGATCCGCGGACACAGTCCGCGGAGCCAACATCCCCAGACACACATGGAGTTCGTCATCATGGCTCGTACCCACCTCCGCAAGGCCGTCCTCACCGCCGTCGCCCTCGTCGCGGCCACCACACTGCTGACGGCCTGCGACGGCGACGACGTGGCCGCGGCCCCGGCGGCGTCCGACAAGGCCACCGCGGCGCCCGCGAAGGAGACGCCCGCGGCGGAGGAGACACCGGCCGCGGACAAGGGCACGGACGAGGGCGACACCGGGGCCGACAAGGGTACGGACGAGGGGGACACCGGGGCCGACACGGGCACCGGCGAAGGGGACACGACGGCCGACAAGGGCAAGGGCGTCTCGGGCACCTGGTTCGGGAACGTCTCGTACATCGCGCCCGGCAAGTACTCCGTCGGCGACATGAAGGGTACGGAGCAGATGTTCTGGGTCGCCGAGGACACGGACATCCAGGGCGCGGGCGACATATGCGGTGACGCGGAGAGCCAGGCGGCCACGCCCTGCACCGAGGCCGAGTTGGAGGCCGCGGCCAAGAAGGGCGTCTCCGCCGAGGTGGAGATCGTGGACGGCATCGCGGTCCGCGTCGTCGACGACCACTGACCGACGCACGCGGCGCGGTAGCCCGGCCGGAGGACTCCGGCCGGGCCGCACCACGCTTCCTGGAAAGCGTACTTGCACTTTGCCCGGGTCGGGCGGTGACCACGTCGGCCACCACATACGCTGACCTGTCACGAGTGAGAGGGAGGTGCGCCAGTTGGCCGCTGTTCCGACCATGCGCCGCCGCATGCTGGGTGCTGAGCTTCGCAAGATCAGGGAACGCTGTGGGCTGAAGGCGGAGGACGCCGCGGCGGAGTTGTCCTGGCACCCGTCCAAGATCAGCCGCATCGAGACGGGCCGCAGCGGGTTGCGGGTGCATGAAGTGGGCGCCCTGCTGGACCTGTACAAGGTCCGCGACGAGGAGACCCGTACCGGCCTCGAAGCGCTGGCGAGAGAGGGCAAGCGCCGCGTCTGGTGGCAGCCGTACAACGACGTCCTCACGCCGCGCTATCTCGACTACATCAACTTCGAGGCGGAGGCGTCGGCGGCCCGCAGCTTCGAAACCACCCTGGTTCCCGGCCTGTTGCAGACGCCCGACTACGCGCGCACGGTGATCAGGTCGCTCAAGCCGGAGCGGAAGGCCGACGAGGTGAACGCGCTGGTGGAGGTACGGCTGGCGCGCCAGAACGCCGCGCTGAACCGGGAGGACCCGCTCCAGCTCTGGGCCATCCTCGACGAGTCCGTCCTGCACCGCCCGGTGGGCGGCGCGCCGACCGCGGTCAAGCAGTTCAAGCGGCTCCTGGACGCGACCGACCTGCCCAACGTCACGTTGCAGATCCTGCCGTTCGCCGCCGGAGCGCACGCCGGGATGCTGGGACCGTTCGTGATCCTTGAGTTCCCCGTCCAGGCCGACCTTGATGTGGTGTATTCGGAAGGCCTTGCGAGTAGCGTTTACCTCGAACGTGACGCCGACCGGACCGCTTACGGCCGAACTTTCGACCGGTTGCGTGCGGCCGCCCTGGACGTAGAACCTTCGCGTGACATGCTCGCGCGCCGAATGAGGGAACAGACGTGAAGCACTGCATCGGGCCCGGCGTGGACCTCGGCCACGCGACCTGGCGAAAGAGCAGTTTCAGCGGCGATCAGGGCAACTGTGTCGAGGTGGCGGACGGGGTCTCCGGCCGCGTGCAGGACGCGCCCGTGACGCTCGTACGTGACAGCAAGTCCCCGGCGGGGCCGCGTCTGACGTTCAGCGCGGACGCCTGGGCGTCGTTCCTGACGACGGTGTAGCCGGGCCCCGTTCCGTACGCGGGTCCCGGTTCGTACGCGGGCCTGTTCGTACGCGGGCCCCGTTCCGTTTCCCGTTCAGGCGGCGGCGGGGCGCAGCAGGGCCTGGGTGGCCGCCGTCAGCAGCCAGGCCTCCGCCTGGGGGTACGACCACCCGTTGTCGTCGACGAGGGTGAAGAAACCGGCGTACCCGAAGTAGAACCACAGGACGTCCAGCGCCGCTCCGGCGCCGACGTCCTCGCGCAGCGCGCCCAGCCCGGCGAGGTGTGACGCCACGGCGCCGAGCCCGGCGCGGTAGCGGGCGGTCGCCGTGGCGAGGCCTTCCGCGGCCGTCGCGTCGTGGGGGGCCGTGTCGAGGACCACCCGCATGATGTCGCCGTAGTCCTGCCGCATGGCGCGGGTCATCGCGGCCGGCTCACGCATGATCTCTTCCGGATCCGTGAGCCCCACTATCAGCTCCCGGCTCTCGGCGACGATCGGGGCGGCCGACCATATGCCGACCAGCGTGCTGAGCAGTCCCTGTTTGCCGCCGGCGACGGCGTAGACGGTGGCCGGCGACACGCGGGCCCCGACCGCGATCTCGTCCACCTTGGTCGCGAAGTAGCCCCGCGCGCGGAACAGCTCGCGCGCCGCGTCCACGATCGCCTGCCGGGTCGCCTCGGCGTACTCCGCGCGGCGGCTGCGGCGGGCCCCGGCGGCCACGACTGGGCCGGGCGGGCCCTGCGCGACGGCGGGCTGGTCGTGGACCTGTCCGGGATGCGGGAGGTGTCGGTCGACGCCGGGGCGCCGGCCGCGACCGTCGCGGGCGGTAGGTGCTGGGCGGTCTGGCGGCGGTCACGGCGGACGCGCCCGACGAGCTGACCGTACAGAGCGGCGTCCTGTCCGGTCCTGACGGCGATCCCGTGCTGTTCCTGTCACCGACCTGGAGCGGCGAGTTGGGGGAGGGCGAGAAGGCGGTCGACGCGCTGCGGCGGCTCGGGACGCCGGTCGTGTCGCAGGTCGCGCCCATGGCGTACGGGGACATGCTCGGCCTCTTCGACGCCCACGTCGTCACCGGGCGGCACTACGCGGTCCGCACCCGGTCGGTCGCGGCCTGCACCCCGGACGTCGTCGCGGCGCTGGTCGCGGCGGGTGACTCCCGTACGTCCCCGCTGTCCGGCATCGCGATCCACCACTTCCACGGCGCCGCCACGCGGGTGCCGGAGGACGCCACCGCGTTCGGGCTCAGGCGGAAGCACTTCGTGGTCGAGACCGTCGCGGCCTGGGAGCCCGACGACCCCGACGGGGACGCGCACCGCGCCTGGGCCTGGGCCCGGACGCGACTCCGGGCGATGTCTGACATGTCCAATAATCTGTCTTGATCAAGTACCTGTTGTCGGGGCCCTGTTCGTGTTGTGTCCTCAGGACGTAACCGGGTGAGCCCACCCCAAAGCCACCTCGTACTCCCCCATGAACGCTTCGGACGAGCCGGAGCTGATCACCACGGGAGACCGAAGATGTTCCGGAAGCGCATGGGATTGATCGCCGCCACCGTCGCCGCGGGCGCGATGCTGCTGACCGCCTGCAACGGCGACGACACGGCGGTGGGTTCCGCCGCGTCGGGCGCGGCCGACGTGGCGTCGGGCGCGGCGGACGCCGGGGCCCGCGCCGCGGAGGCGGCGAAGGCCGCGCTCAGCAGTCTCGACTTCCGCGGCGGTACGGCGAAGCAGAACAACGCCCCCGCGAACACGGGGGACTTCGCGAACCCGGCGGGCAAGCCCACCACCCCGGCCGGCGCCAAGTGGGTCCAGCTGTCGGCCACGAAGGCGGGCGACCTCGACCCCGTCGTCGCCAACGGCGCCGGCTTCACCCTCTACCGCTTCGACAAGGACACGGCCGACCCGTCGCAGTCCAACTGCAACGACGCGTGCGCCGTCACCTGGCCGCCGGTGATCGTCGACCCGCACGGGAAGATCTTCATCGACGGCATCAAGAAGAAGGACGTCGGTGTGGTGAAGCGCGCCGACGGATCGCTTCAGGTGACCCTGGGCGGCTGGCCCGTCTACCGGTTCTCCAAGGACCTCAAGCCCGGTGACACCAACGGCCAGGGCGTGGGCGGTACGTGGTTCGGCGTGACCCCGGACGGCCAGAAGGCGGGCGGCGGCGTCGTTCCCGTCCCCAGCGTCTCCAGCGGCGCCCCGGCGGCCGAGCCGGCCTCCAACGCCGTGCTCTTCGATGACAAGAACTTCGCCGACAACGGCTCCCAGGGACTGTCCGGCAAGGGCTGCCAGAACGTCAGCCGGGACAACATCGCTTCCTCCATCCAGGCCGAGGGCTCGCTGAAGATCTGGACCGGGGCCGACTGCACCGGTAAGTCGAAGGTCATCGACGGCAATGTCGCGGACCTCGCCGGGATCGGATTCGACAACGATGTGTCGTCGGTGTTCTTCGGCTGAGACGGGTCGGTCGGTTCGAGCGACCGAAGGGCCGGGCCCCCTCCCTTTGTGGGAGGGGGCCCGGCCCTCGTTACGGCCTGTCGGGCTCTCAGTCTCTCAGCGGTTCAGTACGAGAACTGCTGGATCTGGTCGTCGTACGGGCCGTACGTCCAGCCCGTCCGGGTCGCCGGGTCCAGCTGGATCGAGTTCATCAGCCCTCCGTGGACCAGGCTCCCGCCGTGGTCCGTCACGCTGAATCCGCTCAACGTTTCTGTCGCGGCGCCCGACTTGAGGTCCGTGATCACCAGCTGGCCGGTGGCGTTGTTGTCCAGCAGCAGGCCCTGCTGCGAGCCGAAGTAGCTCGTGCCCTCCGGCGCGGCGAAGGACACGACCGCGACGCCGTTGTCGCCGTCCAGTCCCAACGCGACCGGGAAGCCGCGTCGTACGGTGACCGCGTCACCCTGCTCGCCGGTGGACACGTCCAGCGACCCCAGCACGGCGGTCGGGACGATCTTCGTGCTGAGCGCGGTGGCGGAGAGGTTGTAGAGCTTCCCCGTGCCGTCCGCCGCGAAGCCGTGGCTGCACCCGGACGTCGAACCGGCGCCCGTGACCTCCCTGGTGGTCAGGCTCACCCGGGCCGCCGTGACCCCGCCCAGGCAGAGGAACGCCGGTGCGCCCTTGGCCAGATAGACGTCCCCGGTGGAGGCCTCGATGTCGAGCAGGCTGTACGTACCCGCGCCAACTCCCGCCGGGTCGGCGGGAATCACCTTCCCGGCGGAGCCGTCGGCGAGGTCCACCGGCAGCACCACATCGCTGTCGCCGTCGACCGCCCGGAGCAGCAGCGCCCCGCGCGCCCGGTCGGCGTCCACCCGTCCGACCACGAACGTGTAGGTGTCGGCGGCCAGTTCGGTGCTGCCGACCAGGGTGTCCGTGGCGGTGTTCCAGGTCTCGACGCGGACGTCGCCGCCCTGCTCGCGCTGGTGTACGAGCAGCGCGCGGTGGGTGGTTGCCGAGACGCCGAGCACCTCGTAGTCCGAGGTGTCACCGGAGTCGGAGGCGATCACGGGGCCGTAGAGGCCGGTCGTGGTGGAGTAGTGCCTGATCTCCGTGGTTCCGGTGGTGGTACGGAGGGCCGCGACCGAGTTTCTGCCCGCGATCGCGAAGCTCAGGACCGTACTGCCGTCGGGAGCCGTTCCGTCGTCCACCCCGAGGCCGGCGACGGGGGAGGCCTGGCCGACGACCCGGTGGTGGCTGTCGAGGGCCAGCACCCGGACGCCGTAGAAGTCCGAGGTGGTGAGGCCCAGTTCGAGGGCGTCGAGCCGTACGGTGCCCGAGGTGGCGGGCAGGGTGCGGTGGGCGGTGGAGGGCGTGTTCACGCCGTCGTGGTCGAGGGTGGTGCCGTTGGCGTTGGTGAACGTGTTGAGCGAGCCGTACACCGTTGGCGCGGGCGCGGAGAACTCCACCTGCGCGTATCTGGCGCCGGGGACCTCCCGGACGTCGTACCGCACACCGACGGCGGGCTTCGCGCGGGTGACCTCGGCGCTGTGGCCCGTGACGCCGTTCGCGCCGGTGAGGAGGGGCGCGGCGGGACGGACGGCGGCCGGGCCGCCGTCCACGCGTACGGGGGCGAACTCGCCGTACGTGGTGAGCTTCGGGTTGCCGCCGAATCCCTCCGTCGCGATGCCGATCCCGTAGAGGCCGCCCCCGCCGGTGAACGCCTCGGCCGGGATCGTGACCGTGCCGGTGGTGTCCGTGAGGGCCTGGTGCCAGCCGGCCGAGAAGGTCGGGGCGAGGGCCGGGTTCCAGTGGCCGACGCCCGAGACGACGAGCTGCGGGTCGGTGGTGCCGATGACGCCGGAGAGGTCGTACGTGACCGTCACCGGACGTCCCGCCTTGACGACGGCGGGGGCCAGGGGCGCGGCGGCCTCGGTGTAGCGGCCGTCGCTGGGGCCGACGGCGAGGGTGCGCCGCTCGGAGGCCCGTACCTTCCCGTCGACCAGCACCGCGTACGTCACCGTGACGTTCCTGTCCTCGGTCGAGACCACCGGAAGGTCTGCGGCAGTGAGGAGTTGACGGGGCGTCAGACGGATCGCCGGGGTGTCGGAGGTGAACTTCTTCGTACCGACGGTGAGGCGGTAGCGGGTGTCCTCCGGGTTGGCGGGCAGGTTGGTGACGTCACCGGCGAAAGTGACCGGGCCGACGAGCCCCTGGCCGTTGCCGCCCGAGGCCGCGTCGCCGAGGTCGACGCGGTTCTGGTCGGTGGTCTCCAGGAAGGAGCCGCCGAGTCCGCCGACGGTGACGCGGTGCGCGACGGAGAGCCGTACGAGGGTGGGGTCGTGCTTCTTGCTGCTGGTGCTGCTGGTGCTGCTGTTGGTGCTGGCGCCCTTGCCGCCCTTGCCGCCCTTGAGGGCCAGGGCGGCTTGGGTGGCGGCGGTGACGTCGATCTGCGGGCCGACGTTCAGCTTCCTGTCGATCTGCGCCGGGGTCGACACCGCGCGTCCCGTCCGCTCCAGCAGGTCCCTGACCTGGGCGGGGGTGAGGTGGCGGCCGGCCAGTTCGCCGGCGTGCAGGACGACGGCGGCGGCTGCCGCTGTCTCCGGCGCGGAGGCCGACGTACCGCCGTTGCGGACCGGGGTCACGGCCTGCGCGTCCTGCCCGGCGGTGTGGGTGAAGGCGATGATGTTGTCGCTGGGCGCGGAGAGGTCGATCCGGGTGCCGAACCCGGACGAGAAGGTGCCGAAGCCGCTGATCCGGGTCTCGGCGGTGGTGGCGCCGGTGGTACGGGAGGGGTCGGCCGGTGCCGCGAGGGTGTCGTCCAGGGTCGTGCCGCCCGCCGCGATCGCCCCGGTGTCCGGGACCCGGCTGGGCGCGGTGGACTCGGCCACGTCGTCGATGGTGGTGGCGGCGGAGGCGTGCGGGGCGAGGTCGGTGGGGGTGCTGCCGCCGTCGGGGCCGACCGAGGCCGGGGTGTAGAGGCGGGTGCCGTCGTTCGAGGAGATCGACACCACGATGCCGTCCCGCTGGACGATCGACGCCACGACCGACCTGACGTACGGGTCGTCCTCCAGGTAACGCCCGGGGAATCCCTGGGCGTCGGTGCCGAAGCCGAGGCTGGCGGTGATGACGTCGGGGCGGGGCGACTGGTGCGCGGCGGCGAGCAGGGCGCCGGCGATCTGGTCGATCGTGGGCTGCTGCGGCACGACGAGCCGGTAGTCGGCGCCGGGCGCGATGCCGAGCAGGTCGGTGTAGCCGCTGCCGGTCGCCTCGGGGCGCTGGCGGTCGTGCGCGAGCGGGGCCATCACGCTGAAGTCGAGCAGGACCTCGCCGAGGGACGGGTCCTGGTCCTTGGTGGAGGCGGCGCCGTCCACGCGGCCGTCGGTGCCGGCCACGTAGGTGGGTATCAGCGGCATCGACGGCAGGTCGAGGTAGCGCTGTCCGTCCTTGAGGATCGTGGTGGGGCCGATGCCCTGTACGTAGGTGTCGCCCGCGTCGGCCATCGACTGGTCGGTGAGGTCGCCGATGGAGACGTTGGTGATCGTCTGGCCGGTGCCGGGCTGCTGGCCGTAGGTGCCCTGGAGGGTGGCGAAGGCGCCGGAGGCGTTCACGCCGCCGGCGTTGAGGAAGGCTTGGGCGGAGGTGGAGAGGGCGTAATTGGTGGGGAGGGCGGGGGAGTTGGTGGTGGGCTTCGCTGCCTTCGGGGAGGCGGGGGCGGCCTTTGCCGCTGCCTTCGCCTGAGTGGAGAGCGGCTGCGCGCCGGTGTTCATGGTGTTGACGTAACGGTTGGGCTCGGCGCTCGCCACCCCGGCCGTGTTCCGGAGGCGCTCGGCGACGGCCGCCGAGTCGCGTTCGCGCGTCTGGACCACGTACGTACGGGAGAGGTCGGAGGCCCCGGACCCGAGTCGTGAACGTGCCGTGGCCGTAAGGGAGTCGGTGGCGGACTTCGACAGGGAGGGGAACAGCGGCCGAAGCGAGGCGGCCCCCGCCGCGCGCAGCGCGGAGTCGAGCGGGGCGCTGTCCGTCCGGGGGATGCGGGCGGCGAGACGGGTGCCGGCGATCGGTTGCCCGGTCACCGACGTCTTCGCGTCGAGGGTGAGCAGCACCTGGCCCGGGACGACGCCTTGGCGCTGCTGGGGCAGGGCTCTCGCCGGGGCGGTGTCGCCGAGGGCGGAGCGGCCGGTGGCCGGGGCGGAGCCGTTCGGTACGGAACCGGCGGGGGCGCCGGCGGCGACGGCGGGTACGGACGACACGGCGGCCGCGAGGGCCACGAGTGCGACGGACGCAACACCGAGGCGTCTGCCCGGCGGACGGGAACGCGGCATGGGGGGTGGCACCTTCCTGTGACCTGAGACTGGGACCTGGGACCTGAGAAGCGGTTGAGTGCGGGTTACACCGACCACAACTCTCGTGGAAGATGTCAACCGTGACGGAAGAGGCGCAAGTGGGTGATGCTGGCCGACTTCCGCCACCTGGCGGGCTGCCGCCACAGGAACGTCGGAGAAGGCATGGAACTTAACGTCCTGGGACTCACGGACGAAACAGAGCACGTCTACAAGGTGCTGGTCGGGCTGCCGAGGGCCACCGCCTCCGAGGTCGCCGAGGCGTGCGGCCGGCCCGCGTCCGCCGTCGGGAAGCTGCTGTCCGGGCTGGTCAGGGACGGCCTCGCGACCCGCTCGGCGGGACGCCCGCCGCGCTTCACCGCCGTCTCCCCGGACGTCGCCGTCACCGCGCTGATCCAGGAGCGCGAGCACCGGCTCGACGAGGCGCGGTCGTTGGTGGAACGGCTCACCCAGACACACCGGGAGGCGGCCAGGATCAGCCATCCGGACATGGCGGTGGAGCTGCTCTCCGACCGCGACGACATCAGCGCGGCGGTCCGCCGGCTGACGGCGGCGGCGCGGCGCGAGATCCGGGCGTTCGACCGCCCGCCGTACGTGGACCGCCCCGGCAGCAACCTCGATGCCCAGGTCCAGCGCCAACGGACCGGTGTGGTGCACCGGGTGATCTACGACCGCGAGGCGGTGGCGTGGCCGGGGCGCCTCGACAACGACATCGTGCCGAGCATCCGTACGGGCGAACAGGCGCGGGTACGCAACGAGTTGCCGCTGAAACTGGTGCTGAGCGACGACCGGGCGGCGATCATCCCGTTCAGCCTGGCACCGGGCGGCCAGTCGGTGGCGTACCTGATCCACCCGTCACCGATGCTGGTGGCGCTGTCGTCACTGTTCGAGGCCCAGTGGGACAGAGCGCTTCCGCTGCTGGCGACGGACTCCTCGCATCCGGGGGGCGTGACGGTACCGGGCGGGGGCCCGGTGCCGGGGGTCGGCGCGGTCCCCGGCGGCTCCGGGGCGGGCGGTGGTCCCGGGGCGGGCGGTGTCCCCGCCCCCGGCGTCGGCCCCGGAACCGGGGATGGTTCCGTGCCGGGCGCCGGCCCCGGGTACGGCGGTGGCCCCGGGTACGGCTCCGACGGGTGGCCACCGCCCCCCGGCCCGGAGACCCGCGCCCTGCTGGCGCTCCTGGCGGCGGGGCTGACGGACGCGGCGATCGCCCGAGCGCAGGGCTGGAGCGAACGCACGACCCAACGCCGCATCCACCGCCTGATGACGGAGCTGGACGCCACGACCCGCTTCCAGGCCAGCCTGACGGCGGCCCGCCGGGGCTGGCTCTGACGGGCCCGGCGGGCAGCCCCCGCAGCTTCGCAGCCCCCCGCGGCCCCGCGGGCCACCGCAAGGGCCCGGTGCGGTGCGGCCCGTTGAGGGGCGCCCGCGCCGGGCCGTGTTGTGGGGCGGGACGGGGTGGGGTGGGGTCACGTCGTCAGGCTCACCGCCGACACCGCCGGTGCCCGTAGCGCCCTGCGGGCCGTGCTCAGGCCCGTGATGAGGGTGGACGCCGTGGCCGCCGCCACGACCAGCAGCCAGACGCCCGGCCCCGGTTCCGGGAGGAGGGAGTCCGTGCGGACCGCCGTGAAGGCGAGCAGGCCGGTGAGGCCGGCCACCGTACCGAAGAAGACCCCCGTCACCGTCAGCACCAGGCCCTCCAGGCCGACCGTCCTCAGCACCTGGCCGGGGGTCGCGCCGGCGAGGCGCTGGCGGCCGAACTCGCCTCGGCGGTACGACGTTTCCGCGTACAGCGTGTTGATGATCATGATGCAGGCGAAGACCACGACGATGCCGACGACCACGAGGTTCACGGTCTCCACGTTCTTGTCCTCGACCGACCTGGTGAGGCCCGACGCCCGGATCGCGTCCGTCTGGACCGCCTGCATGTAGAGCGCCGCCGTCGCCGTTCCGGTGAAGAGGACCAGCGGCATCAGCAGGCCCGACAGCTGCGCGGCGCGGTGGCGCATGGTGTGGACGGTCAGGTAGCCGCTCGCCCCCGCGAGCGCGGTGATCGGCCGCTCGAACATCCTCAACAGGCCCCGCAGCAGCGCCGGGGAGAAGATCGCGAAGCCGACGGAGAGCAGGATCGCGCCGTAACCGGGGGCGGCCATCAGCGCCGGGGCCGTGGCTTCCATCGTGAAGGTCGCCGCGATCGCCGCCGTACCGCCCACCAGCGCCGCGACACCCGCCGCCTTCTTGATCCGACCGCGGCCCACCCGGGCCCCCGCCGCCACCCTCGTCGCCCGGCGCACCGCGAGGAACGCCGCGCCCACCGACGCCAGCAGCGTGACCGAGACGCCCATCGCCAGCGCCACCGCGCCGAAGGCGAAGTCCACCCCGTCGGCGACCTGGCCGCTGTCCTTGAACAGCCCCAGCAGCACCCGTCCGCCGAGCATCGCGGGCCCCACCGCCAGCAGCGCCGCGACCACGCCCACCAGGACGGCCTCGCCGACGACCATCCGCTTGATCTGGGCCGGGGTCGCGCCGGTGTTGCGCAGCAGGGTGATCTCGGCACTCCGCTGCCGTACGTTCACGGTCAGCGCGGAGGCCACCGCGAAGAACACCAGCAGCGCGCCGTACCCGCCGACGACGTTCGACGACACCCGCAGGGTCTCGGCGCTGACGGAATCGACGCCCGGGGCGCCGGCGGTGTCCTGGAGCGAGCCGAACGTCATGACGATCGCCGCGCCCAGGAAGGCGGACAGGAGGGTGGCGAGGAGCCGGCCCGGCCGCTGCCGGACGGACCGCAGAGCGAGAGCGAACATGGCTCAGACCCCCAGGGTCAGGTCGTGGTCCCGGCCACGGCCGTGGTCCCGGTCGTGGCTCTGGTCGTCGCTCCGGTCCGCGATGTCGCCCAGGTGCGCGAGCCGTTCGGCGACCGCGTCCACCGTGGGCGCAGTGAGCTGCCCGGCCAGCCGGCCGTCCGCCAGAAACTGGACGGAGTCCGCGTACGACGCGGCGACCGGATCGTGCGTCACCATCACCACCGTCCGCCCGTGGATCCGTACCGCGTCCCGCAACAGACTCAGCACGTCCCGCGCGCTCCGCGTGTCCAGCGCGCCGGTCGGCTCGTCGGCGAAGATCACGCTGGGCTCGGTGACCAGCGCCCTGGCGATGGCGACCCGCTGCCGCTGACCGCCGGACAGTTGGTCGGGCCGGTGGCCGAGACGGTCGCCGAGGCCGACCTGGGTGAGGATCTCCCTGGCCCGTACGGGGTCGGCGCGGCGGCCCGCGAGCCGCAGCGGCAGCGTGGTGTTCTGTTCCACGGTCAGCGTGTCCAGCAGGTTGTACTGCTGGAAGACGAAGCCGATCCGCCGCCTGCGGAACTTCGTCAGCGCCGCCTCCCCGCCTCCCGTCATCTGCTCGCCGTCCACCATGACCAGCCCCTGGTCCGGGCGGTCGAGCCCGGCCGCGCACTGGAGCAGCGTGGACTTGCCGGAGCCGGACGGCCCCATGACGGCGGTGAAACTCCCGGCCGGCAGGCTCAGGGTGACCCGGTCGAGGGCGGTGACGGCGCTCTCCGCCTCGCCGTAGACCTTGCTGACGCCGACCAGCCGGAGCGCCTCGGGGTGCCCGGCGGGCTGGAACTGGCCCGTACTGCCCCTGCGTTTGCCCCTGCCGGTACGCGTACCTGTCCCTGTGTCTGTGCCTGCCCCTGTGCCTGCACCTGCACCTGCACCTGTACCTGTGCTTTTGCTCGTCCCCGTACGACGGAACATCGCCGTCCCTCCCTCTCGGACGCCCGCTGCGTCCCTGTCCACGACGCTACGGACGGTGAGGGCCGCGCACACGGGGCGTGGTGCCCGGACCGGAGGTGGTGCTGGGTGCACCGTCGTACCCCCAGGAGGCGCCAGGTTCGGCGAGGCGAGGCGAGGCGGAGCGGTCCTACGGCTCCGGATCCAGGTGCGGCAAGTGGTGGCCCAGGCGCTCCCGCTTCGTGCGCAGGTAGAAGATGTTCTCCTCCTGCGGGGTGATCAGCAGCGGCACCTCCTCCGTGACCTTCACGCCGTGTCGCTGGAGTGCCTCGCGCTTGAGCGGGTTGTTCGACATCAGCCGTACCGACCGCACGCCCAGGTCGTGCAGGATCTCCGCCGCCACCTGGTAGTCGCGGGCGTCCGCCGGGAGGCCGAGGGCCAGGTTCGCCTCGACCGTGTCCAGGCCCTCCGCTTGCAGCTTCATCGCCTGGAGCTTGGCCAGGAGGCCGATTCCCCGGCCCTCGTGGCCCCGGAGATAGACAAGAACACCCCGTCCTTCCCGCACGATGGTGGTCAGCGCGGCGGACAGCTGGCCGCCGCAGTCGCAATGCCTGGAGCCGAAGGAATCTCCGGTCAGACACTCCGAATGCAGCCGGACAAGGGCCCCTTCTCCCGTGACATCGCCGTACACCAGGGCCATTTGTTCGTCCGTGCCATTGCCGTCCCGGTAGCCGACAGCGAGGAAATCGCCGTACGCGGTGGCCAGGCGGAGATCCACCACTCGTTCCGCGACCGGGCGGCCACTGCCGTCGGACGTACCATCAATTTCCCTCATGGCCATATCTTATCGGCCGGATCGCGGAAGGAGAACGAGAAAACGACGTAACCTGGGCCTCCTCGAACGTATGAAACGACAGGAAACGAAAGGCCCCAGAGATGAGCGGTCCTGCCGTACCACCACCGGCCTCCGGCCTGTTGCCGGCGGACACCACCGAGGACGTGGGGGAGCGGCGGCCCCAGGTCGCCGTCCTGCCGATCGGCAGTTTCGAGCAACACGGCGCATACCTACCGCTGGTGACGGACACGGTCGTGGCCTGCGCCGTTGCCGCCGAGATCGCCGCCGTGCATCCGGTCCTGCGTCTGCCTCCGCTGACGATCTCGTGCTCGCACGAGCACGCCGACTGGCCCGGGACGGTCAGTATTTCGGCCGCGACGCTGTACGCGGTGGTCTCGGACATCGCCGCTTCGCTGCGCCGTTCCGGTATCCACGCGCTCATTCTGGTCAACGGGCACGGGGGAAACTACGTGCTGCGGAACGTGGTTCAGGAGTCGGCCGGCAGCGGTACGCGCATGGCGCTATTTCCCGGCTCGTCCGACTGGGACGCGGCGCGGGAGAGGGCGGGTGCGCGGACCTCTTCGTACAGCGATATGCACGCCGGTGAAGTCGAGACGTCGATCCTGCTGCACGCCCGTCCGGAACTGGTCCGTTCCGGTTATGAAACCGCCGATTTCGCCGCCGATGAACGGAAGCATTTGCTCACTCTCGGTATGCGTCCCTATACGGACTCCGGGGTGGTCGGCCGGCCGTCCTTGGCGTCTGCCGAGAAGGGAAAGGAATTGCTCGCCGGGCTTGTCGATTCCTTCGCCGAATATCTTGCGCTTCTGACGGTGGACAGCCTGCCCGCCACGTCCGTACGGGTGACACCGTGACGCGCGCGCCCGGCGCCCTCGGCGCGGCCGAGGTGTGGGAGCGGTTGCGCGGCATCCGGTCCGAGGCGGACGCGGTGGCCGCCGGGCTGCTCCGTACGGGGGAGGGTGGAGGCGCGGGGGGTACTGACGAGCTCTCGCCCGAGTCTCGCCTGCTCGTCGAGCGTTATCTGCCGCTCTGCCTCGCCGGGCCGTACGTCACCTTCGCGCAGCTCGGCCAGAGCCTCGACGGCTTCATCGCCACCCGGACCGGCGACGCGAACTACGTCACCGGCGAGGAGGACCGCGATCATCTGCACCGCCTCCGGGCGCTCGCCGACGCGGTGGTCGTCGGGGCCGGCACCGCCGTGTCCGACGATCCCCAACTCACCGTCCGTACCTGCCCCGGGACCAACCCGGTGCGCGTGGTGATCGATCCGCGGGGCCGGGTGCCGCTGGACTGCCGTGTGTTCACCGACGGATCAGCCCCGACCCTGTGGGTGGTGGGCCCGGGCCGCGAGGACGGGCAGACCGTTCCCGGCCGGGTGGGGGACCGGGTCGAGGTGCTGACCCTGCCGGACCGCGAGGCGTTCGCGCCCCGCGCCCTGGTGCGGACGCTCGCCCGGCGCGGCCTGGGCCGGGTACTGGTCGAGGGCGGCGGCGTCACCGTGTCGCGCTTCCTGCACGAGCGGGCGCTGCACCGGTTGTACGTCACCGTGGCACCGGTCCTGCTCGGCGACGGCGTCCCGGGGATCCGCTTCGACGGTCCGGATGTGATGCGGGACGCTCTGCGGCCCCCGGTCCGCCGCTCCTTCGTCGGCGAGGACACGCTTTTCGAGTTGGACCTCACCGGTTCCGTCTTCGCGCTGGACCTCGGAGTGTCGGCGCCGGGCCGCCCACTGGACGGCGAGGACCGCGACCCCCGGCAGGCTCGCGGCGAAGGCGAGGACTCCGTACACGACCGCGACGGTCAGCCCCAGTGACGCGCCCAGGCCCGCCGCGCCGAACGCCCACGCGGTGACGCCCTCGCGGGGTCCCCAGCCGGCGATGTTCAGCGGCAGACCCATGGCGAGCAGGGCGAGCAGCATCAGGGGCAGCAGCTCGGACGCCGGCGCCGTGGCGCCCGCGACCCGCGCGGCCAGCAGGAACATGGCGAGGTGCCCGGCCAGTACGGCGACGGACGACAGCAGTACGCCGGGCCAGCTCGCGCGGGAGAGCAACGCGCGGCGGGCTTCGGTCAGTTCGGCGCGGAGGGTACGGCGCCAGCGCGGGGCGGCGGCGCTCTCGCGGTGCCGTACGAGCCGCGTGAGCCGTACCGCGGCCAGGACCGCCACGCCGCACACCACCACCGCGGCGACGATCGCCCCCGCGGCCGACGTGGTCACGGCGTGGTGGACGGCGCGGCCGGCCTCGGCGAGCGCCGGGGTGGGCCGTACCACCAGGACCGCCACCGCGACGGTCGCCAGAACCGCCTGGCCCGAGGTCCGTTCGAGGACCACCGCGCGGACGCCGCGTCCGACGTCACCGACGTCCCGCCCGTGCCGTACCGCGCGGTGCACGTCGCCGAGGACACCGCCGGGCAGGGCGGCGTTCAGGAACAGGGCGCGGTAGTACGAGGCGACGGCGCCGCCCAGCGGCAGTTCGACGTCCAGCGCGCGGGACACCAGGCACCAGCGCCAGGCGCTCAACACGGTGGTGAGCAGGCCGAGTCCGAGGGCGGCGAGCAGGACGGGGGCGTCGATGCCGCGCAGTCCGTCGAGGAACGCGCCGTTGCCGAGCCGCCACAGCAGCACCGCGAGGAGGCCGGCGCCGGCGAGGGTGCCGAGGCGGGTCCGTACGGCGCGGGATATGAGGGGCGGTGTCTTGGGGCGTGCCACCGACGGTGTCACGGGGTCTGTGACGGGGTGTGACACGGACGGTGTCACGGGGTGTGTCGCGGGGTGTGTCGCGGACGGCGTCACGGGCTGCGTCACGGGTTGTGTCATGAGGTCTCCCCGGTGGACCGGGGGAGCGCGAGGAGGTCGTGGTGGTGCACCACCACGCGCAGTTCGCGGGCCGCGCACTCGGCGAGGCGCCGGCGCAGGTAGGCGTGGGCGCGGGGCGCGAGGTCCGGGCGCTGTTCGCGGGCGGCGCCGACCCAGCCGCGCAGCCATTGCGCGGTCAGTACGGACTCGGCGGCGGCGAGCCGCCAGGGCGCGGTGTACGTGAACACCGTCGCGTCGTGGCGGGCGAACGCCTCCTCCGTGGCGGGGACCGCGTCGGGGCCGAGCAGCCGGCGGCCGTGTTCGGTACGGCGCTGGTGGGCGTCGAACGAGGCGGCGATCGTGGCGTCCAGCGGGTCGGGCGGGGCGATCTCGACGAGCCCCGCGACGGACAGCGCGAACAGCGCGGCGCAGCCGGCCTCGGTACAGGCGGCGGCGAGGGCGTCCACCTCGTCGCGGGTGAGCAGGTCGAGCAGGGCGGAGGCGGTGACCAGCGAGGTGCCCGCGAGGTCGGCGGCGGTCAGTCCGGCGATGTCGCCCTGTTCGGTGGCGACGGTGACGGGGCTGCCGTCGGCGGCCTGGGCGGGCATGTGGGCGACGGCGAGGTCGAGGAGGGCGGGGTCCTTGTCGTGGAGGATCCAGTGCTGGGGGCCGTCGAGGCGGGGGGCGAGCCAGCGGCCCATGGAGCCGGTGCCGCAGCCGAGGTCGCGGATGACCAGGGGGTGGTTCTGGTGGGCGTGGCCGGGGCGGGGGGCTTGGCCGGGGTCGGGGGCTTGGCCGGCCGGGCTGTTCCGGCCGGCCGTCCCGCCCGGGCGCTTGGCGAGGTGGCGCAGGTGCCGGCGGAGGGGTTCGAGGGACTCGGTGGCGCGGGCGGCGGCGTCGGCGCCCTCCCGCAGCTCCAGCCACTCGGGGGTGTAGCGCGGCTCTTCACTCGTGTCGGTGGTGTTCACGCGGTCCTCCGAGGTTCGTGGGGGAGTCGTTCCAGCACCTCGGCCAGACTCCGTGCGGTGGTGTCCCAACCGGCCAGGGTGGTACGCCGCTGGTACGCGGCCTCCCGCGACCGGCGGCGCTCACCGGGCTCGGCGAGCCAGGCGCGCAGCGCGGCGGTGAGGGCGGCGGGGTCGTCGGGTGGTACGAGCACGCCCGGCAGGGTGCCGTCGGGCGCCTGCCCGAGCGCCTCGGGGACACCGCCGACGGCGGTCGCGAGGACGGGGATGCCACGGGCGAGCGCCTCGGTCACGGCCATGCCGTACGTCTCCGCGTGGGAGGCGAGTACGAGGAGGTCGGCCTGCGCGTAGGTGGCTGCGAGCGCGGGGCCCACGCGGGGTCCGGCGAGCCGGATCCGCGCCCCGAGCCCCGCCGCGTGGATCCGCTCGCGGACCTGAGCGACGTAACCGGGGTCCTGCCCGAGCCCCCCGGCCAGGACACACCGCCAGTCGAGCTGGGCGACCTCGGCGAGGGCCTCGACCAGGCGGAGCTGCCCCTTACGCGGGCTGACGGTGGCGACACAGAGGAGGAGGGGGGCGCGGGGGGCGGGGGCCGGGCTCCGGTCTGTGCCCGGGGCCGTGATCAGGGCCGTACCGGCGTCCGTGCCCGGATCCGTACCGGCGTCCGTGCCCGGATCCGTACCGGCGTCCGTGCCCGGGGCCCGGGGCGGGCTGTGGTGCGCGTCGGCGCCCGGAGTCGTACCCGCCGGTCCGCTCCGGTCCGTCCCCCGGGACAGCGGTGCCCTGTCCGTGCCGGGTGGGGCGACGTGGACGCGGGTCCGGGGCAGGTCGTGGTGGGTGATCAGGCGGTTGGCCGCCCAGGTGCTGGTGGCGATCACCGCCGATACGGCGTGCAGCGTCCGGCGCTCGGCGGCGTCCAGTTCCGCCGCGCGTTCGGGGGTGAGGCCCGTCTCGTCGGCCAGGGGGAGGTGCACCAGCACCGCCAGGCGCAGCCGGGCGGCCTCCGGGACGACGACGTCCGGGGCGGCGCAGGCGACCAGGCCGTCCAGGAGGACCACGCTGCCGTCCGCCGACTCCGCCAGGATCCGGGCCAGTTCGGCGCGTGCCTCGGGGGCGGGGTCGGGCCAGGTGCCGGGGACGGCGTGTTCGTGGACCGGCCAGCCGGCGCGGGGCAGTTCGCCGCACACCCGGCGGTCGTAGCGGTTCCCGCCGCTCGGCGCCGCCGGATCATCGACGCCACCGGGCATCACCACCCGCACCGAGCGTGCGGGCGCCACGGTGGCGCCGGCGGGGTTCACAGCGCCCGCTCGTAGCTCGCCCAGGCGATGTGGGACTCGTGCAGGGTGACGGAGACGGCCGTCAGGCCGCGCGCGCCCTCGCCCAGGAGCCCGGCGTGCACCCGGTCGGCGAGGCGGTCGGCGATGACCTTCGCCAGGAACTCCGTCGAGGTGTTGACGCCGGCGAACTCGGGCAGGTCGTCCAGGTTCCGGTAGGTGAATTCGCCCACCACGGCGCCCAGTTCCTTGGTCGCCAGGCCGATGTCCACGACGATGTTGTCCGCGTCCAGCTCGGCGCGCCGGAAGGTGGCGTCCACGAGGAACGTCGCTCCGTGGAGGCGTTGCGCGGGCCCGAAGACCTCCCCGTGGAAGCTGTGGGCGATCATGAGGTGCTCGCGGACGGTGACGCTGAACAACGGATGACCCTCCAGGTCCTTGTGCCTACGTGTCTACGTGCGTACGTGCCTACGTACTCCTGCGCCCGTCAGGGTTTCTGCCAGGGCTTGTCTGCTAGTACGGCGAATGCCCGCCACTTGTTCAACCCGCACGCGGTTCAGCTCCCGGCGGGCTCCGCCACGGGACCGTACAGGACGCGGTGGCACAGTCCGGGCACCTCGCCCCCGGCGATTCCGGCGAGTACGCGCGGCAGCTCCTCGAAGGCGCACTCGCCGGTGACCAGGGCGTCGAACGCCGGGTCGGCGAGCAGGTCGAGCGAGAGCGCCAGCCGGTCGGCGAAGGTGCGCCGCGAGCGCCGGGCCGCCGACACCATGCCCACCTGGCTGCTGCGCAGCACGAGCCGCCCGGAGTGGAACGCCTCGCCCAGCGGCACGCTGATCCGCCGGTCGCCGTACCAGCTCAGCTCCAGCACCGTGCCCTCCGGAGCGAGGAGTTCCAGCGAGCGCGCGAGCCCCGCCTCGGTGGCGCTGGCGTGGACGACCAGGTCGCAGTCGCCCAGCGCGTCCGAGGGGAGCGAGAAGTCCAGGCCCAGCGCGTGCGCGACGGCGGCGCGGCCGGGGTCGGCGTCGACCAACTGGACGCGTACGGCCGGGTATCGGGCGAGGACGGCGGCGACGGACGCGCCGACCATGCCCGCCCCGACCACCGCGATTCGGTCACCGAGCAGGGGCGCGGCGTCCCAGACGGCGTTCACCGCGGTCTCCACGGTCCCGGCCAGGATCGCCCGCCCGGCGGGGACGCCGTCGGGGACGGGGGTGACCGCGCTCGCGGGGACGACGTAGCGGGTCTGGTGCGGGTAGAGGCAGAAGACCGTACGGCCGAGCAGGCGCGCGGGGCCTTCCTCGACGAGGCCGACGTTGAGGTAGCCGTATTTGACGGGCCCCGGGAAGTCGCCGTCCTGGAACGGCGCGCGCATCGCGGCGTGCTGACTCTCCGGCACGCCCCCGCGGAAGACCGTGGACTCCGTACCCCTGCTCACGCCGGAGCAGAGGGTGCGCACCACGACGTCGTCGTCGCCCGGTTCCGGCAGGACAACATCCCTGATCTCCCCGTGCCCGGGGGCGCGGAGCCAGAATGCGCGGGCGTCGCGCTCCATGTGGTGTCCTCCTGGACCTGAACGCTCGGGGAGCGGTTTGCGTAGTGCTGGTTACGAGGCCGCGATCACCGTACGCGGCACGCATCGAGTCGGCCACACAGCCGGGGTGAACGGTGAACATGTACAACACGCACATACCCGTCCAGGCCGCCGCGCTCCCCGGGCTCCCTGGGGTTCCCGGGCTGCCTGGGGGCGTCAAGCCCTTCGAGGCCTTCGAGGCCTTCGAGGCCTTCGAGGCCTTCGAGGCCTTCGAGGCCTTCGAGGCCTTCGATCCCGCAGGGTTCCCCGAGGCCGCCAGGACACTCGGGATACCCAGGGTCTTGGGGACGGCGGGGACGGCGGGGACGGCGGGGAGGGCGGGGACGGCCCGGGCCCCGCGAGCCTCGCGTGGGGGGCGTGCGCCGGGCACACCTCGCGCCCCGCGTGTGTCGCTGTCCCACCAGGCCAAGCTGGTACGGCGCGAGACGGCCGCCGGACTCGCCGCGCAGGCGCTCCTGTTGCTGCTGCTCAGCGAGGCGATCGGGCTGGGCCCCGCCGGATGGCTGACGGGGGCGGCGGTCGCCATCGCCACCTGGGCCGTGCTCACGCGCGCCCTGAGCCGGTCCTGGTCGCGCCCCTTCGGCCCGGCGAACCGCGTCACCCTCGCACGGGCGACCCTCGTCGGCGGGGTCGCGGCGCTGGTCGCCGACTCCTACGAGAGCCCGCCGCCCCTCACCGCCCTGGTCGCGCTCGCCACGGTGGCGCTGATCCTCGACGCGGTCGACGGCCAGGTCGCCCGCCGCACCGGCACGTCGTCCAAGCTCGGGGCGCGTTTCGACATGGAGGTCGACGCCTTCCTGATCCTCGTGCTGAGCGTCTTCGTCGCGACGTCGCTGGGGGTGTGGGTGCTGCTGATCGGCGTGATGAGGTACGGCTTCGTCGCCGCGGCCCGCTTCCTGCCGTGGCTGAACGGCCCCCTCCCCCCGAGCACGGCCCGCAAGACGGTCGCGGCGCTCCAGGGAGTCATCCTCCTCACGACGGCGTCGGGCCTCCTCCCGTACGCCCCCGCACTCGCGGCGGTGATCGCGGCGCTGACCCTGCTGACCTGGTCGTTCGCCCGAGACATCGCCTGGCTCCGCCGCACCGGTCACGGGAAGGCACCGCTGGTGGCGGCGCCGGCCGCGCAGCCGAAGAACGCCTGACGTCTGCCGCCGGCTCACCGCGTAGGCGGCGCACGCCGAGGCACGGGTCCGTCGCTGTCAGGCATGACGGCGGTGAACGATCCCCATGAAGGTGTCGTTCTTGTGGAAGCGCTCCTGGTAGGCCTTCAGCTCCGCCCGGGTGACGACCCCGTCGTGGTCGGTGTCGGTCGCGTCGAACAGGGCGCGCTGCCTGCCGGCCTGGTCGGTGGGCTGTGACGCGGCGGTCATGGGGGCGATGAACTCCGCGTAGGGCAGCTCGGTGGTGCCCGCGCGTGCCGCCTCGGTCAGCAGCTGGTCGGCGGTGCCGTCGAACGAACTGAAGTAGCCGGCCCCGCGCAGCCCAGGGAGACAGGATCGCGGCCCCCCGCCCCGCGTCAGCCCGCCTCGCCCCCCACCGTCCCCCGCCGCCGGGTCACGCGTCCCGCCGGGTCAGTGCCGTCGCGCCCGCCGCCAGCGTCGCCCCCGCCCTGACGGCGGCCTTGGCCGCGAGGGCCCGGGACCGGCCCGGCACCGTCGTCAGTGTGGTGCGGATCGTGCCCGTCCCGTACTCCCCGCTCATCACCAGCACCCCGAGGACGGCCACCGCCGCCTGGCCGAGCCAGACCCCGCTGAGGCTCAGCCTGACCATGTCCTCCTGGCAGGTGTCGGAGGAGAGGGAGGAGGGGGTGGCGGGGTCGGGCATCACCGGTGCCCGCCCGGCCGGCCACGGCCTGCCGGCCATGCGCGAACGGGTCGCCGCGGTCGGTGGCGCGCTGCGGGCGGGCCCGGCACCGGGCGGCTTTACGACGCCCTCACCGCCGGTGCCGGCGGCTTCCTCCTCAAGGACGTCACCGCCGAGCAACTCTTCGGCGCGGTACGGGTGGTGGCGGCCGGAAACGCGCTGCTGGCCCCGACCGTGCCCCGCCGCCTCATCACCGAGTTCGCCCGCCAGCTCCGTACCCCCGCCGCGTCCTCCCCCTCCGCGCCGCCGGCGACCCTCGCGACCGCACCCAGGCGGTGGTGGCGGCGTACGAATCGGGCCTGATCGTGCCGCGCGGCGGCCCGTGGGCGAGCACGAGGCGCCCGCCCCGTACCGTCCCCTCCTCCCTCAGTACTGCAACGCCGTCGCGACGTCCTGCCCGATCCGGCCGACCGCGGCGAGGTCGAGGCCGTAGTGGACGTAACGGCCGTGCCGTTCGGTGCGCACCAGGCCCAGGTCGCGCAGCGTCCGCAGGTGGCGGGAGACCTGGGGGCGGGTCATCGCCAGCCGGTGCGCCAGGTCGGCGGTGGTCATCGACTGGCGGGCGATGAGCCGGCACAGCCGTACCCGGCGCGGATCGGTCAGGGCCAGCATGCGGCTGCGGGCGAGGGTGACGCCGACCACCGGTGAGTGGACCGGGAAGTGCACGACGGGCGGCAGGCCCGGCTCGTTCTTCACGACCAGATGCGGGGCGCCGTACAGGGTGGGGATGAGCAGGACCGGCGTGCGGGCCGGGGTGATGACCGCGTGGTGCACCTTGTCGAAGATGACCCGCAGGGGGCCGCCGCCCTCGCCCGCCGCGTCGGGGGACGCGTGGGCGAGTTGGGCGCTGGAGGGGCTGAGCGACATCAGCGCGGCTGCCGGTCCTTCGTCCGCGAGGCGCTGCCGTACGCGGTGCGCGGCGCTGGTGAGGACCGGTTCCGTCTCGGCCCACAGGGCCCCGAAGAAGACGTGGCGGCACAGGTCGAGGAAGCCGAGGACGTCCGCGCGCAACGCCTCGGGCCCGCGTAACAGGTCCTCGGCGAGGGCGAGATGGGGCTCCGGCAGCCCGGAGGCGGCGTGGCGCAGGGCGGCGGCCTGGGCGGGGTCGTGGAGGAGGCGGTCGAAGGCGTAACCGAGGTAACCGCTGGCGCAGGAGTACGCGGTGAGCTCGGCGAACTGGTCGAGCGGCAGCCGAGCCAGAGTCGGCGCGCGGGTGGCGGCCCCCCACCCTGCCGTCCCTTGCCCGGCAACCCTCTGCCCCACCGTCCCCCGGCCCGATGCCTCCCGTGCTTCCATGCCCCGTCCCGCCGTGCCCCGTCCCGCCGTGCCCGGTCCCGCCGTGCCCGGTCCCGCCGTGCCCGGTCCCGCCGTGCCCGGTCCCGCCGTCCCCCGTCCTGCCGTCCCCCGGCCCGGCGTGCCCCCTCCGCACGCCGGGCCGTCGAGGCCGGTGTAGAACCCCCGCCAGCGGAGTGCCGTCCACAAGGGTGAGAAGCGCCGGAGGCCGGCGAGGAAGGCGGGCGGGGCGGTACGGACGACCTCTTCGGCCCAGGGCGCCCGGTCGGCGTGGTGCTCGTGCTCGGTCAGCACGTGCAGACTCGCGGCCAGCTCGGCGAGGGGCGACACCGCCACCGTGAACCGCCCGGGGACGGCCCCTTCCAGGACAATCACGACGGTCATGCGCGGAGTGTACGGGCGGCGATGGGCGCGTCGGCCGTGCTCGCGGTAGCCGGGGCGTCCGCCGTGTGCGCGGTGGCGGTTTTGCCGGCCGTGGGGGCGGTGGTGGTGGCGTCCGGTGTACGGGCTGCAACTGGGCTTTGACCCGGGGCGGGGCGCAGGCCGGGGGCCTGCGCCGGGCGCTCGCCAGAACCCGAACCGGGACGCGTCCCCGGACCCGAGGGGGCCGTGCCTCCCGCCCCCAGGCGGTCAGAGCCCACGCCCCCCGCCCCCGGCCGGTCAGAACCCGCGCCCGGACCCGAGGCCGCCGCGAACTCCGAGCGTGCCGCCTCCAAGAACTCCGGTTCCGTCACCAGGTCCGTCACCACCCGCGCCAGCCCGATCGCCGCGATCCGGGTGCGCTCGTGGGCGAAGCGTCGTACCCCCGCCTCGGACATCGCCGTCGAGTGGCTCGGCGTGCCGAGTGCCGCCGTCTGGATGTACGGGTGGATGACCGGCATCAGCTGCGAGAGGTTGCCGATGTCGGAGGAACCGGCCGGGGAGTCCGGGGCGCCCGGGCCGATCTCCAGGCCCAACGCCCGTACCGTGGCGCCGAATCGCGCCGCGAGCACCGCGTTGTTACGGCGTTCCGCGTACAGCGGGCCTGTCTCCGAGAACCTCACCGTGGTCTCCGTCGCGTACGCCGCGCCCCCCGCCGCCTTGCGGACCCGCGCGACGAGGGCGCCGACCGACACCGCCGTACTGTCGCGTACGTAGAAGTCCACGACGGCACGCGCGGGGACCACGTTCGGCGCCTGGCCGCCGTCGGACACGACCCCGTGCACCCGGGCGGTCGGTGGCATGAACTGCCTCATCGAATCAAGCGCGTTGAGGAACAGCTGCGCACCGGCCAGCGCACTGCGCCCCTCCCAGGGGGACTTCGCGGCGTGTGCGCTCACCCCGGTGAACTCGGCGCGCAAGTGCGCCGCCGCAAGGGCGTGTTGGGTGGTCATCGAGCGGTCGGCCGGATGGAACATCACGGCGGCGTCGACCCCCGCGAAGACCCCGGCCTCGGCCAGCAGGACCTTTCCCGCGCCCCCCATCTCCTCGCCGGGCGTGCCGATGACGGCGATGGTGCCCGGGTGGTCGGGCAGCGCGCGTACGGCGGCGATCGCGGCGGCGGCGCCCCCGGCCGCGATGAGGTTGTGGCCGCAGCCGTGGCCGACGCCGGGCAGCGCGTCGTACTCGACGAGCACGGCGACGTACGGCCCCGGGTCCGTCCCCTCGTGCACCGCGACAAACGCCGTCTCCACTCCCCCCACCGGTGCCTCCACGACAAAACCCGACTCCGCGAGCCAGCCCGTGAGTACGTCCTGGGCGTGGAACTCGGCGAACTTCAGCTCCGGCCGCGCGTGGATCGAACGGCTGACTTCCTCCATGCGGGGCCGCAGCACGGCGAGTTCGGCCGTGAGGGCCTGGAGGGTGGGTGCGGTACCGATACCGGTTCCATTTCCGTTTCCGTTTCCGGACATGAGGACTCCTGTCGTACGACTGCGGGTGTGCGCGTCCTTCGCGTACGACGAGCCTGCGCGCGCCCCGCTCCGCCGTGACTCCGATTACCGCGCCCCAGGTAACCCTCCTCACCGATCACCGACCGGAGGTCCGGACAGCCGAGGTACGGCCCCCCGGCACGGCGGCGGCGACCGTGATGGGCGCGGCCCTGCTCTGAGGCTGTCCTGCCGCTGAGACTGTCCCGTATGCGGCGCCTATAATGGGAACAGTCATCAATAAGCATCAACAGTCATCCATCAATGCCTCACCATTCGCGTTACCCCGCGACATGACCGGAGGATTCCAGATGAGTGCCTATGTGATCAATCACCTGCGGATACCGGGCGGAATTCCCAACGAGGAAGGCCTCCAGTATCTGGAGCAGGTCGAGGAAACGGCCAAGGCGTACGGCGGCAGGTGGCTGGCGCAGGGTGAGGCGGAAGTGGTCGAAGGGGCGTGGCCCGGTTCCGCGGTTCTCATGGAATTCCCCAGTGCGACCGACGCGCGGAATTGGCATGAATCCCCGGAGTATCAGAAGATTCTGCCCCTGCGGGTCAACAGTTCGATCAGTGACCTGATCCTCATCGAGGGCGTTCCTCCCGATTTCACCGTGGCCGGCTTCGCTCAGGGAATCCGGACCGTGATCAGGGCGGCTTCGGGCGCCGGGAGTTGATCATGAGCACACCACGGGAGCTGCTGATCGTCGCGATGGACATGACGTCCGTCCGTACGGTGGAGCGGGGCGCCCTGTCGCTCGCCCTCGCGGGGGCGGAGGCGATCGACCTCCTGGCGGTGGGGGCGCTCACCCTGGAGGGGGACCGCATCGTGCCGTCCGGCGGGCTGGGGACGGACGGCCCGGAGATGGGCGATGTGCCGAGCGACCCCCTGTTGGGCGAGGCCGCGTCCTCGTTCGTACGGCAGGCGCCCTACGAGTCCGTGGGTAACTGGCTCTGGCGGAGGGGCCGTAACCTGTCCGCCGTGTATACGGCCGCGCTGGAGGCGGAAGGGCAGCTCACCCGCCAACACCGCCGCCGCTGGGGGGTGTTCCGGTCCAGTGAACTGGTCCTGGTCGACTCACCCGCCCGCCGCCTCGCGGCCGACCGCTGGACGGCCGACGAGCCCGTCCTGGCCGCGCTCGCCACGGCCGTCGGTATCCGCGACAAGCGGACGACGGACTCCCCGGCCGTGACCGACGAGGCGGTGGCGACCGTACTGACCGCTGTCGACGAGGCGTTGAGCGAACTGACGGCGGAATCGGAACGCCGCGCCCACAAACTGGACGACGCGGCCGTCACCAACGTGCGGCGCGGATACTGACGCCGGGTCGGCGCTGACTTCCCTTCCGTACTGTGAAACGCCTCAGACGCCCGTACGGCCATCGACACGTTCCCGTACAAGATCGGCGTGGCCGCAGTGGCGGGCGTATTCCGTGATCATGTGGGTGTAGATCCAGCGCAGCGTGACCTGCCCGCCCATGAAAGGGCTGGTGTCGTCCAGTGCGCGGTCCGCGCAGTTCTTCCGCGCGTGGTCCATTTCCGCGTGCCACGTGGTCAGCGCCTTGTCGAAGGTGACTTCTTCGGTGAGGTCGAAACCGCCGTCGGTCGCGTCTACGTCGGCGCCGGGGGAGTAGATCGCCGGGGCGTCCTCCTGGGCCAGCACGCGGCGGAACCAGTTCCGCTCGACCTCCGCCGCGTGCTGGACCAGCCCGAGCAGCGTGAGGGACGACGGCGCGGCGGAGGCCTCGCGGAGTTGGTGCTCGTTCAGGCCGTCGCACTTCTGGGCCAGGGTCGTGCGGTAGAAGTCGAGCCAGCTCTCCAGGGAGGTCCGCTCGTCGGCGTCCAAGGGCGGCATGGCGCGGGGGGTGCCCGGCGTGCCAGGCGTGCCCGGGGTGGGGGAGGAAGTGCTCATGTCCGTCATCGTGGCACGGGGGTCTGACAACGGCTCCCGGGAACGGGCTCGTCAAAGCGGCGGATCTCGAACAGAATGTCGCGTCGGGGCAACTCTCGGTGCTGCCCGACGGACACGGCGGACGAACGGCGAACGACAGGGGCGGCGGGGGCGGGCATGGCACGGGACTACGACAGCCAGCTTCTGGAGTCGGTGGCGGTACGACGGCGCAGAATGCGGGACGCCCTGCTGTTCGGCGCCCAGCGCGTGCGCCGCACGGCGGACGAGCGGCTCGGAAAGGTGTTCGCGGGCATCGCCATCGCGGCCGTCCTGTGCGCGGGGTGCGTCGGCTGGTCCTTCCTCCAGGCCACCCTGGCGAAGCAGAAGGCCGAGCAGGAGAAGCAACGGCAGGTGCAGGAACAGCAGTACGACCGACCGGCGGCCGATCCGGCCAAACCGTAGAAATGAGCGGAAAAGGAGAGTTCGCGGGATGCGGGGGATGCGGGGGATGCGGGGGATGCGGGGGATGCGCGGGATGTGCGGAGGGCGCGACGTGCGCGGAGTGTGCTGCCCGGAAAGCGCGAACCATTCCGTCAAATGCGCGCGAGGGGACAGGTTTTCAGTGAGGGGAACTGAAGGGAAAGGCGCGCAGGCACCGCCGCGGACCGTGCCGGATATCCCGAAAGCGCGCGACACCCCGATGATAGGTTCGGGCGAGTGGTGAGCACAGCGAGCACAGTCGGCACAGCGGCGACTTCACGGGCGCAACTGAGCCGGGTGACCCTGGTCGGCGAGCGGCGCCGGGCCGACATCGTCCTGCCCTCCGACACCCCCATCGGGCAACTGCTGCCGGACATACTCCAGTTGCTGGACGACCGGGCCGCATCGCGCCCGATGACCCGGCAGTTGATCACGTCCGACGGTTCCGCGCTGCCGCACGACAGCACGCTCGCGTCGGCCGGGATAGCCGACGGCGCGGTCCTGCGGCTCGTACGGGCCCACTCCGCGCCGCCCGCCCCGGTCGTGCACGACGTCACCGACCAGGTGGCCGACGACCTCGACCTCCAGGCGTGGCGCTGGCGCCCCGCCGCGCGCCGCGCCAGCGCGGGGGTGGCCACCGTCGCCTTCGCCGTGGTCGCCGCGCTGCTCGCCCGGGGCGAGTTCGCGCTCGGCGCGCTGGCCGGCGTACTGGTGGCCGTCACGCTTGTCCTCATGGTGACGGGCGCGCTCGCCGCCAGGATCGGGGAGGGCAACCGGGGGCTGGCGACCGCGCTCCTGCTCGCCTCCGGTGCGCTCGGCGTCCTCACCGCGTGGACCGCCGCCGACGCGTACGACTGGCCGGGCACCGCGCGCCTCGCCGCCGTCGCGGGCGCGCTGACCCTGACGCTCGTACTCCTCGGCCTCTTCTCGCCGCTGGGCCGCGGCGGGCTCATCGGCGCCACCGCGACGGCCGCGATCACCCTGGTGTGGGAGGCCGTCGCCGCCGCCCAGGACAACCCGGCGCGGCTCGGCGCGGTCATGGCCGTCTTCTCCGTGGTGCTGCTCGGCCTGCTGCCGCGCCTCGCCCTGATGGCGTCGGGGCTCACGGCGCTCGACGACCGCCGCTCGGGCGGTACTTCCGTCAGCCGCCACCAGGTGGGCAACGCCCTCGCGGCCACTCACCGCGGTCTCGCCCTCGCGACGACGGCCACGGCGGTCTCCGCGGCGGGCGCGAGCTGGCTGCTCACCCTGGCCGGCGAACCGACCGTATGGACCGTGACGCTGCCGTCCCTCGTCGCCGTGGTGCTGCTGTCCAGGGCGCGGGCCTTTCCGCTGGTCGCGGAGGTCGTGGCGCTGCTGGCCGCGGCGGCGGTCCTCGTCGTACGGCTCGTGATGCTGTGGATGGAGCACGCCGGGGGTGCGGGGCCGCTCGCGCTGCTGTGCGCGGCGGCGGTGCTGCCGCTTCTCGTCCTGGCGGTGCAGCCGCCGGAGCATGTACGGGTGCGGCTGCGGCGCATGGCCGATCTGGTCGAGTCCATCGGAGTGGTGGGCCTGTTCCCGCTCGCGATCGGGGTGTTCGGCGTGTACGGGCAGTTGCTCGACAAGTTCTGAGCGGGGCGCGCGGGTTCGGTGCAACTGCTTCGGTACGGCGGAAGCGTCAGGGCGGAAAGGGAGGCGGACGGACATGGCGGACCGGGACGACAACTGGCAGGGAGACGTACTGCGCGACCTGCGGGGCGGGTCCTCGCAGCGTACGCAGGGAGCACAGGATCCCGACGGACAGGCGTCGCAGCCGCAGGTGTCACCAGCACCAGCACCAGCACCCGCGCCACCGGTCCCGGCCGCACAGGTTCAGGCGCTGGAAAGCCCTTCGCAACAGGCCGCCCCCACCCCCCAGCCCCGCCCCCGCCCCACCCCCGACTCCCGCCCCGTCGTGGACCCCGGCCTCGCCGCCGCCGTACGCAAGCCGCAGCACGGCGAGTCCCTCGCCGCCCGGGGCGTACGCGCCGCGCGCCGCGCCGTCTCCTCCTCCGTCGCCCGCGAGGTCGCCGACGCCACCCGCGCCGCCGAGATACTCCAGCAGCCCGTGACCACCGGCCGGCAGATCGCCGTCACGTCCATCCGGGGCGGCGCGGGCAAGTCGACCGTCGCCGCGCTGCTCGGCACGACGTACGCGCACTACCGCCAGGACCCCGTCCTCGTGGTCGAGGCCGATCCCGCGCTCGGTTCGCTCCCGCTGCGGCTCGGCGCCACGTCACTGCGCTGGACCACCGGTGACGTCGCGCAGATCGTGGAGCCGCAGATGTCGTTGCTCGACATCACCGGCTATCTCGTCCAACTCCCCGACAACGCGTGGCTGTTGCCCGGCAGCCAGGGCCAGATCGGCGCGATGCTGGACACCGTCACGTACGAGCGGACGATGGTCGCGCTGCGCCGCTACTTCGGCATCGCGGTCGTCGACTGCGAGACACTGCCGGCCGAGGTCGCGCGGACCGCGCTCTCCGCCGCCCAGGCCCGCGTCCTCGCCTCCCCCGCCACGCTGGAGGGCATCACCAGTACGTACGCGGTGCTCCAGTGGATGCGGGGGCTGCCCCGCCAGGTGATCGCCGGCACGATGGTCGTGCTCACCGAACTCGTACCGCACACCGGGCTGGACCTCGGAGAGGCCGCCCAGAAGCTCCGGTCCACGGGGGCGAGTGTCCAAGTCCTGCCGTACGACCGGCACTTGGCGGCCGGCGGCCCGATCCGTACCGAACTGCTCGCGCACCCGACCCGGGAAGCCGTCACCCGCCTCGCCGCAGAGGTCTTCCAGCTCTCGCAGAAACGCCACTGACCACGATGAGCACCCGACTGATCCACCGCCCGGCCAGGACCACCCGCCCCCCGGCCGCCTCCGAGGCGCGCGTCATCGAGGCCCCGCCCAACCTGCCCGAGGGCAAGGCGGGGAACATCGCGATGTCGCTGCTCCCCGTCGCCGGCGTCATGTCGTCCGTCGTGATGATGACGGTCGTACGGAACAGCCAGTTCGCCGCGCTCGGCGCGCTCATCCTCGTCGTCACCATCATCGGCACCGTCGCGCTCCTCTTCTCGCAGCGCGGCAAGGCCCAGCGCACCCGCCGCACCCAACGCGAGGCGTACCTCGCCTACTTGGAGGACCTGCGCGAGGAACTCTCCGCCGAGGAACGCGAGCGGCGCGAGCGCGCCGACGTCCTCAACCCGCCGCCGCACGCGCTGTACGACATCGTGCGCGGCCCGGCCCGGCTGTGGGAACGGCGCAGGGCCGACGGCGACTTCCTGCGCGTGCGCGTCGGCACCGGCGAGATGCCCGTACGCGATCTGAAGGTCGCCCAGCAGGGTTCTTCGGTCCTCACCCCGCCCGACCGCTTCATGCTCAACGAGGCGTCGTCACTGATGGCCCGCTTCCGTACCGGCACCGAACTCCCGCTCACCGTCCCGCTCGACCGCGTCGGCAACGTGAGCGTGATCGGCCCCCGTGAGGACTGCCTGCGCGTCGCCCGCGCCCTGCTCGTCCAGGCCGCCGCCCTGCACGCCCCCGACGACGTGGCGATCGCGCTGGCCGCCCCCGGCGACCGGCTCGCCGACTGGGAGTGGGCCAAGTGGATGCCGCACCTGCTGGACACCGAGCAGTTCGACGGCCCCGTCGCCGCCCGCCGTATCGCCCCCTCCGCACCCCAACTCGCGCGCCAGCTGGGCCCCGAGCTGCGCCGCCGCGCCTCCTACGCCGCCGAGGTGCGCCGCGGCCTGTCCGGCAAGGACGCCCTGTCGATGACGTCCCGGCTGCTCGTCGTCACCGACGGACACGGCGAGGACGCGGTCGACCTGCCGCTCCCCGACGACGCCGTCGGCCTGCGCGAGATGGGTGTCACCGTCCTGCACCTGCTCGACCAGCGGATCCAGGAGCCGGGACACGTCGGTGTACGGATCACCGTGGACGGCGACCAGGTGGTCATCGAGGACCTCCGCGCGGAGGAACCGGTCAGCGCCCACGGCACGGTGGACGAGGTCAGCATCCCGTTCGCCGAGGGCCTGGCCCGGATGCTGGCGCCGATGCGGCTGTCCGCCGAGTCGCTCGGCGACGCCCCCCTCGCCGGGCCCGTCGACTTCGCCGACCTCCTCGGCATCGACGACGTGGCGCGGCTCGACCTGGCCCGCCTGTGGGCGCCGCGCGGCGAACGCGCGTTCCTGCGCGTGCCGATCGGCGTCAGCGACTCCCACGAACCGGTGCTCCTGGACCTCAAGGAGTCCTCCGAACTGGGCATGGGCCCACACGGTTTGTGCGTCGGCGCCACCGGCTCCGGCAAGTCCGAACTCCTCCGGACGCTCGTCCTCGCCCTGGTGGCCACACACCCGCCGGAGGATCTCGCCCTGGTCCTGGTCGACTACAAGGGCGGGGCGACCTTCGCGCCGTTCGCCGAACTGCCGCACGTCGCCGGGGTCATCACCAACCTGGAGAACCAGGCCGGCCTGGTCGAGCGCGTCCACGCCTCGCTCGCGGGTGAGGTCAAGCGCCGCCAGCAGGTGCTCAAGGACGCGGGCAACATCGCCGACATCGGGGACTACGCGGCCCTGCGCGCCGAGCGGCGGCCCGAACTGGAGCCGCTGCCCCACCTGTTCGTCGTCATCGACGAGTTCGGTGAACTCCTGACGGCCAAGCCCGACTTCATCGACCTTTTCCTGTCCATCGGCCGCATCGGCCGCTCCATCGGGGTGCACCTGCTGCTCTCCAGCCAGCGCATCGAGGGCGGCCGGCTCAAGGGCCTGGACACGTACCTCTCGTACCGCCTCGGCCTGCGTACCTTCTCCGCCGACGAGTCCCGCACGGTCCTGGACACGACGGACGCCTTCCACCTGCCGCCGCTGCCCGGCTTCGGCTACCTCAAGGTCGACACCAGCCACTACGAGCGCTTCAAGGCGAGTTACGTCTCCGGCGCGTATCGCGGTCCGGTGCGGCGCGCGGAGGACGAGGACACGGGGCCGCTCGCGCTGGAGTACGAGGCGTTCAACACCCTCGCGGCGAACGAGGGTTCGGGCAAGCAGGAGCCGTCGGCGCGGCGGCGCGAGACCGGGCCGACCGAGATGGGCGTCATCGTCGGGCAGCTCAACGACGCGGCGGGTCCGGTGCGCCGCATCTGGCTGCCGCCACTGCCGGACGCCCTCACGCTGGACCAGGCCGCGGGGCAGCTGGACGTGGGGCCGCGGGGGATGCAACTGGCGGACGCGCAGGGGGGCGTGGACCGTACGAAGGGCAGGAGCGGCCGGGGCCGGAGCCCGCTGCGGGTGCCCCTCGGGCTCCTCGACGACCCGACCAGGCAGTGGCAGGGCCAGTGGTACCTGGACCTCACGGTCGCGGGCGGCCACGCCGCCGTCATCGGCGGCCCGCAGTCCGGCAAGACGACCCTCCTGCGCACCCTCGTCCTCTCCCTCGCCCTGACCCACACCCCCCAGGAAGTCGGCGTCTACGGCCTCGACCTGGTCGGCGGCGGCCTCCAGGCGCTGTCAGGACTGCCGCACGTCGGCGGCATCGCGGGCCGCGCCGACCGCGAGCGGGCTGCCCGTACGGTCGAAGAGGTACGGAACATGCTCGCCGCCCGCGAGGACCTCTTCCGCGAGCACGGCATCGACTCCGTCGAGCAGCTCCGTACCCTCCACGCGGCGGGCCGGCTGCCCGGTCTGGCCTCCGCCGAGATCGTGCTCGTCATCGACGGATTCGGCGCGCTGCGCGACGACTTCGAGGACCTGGACGACGCCGTCGTGGACATCCTCAAGCGCGGGGGCGGGTACGGCATCCACGTCGTCGCGGGCATGCTGCGCTGGAACGACGTCCGCATCGCCACGCAGTCGAACTTCGGCACGCGCGTCGAGCTGCGCCTCAACGACCCGACCGACTCCAGCGTCGACCGCAAGCTCGCCGAGACGCTGTCGCCGGACGAGCCGGGCCGGGTCCTCACGGACGCCAAGCTGTTCGCGCAGGTCGCGCTGCCGCGTACGGACGGAGTGGTGGACGTCGCGGACCTCGGCGCCGTGCTGGAGCGCACCGCCCGTACGATCCGGGCCACGTGGAGCGGTGACGTCGCCCAGCCCGTACGGATCCTGCCGCACGTCCTGGAGCCGCACCTCCTGCCGGGCCCGGTCGCCGAACCGCGGCGCGTGCCGATCGGGCTGGACCAGGCGGCGCTCGCGCCCGTCCTGCTCGACCTGTTCGGGCACGACCAGCACCTGCTGGTGCTGGGGGACAGCGAGTGCGGCAAGACGAACCTGCTGAGGACCGTCGCCGCCGGCCTCATCGACCGGTACGGCGAGGACGACCTGGTCTTCGCGGTGATGGACCCGCGGCGGAGTCTGCGCGGCGCGATCCCGGAGGAGTTCAACGGCGGGTACGCGTACAACAGCAAGATGTGCACCGGTCTTTCGAACGGGATCGCCACCGAGCTGGCCAAGCGGCTGCCGGACGACGGCGCGCGGCTGGAGGACCTGGAGCCCGGCAGCTGGGGCAGCGGCCCGCGGATCGTGGTCCTGGTCGACGACTACGACGTGCTGACCACGGCGGGCCAGTCGCCGCTCGCCGCGTTCCTGCCGTACATCCCGTCGGCGGTCGACATCGGGCTCCACTTCGTCCTGACGCGCCGGGTCGCGGGTGCGTCGCGGGGGATGTACGAGCCGCTGGTGCAGGGCTTGCGGGAGTCGGGGGCGTCGGCGGTGCTGATGGCGGGGGACCGAAGCGAGGGGCAGCTGTTCCCGGGGGTGTACGCGACACAACAGCCCGCCGGGCGCGGGGTGTTCATCCGCAGGGGGCAGGCGAACCGGCTGATCCAGACGGTGTACGGGGCTGCCGGATGACGTACGACCGTCCGTACCGGCGCCGACGACCGCCCACCGGCCACGGATCGACACGCGCCGGCCACCGATCGACACCCACCGACCACTCGAAGGACGGACGACCCCATGACCAAGGACGTCATCGCCCTCACCCCGCGCATGCCCGACCCGTTGAGTGTGCTCGCGGGTCTGCTGTCCGGCGGCCCCGACAAGCTGGTGGGTACGGAGGGCGAGGGCGCCGTCGTACAACTCTGTGACGAGCAGGGCCGCCCGCTGATCTCCGTGGAGGCGCCGCTGCTCGTCCAGGTCGCGGGTGAGGCCGAGCGGCTCCTCGGGGCCGTACCCCCGCCGCTTCCGTTCTGGTGGACGGAGGCACGTGCCACCACCGGGGTGGAGGAGGCCGAGCGACTCGCCGGGACCTTCGCGGCGAGGCTGGCCTCGCTGGCCGGCGGCACCGCCTGGCCGAGGGCGGCGGCGCGCTCGCTGGCCGTGGTGAAGACCGACGGGGTGAGTGTCGCGCCCGCGCCGGCCGCCGCGCAGCCGGCGGTCGACGTCCTGACCGACAAGGTCGCCGTGGTCATCCAGGACCGTCCGGTGGTCGCCATGACAGCCTGGCTGTCCGACGCCTTCCGGGCCACCGCTCAGGCCGAGTTGGGCCTCCAGATCGTCAGCCCGGCGGGGACCACGCTCTCGCCGGCCGTCCGCGACAGCCTGGGCGGCTGGCCGTCGCGGTGGGTCGTACAGGACGAGCGGGACGGCTACTACGACGGCCTCTCGGGCGCCGTACTGCGGTGGCAGGACGGCATGTTCGGGACGGTCGTGGCGGCCGGCGCGACGCCGGACGATCCCCGTACCCCGGTGGCCGCGGCCTTCCAGGAGGTGGCGGACACCGGTGAGCGCCAACTGGCCGTCTCCTTCCGGGCGGTGCATCCGGCGGACGACCGGCTGGTCCTGGGCGGCGCGCTGGAGTCGGTGTGGCGCGAGCTGACCGGCGGGCCCCCGGCGGGGTGGGGCACCGCGGAGCCGGCCAATCTCCCCTGGTCGCCTGCTCGTTTGACCGAGGTCGCCTTCGGGCGGGCACCCGAGCCGACGTGGGCCGTGGTGGTCGGCACCCCGGAGCGGCCCGGTCTCGCCACCGTCCGTATCAGCCGTACGAAGGCGGGGGTCGAGGAGGACGTCAGGCTGGCGTTCGGCTACGGGGCCGGTGAGGAACCGCCGTTGGAGGCCCTGCGCCGGACCGCGGAGGTGCTCGCCACGCGCCATCACCTCCAGTCGATGCTCGTTCAACTCCGCAAAGCACGGCGCGATCTGGGGGTGCCGCCGCGCTTCGAGGGTCCGGGTGTCCCGGTGGCCTTCGTGCTCGGCGCGGAGGAGGTCCGTACGATGCCCGGCGACCGCGCCCGGCACACGCCGCTGCCCGAACCCCCCGTGTCCCTGGGCCCGAAGGCCCGTCCCGCGCTCTACTACCCGCTGCCGGGCGACCCCTCCGACCTGGCGGGATGGGCGGACTTCGAGCGCCTGATGCGGCACTTGAAGGGCGCTGAGGGCACCGAGGGGGTGTGAGCGGTGTCATGTCATGTGTTGGTCACAGTCAGCTGATAACTGATTGCGTTTGTGACGGCTGGGTTGATAGGGATGGAGGGACGTGCATTCGTTCGGAACGACCGGGGGGAGTCCGATGAAGTTCGACATGGGGACGCAGGTCCTGTCGACGCTGATGTCGCAGTCGCAGGGTTCGAGTACGGATCTGGGCGTGCTGATCCGGCAGTTGGTGCAGGCGGCGGAGCCGTTGGAGGGGAAGTTCAACGGCGCGGGCAAGGTGGCGTTCGACTCGTTCAAGTCGCGGTCGGACGAGATCACGGCGGCGCTGAACGGCGCGCTGTCGGCGATCCTCGGCGGTCAGTCGGGGATGGAGTCGGCGTTCGGCTCGGGTGACCAGGAGCAGGGCGACAACGCGCAGTCGCAGATGTCGGCGGCGAACTTCGACGCGGCGCGCTTCTCGGGCCGCTGAGGGGCGTACGTACGGCCGTACCCGACCCTGACCGGATCGAGTACATCTCATGGAGCACATCTCATGAAGCACAGCTCACGGGGAGAGTGATTGTGATGGCTGCTGGCAGTGACCGTCGTTCGTACGACACGGGAGCGTCCACGGAGGCGCAGGGCAACCTCCAGTCGGTGATCGGCCAGTTGGAGTCGGTGATCGCGGCGCGTGACGCGCAGGTGAAGGCCGCCATGTCGGACTTCGCGGCGGACGGCGTGGCGGACGATTACCACGGCAAGGAACTGCGCTGGACCAGCGCGTCCCAAGAGGTCAAGAACATCATCCAGTTGCTGAAGACGACGCTGGAGAAGAACGACGGGACGGCGCAGCAGACGCTGTCGCGGGCGAAGTCGGCGGTCGACAACATCGGCTGACCCCGGTCATGAGGGTGAGTTGACGGTCCGGTTCACGGGGGAGCGTGCGTCATGGCGTCGTGGGACATCAAACCGCAGGGTGTGCAGGGTCAGTTGAAGACCGTGGGCACGCACGCGGGCGAGTTGGAGAAGGCACTGACCGCGCTGGTGGCGGACATGGCGGAGGCCGCGCAGGCGGCGGGGACGGCGGTCCCGGGCTCGATGGTGCACAGCGGTGCGCCGTTGCAGGGTCCGGTGGCGGTGGGCCAGGCGCCCTTGCGGGCGAAGGCGACGGGTCCGGTGGCCGCGGCGCTGGGGGAGTATCTCGGCAGCCGCCAGCCGGACTTCAAGGCGATGGCCGAGCGGATCGAGGCGTCCATCCTGGGGGCGGCGACGGCCACCAACGAGTACATCGAGGGTGACCTGGAGGCCGCGAAGCACGCCCAGGACGCGGCGAAGGCGGTTCAGCTGGAGTCGTTGAGGGAAGCGGCCGGGGGGCACAAATGACCGGGGGGCACGAATGAGTGGGGACGCGCCGGTCGACCCGGCGGAGATTCCGGTGTTCACCGGGAATCTGGAGCTGCTGGACGAGAAGGTCAAGGCGATCTCGGGCGCCGGCCCGAAGATCTCCACCGCCACGAGCGACGTGCACACGAGCTTCGGCGGGCTGCGGGCGTTCTATCAGGCGCCCGAGGCGGAGCAGTTGTTCGCGGTGACGAAGCCGGTGTCGGACATCGGGCTCTCGCTCAGCTCCGACCTGTGTGTGATCGCGGGCGCGTTGGGGACGTACTCGAACGACGCGCGGCCGCTCAAGGACAAGCTGGACGCGTTGCGGGCGGAGGCGACCGCCTTCCGGGCGAAGGTCGCGGACGACGACAAGTGGCGCGAGGACGGCGACCTGATCGAGGAGAACCTCGACCGGCGCAACGAGGTCGCCGAGGTGTGGACGGCGTTCCAGGAGGTGGAACGCGCGGCGTACGCGAAGATCGTGGCGCTGTTCTGCGGGACGCCTCTGAAGGTGAACGACGGCTCCAACCAGCCGGGCATGTACGGCTATGACGCGGAGGCGTTGAAGCAGTCGAAGAGCCTGCCGTGGGGTGACGCGGTGGCGGAGTCGGTGCCGTGGTGGCAGGTGTGGGAGCACGCGTACGACTTCGGCAAGGGCATCGTCGTCGACGGCGTCTGGGGCACGATCAAGGGCCTGGGCACGCTGGTGGGTTTCAGTGGCTGGGACGCGGCGGGCCAGGCGTGGACGGGCCTGGGCAAGCTGGCCACCGGCGTACTGATCACGGCCATCCCCGGTGTGGGGGCGGCCTATTGGGCGGCGCCGGCCGACAAGCTGCCGTCCTGGCTGCGTGATTCGCGTACGGCGATGAAGGAGACGGGCAAGGCGCTGCTGGCGTGGGACCAGTGGAGCGAGAACCCGTCCCGCGCGGCCGGCGCGGTCACGTTCAACGTGGTGACGACGGTGTTCACCGGTGGTACGGGTGGCGCGGCGGCGGGCGCGGGCAAGGCGGGCGCGGCGGCGAAGGTGCTGTCCGTGGCGGGGAAGGCGAGCCGGGCCATCGACCCGATGACGTATGTCTTCAAGGGCGCGGGTGCGGGCCTGTCGAAGATCGGCGACGTCATGGCGGGCCTCAAGGGCCTGGGCAACGTCAACCTCCCGGCCTTCCCGGAGGGCACGATAGCCCTGCCGGAAGGCGCCGTGAAACTTCCCGACGGCACGATCCGCCTCCCGGAGGGCGCGGCGCTCCCGGAGGGCGCGGCGAAACTCCCGGACGGCACGGTCCGCCTTCCGGAAGGCACAACGGCCCTCCCCCCGGGCACGGTCCGCCTCCCGGTCGAGGGCGCGCCCCGCTTCCTGGACGGCGAGGGCAACATCCTCAAGGAGGACGGCAGCGTCCTCCACCGCGCCGAGGACGCACGCGCCGAAAAGCCCCCCACCGCGGGCGCGGACACCCCGCGGGTGGAGACCCCGGTCAGGGAACCGGCCCTGGTGGGGGCGGGCGCCCGCACAGGCGACGACGTGATCCGACTCGGCTCGGACATCTCCGACCCGGCCCGCGTGGCCGACAACACCCCCACCCGGCAGGCCGACCAAACCCCGGGCGGCACAGCGGGCAATCACCTTCCGGGCGGCACAGCGGGCAACCACCTCCCGGGGGGCCGGGCCGACGACCTGGCCCGCGGCCCCTCCGCCAGCCACGAACCACCCACCGGCGGCCACACCGAGCGCCCGCCAGGCGCGGGCCACGACGCCACACCGGGCGGTTCGTCCCACTCGGACACTCCGGCGGGCAGCCACGGTGACAGCGGGGCGAGCGGTCACGGAGACACTGGCCCGGGCCACCCGACCGGTGGCCACGGCGGGGGCGGCTCCTTGCCTGACGGACCGGTCAACGGCGTTGACGACTCGCTACTCCCCGGGGCGTCGGAGGTTCGTCCGGACGGCGCTCGGTATGTGGACGAGCCTGCTGTCGACGATGTCGCGGCAGCGCGTTTCTACGACGAAGTCCGGGCCAATCCGGACGTTCTCGATATCAAGCGCATTGCGCAGAACACCGGTCTCAGCGTTGACGTGTTGGATCGCGTCAGAACCCATTTTTTCCTCACGGAGCACGCGGTGGCTCAAAGTCCCGGTGTTGTACGGCAGGCGTACTTCACACCCCGCGACGATATCGCCACGATTTGGGAAGCGGCTGGTCGGCGCGATCTGAAACCCGACGAGGCCAGGACCTTCGAGCGTTATATTGCTCATGAGTACGTAGAGAGCCAATTGATCGAGGCGGGTCTGCCGTATCTTCGTGACGAGCCACACCTTTGGGAGAGTTTCCAGAACGAGGGTAATTCTGGGTACTATCACGATTGGCCCAAACGTTGGGAAGACGCAGGCGCGCACGAACTGGCCGCGACTGAGAACAGGGGCGGGTTCAATCATTGGCAGAGGCTGGGTCTCGAGGTTCCGAAGGTTGAGCTGACGCCCGGTCTCTCCAACATAGACGAGGTGGTCGCAGCCCTCTTCGAGGAGCTGCGATCGAAGGGATTTGAGCCGAAGTGACCGATCAGACGTCATCCGCCATGCTGGATCGTCTTCGCGCGGTGGAGTGGGCGGGTGACTGGGACTACGCGTTCGAGCGCGTCATGTCGCGCCGTGTGCTGATGCGCGAATATCTGCGCCGTGCTGCCCAGTGGGCCCAGGCGTACTCCGCGGAGAGCGTGTGGCCGTTCTTCGACGTCACGGAGTTTGTGGACTCTGATTTCCGTCTCTCCTCGGAAATGGCCTCGGAGCTCGAAGAATTCCTCAGCCGTGTTCCCGGCAAGGCTCTCAAGCGAACCTGTGCAGGTGCGGTGCGGATGGCGGAGCTCCGAGCGCAGCGGCCGGCTTCGCTTCCCGACCTTCCTGATCTCTACGAACCTCTGGTCCGTTTCTATGAGCGGGGCGGGGAGTTCTTTCGTGACAACGCCGGTTTTCTCGACTTGACGGGTGTGTTGTTCAGGCCTGGAACTTTGCAAGGGCACCTCGATACTCCGCGTCTCAGTACGCTCAGCGACGTGATGCTCGATGCCGTGGACGCCGAGGGCAGCATCTCGTACTACACGGCGCCCGGCGGTGGGGGCCCTCTTCTGAGGCGCCGCGAGCTCCGGGATGAGTGGCGTGACGAGGTGTTCAGCCAGGACCTCCACTGGGAGCCGACGGATTTGCTGCCGGCCTTGGAGGAAGACATGAAGGATGCCGGCTGGGTCCCGTTGGACGAGATGGAGGCGGCCGAACTCATCGGGTCAGCTGTGCCGGACAACTCCCGGTAGCTACGCGTGGTGGAGACCCTCCAGAACCTCTGGTTCGGCCCCAGGGCGCTCCTGAAGCGCAACTGGATCGGTGAGTACGACACCTGACAGCCCTCGATGCGATCCACGCCTACAGACGTCGAAAGTTCGACATGAGCAAGGGGACTCTTCCATGTCCGTAGTTGTTGCCCGGCATGGGCTGGCAGGGGGAGCCGACGCCGAGAGGTACGCGGAGCGGCTGGGCGAGCACCTGTCCAAGGAGATGAACCGTCTTGAACACTCGACGTTTCTGATCGACTCCACGTTCAGTACGGCTCTCCTCATGGTGAATGCCCGAAGCGTCGTCGATCCACGGGCGGCGGCGGTGGAGACGTGGGAAGCCGTGGTCAACGCGATGCAGTTGGGCTCGGCGCTGTTCGAGGTGACGGCGGTGAGTGAGGGGTCCGTCGAATACCGGATCGACCGGAAGCTGTGGGATCTCCCTGCCGCCGGCCCGATGCCGTCCGCCGACGCGGGGAACTGGTTGACGGCGTTCTGGCTGGCGGTGGTCTGCCGTGATCAGGGGCGGATGACACGGCTGTGTGACATCCCGCTGGAGCGGCTGCGCTCCCCTGAGGGAAAGTACGACGAGTACATCTACCACTGGGTCGATGTGCTCCAGACGTACTGGCAGCGACGGCCCGGCCTGGTGGAGAAGCTCACCGCCACGCTCCAGGCGTCGGATCCCTCGGTCGCGCGGATCACTCCGAAGGACATGCTCCAGGGTCTGATGTATCCGCCGATCAATCTCTTCTACAACTTTGTGCGCAAGAACGAGGAGGGCTTCGGCCCGGCCCTGGAAGAGGCCCTGCACCTGCACAAGATGTACTGGACCCTCGACGAGGACCGAGCGGCGGACATCTCCGGCAGTATCGCCCTCGGCCCCCTGGCCATCGCCTGCCTCGCCTACGACGGTGGCATCCCGATCGACGTCGAGTCCGAATACCTGCCCAAGCACCTCCTCGAGCGCGGCTGGGTGGGCGAGTTCCCCACCTGATGTGACGGCGAGACGTACTGGAGTCATGTCGTCGCCACCAGGCGTGCCGCCTCGTTGGCGCAGCCCCAGGAGAGGGTGACTCCTGAGCCGCCGTGGCCGTAGTTGTGGATCACAGGGGTGGTGGGGAGGAGGTGGGGGTCGTGTTCCAGGCGGACGCCGGCGGGGCGGTGGGGGCGTAGGCCGACCGGGTGGGAGAGGACGGGGGCGTCGGCCAGGCGGGGTTCGAGGGCGGTGCAGCGCGCCAGGATCGCCGATGCCGTGGCGGGGTCGGGGGACAGTTCCCAGCGGTTCACGTCGAACGTGCCGCCCAGCACGATGTCCATACCGCGCGGGTGGATGTAGGTGTAGCCCTCCGGGTGGTCCTGCACGCGCAGGGAGGTGCGTAGTCCCGGGTTGGCCACTCGGACGAGTTGGCCCCGTACCGGAGTCATCGTGGGGTCGCCGCACAGTGAACCCGCTGTCAGGCCTGCCGCGTTGACTATCAGGGGGGCCCACATGGCCGCCTCGGAAAGGTGGTTGATTCTGCGGTGGTGGAGCAGTCCGCCCGCCGCCAGGAAGCGGGTCACCAACCAGTTGAGGTAGACCGGCATGTCGACCGTCGGCGCGTCGAAGGACCAGCCTTCCGTCCAGGGCCCGTTCGCCTCGTTCGTACGGAGGGGGCGCAGGCCGGGTACGGCCGTTGCCCACCAAGGACGTTCGTCGTCGTGGGGTGAGGTGTACATCCGGCAGGGGCCGAGCGTGACCCCGGGCGTTCCGTCGGCGGCCTGGCGGGCGAGTTCGGCGTAGGTGTCCGACGCCCGGACGGTGATGTCGCGGCCGGCCCGCATACCGGTCGGGTACCAGACCGCCGCCGCCACCGACGACGTCCTGGCGGGCAGTGCCTCGTCGGTCACCACCAGGACGCTCGCGCCGAGTTCGAGCAGCCGTATCGCCGTGGTGAGTCCGATGATCCCGCCTCCGACCACCACGACGTCCGCCTTCATGGACTTCTCCGGTTTCATGGTGGGTCCCTCCCGTCCGCTGATTCCCCGGCTCGGACCGCGTGGCCTCCGGGGCGTTCTTCCAGGACGCCAGGTACGGCCGGACCTTGTCCAAGACGCTTTCTCGCGGCGGCGATACGGGGTGCCTATCGCGATACGGGCCGCTTATCGGTGGGCCCGAAACTCGTCTTGGATGGGGGCCGGGGGCGGCCCTTACCATCGGCTCATGGACCTGCGACGACTGGGCTATTTCGCCGTGCTGGCGGAGGAGTTGAACTTCACCCGGGCCGCCCGGCGGCTCCACATCGCCCAGCCCGCCCTGAGCCAGCAGATCCAGGCGCTCGAACGGCAGGTCGGCGCCCAGCTTGTTCTCCGGGAGTCCAAGGGGTGCTCCCTGACGCCGGTCGGTGTGGTGGTCGCCGAGGAGGCGGGCCGCCTCCTGCGCCAGGCCGAGGCCGCCGAGCGGCGCATCCAGGCCGCGGTGCACGGCCGCGCCGGGCGGCTGCGGCTCGCGTACACCCGTTCGGCGCGGGGCGGGGTGGTCGACGCGCTGGTCAGTGAGTTCCGCAGCCGGTACGGGGACATCGAGCTGAGCGTCCAGACCGGCTGGACCGCGCACAACGTCGCGGAGCTGCGCGCGGGCCGGCTGGACGCCGCCTTCGTACGGCCGCCCATCGACGAGGCCCCCGAGCTGCGCTACCTCGTCCTGTCCGAGGAGGAGCTGCTGCTGGCGCTGCCGGCCGGGCACCCGCTCGCCGGGTTACGTACCAGGATCACCCGTGAGCAGATCGCCGACGAACCGGTGATCCTCTTCCCCCGGGAGAACGGGCCCGGCATGCACGACCTGATCACCCGTCAGGTCTGGCCGAACGGCCCCCGTATCGTCCGGCAGGAGCCCGACGACGAGCAGCTCCTGCTCGCGGTGGCCGCCGCCCACGGCATCTCGGCCGTCCCCGCGGGCCGCGCGCACGCGCTGCGGCTTCCCGGCGTACGGCTGCGCCACCTGAGCGCGCCCGTACCGACGGTCCCCCTGGCGCTGGCGTACCACCCGGGCGCCGACCTGCGCGTGGTGAACCTGCTGCTGCCGTTGGTGGGGGGTGGCGGGGCGGCGGGTGAGGGGGCCGGCGGGGTCATGGGTGGGGCGGCCGGTGGGGTCACGGGTGGGGCGGCCAGTGGAGTCACGGGTGGGGCGGCCGGTGGAGTGGCAGGCCCTGATCAGCCGTAGGCCGAGGGGGGGTGACCCTGGCGGGGTTACGCCGTTTCGCGGCTTTCACTGCTTTCGCGCGCGGGGTGGTGCAGGCAGGAGGTCACCACAAGCAGGGGCCACAGGGCCTGGGCGGCGGTCAGGACACGTTCGGCGACGCCGGCGGCTCCGCCGCTCTGCAACTCGACCAGGAACCACGCCGCCCCCAGCACCATCAGCGCACTCGCCACGATCGACGCCGGGAGCTGGAGCGCCCACGGTCCCGTTCCGGTGCGATGGGCGGCCAGTACCGGCCACGCCGCCATGAGGGCGAATCCGATCGTGACCACGGTCCCGTGGCCGAAGTTGCCCCCGCGGACCGGCGCGGGGAAGACGGTCAGCGCGATCGCCGCCACGCCACCGCCCGCGAGCGCCAGCCGTCCGGGGAACCTCGCGGCCCGGAGCCCGCGGGCGGTGGCCAGGTAGCACGTGCCCAGGGTGACCAGCATGGCGTTCATCACCCAGTAGCCGGGCGCGCCATAGGCCGCCAGGATGCTGATCGTCTGGGTGACGGGGTCGTAGCCGGGTCCCTGCAACACCTCCGCGGTCGCCCACCCACCGACCAGCAGGAGGGGAGCGGACCCGGACGAGAGCAAGGCCCACCAGGGAGCGAGTCGCATCAGATCAGCCTAAATGCCTTATTCCCTGCATTTCTCCTCACACGCGGACGACCAGAACGTAAATACGCCGTGGCTCCCGTCCGCCCGTCCCCTACTCCCAGGGCCACCCCGCCCCCCGCCCCGACTCCAGCAGCGGGATCAGGCGGAAGGCCGCGTCGCTGAGGCCGCCGAAAGTGTGGCGGTGGGGGCCCGGGGCGGTGTGGGCGAACGCGTACCCCGCCAGGTTCCAGGTGTAGGTGGGGACGTGCTCGGGTACGGCGCCGAGCGGCTCGTGGCCGGGCGGCGTCCAGTGCGCCTGCTCGTCGGTGACGACGACCACCCGGTCGTGTTCCCGGTAGTGCCGGCTGACGGCCCCGGCCGTGTCCGTACCGCCGAGGCTGTGGAACCGGTTCAGCGCCCGGAGGACGGACTCGCCGGGCCCGACCTCCACCGGCCTGCTGTCGGAGCCGAACTCGACCAGGTCGGCGCGCTCCGCCCGGACGGCCAGGGCGGTGCCGAAGATGGCGGCGGAGTCCGCCCGGTTGAGTTCGGTGCCCGCGCTGGGCCGGTCGAACATCGAGCCCGAGCGGTCCACCAGGACCAGCGTCCGGCCGGGCAGCGCGGGCACGTTGGCGAGCGAGTGGCCGAGGGCCGCCTCCAGGGACTGTTCCCAGCGCGGCGAGGGCGTGTTGCGGTGGGCGGCCAGGTAGCGGAAGGGGAACTGACGGGACCGCGCCACCTCCTCCGGGTCCGAGATACGGCGTGCCACGTCGGCGGCGGCCTCGTCGCCGACCCCGGCGAGGTCGAAGTTGCGGAGGTTACGGACCAGGGCCATCGGCCCCATCGAGGGGATCACGGCCTCCCACACGGCGGCGTCCAGCGGTCCCCGCAACCATCCCGCCAGCGCCTCCCACGTCATGCCGGCCGCCGCCAGCCGCTCGCCCCCGTCCTCGCCGGTGACCAGCGCGTACCGCTCCCCGGGCGGGACGGACATCAGCGCGTGGTGGGCGACGAGGAGCGGTTCACCGGCGGGCGGCACGGCCCGGTCGGGGCGGTGGCGCCGGTCCAGCGCGTACCGGAACAGCTCCCCCTGCCACGGCCGGTCCCGGGCGGGCGCGGGATGGGTCAACTCCAGTACGTCACCGAAGCGGTAGGGGCGCGAGCCGGTGTCGTACTTGAGCAGCGCACGGCCGGTGTAGAGCCGCCGTACGGCGTCGGCGACCCCGCGTTTGACGGGCTGGGGCAGCCGCCGCCCGTACCGGGAGGTCCAGTACGCGAGCAACTCACCCGGTTCGTCCGGACGTTGGAGGACCGCGTCGACGGCCTGCCGCGACAGCCCCGCCGCCCCCGCCTCCACCCGCGCCCGCGCGAACTCGGCGGCGCCCACCAGCGAGGCGGTCCGCATCCGCGCTTCGGTACGCAGCCACCCGAGCAGCCCGAGGGTCCATTCGGGTTCGCTGAGGGCGAGTTGACGTACGAGACGGACGTACCGCTCGTCGCGCGCCGCCGCGTCCTCGTAGAAACTCCGCTGCCCCACCAGGTTGGCGGTGGCCAGCAGGAAGAGCTCGTCCTTGGGCTCCCGGACGTAGCCGTTCCCGCCCTGGTGGTTGGTGACCCGCGACGCGGGGGCGGCCGCGGCGGCCGTGCTCGCGAAGGTGCGCGTCACCGGTTCCCTCCACCGCCCGTGGGTGGAGAGCGGCGAGGTGGCCCCGCCCGCGGTCACCCCCGGTATCTCAACCTGAACCTCTGCCCTTGCCTCGGCCTTGGCCCGCTGACGGTTGAACCGGGTCATGCAGAAGTCCCCCTGGTGGGCAGCGCGAACAGAACACACCGACACACCGCCGGAATGACACGGCGGGTACGCGGCAGTGGAGTGGCAGAGGTGGTGGCAGCGGCGGTGAGCGCGCCTTCCGAGATCAAAAAGTGGCACCGGTGGTTTTTTCGGGAAGTAACCGGGGCCCGTCGCATCGGAAGGCGCACCGCAGAAGCTACCCCTGCGAGCGGGAAGGGGCACCCGATTTATCGCCGATCGCCGATCGCCGATCGCCGACCGAAGGTCAGTCCTCCCCCTCCGCCGCCCGTTGCAGGTCCGCGCGGCCCTCCGCGGCCGGGATGAAGCGGGTCATGCCGAACTGGCCCGCCCCGGAGGCGCCCGGTGCGGTGGCAGGCGCCGGCTCGCTGGTCCGGGGGGCGGTCGGGAGGACGTACGGGCGGCGCAGCACCTCGTCCAGGATGATCACGGTCTCCGTGGCACGCACCGCCGGGATGCTGGCGAGCTGCTCCGTGACCAGGCGGTGTACGGCGCTGACGTCCGGGACCCGGATCTGGATCATCGCATCGTGCTGACCTGTGGTGATGGCGCAGTACTCGACCTCCGGCATGGTCGCGAGCTTCGCGCGGAACTGCTTCCAGAGGTCCTGGCGGACGGTGACGAAGACCAGCGCGCAGATGTCGAGGCCGATACGGGAAGGGTCGACCCGGGCGCTGAAGCCGCTGATGACCCCGTCGGCGCGCAGGGCCTCGAAGCGGGTGTACGCGTTGGCGCGCGAGATGCCGACCCGCTCGGCGAGGGCGGCCACGGAGATCCGGCCCTGGCTCCGGAGGACGCCCAGAATCCTGAAATGTACCGAATCCAGGGCAAGACCGATGCCTATCCGTCCAGAGCTGCGTTCGCCGGAGGATCCCGGGCTTGACAAATCTTCCACCGTCGTGCCTTTCGAAGCTTTTTTGTCTTGTTCTGGTCCCGTTGGCCGGAAGTGTTGGTTAGCTTCACCCCACCCTACGGTGAAACGTCCAGGGATCTCCCTCCGGCGGCCGTCGACGCCCGCCCACCGCCCCACACCGCTCCTCAGCCCCGCCCCGCCTTCTTCCGCTCGTCCCCGCCCTCGGAGGCACCCATGTCCAGATCGCGTACCGGGTCGTACCCGGCGGCCGTCTCGCTCGTCACCCTGGCCGCCCTCGCCCTCAGCGCCTGCTCCGGCGGCACGTCCGGCCCCGGCTCCTCCGGCGGGAAGACGCTGGTCGTCGACACGTCGTTCAACCTGAAGACCGCCGACCCGGGCCGTGAGTTCGAGACGACCGGCGGCATCGTGGACAAGGCGCTGTACGAGACGCTCCTGACCTTCAAGGGCAGTGACGTCACCAAGCCGCTGCCGGGGCTGGCGTCCTCGTACGAGGAGTCGCCGGACAGCAGGACACTCACCCTGCACCTGCGCGAGGGGGCGAAGTTCTCCGACGGGAGCGCGGTCACGGCGGACGACGTGGTGTTCTCGCTGAACCGCGTGATCGGGCTCAAGGGCAACCCGTCGTTCCTGCTCGACGGCGTCACGGTCACCAAGACGGACGCCTCGACGGTCACCCTGACCTCGAAGAAGGCCAACCCGGCGCTGCCGAACATCCTGCCCAACCCCGCCCTCGGCATCCTCAACGCCAAGGCGGTGCAGGCGCGGGGCGGTACGGCGACGGCGGCGGACGCGGCCGAGAAGTACCTCAACAAGACCTCCGCCGGCTCCGGCCCGTACACACTGACGTCCTTCAACGCGAACACGCAGGTCGTGCTGGCGAAGAACCCCAAGTACACGGGCGCGCAGAAACCCACGTACGACAAGATCGTCATACGCAACGTCCAGGCGCCCACCCAGAAGCTCAACGTGCAGCGCGGCGACAGCCAGATAGCCCTTGACCTGAACTCCGACCAGGCGGCGGGGCTCGGCGGCGGGCTGAACGTGCTCAGCGGGGCGTCCTCGGACGTGGTCTTCCTGCTGCTGAACCTGGACCCGGGCGTCAGCGGCGCCACCGCCGACGCCAAGTTCCGCGAGGCGGTGCGCAAGGGCGTCGACTACAAGAGCCTGCTGGCGCTCGGCGGCAGCGGTTCCGTGCAGCCCGCCGGGGTCATCCCTTCGACCTTCGTCGGCGCGCTGCCCACCGCGCAGGCGCCGGCGCGGGACGTGGCCGGGGCCAAGGCGGCGCTGGCCGCCAGCAAGGTCAAGAACCCGTCGGTGAAGCTCAGTTACGCGAGCGACCTGACCTTCGACGGCCTGTCGTTCCAGTCCATCGCCGAGCGGGTCCAGGCGCAGCTCAAGGAGGTCGGCATCACGGTCACCCTGGCGCCGGCCCCGACCACCACCGAGCTGGACAACTACCGGAACGGCAAGGAACAGATGGGCCTCTGGTACTGGGGGCCGGACTACCCGGACCCCAGTGACTACCTCGTCTTCCTGCCCGGCGGCCTGGTCGGGCTGCGCGCCGGGTACAAGGCGGGCGCCGATCCGGCGCTCACCGCGCTGGGCGAGAAGGCCGCGACGGCGACCGACACGGCCACCCGCCAGAAGCTGTACGAGCAGATCCAGACGGATCTCAACGACGGCGGGCCGTTCGTCCCGCTGATGCAGCCCAGCCGGCACATCGTGGCGGCGTCGACGGTGTCCGGCCTTGCGTATAACCCCGTGTGGACGATCGATGTCGCTGAGCTCGGTGCCAAGTAAGGGAGCGGCCGGGGGTGGCGGGCGCGTGAGCCGCGTGAGCATGAGCATGGGCAAGGGCAAGGGCAAGGGCAAGGGCAAGGGCAAGGGCAGAGGCAGGCGGCTGCTCGCCCGCCACCCCCTCGCCCGCTTCCTCCTCCGCCGGACCGCGACCGCCGTACTGCTGGCGTTCGGCGTGACGCTGGTCACGTTCATCCTCACCAACCTGGTGCCGGGCGATCCGGCGGCGGCGGCCCTCGGGCAGCGGGCGGTCGGTGATCCGGCGATCGTCGCGCAGTTCCGGCACCACTACGGCCTCGACAAGCCGCTGCCGGTCCAGTACGTCACGTACCTCGGCAATCTGCTCCAGGGCGACCTGGGCGAGTCCCAGCAGAGCCACCAGTCGGTGCTCACCGACCTGAGCACCGCCGTCCCGGCCACCCTGGAGCTGGCCGGGGCCGCGATCGTCGTCTCGCTGGTCGTGGGTGTGGCGTTCGGGGTGATCGCGGCGCTGCGCCGGGACCGGTTCACCGACCAGCTCCTGCGGGTCGTGAGCCTGCTGGGGGTGTCGGTGCCGACCTTCTGGCTGGCGCTGCTCGCGTTCTACATCTTCTTCTACCGGCTCGGCATCGCGCCCGGCAGCGGCCGTATCGCCCCGGACCTGATCGCTCCGCCGCACGTCACGGGCCTGTACACGGTCGACGCCGCGCTCGCCGGGCAGTGGCAGGTGTTCTGGAGCGCGGCCGGGCACCTGGTGCTCCCGGCGCTGGTGCTCACCGCGTACACCGTCGGCCTGCTGACCCGCTTCACCCGCTCCGCCGTGCTCGAAGTGCTCGGCCAGGACTACATCAGGGCGGCGCGCGCGAAGGGGCTGCCCGGGCGGACGGTGCTGTTCCAGTACGTGCTGCGGGCGGCGCTCGTCCCCGTGATCACGGTCGCGGGGCTGGCCTTCGGGGCGCTGCTGTCGGGCACCGTCCTGGTGGAGTCGATCTTCGCCTGGCCGGGGCTGGGGGCGTACGCGTACCGAAGTGCGACGACGCTCGACCTGCCGGCCGTGATGGGTGTCGGGCTGGTCGTCGGCATCGTGTATCTGACCGTCAACCTCGCCGTGGACGTGCTGTACGGCGTGATCGATCCGAGGGTGAGGGTGCAGTGACAGGGAAGTGGTCGAGGGGGTCTGCCGCAGTGGGCAGGTCCGGGCGGTTCAACCCGCTGCGGCGCCTGCCCCGCGCCTGGCGCAGGCCGCTCGCCGTCATCGGCGGTGTGGTCAGCGGCCTCTGGCTGGTGATCGTGCTGGCCGCGCCGCTGCTCGCTCCGCACGACCCGCTGGCGCAGGACCTGCCCCGGCTGGCCGGGCCGGGGGCCGGACACTGGTTCGGTACGGACGAGCTGGGCCGGGACGTACTGAGCCGCGTGCTCTACGGCGCCCGCGTCTCGATCCCGCTCGCGCTGCTGCTGGTCACCCTGTCGCTGCTGATCGGCGGGGTCCTCGGGGCCTGCGCCGGGTTCTTCGGGCGGTGGGTGGACGAGACCGTGATGCGGATCGCGGACCTGGTGTTCGCCTTCCCGACCGTCATCCTCGCGATGGTCGTCGCCGCCGCGCTGGGCGCCAGCCTCCAGAACGCGGTGCTCGCCGTCCTCGTCGTCGCCTGGCCGTCGTACGCCCGGGTCACCCGCGGCCTGGTGATGGGCCTGCGCTCGCGCGAATTCGTGCTCAGCGGGCGGCTGTTGGGCTTCTCCGCCTGGCGGTCGCTGCGCGTGGACGTCCTGCCCAACGTCCTCGGACCGCTGCTGGTGCTGGCCACCCTCGACATCGGCACGGCGACGCTGCTGCTGTCCGGCCTGTCCTTCCTCGGCCTGGGCGCGAAGCCGCCGACCGCCGAGTGGGGGGCGATGGTCGCGGCGGGGACCCAGCAGTTCGACAAGTGGTGGATCGGGGTCTTCCCGGGCCTGGCGATCCTCACCGTCGTCCTCGCCTTCAACTTCCTCGGCGACGCGCTGCGGGACGCCCTCGATCCCGGTACGGCGCGGACGCTCGGCGCGGAGAAAGAGCGTGTGGCGTGAGTACGGACAACGCCGTGAGCGGCACCCCGCCCGCCGACGTACTGAAGATCACCGACCTCACCGTCGACCTCCCCGCCGAGAGCGGCACCCGCCGCATCCTGCACGGCGTCGACCTCGCGCTTCGCCCCGGCCGCATCCACGGACTGGCCGGCGAGAGCGGTTCCGGCAAGACCATGACCGGCCTCGCCGTCCTCGGCCTGCTGCCGAACGGCGCCCGCACCACCGGCCGCGTCCAGCTCGACGGCGCCGAGCTGCTGACCCTGCCGCCCCGCAGGCTCGGCGAACTGCGCGGCCGGGCGATGAGCATGGTGTTCCAGGACCCGTCCACCAGCCTGCACCCGATGCTCAGCATCGGACACCAGCTGACCGACCACCTGCGCCACCACCTCAAGCTCGACAAGAAGGCGGCCCGCGCCAGGGCCGCCGACCTGCTCGGCCAGGTCCGTATCCCCAACCCGGAGGAGGCGCTGGGGAGTTACCCGCACCAGTTCTCCGGCGGGATGCGCCAGCGCATCGCCATCGCCATCGCGCTCGCCTGCGAGCCCAAGGTGCTGATCGCCGACGAGCCGACCACCGCGCTCGACGTCACCGTGCAGGCCGGGGTGCTGCGCCTCCTGCGCGGCCTGTGCGACGACCTCGGCCTCGCCGTACTCCTCGTCACCCACGACCTCGGTGTGATGTCGGCGATCGCCGACGAGGTCAGTGTGATGCGGTACGGGCGGGTCGTCGAGACCGGTCCGCGCGGCCGCGTCCTCACCGCACCGCGCCACGACTACACCCGTACGCTCCTGGACGCGCTCCCCGGAAGGAGCACCCCATGACCCTCCACCAGACCCCGCACCTGACCCCGGTGCCGGCCCCCGGCCCCACGCCCCTCCTCAGCATCGAGGACCTCGTCGTCCAGTACCGCCGCCCCGGCGCGGAACCGACCCGGGCGGTCGCCGGGGTCAGTCTGGAGGTGCGGGCCGGGGAAGTTGTAGGGCTGGTGGGCGAGTCGGGCTGCGGCAAGTCCACGCTGGCCCGGGCGGTCTGCGGGCTGACCCCGGCCAAGGAGGGCACGATCGCGTTCGACGGCACACCGGTCACACCGCTCCGGGTGCGGCGCCGCGACCCCGAACTGACGCGCGTGCAAATGGTGTTCCAGGACCCGTACGGATCCCTCAACCCCCGCCGCCGGGTGGGTACGCAGATCGCCGACGGCATCCGTACGGCGGCCGGGCGCGGCGAGGGCCCCGACGGCGCGACGCCGGAGGACTTCCTGACCCGGGTCGGCCTGTCGGCCGGCGACGCGGGGCGTTACCCGCAGGAGTTCTCCGGCGGCCAGCGCCAGCGCATCGCGATCGCCCGCGCGCTCGCCGCCCGCCCCCGGCTGCTGGTCGGCGACGAGCCGATCTCGGCGCTTGACGCCTCCGCGCAGTCACAAGTGGCGACGCTGATGCGGTCGTTGGCGGTGGAGTCGGGGGCCGGGTTGCTGTTCATCAGCCACGACCTGTCCGTCGTACGGCTGATCGCGGACCGCATCGCGGTGATGTACCTCGGGCGGATCGTGGAGACCGGCCCCACCGCCGAGGTCTGGGCGAACCCCCGACACCCGTACACGCGGGCGCTGTTGGCGGCGATCCCCCAGCCCGACGGCGCCGGCCGGCTCCCCGCCGAACTCCCCGGAGACGTACCGGACCCCGCCGCACCCCCGAGCGGCTGCCGCTTCCACCCGCGCTGCCCGCTCGCCTTCGACGGCTGCGACCGCGAGGACCCGCACCTGATCGCGGGGGTCGCGTGCCGCCTGTACACGGCGGCCTGACCCGAACCAAGCCCTCCGCTCCCCCCCCTGCATCTCCCCCTCCCACAGAAGGACTTCACCATGCCCGCCTCCCCGCCCCACCCCGAGCCGAGCGCACCCAGGAGCGCACGGCCCGGCGGCGCACCCCCGGACCTCGTGGCGGTGTGGGCGGTGATCACGGACATGTACGAGAGCTACACGGCGGGCGACCGCGCGCGCATCGACTCCTACCTGGACCCGGAGGCCACCATCTGGGATTCGGCGACGTCCGAACTCCTCCTGGGCAAGGCGGAATTGGACCGAGTCCGCGATACCCGGCCGACGTCCGACGAAGGCCCCACCGAGTCCGCCCTGACGGCGTACGGGCAGGTGATCGACATCTTCGAAGACCTGGCGGTGGCCCGCTACTGGCTCCGGGTCGACTTCTACACGGCCCCCTCCGTACAGGCACGTAACACAGCGGTCCTGCAACGCACCCGCCCCGACGGCCCGTGGCTGATCGTGCACCTGCACGAGGACATAGACGGCACGCCGTAGCGATCAGGGTGTGGGGAGTCGAGGCGGGCGTTTGGGGAGGATGAGAGGGGTGCCCGTGTGGGGGTGGGGCAGTACCTCTACCGGTTGGCGGTAGACCCGGGTCAGTAGGGGCTCCTCGAAGACCTGGTCCGGTGGGCCTTCGGCCGCTATGCGGCCGTCGTGGAGTACGGCGGCGCGGTCCGCGTAGGCCGCGGCCAGGCCCAGGTCGTGGAGGACGATCACGACCGCGTCGCCGGCCGTCGCGCGGGTGCGGCAGATGCGGAGCACCAGCTCCTGGTGGCGCAGGTCCAGGGCCGCGGTCGGTTCGTCCAGAAGCAGGAGCGGGGTCCGCTGGGCCAGTACGCGGGCCAGCGCCACCCGCGCCCGTTCGCCGCCCGACAGCGTCGAGACGACACGGTCGGCGTACGGGGTCACCTCGGTCGCGGCCATCGCCTCCGCGACCACCGCGTCGTCCTCGTCCGCGCGCGCGGTGCCCGACCAGGGCGCCCGGCCCATCCGTACGACCTCCTCGACCGTGAACGGGAAGGCCAGCGCGGCGGTTTGGGGGAGGACGGACCGGCGCAGGGCCAGTTCGGGGGCCGACCAGGCGCGGGCGTCGCGGCCGCAGATCCGTACCTCACCCGCGGCGGGGGCGAGATCCGCCGCGAGCGCGGCCAACAGGGTGGATTTGCCTGCCCCGTTGGGGCCGACCAGGGCCAGCACCTCGCCCGCGCGCGAGGTGAGGTCGATCCCGGTCAGCACGTCTCGGCTGCCCCGACTCACGTTCAGGGCGCAAGCTTCTGCGACGGTCGACCCTGTCTTGTGTCGGTCGGGGACGACGCGCTCGCGGGTGGTGAACCTCGGGAAGGGGAATCTCGGAGACGAGTATTTCGGGGACGGGGATTTCCGGGACGGGGATCTCATGCCCAGCCTCCCTGCTTGCGGCGCGTCCGGCGCAGCAGCCAGAAGAAGAACGGGCTGCCGAAGAGCGCGGTGAGCACGCCGAGGGGGAGTTCGGCGGGTTCGGCGACGGTACGGGCCGTCAGGTCGCCCGCCAGCAGGACCACCGCCCCGCCCAGCGCGCTGCCACCGATCAGGAAGCGGTGGCCGGGGCCGGCCGCCATGCGCAGCAGGTGCGGGACGACCAGGCCGACAAAGCCGATGATCCCGGACACCGAGACGGCCGCCGCGGTCAGCAGCGCGATCACCAGGACCAGGACCATCCGCAGCCGCTCGACGTCGACACCCAGATGGCGGGCGGGCCGTTCGCCGAGTGCGAGCAGGTCCAGCTTGCGTGCGTACGAGGGGGCGACGGCGAGACCGATGACCGCGCAGGGCAACACGGCGAGGACCTTGGGCCAGGTGGCCTGGGCGAGTGAGCCGAGTTGCCAGAAGGTGATCTGGTTGATGGCGGCGGTGTCCGCGAAGAAGATGAACAGGCCGATCAGCGCGCCCGCGAAGGCGTTCACCGCGATGCCGGTGAGGATCAGTGTCACGACCTCGCTGCGCCCGTCCGACCGCGACAGCGCGTACACCAGCAGGACTGTCGCCAGGCCCGCCAGGAAGGCGGCCACCGGGACCGTCCACGTGCCGAGGAAGTCCAGCCCGAGCGAGATGCAACCGACCGCGCCGACCGCCGCGCCGGAGGAGATCCCGATGACGCCGGGTTCGGCGAGGGGGTTGCCGAACACGCCCTGCATCAGCGCGCCCGCGCAGCCCAGTGACGCGCCCACGAGGAGGGCCAGGACGATGCGCGGGAAGCGGACGTTCCAGAGTACGGACTCGCCGACCCGGTCCAACTCGGTTCCGCCCAGGCCGATTCGGCGTTGGACGGAGCCCATCACGTCGCCGGTGGAGAGGTCGTAGGCGCCGAGTCGGGCGGAGGTGAGGACGAGGAGGACGAGTGCGGCGGTCAGGCCGGCGGTGAGGAGCCAGGTGGTGCTGCGGGTGGGAGGGGGTGGAGGTGGAGGTGGCTCCTTGGGTGGGGTGGCCTGTTTCGTGGCCGGGGCGGCCCGCTCCGTGGCCGGGGTCGTCCCGGTGGGCCTGTCGAGTGTGGTCACTTCGCGGTGTCTTTTCCGTACAACTGCTCCACCAGCGACCGCAGTACCTGGTCGGTGCGCGGCCCGTAGTTGAGCAGGACGCCGTCGTCGATCGACACGATCCCGCGGTCCATCCCGGCGGGCGTCTGCGCCACGCCGGGCAGTTCGACCAGCCCGTCCACCCCGCCGACCGACTCAAGTCCCTTGGTCATGACGAGGATCGCGTCCGGCGCGGCCTGGGCGAGCGCCTCGGTCGTGATCGTGGTGAAGTCCTTCTCCAGCCCACTGTCGGCCCCCGCGTCGACCGCTCCGGACGCCTCGATCAGCGGGGTGGCTCCTGATCCCTTGCCGCCGATCAGATACACCGACGCCGAGCCGCGCACATAGAGGAACGCGACACGCGGGCGGTCGTGCTTCGCGGGAATGTCCTTCTGTACGGCGGCGATCCGCTCCTCGGAGCGCGTTGTCAGCTCCCGCCCGGCCGCGCTGACACCGAGTGTGTCGGCGACCGCCCCGATCCGTATGCCGACGTCGGCCAGGCTCTTGGCGCCCTCGATCGTGACGAGCGGGATGCCCGCGTCGCGGATCTGGCCGATGGCCTCGGCGGGGCCGGTGGTGGTCTCGGCGAGGACGAGATCGGGTTTCAGGGACAGCACACTCTCGGCGGACACGTCATGGCCGCGGGTCACCACCGGCAGCCGGCCGGCCTGCTCGAAGGTGGCGGTGATGTCGCGGGCGACCACATGGTCCCCGAGTCCGAGCGTGAAGACGATCTCGCTGAGGCTGCCGGACAGCGGGACGATCCGGTCGGACTTCTTCACCGTGACCTGCCGGCCGTCGGCGGAGGTGACGGTGACGGGCAGGTCGGGCGCGGGGGTGCCGGCGAGCGGCTCGACGCGGTCCGCGACGGCCGCGTTCTCTCCGGCCCGCTCGGCGGCGCGGGTTGAGTTCCCCGTACCCCCGCCGTCGCCACCGCCGTCGCCCCCACCCCCGCCGCACGCGGTCGCGGTGAAGGCGAGTGTGAGAGTGAGTGTGAGTGCGGATACCACTGCACCGCCCACCAGTCGTGTGCGCACGAGCGGCACCGTCCTGTCGTCCTGTTGTCGTCTGTTCGGTGAGGGTTCCCATCGAGCCATCACGTAGCTTAGGTTAGCCTTACCTATCTTGCTAGGGCCCGGAGGGATTCCGCATGCCATCGTCCAGACGTACGCGCGCCTTCAGCGTCGTACCCTTCGCACTCCTCACAGCCCTTTCCGCGGCCCTGCTCCCCGCCACCCCCGCGCAGGCCGCGAGCCGTACGGTGCAGGGCGGACGGCTCGACTGGGGCATCAAGTCCTCCTTCCAGTCGTACGTCACCGGGCCGATCGCGCGGGGCAGTTACTCCCTCGTGGGCGGCGCGGCCACGGTCGGGGACGGTCGGTTCCGCTTCCACTCGGCCACGGGGTCGTACGACTCCGACACCGGTACGTTCACCGCGGGCTTCTCCGGCTCGGTCCACTTCCTCGGCCACCGGGAGAGCAACGGCACGTACCAGCTCGACATGACGATCAGCCGTCCGACCGTCCGGATCTCCGGGGGCGGCGGCATCTTGTACGTGGACATCGCCAGCAAGGCCAAGGGGAGCGGCAAGGTCTCGACCTCCTCGCAGGTCGCCTTCGCCTCGCTGGCGCTCGGCGGGATCAACATGAGGGGCGGCGGCAACGTCGTACAACTCACCAACCTCCCCGCCACACTGACCGCCCAGGGCGCACGTTCCTTCGCCGGCTACTACACGGCGGGCACGGCCCTCGACCCGGTCAGCCTGTCGGCGGACGTCGAGGGCGCCCCGGCCACGGGGGCGGCGAAGCCGAAGTCGTCCGGGAGCGGAACGGCGGCCGGATCGGCGGCCGAGTCGAAGAAGCCGCCCAAGAAGCCGTCCGAGGAACGGTCGAAGAAGCCGGCCAAAAGCCCCGCGAAAAAAGCCCCGGGCGCGATCGAGGACGGGGCCGTCGACTGGGGCGTACGCCGTACCTTCCGTGAGTACGTCACCGGCGAGATCGCCCACGGCCGATGGACGCTCTCCGGCGGAGCCCAGGACGGCGGGGCCCTCTTCCGCTTCCCCCGGGGTGAGGGGACGTACGACAAGAAGAAGCAGACGCTGGACGCCGACTTCGCGGGGACGATCCGCTTCACCGGCGCGCAGGGCCTCGACCTCGCCCTCGACGGTGTCGGTGTGAACGTCGAGGACGGCGAGGGCACGCTGAGCGCCGATGTGACCGGCGGCGGCACCACCACGCGGGACGTTCCCCTGGTCACTTTCGAGGCGAAGCACCTCAAGGCCGGGAAAGGCCTGGTCACGCTTACGGAGGCGCCGGCGAAGCTCACGGCGGAGGGGGCCAGGGCCTTCAACTCCATGTACCGGGCGGGTACGGAGATGGACCCCGTCTCGCTCTCCGTCGCCCTGGATCCCGGTGCCGCGCTCCCCGCCCTGCCCGACCTGGGCAGCGGGGCGGGTGCGACGTCTGGGGCGGAGGGGAGCGGGAACGGGCGGCCCGGCAAGAGCGCGGAGCCCAGGGCGGAGGCGGCGGCGGACGCGTCGAGCGTCCCGGTCCTGCCGCTGGGTATCGCGGCGGGTGTGCTGCTGGCGGCGGGCGGTGCCTTCGCGGTTGTACGCATGCGGCGTGCGCGGCTGACGGACCAGGCCGGCTGAGGGAGATCCACCGACCGAGACCCACCGACCGAGACCCACTGGCCGACCGCCGACCGAGACCCACTGGCCAAGTCACACCGACCATCTCACACCGAACAACTCACACCGACCAAGACCAGCTTCCCTCTCAACACCATCACCTTCCCGAGGAGAACGTTTCCCATGCCCACCCGTAGACCCATCGCCCTCGCGGCCGCCATGGCCACCGCCGCCACCCTGGGCGCCGCCGCCCTGCTGGCCACGCCCGCGGCCGCCGCCGGCACACCGCTCGACGGTTACGAACTGACCTGGGGCATCAAGGCGTCGTACCGCACGTACGTGACCGGTATGGCCGCCGGCACCTTCACCACCGCGTCCGGCGCCTCGCAGGCCGCGGACAACGGTGCCTTCACCTTCACCGGCGGCACCGGCACGTACGACTCCACCACCCACGCGGTCGCGCTCGGTTTCGACGGCGCGGTGACGGCCCGGTCCGTGGCCCACGGCTTCGAAGTGACGTTGTCCGACGTCAAGTTCAACAGCGGTACGGCCGAGGTCACCGCCGACGTCACGCGGGGCGGCAAGACCGACGACGACGTGGCCCTCGCGCGGGTCACGGTCAACCGCGCCATGACCGACATGGCCACGACGCTCACCAAGGGCGCGGCCGACGCGCTCGGCAGCGGGAGTTACGAAGGCGCGGCGGGCGACCCGCTGACGGTGGTCGAGAAGGAGGGCGAGGCCGAGACCCCGACGCCCACGCCGACTCCCACTCCAACCCCCACCCCGACGCCAACCCCCACTCCCACCCCTACGCCGACTCCCACACCGACTCCCACTCCCACTCCCACTCCCACCCCGACCCCCACCGAGGCGCCCGACCAGGGTGACATCGCCGATGGCCAACTCGGCTGGGGCGTAAAAGAATCCTTCCGCTCGTACGTCGTGGACGGGGCCGCGAAGGGCGGGATCACCACCGCCGACGGTGCCTCGCAGGCCGCCGGCAACGGCGCCTTCACGTTCACCGACGGTGAGGGTGAGTACGACCTCGGCGCCGACACCCTGGCGGCCTCCTTCGCCGGCTCGGTCACGTTCAAGGGCCACGAGTCGGGAGGCTCGTACGGCCTCGACCTGACACTCAGCGGCCTGCGGGTGGAACTCGACGGAGGATCCGGCACGCTCTCCGCCGACGTCGACAGCCTCGGCAAAACGTCCGAGGACGTGGTCCTCGCCGACCTCAAGGCCGCCCCCTCCGACCTGACCGCCACCGACGACGTGATCTCACTCGATGACGTCGCGGCCACCCTCACCAGCGCCGGCGCGGAAGCCTTCGGCGGCTTCTACAAGGCGGGCACGGCACTGGACCCGGTGGACCTGGACCTCGCCCTCAGCGAGGCCGGCGAACTGCCGGGCGGCTCGGGCGGACCGAGTACGGGTGGGTCGGGCGCGGGCGGAAACTCCGACACCGGGGGGACCACCGGTACGACCGGAGGCACGAGCGGCGGCACGACGGGAGGCACGACCGGCAGCACGACCGGGGGCACGACCGGCGGCACCACGGGATCCACCACCCTCGGCACCGGCAGCCTCTCCTCCACCGGCTCCGACATCCCGACCTGGTTCCTGGGCACCGCCTCCGCCCTCACCGTGGCGGCGGGCGCGGCCATGGTGGTCGTGTCGTCCCGCCGCCGTTCGGCGACCGAGACCCACCAGGCGTAACGGCCCTACCAGGCGCCTCCTCGGCCGGTTGCCGTGCCCGAGGAGGCGGTCAACACTGAAGAGGCGTTCGGGGACGCCGATGCCGGCGGCGGGGGCCGTCCCCGGGATGAAACGTATGGATCCGTGCCCTTTCGCGACCCGACGTCCGCAGGGTTTGCCAGCAGTCCTTCAGCTCAGGCAAAGCGTCCTGACAGGAACGTTCGCGAGGCTCTCCGTAGTCGACTTAGCAAGAGGAGCGGCACCATGAACGACGACAACGAGCAGAGCAGCCATTCGACGGACGAGCCGGCCCAGGTCACCACGGCCGGGGCGGCGCGCGGGCCATGGGCACGGCGGCTGCTGTCGAAGAAGAGCGGCGGATTGGTCGTGGCCGCCGGACTGGCCTGCGCGGTGGCCGGACTCACCGGAGCCGGCACGTCCTCGGCGGCGGACTCCACGTCCTCACCGAGCGTAACGGCCAGTGACACCTCCGCCACTCCCACTGCCACCCCCGCCCCCACCCCCAAGCCCAGCGGCCCCGCCGGCGGCGGACCCGTGGCCGACCCGGCCCCCGGGGGAGCGACCGGCATCGTCGACACCGTCTCCACGTCGGGCTTCACGTTCTCGACGGCGACGGGTGTGAAGGTGACCGTCGACAAGGGGTCCACCACGACGTACGAGAAGGGCACCCACCGCACCTCGGCCAAGGCGGTGAAGAAGGGCACCAGCGTCCTCGTCCTGGGTACGGTCGACAGCGCGACCATCACGGCCACGAAGGTCGTCGTACAACCGGGCGGCGACGGCGGAGCCGCGGCGGCCAAGGCGGCAGGGGTGATCCCCTTCCAGAAGGGCACGCCGTCACCGGCCAAGTCGGTCGGCCAGATCCCGGACTACACCGAGGGCGAGGGCACGATCGTCAGCGGCAAGGCGGCGGACAACGCCACGAAGGCCGCCCAGGCCGTCGTCCCCGGAGGCATCAACGACCGTGTGGTGAAGCTGAGCAACGGCGAGTACGAGGTCCACAACATCAGCGTCAACTGGCCGCACCACGTCTTCGTCAGCAAGGACTACAAGGTTCTCGGCTACGAATAGGCCGGCCAAGCGGCCCCGCGGCCTTCAACAGCCGCCGACCGGAGAGCGCGGGCGATCCGGAGAACCGCGTCCACCTCCCGTGCCACACGCCGAAGGGGCCAGGAGACTGATGGGTCTCCTGGCCCCTTCGGCGTGTGGGGCACCGCGCCGACTACAACCCGTCCGCTAGGACAGCGACTTGTAGCCGCTCCAGCCCGTCGCGATTTTTGTGCGGGCCCCGAACGAGCCCTTTCCGTCACCGTAGTTGCGCCACAGCACGCCCGAAGTGTCCCGGGAGACGAGGTCGGCCTTGCCGTCGTGGTTGAGGTCGCCGGTGCCGACGATCACGTTGTACGAGCCGCCCCAGTTGCTGAACACCTTGACGCGGGCCGCGAAGGTGCCGTTGCCCTTGCCGGCGTACCGGTAGAGGTTGTTGGACTTGTCCTGGGCGATCAGGTCGGCCTTGCCGTCGCCGTTGAGGTCGCCGGTGCCGACGATCTTCTTGTACGTCTTCCAGTTGTCGTAGAGCTTCACGCGGGCGGACAGCTTGCCCGCGCTGGTGCCCTTGTAGAGGTAGACCGTCCCGGTGGAGGTGTTGCGGGCGATCAGGTCGGGGAGGCCGTCGCCGCTGATGTCGCCGGGTGAGGTGAGGACGTCGTACTGCGTCCAGCCGCTCGTCCCGAGCGTCGTGTACGACGTCGTCGGCTTGACCGCGGTGGTGCAGCCCGGCTTGTAGAGGCGCAGGGCCCCGCTGCTGAGGCGGACGAGGACATCGTTGCAGCGGTCGCCGCTCAGGTCACCGAACGGGACCGCCTTGATGGTGGTGGCCCACCCCGTGCCCGTGAGCTTTTCGCCGAACTTCCCGGCCCCCGTCCCGAGTTGGTACGTCAGGCCGCCCGAGGAGTTGAGCGTGAGGACGTCGCCGACCCCGTCCGGCTGGCCCTCGATGCTGTTGAAGTCGTGGCGTGTTGTCGCGCCTCCGGAGATCGATCCCGTGCCGGTGGCCACGGTGGCCGCCGCGGTGGTGCCGAGGCCGGTCGCCTTGAGGGTCCAGGTGAAGCGGCCGTTGGGGAAGTAACTCCCGTTGGTCGCCTTGCCGTTCCAGGACGTTTCCAGCCACGCGGACGCGGCGCCGCCGGTGATCGTACGGGTGGCCTTGCCGCTCTCGCCGCTCCCGACCGAGGTGAAGGCCAGGGACCAGGAGGTGACCGGCCGGGACAGCAGCCAACTGCCGTTCCACGTCTTGGAGTCGGTGTCCGACGACTTCGCCCAGACGAGGTCGTCGACCGTGGCGTTGTAGATGGTCGGTACGGACGGGGTCACCCCGGTCGTGGTGACGTGCGTCTGCTCGTACGCGTCGAACCAGGCGACCAGGCCCGTGTACTCGTCCACCGTCCACCGGTGGCGCCGGTCGGTGGCCGGTCCTGAGCCGGCCCGGCCTGCCTGCGCCAGCCCGGAGGCGATCACGCGGGTGGCGCCGGTGGCCGCCTCCGTCAGGACGAGTTCGTCCGTGGTGTGGTTGTGCCGTACGGCGAATCCGTCACCGAGCAGGACGTCACCCGGCTGGGTGGCGACCGACGTCCCGGCCTTGGTGTCGTACAGGCCCGCCGAGGTGGTCCCGCAGGCCCAGTACACCCAGCGCCCCGCCGCCTGGAGCTCCGTCGGTACGCAGCCGGCGCCGGGCATCTTGACCGTGGTGAGCGTCTTCTTCCCGGTGAGGCTGTACGAGGTGATCGTGCCGGCGGTCGTGGTGGCGCTCCAGAGGGTGGAGCCGTTGAGGGCGGCGGCGCGGATCGTGCGCTTGAGCTGCTGCCCCTGGCCGAATTCACCGACGTACTGCATGGGCGTGGTGCCACCGGAGTTGTAGACCGCGTAGTCGTCGGAGACGTCGACGATCGCGCCGCCCCCGGTCTTGAACGTCAGGACACTGTCGGACGTTTGCTCATCGATGGAGACGAGTTTGTCCGCCTTCTCGAGACCGCTCGTGTCGTCGCCGTCGACGTCGCTGAACCTGACGAGGTGGACATCCTCGGGAAGGGAGCCGCTGTTGCCCCACAGCGGGGTGCAGTTGACGCCGGTGTACGGGCACGCGGGGCTGACGGAGCGGCCCTCCGTGGCCGGGGAGGCCGACAGCGTGGTGCTGCCGTTGGTGGTCAGCTTCCGGATCGAGGTGGGGTTGGAGCTGCCGCTGGTGTCGTCCTGCGCGACACGCAGGCTGCCCCGGCTGAGCGCGACGCCGGTCTTGACGTCCTCCGTCGCCGGAACCGCGCGTACCTTCGTCAACTCCGGCGTACCGTCGGCCGCTTGGCCGACACGCTGCACCCACCAGTCGGTGGGGCCGGTGCCACCCGTGACGAAGGCGTTGTCGCCCGGGCTGTTGATCGCGTACGCGCCGGCGGAGTCGAGCAGCGTGCGCGAGGAGCCGTCGGTGAGGGACACGGCCGTGACCGTGCCGTACATGCGCAGCAACAGCCAGTTGTCGAGCAGGACCGGGGTGTCGTCGACGCCCTCGAACCTCGGCAGATCGATGACCTGTTCGCCGGCCGCCGGGTCGGTACGAGGATTGAGGTGGAGGTCGCCGGTGTAGATGTCGTACCAGCCGATCCACTTCTCGCTCTGTACGTACCGTACGTAGTGCGAGTCGGCGTCGATGTCGGTGAACGCCTCCGTGCTGACGGCCGTTTCGAGGTTGATGGAGAAGAGATCGGAGCCGTCCCTGACCACCACCCCCGAGGCGTCGGCGGCCACGATCGCGTTGTCCGGGATGGTGAACGAGTCCCCGGTGACGAGACGTTCGCGCCGCTCGCCGTCCACGGTGTCGATCAGGGTGCGGCCGGTGACGACGGTGTCGCCCGCCAGTGCCCGGTAGTAGTAGTCGGACGTCACGGTCGACAGCGCGCGTGTCGCCGGGTCCCAGAGGGTGACGGACTTGCTGCTCAGGGCCGACGGCAGGGCGACCAGGTCGCTGCCCGCGCCGTACCAGCCGTTACGGCAGGCCGAGTCGATGTCCGTACAGCCCTGGCCGGGGGTGTAGACGCCGGTCGCGTCCTTGACGGTGACGGTCCCGCCGTGCTCGTAGTCCGTCCACAGCAGTCCGCCGACCCCGCTCTGCCGGTGCAGGAACCCGGTCGTACCGGCGCTGAGCGGCCGGTCGGCGCGCGGCCGGTTCGAGTTCGGGTCGGCGAGCGTGATCTGTGTGGTGGCGGCGGCCGCGGTCGTGGCCCCCTGGGCGGAATCGGCGCCCCCGGAGGAAACGGTGACGGCCGCGGCCGCGATCGCGACCGCGAGCGAAGAGACGGCTGCGGTAAGACCGCCCCGTCTCAGGGCGTGTCTGCCCACGTGATGTCCCTCCCCGCGAGGGTCTTCGCCCTCGCACAAGTGAGCGGAGATTACCAGTGGCGCGGCTGCTCCCGGGGAGGCAGGAGAGGCGGTGGAGGCAGTGGAGGCAGGGGCGTCAGATGAGGCCGGTTCGTATCGCGTACGAGACGGCGTGCGCGCGGTTGCGCAGGTGCAGGCGCTTCATCAGGCCGTACAGGATGTATTTGACGGTGCGCTCGGAGTACGACAGCTTCGTCGCGATGTCGCACAGTTCCTCACCCTCGGCGACGAGCCGCAACACGTCCACCTCGCGGGGGCTGACCCCGGATGCCGTCAGGCCCCGTGGGGAGAGAACTTCCCTCTGGGTCCAGCGCACTTGCTCCATCAAGGTGCCCTGGAGGGTGGTCGGGAGGCTGCCGCCGCCCTCCGTGATGGTGAGCAGGGTCTGGATGAAGGTCGCCGGGCTGAAGGAGTCGCGCCACAGGACGGCCCGGACCCCGCGGTCGATCGCGGCCGAGACATCCGCCTGCCACTGCTTTCCCACGACCATGGCGAAACGTGCCTCGGGCTTGTCGCAGAGGCTGCTCAGCAGGTCGAGGGAGGAGGCGCCGGCGACGTCCACGGCGACGACGATGACGTCGGCCTCCCGGATCTTGTCCGGTGGTACCTCGCGGGTGCGGCGGTCGCTCTGAAGGTAGCTGACCAGCCCGGCCCGGACGATGGCGTCGGGTGAGTGGATCGCCACACGCACTGTGTCGGTGAGTACCTGTTGAGGCATGTGCCCTCTCCGTCTGGGACTCAAGTGGTTCATGCGCTTCAGGAGGCTGATCGTGTCATGTGTGGTTGCGCGGATTCGGTGCCGTGGGCCCCTGTTCCGTCAAGGGCAGGGAAATCTGTCACGAGCCGGATCCGGCGCCGGGTCCGACGCCGGGTCCGGCCGCCTCGGATCCGAAGTCCGTCGTCCCCAGGGGGCCGGCGGCGAGTACCGCCGTCACGACCTCCGTGCGTGATCGCATACCGGTACGGGCGAACAGCCGGGACAGGCGGTTCGCGACGGCGTCCTCGCTCAGCCGCAGTACGCGGGCGATCCGGCGGTTGGTGAGGCCCTCGGCCAGCAGGGTGGCGAGCAGGTGGTCGTTCTCCGCCGTGGCCTGCTTGCGCCCCGGCACGACCACCCCGGTCTCGCGCATCGCGGTCCTGGTGTGGAAGCGCCACAGCGTGGCACCGGTCTCGCCGAACAGTTCGTACGCCTCGTGCAGCAGCGCCTCCGCGTCCACGTTCTCGCGCGCGGCGGCCGCGAGCGTGACCGCCGTCTCGAACAACTGGCCTCGCTGCCGGGCCAGTTCGACCGCTTCGAGCAGATGCGCGCGGGCGTCCTGGGGGTCGGGCCGCAGGACGCGGACGTACGTCAGGAGATACAGCAGCCGGGTCCGTCCGCTGCCCATCCGCCCGGCGAGCCGCTTCAGCCGTTCCAGGCAGGCGAGCGCCTGACGGGTGTGCCCGGCCTCCGCGTGCACCTCGGCGAGGGAGGCCCACAACTCGTCGGTGCCGTAGACGGATCCGTGGGCGTCCGCCGCGCTGAGCCCGCGCCGCAGGACGTGCTCGGCGCGGCCGAGATCGCCGATGGTTCGGAGGACTTCGGCGTCGGTGTGGTCCAGGACGTGTTCGAGGGGGCCGTTCGTGTGGTGGTCGGACGGACTGTCGTCCCCCGGCCCGTCCCCCGGCCCGTCCCCCGGTCCGTCCCCCGGGCCGCCGCCCGCGCCGCCGCCCGGCCCGTCCCCCGGTCCGCCGCCCCGTCCGGCGACGGGTTCGTCCGACCGGCCGTCGGTGTGGTTCTTGGTCTGCCCGCGCGTGCTGCTGATCAGGCGGCTCGCGCCGGTGATACGGCCTCTCGCGAGGAGAACGGCCGCCGTTCGGGCGGGGAGCAGGTGATGCCCGGGGACCACGTTCAGCACGCCGCCGTCGACCAGCGGCCGACGTGCCAGCGTGAGCGCCTCGTCCCAGCGGCCCTGGAGGTGCAGCAGGAGGAACCGGCTTCCGGCGGGCAGCAGGTCGGGCGTCATCTCACGGTCGGCCAGCAGGGTCGTGGCCGCTCGCAGGTCGCCGGTGCCGAGCAGCACGTCGAATTGGGCGATGACCATCGCGAACACCTTGCTGCGTGGCAGGTCCGGTGCCTCGGGCAGGGACAGGGCGCGGATGAACCGTTCCGGTCGGCCCAGCACGAACTGCGCGACCCTGCCGCACAGTTCCAGCAGCGCGCGGCTGTCGGGGATCGCCCGCCAGACCGGCTCGGTCCGCGAGAGCAGGCTCAGCGCCTCCTGCCACTTCTCCAACTGCCACAGTGCCTGGCTATGGCCGGCCACGGTGGCTATCGCGGGCAGCGGCAGCGTGTCCCACCAGGACGCGTCACCCATCCGGGACAGCGCCGGCCAGTCCTTGTCGGCGGCTGTCGACGCCACCAGCAGGGTGGCCGCTTCGTAGAGGGCCAGCGGGGCGAGCCCATCGACCGGGGCGGAGACGACCCACTCGGCCGCCCGCCGGGCCGTGGGGTAGTCACCGCTGCCGTGGGCGGCCTGCCCGTACCGCAGCACCGTCAGGCTGCGGGCGGTCGGCTCCTCGATGAGGCGGACGGCCCCCAGGTACCAGCGCAGCATTCCCCGGCGGTCGAGGTCGGGGTAGAGGGCCTGTGCGGCGGACGTCAGCTCGGCCACGGCGCGTTCGGGGTCGACGAGGGTCCCGGCTTCGGCGATCCGGTCGGGGAGGTAGGTGCCGGCGTCGGCCTCGTCGAGGATGGCAGGCGCTTCCCTCTCTGCCCCCGCCGCCGTTGCTCCGGCCGCCCACAGCACCTCCACCGCGAGGGCGGACAGACGGGCGCGCTCCAGGGGCCCCAGACGTTCCCGTACGGCGTGTGCCACCAGCGGCACGCGGAACGTCCACCCTCGGAGCGGAGCGGTGCCGCCGTCCTGTCCGGGCAGTTCGTCCACGATGCCCTCGTCCACCAGAGAACGGAGGCCGTGGCCGGCTGCCTCGGCGGACAGGCCGGTCGCCGCCGCCAGCAACTCCGCGGCCGGCCGGCCGAGCGGCCACAGAACGCTCAGCGCGGCGGCGACGGCCCGGCAGGGCTCGCCGAGCGACCGCAGGGCCACGACGTACCTGTTGTCGTCCGGCAGTACGGGGGCCGGTGTTCCGACACCAAGGAAGGCGTGCCCGTCGGCCATACGTATCGCATCCTGCTCCGCCCACGCGGCGAGCAGGGCGTCGGCGGCCCCGGGGATCCCACGACTCAGCCGGCGGACCCGCCGCACCAGGCCGGCGTCGGGCACGGCCCGCAACCGCTGTGCGACGAGGGCGGTGACGTCGTCCGTCCCGAGGCGCGGCAGAACGATGGTGTGAGCGGAGCGGGTACGGGCCAGCTGGTCGACGGCCGTGCCGGCCGGTCCCGTGGGCCGGAGCGCCGAGATCACCAGACGGGCGCCGGGCGGCAGGCCCCCGAGGTCCAACCCGCCGAGCAGCGCCAGGGATTCGGCGTCCGCGTGCTGCACGTCCTCGATGACCACCACCGCGGGTGTCGGCTGGGCCAGAGCGGTGGCGAGCGCCTCCGCCATCGCCGTACCGTCGCCCTCTCGCACGGCGGACAGCGCGCCGGGCAACGTCTCCCCGGCCGCCTTGTGCGCCGGTCGACGTCTTGTCGCGGCGGTCCGGTGGTCCTCCAGCGCCATGACAACTCGCAAGGCGACAAGCAGAGGACGTTCGTCGTCGCCCGGAACGCAGTCCACCGGCAGGACCGCGACCCCTTCGGCGCGCAGCCGCTCGCCGGCCTCACGTACGAACGCGGTCCGCCCGACGCCCCGTTCCCCCCGCACCAGCACCAGGCGCGGCCCGTTCGGGTCGCGGAGGACGTCGTCGATCCCGGCCGACTCGGCGTCCCGGCCGAGCAGACGCCCGCCCGGCCCGTGGAAGCGCGCGGCCGAGCCGCCGAAGACCAACTCGGTCTCTGTCCGAGCAGCCACAGATTCCGCCATATCTTTCATATCTTCGATCGGCCTGCGTACGTGGTGGGCGGGGCGCCCCCACGCTCGGGCGGGGACCGCTTGACGACCTTCCAATCTGACTCAAATGATGGTGGCTTGTTCGGGAGGTTCACGCAAACCTCACGTCCCCTCGGGCCGTTCGACGTGGCGAACCCGGACGAACAGGGAGTTTTCGTGCAGCAGTACCGTTCGCCTCTTGTCGGTAGGCACGACGAAGTCGGGGAAGTGGCACAGGCGTTACGAGCCACAGGGGCCGCGGTACGGACCCTCCTGGTCGCCGGCGCGGCCGGTACCGGCAAGACCGCCCTGCTGCACGAGGCGCGGCGGGCGGCGGCCAAGAAGGGCGCCAAGGTCCTGCGGCTCGGCTGGGAGGCAGCGGAGGGGCCGGCCGGCGCCGCCGCCCTCGCGGACGCCGTCTGTGGCGTACTCGCCAAGATCCACGACGGTCGGATCCTGGCGCGCGTGACCACGGTGCGCCGGGCGCAGTCACAGTCACAGTCGCGGTCGCAGTCACAGGCCGTCGGCCGGGGCGGCGAGCCGGCCCTGCTCTCCGCCCTCGGCGAGGTGCTGGCGGACGCGGCTCGTCAGGTCCCGTTCGCCCTGGTCGTCGATGACGCCGACCGGATGCCGGATCCGACGGCTTCCGCTCTGGGGCTGCTGCTGCGCGCGTTCCGCCCGGCGGGTGTGCCGGTGGTGTTGGCCGGCCGGCCGTCGCTCCCGGGACAGGGCGGTGGCGGTGGGCAGTTGCTCGCGGCGGCCGACCGGGTGATCGAACTGCCTCCGTTGCTGTCGGCCGAGGTCGGCGAGCTCATCGTGCGGCGGCTGGATCGCCCGGTCGAACCCGGCCTGGTGACGGCGGTGCTGCGTTCGCTGGGCCCGCTGGCGGGGAGTCCGGGGGCCGTTCTGTCGGTGCTCGCCTCGCTGGAGGAGTGCGGCGGCCTGCTCGAACTCGACGGCCAGGTGTGCCTGACCGTTCCGGAGGACGAGCTACGGCTCACCCTGGACGCGGGGGAGTTGGGCCGGCTCGGCTGGCCACACGCGTCGCCGGACACCGAGACGTTCGAGACGGCGACCGCGCTCGCCCGCCTGGCCGGGCAGGCGGAACTACGGCTTGAGGACCTGCACCGGGTGCCGCGGTGGGGCGGGCCGCCCGACGCGGGGGCGTGGGGCGGCGGATCGCCGGGAGGGGGCCTGCCTCGGGCGGGGCCGGGTGGAGCGGGGCGGGGTGGAGCTGGGCAGGGTGGAGCTGGGCAGCGTGGAGCTGGGCTGCCCGAAGCCTTTGGGCGTGTGGTGGACGGGCTGGTCAGGGACCGGGTGGTGACCGTCGACCGGGCGGGTCGCGTCACGTTCGCCGTTCCCGCGCTCGCCGTGGCGCTGCGGGCGCTGCCCGGGTGTCGCGATGTGCGACCGCTGCACGCCGCGATCACCACAGCGGTGACCGACCGGCTGGGCGCCGTCGCGGCGGGCGCCGCGCACCCCCGGCTGGCCGACCACGTCGCGGCGGCGGGCACGACGCTCGACGCCGCGCTCGCGGTGCCGCTGCTCCTGGCCGCCGCCCGTACGAGCGCGAAGTCCGACCCCTCGTGGGGGGCCCGCGCCTACCACTCGGCCTTGCGGCACCTGTCGCCGGACGACCCCAGAACGACCGGCGTGCTGCGCGAATCCGCTGTCCTGAGCCTGCGGAACGCTGACCATGTCGGCGTCCTCGCCCTGGGCGAGGGGGTGTTGGCGTGCCTGGAGGGACGGTACGGCGAGGGCGGCAGGGACGGCGGGGGCGGTGCGGACAGTCAGTACGGTCCCGGCGAGCCTCGCGTTGAGGATCGCGACCACCTCGAATGGGTCACCCGGGCATGCACCCTGTCGACGCTGCACGAGCACCGGTCCCCGCGGACCGACGATGTCGACCCCCGATACGGCGTGGCCCTCGCACAAGTACCCGCCGCCGCCGCGCTGGCGGCGCTCGGCGGAGCGTACGGAATCGGCCCGATCACACCGATCACACCGACGACACCGATCACACCGACGACACTCCTGGTGGGGGGACTTCCGGGGTCGCCGGAGCCCATCGCGCTGCGGGCAGCCGACCCCGACCCCGACCCCGACCCCCTCCCGTCCCTCGCCGAGGTGCGCCTCCTCGCCGCCGCCGTAGGCAGCCGCGCCGAGTTCGAACGTACCCATCACGTCCTCGCGCACGACGCCCCAGGCAGCGGTCCGAGCCACCCCGCCCTCGACCAGCTCCGCAACGCCGCCGCCTACGGAGACCTCGCCGGCGCTCTCGAAGCTGTGCTCGGTGAGCGGTACGTGGGGGCGGGGCAGAGCACGGCCGTCCAGTACCACGCCATGGTGCGCGACTACCTCACCGGCCAGTGGGACAGCGCGCTCTCAGCCGCCCGTCGCATCGAGACGCGCGGCCGGGCCGACGGCGCGCCGGGCGTCGGGCAGCTGGCCCGGGCGCTGGCGGCCGAAATCCAGCTGGTACGCGGGAAGTTGGGCCGCGCCCGCGAGTGGCTCGACCTGATCCCGGACTCGGTCAGCCATCCGCTGGTGGCCCGGGCGCGGCTGGGCGTCCGCCACTGGTCGGGCCACGGGGACGAGGCCATGGAGGCCGGGGCGGTGGCAGCGGCGTGGCGGGATGTGCGGCGGGCGCGTGAGCACGGACTGCTCGCCGGCCTCGACCGCGTGTTGCTCCGCATCCTGTCGATTGCGGTGGAGCGGAACGACCCCGAGGCGATACGACACACCATGGCGGAGATCGAGAACCTGCACGAGGAGACCGCCTCGCCCATGACACACGAGGCGGTGCTCGCCGGACGCGGCATGGCGCACGGCGACGCGCAAAGTGCCTTGGCCGCATACGAGTTGGTACGGGAGCGAGGCGACGTGCCCCTGCTGGTCGACTGCTGCGGGTGCTTGGCGGAGGTCGGCGACGACCCCGAACGGTGGCTGGCCGAGGCGACGCGGAGCGGGCACGCGCTGGGTATGGGCCGGCCCGTCCGCAGTCGGCTCGGCGCCGCGGCCCGTCGGCGGAACGTCGCGCTCCCCAGGCGTCGCGCCGCCCGGGGCGGGCGGAGTGAGCGGGACGAGCGTGGCGAACGGGACGTACAGCTGATCGACATGGTGAGCGACGGGTCCACCAACCGGCAGATCGCCGTCCGGCTGGGGTGCAGCGAGAAGACGGTGGAACAGCGGCTGACCAGGCTGTTCAAGCGGACCGGGTGCCGTTCCAGGGCGGAACTGGCCGCCGCCTGGCTGGACGGCAGCCTGGTCCGGCAGGGGCTGGTGCCCGACACCGGCGCGCCGGAACGGCACGGAGGGGGCGACGGGCCGGCGCCCCCGACCGGTTGAGCCCCGGGGGTATCCCCCCCCCGCCACATCCGGACCGACCGTCAGTGCTCCGGCCCAGCCTCCGACCTCGCCTGCCTCTCCCTCTCACTCTGCCTCTGCCACTCGTCCTCGTCAGAGTGCGGCCTGCGCAAATGCACCGTGTCGAAGGCCCCCGCACCGTGATAGGTGAACCTGACCGTCGGACTCTCGTGGTGACTCTCCTGGTACATGGCCCAGTCCACTCGGGGGTCGCGACGGGCGGCATCCTCCCGGAGTGCCACCTGCTCAGGATCGAACGGCAGTTGGGGTGTGTGCGGCGCGTAGTCCGGATACGGCGGTACGCCCGCCCCATACGTGCCTGTGTATGTGCCCGGGTACGTCCCCTGCCGCGCCGCCGCCTCTTCCGCGCCGCCGCTCGTCAGCACGACCGTCACGCCCACGATGATCAGCAACAGCCCGGGGAGAGTCACCAGTTCGATGTTCTGCCCCATCAGCCACCACGCGATGAGCGCGGCCACGGGGGTCTCCAGCAGGAGGAGGACGCTCATGGACGTCGCTGACGTCCTCCCGAGGGCGAAGTTCAGCGCACCGAGCCCCAGAAGCTGGGGAAGGACGAGCAGCCCGAGCAGCGACCACTGCGTGGCGCTGTCGAAACCGGTCAGCGGGATGTCCACCAGCCAGCAGACCAGGAGGAGTTCGAAACCGCAGACCAGCGACGTGAACGTCGAGTACAGCGGTGTGCTCACATCCGCGCGCGACTTCTCGCTCAGCGCCGTGTACCCGGCCTGGGCGAGGGCCCCCGCGAGGGCGAGCAGGTCGCCCAGCAGCGCCGTACCGCCGGCCTTGATGTCGAAACCGGCGGCCGCGGCCGCCCCCACGACGGAGAGCGTGAGCCCCGTCCACGTCCTGCGGGACGTCTTGGCGCCCTGGCCCGCGGCGATGAGGGCCTGCCAGACGGGCTGGGTGGCGACGAGAGCGGTGGACATGGCGACCGTGGTGAGCCGGGTGCTCGTCATGAACGCCGCGAAGTGGAGGGCGAGCGCCGTGGCCGCGAGGAAGCCGAAGACCAGGGGCCGCCACTGTTCCCGGCGCAGCAGCGCGCGCTCGCCGCGCACGACCCGTACCACCTCGCGGCGGCGCAGGAGCAGGAGCAGAGGGCCGAGTACGGCGAAGCCCAGGCAGTTGCGCCAGAAGGCCATGGCGAGCGGCGACGCGGTGGCGGCGGCGGTCAGCGGGGCGGTGGTCGCGATGGAGACGATGGTGACGACCATCGCGGTCACGGTCAGCGGATCGAGTTTCGTCTTCACGCCCGCGTAATCCCGTTCATGTTCACGTTTCCGTATCCATATGCATATCCATGCGCGCATCCACTTGCTACGAGAATTATCGATCGAACGAGATGGTAGATGAAGGTTGTTGCGTCACCCGGGCGGTTCAACGCCCTTTAAATGCCCGTTTGATGGGCGGCGGCCAATTATCCGACCGTGCCGCGCACGCGCCCGATCAAAACTTCGCCCTTTTGTACAGTGCGAAGAGGACTGACGGGCAAAGGCAAGAATTCGCACCGCCGTAAGCCGGCGGACGACAGCCCGGACAATCGTCATCTCCGTGCGCGATTGACCGCCGAAGTAACGGCCTTGAGTGAGGCCCAGGTCGCACTGGCGTCAATGCCGATGCCCCACAGCACGTGGCCTTCGACGGCGCATTCGACGTACGAGGCGGCCTGCGCGCTCGCGCCCTCGCTCATGGCGTGCTCGCTGTAGTCCAGCACCCGGGCGTCGATACCGATGCCCGCCAGCGCGTCGACAAAGGCCGAGATGGGGCCGTTTCCCTCGCCGGTCAGGGTGATGTCCTCGCCGTCGAGGACCGCCTCGACGGTGAGCGCGTCCGACCCGTCGGTGGAGACCGAGACCGGGGCGGAGCGCAGCGCGAGCCGTCCCCAGGGGTGGTGCGCGGAGACCAGGTACTCATCTTCGAAGACCGACCAGATCTGGCCGGGCGTGACCTCGCCGCCCTCGGCGTCGGTCTTGGTCTGGATGATCCGGGAGAACTCGATCTGCATCCGGCGCGGCAGGTCCAGCTGGTGGTCGTTCTTGAGGACGTACGCGACACCGCCCTTGCCGGACTGCGAGTTGACCCGGATGACGGCCTCGTACGAACGGCCCACGTCCTTCGGGTCGATCGGCAGATACGGCACCGCCCACTCGATCTCGTCCACAGTCTTCCCGCGCGCCGCCGCGTCGGCCTCCCTCGCCTCGAAGCCCTTCTTGATGGCGTCCTGGTGGGAGCCGGAGAACGAGGTGTGGACGAGGTCGCCGACGTACGGGTGACGGGGGTGGATCTCCATCTGGTTGCAGTACTCCCACGTACGACGGATCTCGTCGATCTGTGAGAAGTCGACCTGAGGATCGACGCCTTGGGAGAAGAGGTTCATGCCGAGGGTGACCAGGTCGACGTTGCCGGTGCGCTCGCCCTGCCCGAACAGGCAGCCTTCGACACGGTCGGCGCCGGCCATCAGCGCCAGTTCGGCGGCGGCGACGGCCGTACCGCGGTCGTTGTGCGGGTGGACGGAGAGGCACAGGTGCTCGCGGCGGGAGAGGTTACGGCCCATCCACTCGAAGCGGTCCGCGTGGGTGGAGGGGGTCGAACGCTCCACGGTGGCGGGCAGGTTGAGGATGATCTCGCGGCCGGCCTCGGGCTGCCAGACGTCCATGACGGCCTCGCAGACCTCCAGCGCGAAGTCCAGCTCGGTGTCGGTGAAGATCTCCGGCGAGTACTGATAGCCGAAGACGGTGTCAGGGCCCAGTATCTTGTCGGCGTAGTCCATCACCAACTGGGTTCCGTCCACGGCGATTTGCTTGACCTGCTCCTTCGTTCCGCGGAAGACCACGCGGCGGAAGGTGGGCGCGGTGGCGTTGTAGAGATGCACGGTCGCCCGGTGGGCGCCCCTCAACGATTCCACGGTCCGCTCGATCAACTCCTCACGCGCCTGCGTCAGTACGGAGATCGTCACGTCGTCCGGGATCGCACCCTGTTCGATGATCGACCGTACGAACGCGAAGTCGGTCTCACCGGAGGACGGAAAACCGACCTCGATCTCCTTGTACCCCAACCGCACCAACAGGTCGAACATCTCACGCTTGCGATCGGGCGACATGGGGTCGATCAGGGCCTGGTTGCCGTCCCGCAGATCGGTCGACAGCCAGCGCGGGGCCTTGGTGATACGGGCATCCGGCCAGGCCCGGTCCGCGAGGTCGACGGCTTCGTACGGCCGGTACTTGTGGACCGGCATCGCGCTCGGACGCTGGGGGAGGGCGGCGGCGGTCAGGGGTGTGGGGCGGCGGACGGAGGGGTCGGGCATGGGGGGAGATCTCCTGGGGTGCTGTTCGGTGGCGAGGAACGGCCCGGCCGAGCGCGGCGGCCCCCCACCCGGCCCGGGCGGGGGGATCGACGCGCTACTGGACCGGCGCCGGTCGGGCCGCGCGCCGAGGCGATGGCGGCGCCGGTGACGCGGACGGCCCGGTGCGGAAGGGAAGGGTGGCCGACCGCAGGGTCACCGGCCGACCAACACCGCACCGGGACGCCGGCTGCGCGGCGGGATCGCCGACACGCTCCAACCGGCCCGGTTCGTGGCCGCGCTGCCACGGAGGATCCTTGCGGTACGGATGGGGTGCCGCGGGATCACACCTGACCCGTCCCCTCATCCTCAAGCAAGCCCCCATCCACAATCCACGCCCCCCACGGACGTTGCCCGCCGGTACAACCCCCGATGCCCGCCCGTCCCGCCGGTGCACGTGCCGCGGGAGGTCACCAGCTGATGGCGTCGTCCATCGACTGCTGCCAGTACGTGACCTGGATCGAGTCGTCGATGTAGACACCCTTGGCGGGCAGCTTGGGGTAGGCGGCCTTGCCGGTGTTCCCGTTGGTGGAGCGGCCCTGGAAGTAGATGGACAGGGACTTCTCCGTGTAGCCGTACTCGCCGCTGCCGTCGGCGGCGGAGAGGCTCACGGAGGCGTAGCCGGACTCGCCCGGTTCGAGGGTGACGACGGCCTGCGGCTGGGAGGCCTCGATGACCGGCGGGACGGACTGGGCCTGGCTGAAGCGGACGATCGGGTAGCCGTACAGGTAGCAGGTCTTGCCGCCGGTGTTGGTGACGGTGAGCAGCATGTGGTTGACGGGGCGGTTCAGCGGGGCCGCGACGGTCTTGGTGTTGGAGCCCTCGCAGGTCACCACCTTGGCGACGGCGGCCGGGGCCTTCGCGGTGGAGGCCCGTACGGTCGACCGCTTCGAGGGCTCCGAGGGCTTCGACGGCTTCGAGGTGGTGTCGGCGGGCTTCGCGTTGGCCGAGGCGGACGCCGACGAGGCGGGGGACGACTCGGGGGCGGTCGCGGCTGCCGGTGCGTTCTTGGCGGGGCCCTTCGACGCGCCCTCGTCCCTCGTACCCGTTCCGTCGCTGCAAGCGGTCAGGGAGAGAGCGGCCAGCGCGACGGTCGCGGCGGCGGTCAGAAGGCGGGTACGGGAGTTCCGGATGCTGGACATGTGCTGGGCCCCTTGGGTGTTCGGGTGGGTGTGGTGCTTGGATGACTGGAGCTTGTGGGGCGATCCGTCCCGACCGCCACGGACAGCGGGGAGTCCGGGACGCCGGGACGCTGAAACGGGCTCTGAGCTGGGGAAACGCAGTCGTCCTGGAACGCCTGAATGGGACGTCGGGGACACGGGAGATGGTGGGACGAGTGCCGGAGGCGACCGGGGCCGGAAGGGCTGAGGAGTTCGCGGAGCTGCTGCTGGAGCTGAAGGAGCGCTCGGGGCTGAGTTACGGGGCGCTGGCCAAGCGGCTGCACATGAGTACGTCGACGCTGCACCGCTATTGCAGCGGCGCCGCGGTGCCCGGCGACTACGCACCGGTGGAGCGCCTCGCGCGGGTCTGCCGGGCGACGTCGCAGGAGCTGATGGAGCTGCACCGGCGGTGGATCCTGGCGGACGCGGTACGAGGGGGGAGGGCGGAGTCGGCCGCGGGGCCGGGGTCGGGCTCGGGCTCGGGTTCTGCTGCGGGGGTGGGGTCGGTACCGGGGGCGGGCGCGGCGGACGGCTCCCTTCCGGCGGCCGGTTCCGTTGCGGCCACCGGGTCGGCTCAGGAGGCCCGTTCCGCTGAGGAGGCCGGCTCCGCCGAGGAGGCCGGTTCCGCCGCCGACCCCGTAGTGGTCGACATCCCGCCCACCCCCGCGCCCTCACGCCGTCGCCGCACCGCCCTCATCGCCTCCGTCGCGGTGGCCGCCGTACTCGGAGCCGTGGTGCTCGCCGCCCAGAGCCCCTTCGGTGGCGGCGAGCACAACACCGGAGCCCGGGGGGCGGCCGGCGCCACCTCCGTAACCTCCGGCAAGGAGCAGCCACCACAGCCGTCGGCGACGGACGACCCCACACCTTCCCCGAGCCGGGAGCGCCGCGAGACCCGCAAGCCCTCCGCCTCCGCCTCCCCGCCGCGCACCACCACCCCCGGCGCATCGAACGACGGCACCGGGCAAGGCGCCGCCGACCCCGCCGGCGGCGGCGACGCCGTACCGCTGAACGTCGCCACCCGCCCGTACATCTACGACAACCCGTGCAGCCAGCACTTCCTCGTCGACAGCGAACCCGAGCAGGTCGGCCCGCCCGCGAGCGAGCAGGACGCGCCGCGCTGGGCCGCCGCCTACGGCGCGGTCTCCTCGGGGGAGCAGCGAGTCGCCCTGACCGTCCAAGGCACCGGCCAGGACACGGTTGTCCTGGAGGCGCTGCACGTACGCGTCGTCACCAAGGGCGCGCCCCTCGCCTGGAACGACTACGCGATGGGGGTGGGCTGCGGCGGTGGCGTCGACACCAAGTCGTTCGACATCGACCTCGACAACGGCAGCCCCACGGTCAACGTCAAGAACGGCCAACGCGACTTCCCGTACAAGGTCAGCGAGTCCGATCCGGAGATCTTCTACATCACCGCGCACGCCACGGCACACGACGTCCGCTGGGACCTCAGCCTGGAGTGGTCCAGCGGCAGCCGCCGCGGCACGGTCCACATCGACAACGACGGCACCCCGTTCCGTACGAGCGCCGGCGCCGCCCGCCCCGGCTACGACTACCCGTTGGGCGGCGGCGAGTGGATCGTACGGGAAGGCGGCTGACAGATCCTCGTCGCGGTGCCTATGATGCCGGGGATGAAGAAAAACTCCTCGTTCGGATCGGGGGAATCGTTCTCGCAAGGTGAGTGCTGATGGCACCTCACTTCGAGAACTCGATTCCGTCCCACCTGTTGATGTGGCAGCGCGTGCGCGAGTACGCCGTACCACCGTCCATGATCGAGACCGCGACCGCACGGCGTGCCGTCGGTGACTGGGCCGGGGCGTGCGCCGCCGCCCGAGTCGACGTCGATCTCGATCTGCGCGCCGTGCGCGATCGCCACGGCACCGAACTCGCCGGCCGCCTTCGTGCGGATCTGCGCCGCCTGGCACCGGATCTGCTCCGCTGGCACATGCCCCGGAGCGCCCCCGACGGGCTGCTCCGCGCCGGGCTCACCATCTCCCTTGCCCGTTACGGGAGTTCAGGGGACGCCACGCCGTCACACCTGGTCGTGCGGACACCGCCGGCCTGGGCGGACGCGGGACAGCGGATGTCCCTGGCGCTGTGGGAGGAGTCCGGGAGCGGCACCACCCCGGGCCACGCTCGGCATTCATATCCGCACCCGCACGCACACGCATACGCACACCCGCACGCACACCCACACCCACACGCACACCCGCATCCGCACCCACACCCGCATCCCGACCGGCGTTTCCGGCTCGACCTGCACCGGCACCTCTGGGACTCCGGGCGGAGCGGCGAACTGGCGTGGCGGTGCGGTGCGGGCGGAGCGCCGAACTCTCCCTGGGCAGAGGCCAGTTGGGCCGCCGAGGCGGAGATTCTGTTGCGGGCCGAGGGGCGCCCTCGCGGACTCTTCGCCGTCCGGCTCGGTACGCGCAGCCGCGCCGTACTCGAACTCGTCGCCCCCGACGACAGCCACGCCCCGACGTTCCGGCCGCTGCGGGGACCACTGCCACCGCAGGGGATCGCGGCGCTTCCGGTGCTGCCGGAGGCGGCGGCCCGGGTCCTCCCGGATCTGGAGCTGCTACGGAACGGGCTGATCGCGGCCGACCGGCTGCATCCGCTCGTCGCCGGGGCGCTGGCGGCGCTCGGCTCGGAGGCATGGGCCGGCTCAGAGCCGGTGACCGGCCCCGCCTCGACCCCCCGGCTCAGGGATCCGCACCGGGTGGAGTGCCGGGGCGAGGTCCACCGGATAGCGCTGCGGGACGGCACCCTCACAGCGGTCGACCACCATCCGGCCCAACTGCGCCGGGAGGAGCTGCTGGTGGCGTTCGGCGGGCCCCCGCTGCCCTGCCTGCGGGCCATCGACCAGGTGCACCGCGACCCGGAGGCACTGCCCGCGGTACGGGAACGACTGGGCCACGGCGACATCGCCGGGGCGCTGGCCGTGGTCGAGGGGTTGCTCGGTCCCGGCGCGGTCCTGCGGGACGGGCCGCTGCGGGAGGAACTGGAGTCGGCCGCCGCCCGCCGTATCGACCACGGCCTCTTCCGTTCGGGGTTGGTCGCCGTGCACCCCGGTGCCGGTGCGGCGGCGGGCGGAAAGGCCTCGCTCCGCAGGTACGCGAAGGCGACCCGCCACCCCCGACTCGACCGCCTTACGCCCCCGGAGATGCAACGCAAGCGGGGCAGCCGGGGCCGGCCCCGTACCGCTCTGATCTGAGTACTCGCCGTTGGCCTCTGCTGTACCGGCTGACCGGCCGCCGCACCACACTCTCCTGCCCGCACCACACTCTCCTGCCCGCACCACACTCTCCTGCCCGCACCGCACTCTGCTGCCAGCGCCGCACATCCCGCGCCGCACACCCACGCCATTCATCCGGGACGGACCATCCCGTCCTGTCCCCTCATCCCACCCAAGGTGATGCCCATGACGTCCAGCATGCTGACTTCCAGCACGCTCATGCCCTCCTCCGCCCCGGGCCTGAACGCCACCCCCACCAACCCCCAATTGGCCCTGGCCGACGACCTCCTGGCCCTCCTCCGTTCCACCACCACCGAGCCCCGCCCCGACGAGCAGCTCGAAGCGCTCACCCTCGCCGTCGCGGCCGACCTGCCCGTACTGCTCTGGGGCGAGCCCGGCATCGGCAAGACTGCGGCCCTCACCCACCTCGCCACCTCCCTCAACCTCCCGCTGACCACCGTGATCGCCAGCGTCCACGAGCCGACCGACTTCTCCGGGCTGCCCATCGTCGGCGACGACCCGGCCGTGCAGGGGGTCCCGATGGCGCCGCCCCAGTGGGCCGTGGAACTCGTCCGCGCCGGGCGGGGGTTGCTCTTCCTGGACGAACTCTCCACCGCCACACCGGCCGTTCAGGCCGCGCTGCTCCGGGTTGTCCTGGAGCGCAAGGTCGGCGCGCTCCAACTGCCGCCGGACGTACGGATCGTGGCCGCCGCCAATCCGAGCGCGTCGGCGGCGGACGGGTGGGAGCTGAGCCCGCCGCTGGCCAACCGGTTCGTGCATCTGTACTGGGTGCACGACCGGGAGGTCGTGGTGCGCGGGCTGGGCGGGGTCTGGCCCCGCGCGGAACTGCCCCGGCTGGTGCCGGAGCGCCTGTCCGAGGCGGTGGCTTTCGCCCGCCGCGCGGTCTGCGGATTCCTGGAAGCCCGGCCGACGCTGATCCACCGGCTGCCCAGTACGGAGACACGGCGTGGCGGTGCCTGGCCCTCGCCCCGGAGCTGGGAGGCCGCGTTGGCGCTGCTGGCCTTCGGTACGGCGGCCTCTGTCTCCCGGGAGGTGCTGGCCCTGCTGATACGGGGCACGGTCGGCGACGGGCCCGGGCTCGAACTCCTCGCCCACCTCGACCGGATGGACCTCCCGGACCCGGAGTCCCTGCTCGCCGACCCGGCCGCCGCCGAGCTGCCGGTGCGGGGCGATCTGCGCCAGGCCGCGCTGGAGGCCGTGGTCGCCGCCGTCGGGGCGCGGCCCGAGCGGGCGAGGTGGGACGCGGGCTGGGCGGTGCTGGTACGGGCGCTGGAGACCGGCGCCCCGGACCTCCTGGTCGCGCCCGCGACCGTGCTGGCCTCGCTGCGGCGCGACGAGTGGGAGGTGCCGGAGGCGGTGGAACGGCTGACGGGGGTGATCGGTGTGGCCCGGCGGGCGGACCGTTCGGTGGTACGGGCAGCGGCGGCCGGCGCCGGTCGCACGACAGGGGTACGCCGATGACGGGGCCCGCGCAGCACTCTCAGCCCCGCCCCGTGCCCCGCCCCCTGCCCCGTCCCGCGCCACCCCGCCCGGTGCGGGCCACCGTATCGACGGCACCGCCAGGACCCCGGACTCCGTACCACCAACCCGGCCCCGGACTCCCCCTGGACACGGAGAAGTTGCTCGCTGCCCGGCTCCACGCGGTGAAGGTCCGTCCCTACCTGGCGAGCGCGCTCTTCGCGCTGCACGTGGTGGAGGACCGGTCGGTGCCGACGATGGCCGTGGACGCGCACTGGCGCTGCTACGTCTCGCCCGGCTTCGTGGCGCGCATGCCGGTGGAGGAGCTGGCGGGCGTCTGGGTGCACGAGGTCTCCCACCTGCTCCGGGACCACCACGGGCGCAGCGAGCGGTACGCCCGGGAGCACGAGGAGTACGGGCCGGGCGAGCGGCTGCGCCGTAACATCGCCGCCGACTTCGAGATCAACGACGACATCTACGGCGACGGCCTGCCCCGGCCCTCCGGGGCGGTGCTGCCCTCTCTACTGGGGATGCCCGACGAGCTGTTGATGGAGGAGTACCTGCGGCGGTCGTCCATGTCGGGGCTCACCGGGGACCTGGCGTGGCTGGACTGCGGCAGTGGTGCCGACGGGGAGGGCCGGCCGTGGGAGCTGGGGCCCGGCGGGGCGCACGGGCTGAGCGGACAGCAGCGGGACGCGGTCCGTTTCCGGGTCGCCGAGGGGATCAGGGGCCGGCCGGGCGACGCTCCGGAGGGGTGGCGGCGGTGGGCGGAGGTGGCGTTCCAACCCCCGCAGCCGTGGCGGCGGTTGCTGGGGGCGGCGATCCGCTCGGCGGCGAGCGCGCAGGGGGTGGGCGACAACCACAGCTACCGCCGTCCGTCCCGGCGCTCGGCCAGTGTGCCCGGTGTGCTCCTGCCGAGCCTGCGCCGTAGGCCTCCCCGGGTCTGCGTGGTGATCGACACCTCGGGGTCGGTGAGCGACGCCGAGCTGGGCAGCGCGCTGCTGGAGGTGGCGGCGATCTCGCGGGCGGTGGGCGGACGGCGTGACCTGGTCTCGGTGATCTCCTGCGACGCGGCGGCCGGGATCGCCGTCCCGCTCTGCCGCGCCGAGAACATGGAACTGATCGGCGGCGGAGGGACGGACCTCCGCTCGGGCTTCGCCCGCGCACTCCGCTCCCGCCCGCGCCCGGACGTCGTGGTCGCCCTGACGGACGGTCAGACCCCGTGGCCCACCGCCCCGCCCCCCTGCCGCACGGTGGTGGGCCTCTTCCCCCGCCCCGCCCCCGCCACGGACGAGGAGGACCCCGCCTACATCCCGGACACCCCGCCCTCCTGGGCCAATGTCGTCACCATCAACTGAGCCGGGCCGGCGAAGCCCCGTCACCCGGTCGCGCGAGGCCCTGGTCAGGCTTCGACGCCGAGCTTGAGCAGCCGAGCTTGAGCAGCAGATCGGCGAGTTCGGCCGGCAGTGTGATCATGCAGTCGTGGCCGGTGGGCAGTTCGAGCACCTGCGCCGGGGTGCCGTTGGGCTGCGTCGCCGGGACAGGCCGCCGTACGAAGCCTTCCGGCACGACGGTGCAGTGGATGTGCGTACGGGGGATCGTGTTCACGGCCGGGTTGTCGAGGCGGACCGGTTGCTGGAGGCAGCGGACCGGCTGGTCCGACAGCAGGGTGCGCAGCCATGCGGCGTCCGCCGGGTCGGTGACCCCGAACAGTCCGAAGGGCGGGGGCAGTTCGGGGAGCGGTGGGATCCGCCAGCCGCTCTCGGACGCGAGGGCCCGGTCGATCAGGACCTGGCTGACGGGCATGACGTCGACCGCGCTCTCGCCGTCCTCCGGGACCATCGCGTCGAGGTAGACCAACCGGCGCGTCCGGTCCGGGAGCTGGTTGGCGACGGCCGAGATGACCAGCCCGGCGTAGCTGTGTCCCACGAGTATCACGTCGGCGAGGTCTTCCTCGGTGATCAGCGCGACGATGTCCTCGACGTGGGTGTCGAGCCCCACCCCGGGGCCGAGCAGGTGCGCCTTGTCGCCGTAGCCGGTGAGGGACGGCGCGTACACCCGGTGCCCGGCCGACGTCAGGAGGGGGGCCACGCGCTCCCAGGACTGTCCGCTGTGCCAGGCGCCGTGCACCAGCAAGTAGGTCGACATGGTTCTCTCGCTCCGCTCAGGGGGTTGCGCGGGGACGGAACGGCTCCCCGCATGGCGACGAAACGGGACGCTGTCCCGTTTCCTCAAGATGGTGCCGAAGATACGGGACGGTGTACCGTTTATCAATCCCGTACGGGACCGAGCGGCTGCGACGGGGAGCGATGGGCGACGGAGACCGGGCCACGGGGTCGAAGACCCGGTCCAAGCGGGTGGACGCCCGGCGCAATGAGAAGACCCTGCTCGACGCGGCCGCCGCGGTCTTCGTCAGGGCAGGGGTCGAAGCGCCGCTCCGTGACATCGCGGCCGAAGCCGGCGTCGGTACGGCCACGATCTACCGCCACTTCCCGACCCGGGCGGACCTCATCGTCGCCGTCTACCGCCACCAGGTCGAAGCCCTCGCGGCGGCCGGCCCCGACCTCTTGGCGGCCGGCGTGACCCCGCACGCCGCCCTGGGGCTGTGGATCGACCTTTTTGTCGACTTCCTGGTCACAAAACTCGGACTCGCCGCCGTATTGCAGTCCGACGACCCCTGTTTCGATCCTCTGCACTCCTATTTCCTCGACCGGCTGGTGCCCGTATGCGCCCAGCTGCTCGACGCCGCCGTCGATTCCGGGGAAATTAGGCCCGGCCAGGACGTGTACGAGTTGCTGCGCGGCGTCGCCAGTCTCTGCGTGGGGGCCGGGAACAATCCGCGCTACAACTCGCGCCGGCTGATCGGCCTGCTTGTCGCGGGACTGCGCCGACAGAATTGAGCCTGGCGGGAACCGTTCGCGAAAGCGCCCGGAGACAAATGCGGTGTCACTCCTCGTGCGGAATGCGAATGGATTTGTCCGAATGGCGACAAGTGGGCCGGCGGCAGGCCAACTGAGCAGCCCTGACCGGGCATTTCGCGCCCTGGATCGACAGGAATCGCGGTCGGCCGAATGAAAATACACATCCCCCCGCCGAAGGAGAAAACCGGCGGGGAAACCTGTGATCTGCCTCCACCCGAGAAGTGCGCAATGGGAACTGGCCCCTCGTTTCGTGGTAGAGTCTTGACGGGTTTACAGGACGCCTCGAAAAAAGGGGAATGGCGTGAATACCGAGAAGGTAACGGCTCGACGTCTTACGGCCGAAGAGGTTTCGGAGTTGGGCCTCCAAGACAGCATCTTTGTTTCGGCGGAGATGGATGGTCTTCCTCTCGACTGCTATGCCCCGGCTTTCCTCACAGAGCCGGGTAAGAATTTTGAGGGAGGGTCCTTCACCACGAGGACGGTATTCGGTGAGGAGCGCCATGTCCTCCCGGACAATGCCGAAGAGCGCGGAATCTGGGTCGCCGACAAGACGGGGGAGGAGATCGAGGTCCTCCAGAGCGCCGGCGTCCTCCTGAACCTCGCCCTCTTCGTGCCCAACGGCACCAAGGAATCCCTGGACTCGCTCTACTCCGCCGCGCGGGACGCGTTCGGCGTGGGGGTCGTTCAGCGCTGGAGCGAGGAAGTTGTCGCGGTGCCGGACGTCAAGGTCGACCTGTTCGAGGAGCCGGCCCGGGGGCGCAAGAACACGGGCGGCCAGAACCGCGACCGCCGCGCCCTGGACATCTACCCGACCCGCGTGCGGTTCCTGGAGCCCAGCGACGGCTGGAAGTTCGTGGTCGAACCGCACAAGGAGGTCGTCGACGAGACGCCGACGATCTGACCTGACGGCGGCGGCCCGGAAGCCACCCCGACAGCAGCTCAACCGAACGCCCGGCCGGGCCCTCCCGGCCGGGCGTTCGGCGTCAGAGGGGGATGACGCGGACCTGGCTGCCGCAGAGTTTGGTCATGTCGTCACTGTCGGACGTCAGCAGTGCGACCGGCTTCGGCTGACGCAGTGCCACTTCCGCCACCGTGGCGTCGACGGCGTACTTGTGGCCGTGCAGTCCTGCTTCTTCGAGGAGGCCCGCGGCTGCCTTCGCCGCCTGCTCCGTGACCGGTTCCACCTTGATGCGCGACAGGGCCCAGTTCAGGCGTGGGATGTGGGTGCGGGAGTGGCAGACCTCCACGATGGTGTTCGCTCCGATGGCCAGGTCGGCGCCCATCTCGTGGAACACCTTCAGCATCGCGAGGAACGCGCGGTCCTGCCCGATCCAGGACGAGAGCCCTTCCGAATCCAGAACGACGGTCTCGACGCGCTCACTCATGCGGCGTCCGCGTCCTTGGCGGGGCGGGCGGCACCGGAGATCTTCGAGCGGGCCTCCGCCAGCTCCTCGTCGCTGAACGTCCCGTGCTCTTCCTCATGCCGTCGCAGGTCGTCGCCCAGGAGCTGGTGCCGGATCTGGCGGGCCACCGCTTCGGCCACGTAGCCGGAAACGTTGTCGGTGAGCTTGCGAAGCTCCGCCACCTGGTCGCTGGGCAGGGTGACGGTGATGCGAGTCGTGGAGGACATAAGGGAAGCATGCTGGAGTATGCGCGGGGATGCTCGTCCTGGCTCCCTTGCGGAGAGGGGATGGTGCGGCCCGCCGGGCCCGCCCCTCCGTGTGGGCGGCCCCGGCGGGGCCGAGCGCGTCAGCGTCCGTGGACCGTCAGCGTCCGTGGGCCGTCACCGTACGCGGACCGTCACCTTCACGGTCTTGAGGACCGCCGGCAGCTTTGTGGTGTCGACCTTCAGGATTTCGGCGTTGTCCGTCCGGCCCGTCGGCGGCAGCACCTTCTGGTGGACGGTCCACTTCCCGTCCGGGTCGACCACGATGGTGTCGATGCCGAAGTCGTCGTCGTTCGAGAGGTACAGCGTCTTGCCGCCGTTCGCGGTCGCGACGCCCTCCACCTTGTCGTGCGCGAAGAACCCGCCGGTGGGGTCGAGTTGGCTCACCAGCGTTCCGACGTTGAGGTACGGCTGCTTCTGCGCGACGTGGACGCCGGCGCCGGTGAGCGCGGCGAGCGCCGCGTTGGTGGTGCCCGCCCCCACGAACGCCTCGGGCGACTTGCCGCCGATCGTCAGGCCGCTGACGTCGGTGGCGCCGTTGAGGTCGACCTCGTACAGCGTCTTCTGGGCGAACGGCTGGAAGTTGCCGTCACGTTCGTCGATGAGGAACTTCGTGCCGGACAGCGCGGTGATCTCGCTGTTCGCGCTCCCCGTGGTCCCCGGGTTGTCCAGCAGGTACAGATACTGCTTGGACTGGTACGTACGCAGGTTGACCGAGACGATGCGGGCGGGCGAGACGCCGGCCGCCTTCGTGCTGCCCAGGTCCGGCTGCTGGAGCGCGGACTGCATGATCCCCACCAGGGCCGACCCGTCGGGCGTGACCGTCAGGCCCTCCATGCCCTTGTTCTTGACCCGGTTGGCCAGCTCGGCCGGCAGGTACCCGACGATCTTGTGGGACGCGTTGTCCGGGCTGTTCCTGTACGGGGTCAGCCGGCCCAGCTCGTACCCCTTCGCGTCGAAGTGCGTGAGGTACGGCCCGTACTCGTCCGAGACCCAGAACGTGCCGTCCGGCAGCGCCACCAGGCCTTCGGAATCGTAGCCGTACGCGTCCCTGGCGACGGGTGTGGGCGTACCGCCGTTGGCGTTGGTCGCGTCGACGTCGCTGATCACCTCGCTGGTGTCGTGCGGCGGGCGCCCGCTGTACTTCACCCCGCCGAGGCTCTTCGGCCCCTTCAGCGTGACCTGCCTGACCAGCTGAGCCTTGCCGTCGACCAGCTTGAACTCCCCGATCTGCGGGGTGAAGTCGGTGAGCATCTCGGACTTGTTGCCGTCCGGGCCGTCGGCGTTCGGGCCCCGGTCGGTGAGGCCGTAGAAGCGGCCCGACCTGCCCGGCACCGGGGTGAGCGACGAGCCGAAGCCCGCACCGGAGATCTTGGTGGTGGTGCCGTTCGGCCCGGCGACCTCCTTGAGCGGTGGCAGGGGGGCGCCGTTCGCGCCCGCGTCCTTGAACAGCTGCACGGCGTCGGTCGTCGTGTATGTGAAGGTGTCCGTCCCCGTGAAGCCGGACTTCGGTGTGTACGTGAACGAACCGTCCGCGTCCACCGCCACCGTGCCGTCGGACGGATCGGTGTGCCGTACGACCGAGGTCGCGCCGGCGTCGTTCCGCAGGACGTTTCCGGTCACCTTGCCGTGACCGGAGAAGGAGTCGGCGACCGCGCCGAAGTCGTGCGAGGGGGCCGACAGCCAGCCGGAGGCCTGGGCCGCGACGGTGCCCGCGCCCACGACGGCGACGGTGGCACCGATGGCGAGGGCGATCCGGGTGCGTTTGCGGGAGAAGGGTCTTGAAGTCATGGCTTGAACCTCGCGCTCGCCGGTGAACGCCGGGCCGACGCCGGGCCGATCCCGGGTGAACCCACGGTTCGAAATGGTGGACCGATTCCTGCCGGCCCACCGGGCGGGGCCCCGGCGGACCGACCCCGCCCGGCAGACGAGGTCAGTTCACCGTCACGGTCATGATCGTGCTGGCCGGCGAGTAGTTCCCGGCCGTGTCGTACGTACGGGCCCGGTACTCGTACGTACTCCCGTCGGCGGGCAGTGGGTCGCACACGGTCGCTGTGGCGTTGGCGGAGCGTGGGTCGTACCCCTGGTGCAGGACCACCGACCACGCCTCCGTCCCCGCCGCGCGCCGCTCGACCTCCAGGCCGGTGAAGTCGCGGATCGGGGCGGGCGTGTAGTCGGAGACGGTCGCCTGGACGCCGAGTGCGCAGGTGCGCAGGGTCAGGTCGGGGGCGTAGGCGGGGGCGATGCCGTCGGGGACCTCCAGCCAGAGTTCGTTCGTGGCGACGGCGTCGAGCCGGTTGGGGTTGTAGGTGGTGGTACCGCCGTCGTTGGTGACGAGGACGCGGTAGTGGCGGGTCTCGCCGTCCGCCGTGATGGCGCCCGTCGTCCAGGTGGCGCCCTTGGTGGTGCCGAGCGGGACCCAGACGTAGCGGCCGTCCACCAGGTCGTTGCTGAGGACCGTGTAGTGGTCGAAGTGCGGCTCGGTGTTGAGCGGCCACTTCAGGGCGACCTTGCGGGTCGCCTTGTCGTACACACCGGTCAGGGAGGTGACGACGGGCAGCGGCCGCACGATCGTGTCCGTACTGCCTGAAGAGGCGTTGCCCGCCTTGTCCTTGGCGCGGACCTCGTAGTAGTACGGCGTACGGTCGTCGGGGTTCACGAGCGGGTCGGTGTGACTGCGGACGCCGGTCGTCGTCGTGGCGACCTTCGTCCACGTGCTGGAGCCGACGGCCCGCCGGTAGAGGGAGTAACTCCCCAGGTCCATCTCCTTGTTGGCGGCCCAGGAGACGGTCGTCTTGCGCGTCTTCGTGCTGTAGGCGGTCTTCACACCGGTGGGGGCGAGGGGCTTCGTCCTGTCGTACGTGGCCGAAGTCCGGGGCGTGTAGGTGTACGTGACCTTCGCGGCGCCGCTCCAGTTCACGTAGTCGACGCGCAGGGTGTGTTTGCCGGAGGGGACGGTGAGGTTGAGGCCCTTGGAGCGGGCGGTGTCACCGGTGTTCTTCCACAGGTCGATCTTCCGGACGCCGTCCAGGTACACACGGACGCCGTCGGTGGCGGAGGCGGTGAAGGTGAAGGGGCCGCCGGAGCCGAAGTCACGCGTCACCGACCAGCGGACACCGAAGTTGTTCGACGGCACACCGGAGACCGGACTGCCGGACCAGCTCTGGCCGACGGCGGTGTCGCAGTCGGTGCGCGCCGGGGAGCCGGAGAACGAGGTGTTCTTGTAGAACGTCCGCTTGTAGACGTTGGCCGCGCAGGTGACATCGGCGGCGGCCGCCCGCGGGGCGGCGGCGAGCAGTCCGCCGACGGCGACGGCGAACAGGGCGCCGCCGGTCAGGGCGCCCACGGTCAGGGCTGCGACGGATCTCTTCTGGTGCACGGGGGGCCTTTCGCGCTGTGCGGGGAGGTTGTACAGCGTGGAGACCTGTGAGGCGGGGGGAGGGTTGTACACCACCGGTGCACGGAGTGTCGGCGGGCGGGCGCCACGCGCGGCCTGACAGCATGGGAGGCCGCCGAGCGGGAGACCCGACGGCCGACACACGGGCACGCGCATGCCCGCGCCCGCGCCCCACGCCCACCGCACCGCACCGCTCGCGACAACAGCCGTAAGAAGACAGGCGGTACGTCATGGCGCCACGCCCCCACTGGCTGTTCGGCGACCAGCTCGGCCCGCACTTCCTCGACCCGCGCCACGGCGGCCCCGACGCCGGCGCCCCGGTGATCATGATCGAGGCGCGGTCGGTGCTTCGCCGGCGCCGTTTCCACCGCGCCAAGGCCCACCTGATCCTCTCGGCGATGCGGCACCGCGCGGCCGAACTCGGCGACCGGGTCACGTACATCCGCTCCGAGACATACGCGGAGGGCCTCGAACAGGCCCTCGGACACCCGGCATCCCACCGCCCGGGCACGCACAACCGGCACCCGGACCCCCCGGACCACCACCACCCCCCTCGGCTGACGGTCTGCCACCCCACCTCCCGCCGGGCGCTGGACTTCGCCGCCGCGCGGGAGGACGTGGAGATCCTGCCGGCGAGGGGCTTCCTGGTGAGTCACGACCACTTCGCGGAGTGGGCCGGCCGGGGCAGGGGAAAGGGCCTGCGGCTGGAGGGCTTCTACCGCTGGGTACGGGAACGGCACGACCTGCTCATGGACGGCGACGAACCTGTCGGCGGCCGGTGGAACCTCGACCACGACAACCGCGAACCCCCGCCGCGCGGACAGCGGACTCTCCACCTCCGGGGCCCGTGGCAGCCGAGCGAGGACGCCATCGACGACGAGGTCCGCCACGACCTCGACCGCTGGGAGCGCGACGGCGACGTCTCGTTCGTCGGCCGGGACGGACCCCGCCGCTTCCCCGTCACCCGCCGCGAGGCGCTGTCCGCGCTGCGGCGATTCATCACCCACCGGCTCCCCGACTTCGGCCGTTACGAGGACGCCATGCTCGCGGCCGACCCGGTGATGAGCCACAGCCTGCTGTCCGTACCCCTGAACCTCGGCCTGCTCGACCCGGCCGAATGCGTGGAACGCGCGGAGCGGGCGTACCGTACCGGCGACGCGCCCCTCAACAGCGTCGAGGGTTTTGTCCGGCAGATCGCGGGGTGGCGCGAGTACGTCTGGCATCTGTACTGGCACTTCGGCGAGGACTACCGCCACCGCAACACACTGCACCACACCACCCCCCTGCCGGACTGGTTCCTCGACCTCGACGCGGACGCGGTTTCGGCCAACTGCCTTTCCACGGTGCTCACTCAGGTACGGGACACCGGCTGGACCCACCACATCCCCCGCCTGATGGTCCTCGGCAGCCGCGCCCTCCAGGACGGCTGGGACCCGGCGGCGGTCACCGACTGGTTCCACCGCTGCTTCGTCGACGGCTACGACTGGGTGATGCTCCCCAACGTCATCGGCATGTCCCAGTACGCGGACGGCGGCCTCATGACGACCAAGCCGTACACCTCAGGCGGCGCCTACATCAACAAGATGAGCGACCTCTGCGCCCCCTGCCCCTACACCCCCACCCAGCACACCGGCCCCCAGGCCTGCCCCTACACAACGGGCTACTGGTCCTTCCTCCACCGCCACCGCCCCCAACTGGCCACCAACCCCCGCACGGCCCAGGCGGTCAAGGGCCTGGACCGCCTGAAAGACCTCCCAGAACTCCTCAACACAACAACCCGACGAGGCACCACACCCCCCTGACCCGCCCACCCCCTCGCGGACAGGCCCTAGTGTCCTGAGTCGGTAATTCGTCGGCAGTACGAGGCGAGGGATTCGAGGATCTGGTCGGCGGTCTTGGTCCAGATGAACGGCTT